>CANMML010000035.1 GCA_947499005.1 uncultured Aquimarina sp.
CTTTCTGGATTGGACTCCAAAAATTCGCCTCAATAATGCAAGGCTGGTTGCTTTTTAAAGATGTGTCCAGACGGTAGGCTAAGAAGCGGCTTTTTCATAAAATATATTAGTCTATTTTTTATAAATCGAAAAGCACTCCAATATTAAATGCGCTTCTTCCATTACGAAGTGTTATAGAAGAATCTGATTCTCCTCCAGCAATATTGCTAAATCCTGATTGACCATCATACTCTATAAATAGTTTAGCATTATCTGAAACTGGGAATTTTACTCCAATACCTAATGCTAATCCAAAATCTGAATTATTAAACCCTTCCGAAGTATCAACTCCCTCTACTTCTGCTTTCAACAGGAATGCTCCATAAAAACCAAAATTAAGGTACCAATTTCTTTGTTTTCCAAAATGCCAGTTTGCCATAACAGGAATTGTCAAATAATCAACTTTCATATCTCCCCTAACTACATTTCCTGTTTCTTGATTTTGGGCAAAGCTATCTGCCCATCCTTTTTGATCATAAATTAACTTTGCCTTAAGTCCCCAACGATCAGAAAAATAATATTCCCCTGTAGCTCCTATATTAAAACCTGTTTTTGAATCTGCTTGATCATCAATATTATTGCCACTAACAACAATATTCGAGAAATTAACTCCAATATTTCCTCCTACCTCAAAATCTCCTTTTTCTTGAGCTACAGTAGCAGTAAATAATCCTAACCCAGTAACCAATAGTAATAATTTTTTCATGCTTTTAAAATTTTGAGCACAAATATAACGTTACAAATAATATAATAATAATTTTTAAGACATTTAATCTTTTGTTAATTGATTTCAATAAAAGAAAATCATCCTGTACTTTTAAATATGAAGATCTCGTACCTAAATATTTTTATCCTTTTTATTATTGGGTGTAAACAGCCTTCTCAAAAAGCAGAAGAGAAAATAGTCAATTCCAAAACAACAACTATTGAGGTATTAGATTATTCAGAATTGGCTCATCATTTAGAAAAACAAAATGATACTACCTATGTCATTAACTTTTGGGCTACTTGGTGTAAGCCTTGTGTTGAAGAATTGCCCGCATTTGAAAAAATGCATGCTGAGATTGGTTCAAAAAAACAGAAACTACTATTGGTTAGCCTAGATTTCCCTAATCAAATAGAAAAGCAATTGATTCCTTTTATAAAAAAGAGAAACTTACAACCAGAAGTAATTGTATTGAGTGACCCAGACACTAACACTTGGATTCCCAAAGTAAGTCCTGAATGGTCTGGCGCGATTCCTGCGACATTGGTTTATAATAAAAACAAAAAACTATTCTTCGAAGAAAGCTTCGATTACAATAAACTACAAAATACTCTAAAACAATTTTGATTATGAAGACGACATATAAATTTGGCTTACTTGCTTTACTAGCATTTGCAATTAGTGCATTTACAGTAATTAATAATTTTAAAAGCAGTGACGAAGACGGTTACAAAATAGGCGATAAGGCTACCGATTTTAAATTAAAAAACATTGATGACACCTATGTTTCTCTATCTGATTACAAAGATGCAAAGGGTTTTATTGTAGTTTTCACTTGTAATCATTGTCCATTTTCAGTGGCTTATGAAGACCGAATTATCGCTTTAGACAAAGAATTTAAATCTAAAGGGTATCCTGTGATTGCTATCAACCCGAATAATCCAGCAAAATATCCATCAGATAATTTTGAGAACATGAAAATTCGAGCTAAAGAAAAAGGGTTTACATTTCCGTATTTAGTAGACGAAGGACAACACATTTTTCCTCAGTATGGTGCTACAAAAACACCACATGTCTATATCTTAGAAAAATCAGCTTCTGACTTCATTGTAAAGTATATTGGCACCTTAGACAATAATTACCAAGACGCTGCAAAAGTAGACAAATATTATGTAAAAGATGCTGTAAATGCTTTACTTGATGGAACTGAAATTCCTGTAAAAGAAACAAAGGCTATTGGATGTAGCATCAAGGTGTAAACTACTTTAAATAAAACAAATAGATGCCAGCATACGCAATACTAGATATCGATGTATTCGATAAAGAAAAGCTTGAAGACTATAAAAAGGTGGCTCTAAGTATTATAAAAAAAATTCAAGGGGAAATTATTGTTCGAGGAGGAGAATCAAGCACTATTGATGGAGATTGGTCTCCTAAAAGAATCGTAATGATAAAATTCCCTAGTTTTCAATTAGCAAATGAGTGGAAAAATTCTGAAGCATATATCGCTGCGAGTGAACTTAGAAAAAAAGGAGCCAAAACCAATGCTATAATTGTTGAAGGCATTTAATCCGATTTACCAACAAAATCTTTAGGAAAGAACTGAAATGTTACACCATATCTCAGTCACCAAATTAGTTTTTGATAAATTTTTGAATCGTTTTTGATCCCGATTTACTTATAATTTCCAGTATATAAATTCCGCTTGATAACGTTGAAATATCAATCGTTTTAATAAAAGTATTATTATTTGAAATTATTCTAACTCCATTCATTGTATACACGGCATAACTACCTTGTATTGAAGGTGACAAAATTAGCGTATCGATGGCTGGAGTTGGGAAAATCGAAATACCCTCCCCTTGTCGAGATGTTTCTTTACTTAGAGAATTCATTTCTTTTACCCCTGTCCCCTCTGGATCGAGCCATGATTTTAAGGAACGATCGATCTGTAAATCAAAATCCCAAGAACGATCTATTTTAGAATAAAAATCACCTAAATCATTATCTAAACTACTATTGCACCCTGCTTCCCCTCCTGCTAATTGACCTATAATTTGTCCTTTTTGATTAAACAAAGCTGCACCCGATGAACCCTGCAAAGTTGTTCCAGTTTCCCAACCACTTCCTCTTTCAGAAATATTCCAGGTAACTATATCTGTTCCAAAAAAAGCCTCTATCCCTTCAACCAATTGATCATTCTCTATCGAAATTTTAGTTGGCTCTCCTAAAGGATGATGTAAAGAAAAACTGAAATCTATATTTACATCATTTAAAGACCAACCCGCCCATTCTAAATCCCAATTAGGATTAATATCTCCTAAAATTTCAAACAAAGCAAAATCACTATTTGGATTATTTGCAAGTAATTTAGCTCCATTGGCAAATTGCAGTTCTTTAAAGGTTTCAAAATCTGGATCACCACAAACCTCATCATCATTGAAAAAATTAAAGCCAAATACCCAAAATTCCGGAGGAATATTAGACTGTTCCAAACAATGATTTGCGGTTAACAATAACATTCTTCCATCATTAGCCGTATTATTAATTAATGTCCCTGTACAAAAGGTATTCCCTGTCATAATACGAACTACAGAATGAATCAAACGTTCCTTTAAAACATCAATGGTTTCATTTTCGGCAATACATACTGCATCCACTAAACAATCATTCCCCGAGTTTGTCTTTAATCCAATATTTGATTTATTCCCGTTTCCTTTAACTATTTTCCAAAATTGAAGCCTCGCTTGATCTTTATATTGTATGGGCACTTTATATTTTAGAACCGCTTTATTTCCTTGAAATGGAAGTGTACTAAATACTTTGGAAGCCGTATTATTTCTGAATGTATATTCTTGCATCTCACCCGATGGCATAGACATAATAGTAAGCACTGCATTTTCTGGCAAATAAAATTCACTGAACAGAAAAGTTAGGGAAGTAGCCTCTTCGAAATAGATCTGATGTTCCCAGATCATATAACCTTGTTGATCTATCTTCCAAAAACCATTATTTTTTAGGTTATCCGACACCTCCACAAACTCTCCAAAAGCATAAGGCGTCACCATTGCATTATCAGAAAACGATACACCAGCAAACACCCTACCAACCATACAAAGAAAGCAGATAAGGATAATTAATGTTGATTTTAAAAATGGAAGATTCATTTACTTTACATTAAACTAAAAATGAGGGTGTTTTAATTAAAACACCCTCATAAAACTTATTCTATAATAATTTAGTATTTAAAAATTAACGTCCGTAAATAGATCTCAATGCATTTACATCTTCTATAGTAAGGTTAAAATTACCTATATAACAAGATGTTAAAACAGAATCAAAGAAATTACCACTAAATGTCGTTCCCTGTACAAAGTTCTCGTCTATAGGAGCTATACTATTTTCGTCAAAAACCATTTCTGGTCTATTCACAAACGAACAACTAGCTCTTGTTCTAAAATCGGAATGCCTATACCCTAAACTATGCATTAACTCGTGTATATAAACAGCCCCTAAAACTTGTTCGTTAGGTGCCGTTGCATCGGCAAATCCTGATCCAAAATTTCCATTTACTGGAATTGGAGCAAAACCTTCTATAGAACCTGAAGAGGCAAAACCTCCTTGGAAATTAATCTCATTACCCGTACCATCAGGTTGAATTACAAAAAACACTCTTAAGCCTATATTATTAATAGCGTTTACAGCTCGACTTAATGCTCTTCTTTGTGCTTGTGGTATCGGGACTACCTGACCAACATCCTGAAAAGAAGGAACAAAACCTACACTTACAAATCGCACTCCTCCAAAAGACGAACCTTGATTTGTATTAATAATACCATTTCTAATAAATGCCTTTTCATTTCCTTCTCCTTCAGAAGCTTCTATTTTAATGGCTTCTAATTCTTCATCAGTGATTACAATATCATCACCTAGCCATCCTTCTTTAACTTCGCCTCCTCTAGTTTTTAACTCTTTTCGCTCTAAGCTTTCAATATCAAACCCTAATTGCTGAAGCTTATTAGCTGCGGCTACAGACAATTCACTATTGTCGGCCACTGTACTACTCGATGTATTATCAATAGTATCGTTTTCTTCTTTTTGACAAGAAACTAAACTTAAAAAAGCTAAGCTTGCCATAATTAATACATGTTTTTTTTTCATAGTGTTTTTGTTGGTATAGAATAAGTTTTTAAACATTTAATAACTATCCATTTAATTTAATGCGAGCTATTATCCCCGCAATTCTATATCATCAAAGACTTTTCAAGTGTTAGATATCTAACATTTAAAATTTTTAAACATTTAATAAAAAAACAATACAAAAGTTATTAATCAAAGCTTATGAAACACTTTCTATCCATATACAAATCTTATATATAACATTATCCAACGACCACATTATTTGAAAGCTTTTTAAATAAGTTGACTATTGTTATTTTGAAGATCAATTAATCCAATAAGCACCTTTTAATCTTCCAAATTCTAGAAGTAACAAGTCTTACAAAAACAATACATTTGTGCTTCCAAAAATGCGTACCATGAATTATGATTTTAATGCTATTGAAAAGAAATGGCAAGACCATTGGGCAACGAACCAAACTTTTCAAGCATCGAGTGATAGTGACAAACCAAAATATTATGTACTAGACATGTTTCCATACCCTTCTGGAGCAGGGTTACATGTCGGTCACCCACTAGGATACATCGCTAGTGATATTTTTGCTAGATATAAAAGACACAAAGGATTTAATGTTTTACATCCTCAGGGATATGATTCATTTGGACTTCCTGCTGAACAATATGCGATCCAGACAGGTCAACATCCTGCGATTACTACTGAAACTAACATCAACCGCTATAGAAATCAATTAGATAATGTTGGTTTCTCTTTCGATTGGAGTAAAGAAGTACGCACAAGTAGTCCTGAATACTATAAATGGACACAATGGATTTTTGGAGAATTATTCAATTCTTGGTACAATAAAAGCACTAACAAAGCAGAAAGTATTGATACGTTGGTCGCTCTATTCGAAACTTCTGGAAATACTGAAGTAAAAGCGGTTTGTGACGAAGATATCGAAGCTTTTGATGCTGATGCTTGGAATGGATTTTCACCCAAAGAAAAGCAAGCTATTTTATTACAATATCGTTTAACATTTTTAGCGGAAACAGAAGTCAACTGGTGCCCAGAATTAGGAACAGTACTTGCTAACGACGAAATTGTAAATGGTCTTTCTGAACGTGGTAGCCACCCCGTTATTCGTAAAAAAATGACGCAATGGAGTATGCGTATTTCTGCTTATGCCGAGCGCATGCTTCAAGGTTTAGACGGATTAGATTGGACAGAAAGCATCAAGGAAACACAACGTAATTGGATTGGAAAATCTAAAGGAGCTTCTGTATACTTCCCTGTTGTAGATCACGATGCTACCATCGAAGTTTTTACCACAAGACCCGATACTATTTTTGGAGTATCCTTTATGACACTTGCTCCAGAGCATCCTTTAGTAAGTAAAATAACTACAGCAGCCAGAAAAGATGCTGTAGATGAATATATACAAGTAACTTCAAAAAGAAGTGAGCGTGATCGTATGGCGGATGTTAAGACGATTTCAGGAGTATTTACAGGTGCTTATGCCGAACATCCGTTTTCTAAAAAGCCTGTACCTATCTGGATTGGAGACTACGTATTGGCAAGCTACGGAACAGGAGCTGTAATGGCAGTACCTTGTGGTGATCAAAGAGATTACGACTTTGCGAAGCATTTTGATATTCCGATCATCAATATTTTTAAAGATGTTGATATCAGCGAAGAAGCTTATACCGACAAAACCAAAGCCATCATTGCGAATTCAGATTTCTTAGACGGCCTTAACCCTAAGAAAGCCACCAATATTGTTATTAAAACCTTAATGACTCAAGGTGCTGGATTTGGAAAGACAAATTACCGCTTGCGTGATGCTGTATTTAGTCGTCAACGTTATTGGGGTGAACCTTTCCCAATTTATTACGATGCTGATGGTATGCCGCAATTGATTGCTACTGAACATTTACCTATCAATCTTCCTGAAGTAGAAAAGTATTTACCAACTGAAGATGGAGCTCCACCATTAGGGCGTGCTACCACTTGGGCTTGGGATACTACTACAAATAGTGTTGTTGATAATTCGAAAATAGATAACGAAACGATCTTTGCCTTAGAATTGAATACCATGCCAGGTTGGGCAGGAAGCTCATGGTATTTATTCCGTTATATGGATGCGCAAAATGAGCAAGCTTTTGCTTCTAAACAGGCTTTAGAGTATTGGAAAAATGTAGATCTGTATCTAGGTGGAAGTGAACACGCTACTGGACATTTATTATATAGCCGTTTTTGGACGAAGTTTTTATTTGATCGCGATTATTTATCTGTAGAAGAACCTTTCCAAAAAATGATCAATCAAGGAATGATCTTGGGAGAAAGTGCTTATCATCACATAAGAATTCCTTATTTACTAACTGGAAGTGACACAAAAATTTATGATCCTTTGGAATTAGATTTTAAAATCTTCATCTCAAAAAATATTGTAAACAATGACTTCTTTGAAGATTCTAGTTTAAAGACTTTTCTAATTGAAAAAATAAAAAAATCAATCCCAATTCTACCAAAATTATATTTTGAAAAGCTATTTGGTTCATCTTACAGTAAAATTTCCAACCTAAGTAAAGAAGAAGTAATTAAGTACTTAGAAAATAATATCGCTTTCTCTGATTTTGAATTTAAAAAGCCACTTATTGATATTAATCATCTAAAAGGCATCACTAATGAGCTTGATATTTTTTCATACTTGAGTGACATAAAATACAAAGAATTTAAAGAAGCTATTTTCATATCAGAAGAAAGTGAAATCATAACTTTTGAAAATTTAAAAAGTAATTCTTTTTCTGGAAAATACATCACTGGTCGTGAGGTTGAAAAGATGTCGAAGTCGAAATTCAACGTAGTAAACCCTGATGATATTTGCGAGGAATATGGTGCTGATACGCTTCGTTTGTACGAAATGTTCTTAGGGCCTTTAGAACAAGCAAAACCATGGAGCACCGCAGGAATATCTGGTGTACATAACTTCCTTAAAAAATTCTGGAAATTGTATGCTAATGACAGTGGGTTATTAGTTAATGACGACGCTCCAACAGCAGATGCATTAAAAACACTCCATAAAACAATCAAGAAAGTAACAGAAGACATTGATAATTTCTCATTCAATACTTCGGTAAGTACTTTCATGATTTGTGTAAACGAATTGAATGCGCAGAAATGTCATAGCAAAGCGATTCTTGAACCTTTAGCCATTTTAATTGCTCCTTACGCACCTCATATTGCCGAGGAAGTATGGAACTTAATGGGAAATTCAAGTTCTATTACATATGCAGAATATCCATTATTCGAGGAAAAACACTTAATAGAAAGCAGTAAAGAATACCCTGTTTCTTTCAATGGCAAAATGCGTTTTAAATTGGAACTACCTCTAGACATGTCTAAAGAAGATATCGAAAAGACCGTAATGGCTCATGAAAAAACGCAAAAGCAATTACAAGGTCGCGAACCTAAGAAGGTAATCATCGTTCCTGGTAAAATCATAAATATCGTAGGCTAATGAGCCCAACTATAGAAATCATTGGAGCGGTGGCAGCTGTACTAACTACCGCTTCTTTTCTTCCGCAAGTATACCAAACTTGGAAAACAAAATCGACGGAAAGTCTTTCGCTTCCCATGTTGGTTATGTTTTTTATAGGGGTGTGTCTCTGGTTGATTTATGGATTTGCTCTAAAAAGTATGCCCATTATTATTTCTAATATCATCACTATAATTAGTGCTGGGCTTTTGGTATACTTCAAACTGGCTTACACCAAAAAATAAAAACCAATTATCGTTTTTTATACGCTACTTCTATTTATCCTAAAAATCACAAGTCCCTGGTATCGGCTGCTCAATGCTGCTCCCATCAGGCAATGTAATAGTTCTAGTTTCACAACCTCCTTTATCTTCTTCTTTGGTACATGAAGTCAAGCCCAAGAAAAGAAACAGACTTGACAAAACAATTAGGTATTGAAAGTACTTCATTAATATTTTACAAATTAATTTTAACTCTTTTCGTAATGGTGAAATTCAACCTCTTATAACGTACCGTATTTCCATTGGCACAAAAAGTATAAGTTCCCTTTTGTTTTGTTTCTCTAAAGCTCAATAAAGTAACATCATCAACCGAACATTTATTATCCTTCGCTACACGACGTTTGATATATTTTATTGTTGCTTTTCCTCTTTTCAAATAAGACTGAACTCTCATTGTAGGCTTAGGCTCTACAAAACCATCCTTAACACAACCTTTCGAAGTTGGTAATGCAGGTTTAGCGGCTTCAATTTCTTCCTCAGTCAATTCTTTCTTAGCGATAGGAGCTTCATCTGTTTTCTCCTGTACAACATCAATGTATTCCCATGTATAATCGGGCTTTAATAACACACTTTTACCATCCTTTAATTGAACGATAGTGCTCTTTTGAGCAAATGAGATTGACGAAATTGCTAATAATACAATGAATAAGAATTTACGCATAGTTCTTGTTTTGCCCCAAATGTAAGTACTTTACACATATAAAACTTAATTTTACAGAACTAGATATATTCAAAAATCTAAATTTTGTTTAAAAAACCTTTTTCACTTCGTATTCGGTTATTCATCTCGATGATGTTTTTGGTATTGATTTCAGCTATTGTCATCGCTACCATCACGGCTTATCGTTATAAAAATGAAGCCGAACTATATCACCAAAGCCGTTTAGAACGTAAAGAACGGTCTATCAAAAGACATATCAATTACATACTTCGTAGAACTACATACCCTGTTAAGACTAAAAATATTCCTCTAATTTTTAAGGAGAATGGTCGTATTTATGAACTTTCAGAAATTCATCGAATGCCGCTTATCATTTATGATTTAGATGGAAAATTATTATTGAAATCTAATGAAAGTTTTTCTAAAGATACTCTCGAACAACAAATCCCTAAAAATGTAATTTCACAAATTAAAGACTCTACAAACAAAACGCATTTAGTGAGTTACGAAAATGAAGGCGAACGTTTCAAATCACTATATACTTATATCACAGATAATAAATTCAAGCCTTTAGCTATTCTAAACTTACCCTATGTTCAAAATGATGATCTAGTTAAAAAAGACATCCGTGCCTTTATAAAAAACTTAGCTGAGGTTTATGTATTGATGCTAGTACTTTCGATGATTTTGGCGTTCGTGCTTTCCAATTTTATTACAAGTAGAATGAAAGCTATTTCAAATAAAATTAAAGAAACACGATTAGGGACTTCTAATACAAAAATTACCGTTGATAATGTTAGTGAAGAGATTAGCACCATTGTAACGGCATACAATAGCATGATTGATCAATTAGAAGCTAGTGCTGTTAAATTAGCAAGAAGTGAGCGCGAAAATGCTTGGAAAGAAATGGCACGACAGGTTGCGCATGAGATTAAAAACCCATTGACTCCAATGCGCTTAACCATTCAAAGCTTCGAACGCAGATTTGATCCTGAAGACCCGAACATACGATCAAAATTGGGGGAATATAGTGAGACACTTATTCAACAAATTGATACTATGAGTACCATTGCTTCTGCCTTTTCTGATTTTGCGAAATTACCGCATCGCAAAGATGAAATACTGGATCTTAATGACGTAATAGATTCGGTAGTAGATATTTTCCCCGAACAAGGTGTTAGCTTTAATCCTTCTAAGCTACCTATTCAAATAAATTTTGATAAGGTACAGTTAGTAAGAGTAACTACCAACCTCGTAAAAAATGCATTACAGGCTATCCCAGACAGCAGAAGACCCCAAATAATTATTTCTACCAAAACAGCTAATAATTATGCCATTATCGAAATACGAGACAATGGTAGTGGTATTAAAGATGAAAATAAACATAAAATTTTCGAGCCTAATTTTACCACTAAAACGAGTGGGATGGGATTGGGATTAGCTATGGTACGAAGTATTTTGGAAACCTATGAAGGAAGTATTGATTTTACATCAACGATTGATCTAGGCACTACCTTTAATGTTGAAATACCAATTACAAGGTAACATCAACTTACTTTTTCTTACATTTAAAGAACCTTGAATTTAATCCTATGGAATTTCATAATTTAATATATACACCTAAAGAACAATGTGTTCTAATTACCATAAATAGGCCTAAAAAATTAAATGCTCTTAACAAAGAACTTATAGAGGAATTAAATCATGTATTAAGGTATGCTAATGAAGATAAAGCTGTTAGAGCTGTTGTTATTACTGGTAGCGGAGATAAAGCTTTTGTAGCTGGAGCAGACATTAAAGAGTTTTCTAATTTTAACCCAGAAGAAGGGGAAGCACTTGCTAAAGAAGGACAGTCTCTACTTTTCGATTTCATTGAAAATATGGACAAACCTGTCATTGCTGCGATCAATGGATATGCGTTAGGCGGCGGTCTAGAGTTGGCTTTGGCTTGTCATCTACGCGTTGCTGTAGAGGGAGCTAAATTTGGCTTCCCAGAGGTTTCCCTTGGGCTTATCCCTGGTTATGGAGGCACACAACGTTTACCTCATATTGTTGGTAAAAGTCACGCAATGGATTTAATTCTTACAGCGCGAATGTTAAATGCCGAAGAAGCTTATGATATCAGTTTGGTAAATGATGTTGTTCCTAAAGAGGCATTATTAGATAAAGCTTTTGAAATCGTTGAGGCTCTCTCTAAAAATTCGCCAAATGCACTAGCACAAGCAATGAAAGCAATCAACCATAGCTTTAATAAAGAAGGCTATGAGATTGAAAAAAGAAGCTTTGGTAATTGTTTTCAAACACCTGACTTTAAAGAAGGTGTTGATGCTTTTTTAAACAAAAGGAAGCCTAAATTTTAGAGTACTCTCGTAATTAAACGTAGTCTTTTTCCCCAATAACTACTTGTTAATTTAGAATAAATAACTCCTTTCGATGTTGACGCATGGATAAATGTGATTCCTTTTCTCGACACATCTGTAATAATACCTACATGATTAATTTTTCTACTACGGCCTGTAGCAAAGAAAATCAAGTCACCAGGTTCTGCCTTTCTTGCTTTAATTTTTTTCCCCCTTTTAGACATTTCGCGAGACGTCCTAGGAAGCTTAATTCTATTTTTCTTGAATGCCGTGTACACCAAACCCGAGCAATCAATCCCCGATTTGGAAAGCCCCCCCATTTGGTGGCGTGTTCCTAAAAAAGTTTGTGCTGTCTGAATGACTTTTTTTGCTTTACCCTTTGGTTTTTTTGTTCCCTGAACACCTGCAAAACTTGCAATTCCAAAAAACAAAAAGCAGATAAGAAATACTATTCTTTTCATTATGAATTTAATATCTCAATAATTTGATGTGCTGTTTTTTCACTTGCTCCTACCCCTCCTAATCTTTCTTCCAATTGATCATAGGCTGTAAGCATACATTTCCTGTTTTCACTTTCAATGATCTTGCCAAATTCCTCTTTTAGACGACCATAATTGAATTCATCTTGAATTAATTCTTTGACTACTTCTTTATCCATCACCAAATTCACCAAAGAGATGTAATCTAGTTTCACAATTCGTTTGGCAATAGCATATGAAATAGCACTCCCCTTATAACAAACCACTTGAGGTACTTTAAATAATGCCGTTTCTAATGTTGCTGTTCCAGAAGTAACTAAAGCAAATGCCGCATTATTAAGAATATCATACGTTCTATTCTTAATTAATTTGACATCTTGGGCACCTATTAATTCTTGATAAAATGCTTTTTCTTGGCTTGGTGCTCCAGCTATTATAAATTGATACTGTGGATATACATTATTTAACTGCAACATTACACTAAGCATATTAGTGATTTCCTGTTTTCTACTACCAGGAAGCAAGGCCACAATGGGTTGATCTGTCAAGCCAAACTCTTCCCTAAATAATGTTTTATCTGTAAGCTGATACGAGTGTACGGCATCAATCAAAGGATGCCCGACATAATTAACTTCATAATCATATTTAGCATAAAAATCTTTTACAAAAGGAAGCACAACGAACATATGATCGACAACTTCTTTTATGGTCTTTACCCTTCCTGCTCTAGAAGCCCAAACCTGAGGACTGATATAATAAAACGTTTTGAAACCAAGGGGTTTTGCCCATTTGGCTATGCGCAGATTAAACCCCGAATTATCTATAAAAATTAGTGCATCGGGCTGAAAATTCTCGATATCTTCTTTGCAAAACTTAATGAGTTTAAGAATTCTAAATAAATTTTTCAACACCTCAAAAAAGCCCATAAAAGCACGCTCTTTGTAATGCGATACCAAAGTAGCCCCTGCATCTTCCATTAGATCTCCTCCCCAACACACAATCTCTGCACGGCTGTCTTTCTTTTTAATCTCTTTAATAAGATTACTACCATGCAAATCTCCAGATGCTTCTCCTGCTAGGATATAATATTTCATCTGCTCAAGTTTATTTTAGCTTTTGAATCAGTACAAAAGTAGCGACTAATAGGGTAGCAAAAATGACACCTCTTGCTTGATGTGATTTCTTTTGTTTCAAAAAGACAAAGAATGCTACTAAATTCAACAATGCTCCGGCTGATAATATTGGAGCAATTAAATTTTCTTCTATGGCAAGATCTATCGTTTCAGAAATACTGTAATTTGAAAACCCAAGAATCCATAAAACACTTCCAACAACAGTCGTAATAATTCCTACGACAAAACCTACGATGATATTTTTTATAGCTCTATTTTTCATTTAATCCCCAAGAGTTTAATTCTTGAATATAATGGTGTGCTGTTAGATCAAACTGTGTCGGTACCACGGAAACATATCCATTTGCTAACGCCCATTCATCGGTATCTTCTCCTTTATCTTCATTCACAAACTTCCCTGTTAACCAATAATACGTGCGTCCCAATGGGTTTTCTCGCTTATCAAAATCTTCTTCCCAATGTGCATTTGCTTGTCTACAGATTTTAATTCCTTTAATTTCTTTTTCTGGTAACTTAGGGAAATTAACATTAAGTACTGCTCCTTTAGGAGTTCCCCTTTCTAAAACCTGACTAACTATTTTTCTAATAAAAGGTTTACAAGGCTCAAAATCAGCATTCATACTATAGTCTAATAAGGAAAAACCGATTGCAGGAATTCCTTCAATCCCTGCTTCGACCGCTGCACTCATAGTTCCCGAATAAATGACATTAATTGCTGCATTCGAACCATGATTTATACCACTAACACATAAATCTGGTTTTCTTTTTAAAATTTCGTGAGTAGCCATTTTTACACAGTCTGCTGGAGTTCCCGAACAAGCATATTCTTTTTGTGATGCTTCCTTATCTATTACTATTTCGTCGCAATATAAAGCTTCACTAATGGTAATTGCATGCCCTTTTGCACTTTGTGGACTATCAGGTGCTACCACCAGTACATCTCCTATTTCATTCATCACAGAAATCAGTGTACGAATACCTGGTGCGGTGATCCCATCGTCATTCGTAACTAGAATTAATGGTTTTTTTGTTGGCATTATTCTTGAAGTTAGGTGGATAAAGGTATCACTTTTTATATATTTACCTTATGATAATAGTTCGGTATCGCTTATATAAACTGATTTATTGATTTCTATTATTTATGTAACGTTACCATGAATAATAAGTATCTTTAGAAGATGATTTATTAGTACCCAATATTTACCTGCAAATTTTATGAAGAAGAGTTTTGTAATATTAATGACTGGCCTTATGGTTGGTGTGGTTTCTTGCAGTTTTACTCCAAAACAAAAGTCCAATGAAGAGCGTCAAAAATTATTAATTGATCTAATCAGTTTTGTGCTAGATAAAGCACACTTCGATGCTAGAGTGTTAAATGATGCTTTTTCTGAAGAAGTTTTTGATGCTTATATGGAACAACTTGATCCACAAAAACGCTATTTCTACAAATCGGATATAGAAGAATTTAGTGCTCATAAAAATCAATTAGATGATTATATTAGAGATAAAGAGTTGGATTTCTTTTACCAAACCTATGAACGTTTACAACAACGTTTAGTAGAATCTAAAGCTCTCTACGAAAATATCTTAACTGAAAAATTTGACTTTAGCGAAAAGGGCATTATAGATATAGATTACGACAATGTGCCTTATGTAGAAAATGAGAAGCAAATGCGTGACCGTTGGTCAAAAAGGTTAAAATATAGTACTCTTAGCACCTATTATGACAAACTAGAGGAACAAGAAAAAAGTCTAGAAAAAGATCCAAAGGCTAAAGTAATTAGCAACATCGAGATTGAAGAAGAATCTAGAAAAATTACTGAAACTTCTGTCGGAGAGTTCTTTGATTTCATTGAAGAATTAAACGAAAAAGATTGGTTTGCGTTGTACATAAATGCAATCGTTGAAACCTACGACCCTCACACTTATTATTTTGCACCAAAAGATAAAGATCGTTTCGACATTTCAATGTCTGGAAAACTTGAAGGAATTGGAGCTCGCTTACAAAAGAAAAATGATAATATTAAAATTGTAGCGGTTATATCTGGAGGGCCAGCATGGCGAGGAGAAGAGGTTGAAGTAGGTGATATTATCTTAAAAGTAAAACAAGAGGATGAAGAAGAGGCCGTAAGCATTGTAGGAATGAGACTTGATGATGCCGTAAGCTTAATTAAGGGACCTAAAGGAACTAAAGTTACCTTGACGCTTCGCCGCGTTGATGGATCTATCGATGACATCGTAATCACTAGAGATGTTGTCGAGTTAGAAGAAACTTATGCTAAAAGCTCATTAATAGAAAAAGGGGACAAATTTTACGGATTGATTAATCTGCCTAAGTTCTATTTCAATGCAGAGGATTATGATTCTCGAAATGCCGCTTCGGATGTAGAAAAAGAAATTGAACGTCTAAAAGAAAAAAAGATTGATGGTCTTGTTATAGATCTTAGAAATAATGGAGGGGGCTCTTTAAAGGCTGCTGTAGATGTTGCTGGTCTCTTTATTAAGACAGGACCTGTAGTACAAGTAAAAAGCAGAGGCGCTAGAAAACAAGTTCTTGATGACAAAAACCCTTCTTTGATCTGGGATGGACCATTGGTAATTATGGTTAACGAATTATCAGCTTCAGCTTCAGAAATTCTTGCTGCTGCAATACAAGATTACAAAAGAGGAATTGTTATTGGAAGTAAGCAAACTTACGGGAAAGGAACCGTTCAATCTATCATAGACCTTAACCGATGGTTACGAAGTAATAATAATGGAGATCTAGGAGCAATTAAAGTAACGACATCAAAGTTTTATCGCATTAATGGAGGGTCTACTCAGTTAGAAGGTGTTAAGAGTGATGTTGTCGTTCCAGACAGATATAGCTATATCAATGTTGGAGAAAAAGATCAAGAAAACCCTTTACCTTACGATAAGATCGCTCCTGCGCAATATAGCCATTGGAATAGTCTTATTGGATATGAAGATATCATTCAAAGAAGTAAAGATCGCATGGAGAAAAACTCTCAAATAGGTTTGATCGATGAAAGTGCACGTTGGTTATCTCAACGTCGCGATATGAAAAAGATATCTCTTAAATACTCTGATTACAAAGATGATATTGATAAGAACGAGAAAAAAATCAAGTATTTCGAAAAAATAGAAGAATACAAATCTAACTTAGATTTCAATTCATTACCATACGAATTAGTGAAAATTGAAGAAGATACCGTACTTGGCGAAAAAAGACGTCGCTGGCATGAAAATCTTAAATCTGATGTATATGTAGACGAAGCAATTAATGTTTTAGAAGATATAGAAACAGAACAATATAAAGCCAACCTTGGCGCTATTGGAGAGGATAAAGTTCATGACTAAAGTCCAAAAATCAAGAAACATAAGTACAGCGCTCCAAAAATGGAAATCACATTTTTGGAGCGTCGTCAGTTTTTGCACGATTATCTTTTATGGATTAATTGCTTTGTTTGCTTATTTGTTAGCTCCTGACCATAGTCAAAATGCTAACCAAATGCACCTTTCTATTCATTCAAAACCCCCAGGGTACAGCACTAAAATGCTTATCGTACCCAACAATAATACATCTGACACCTCTTATTCCTTTATCTCTCGATTTTTTAAAGGAACTCCATCTAGTGATACCGAAATCCCTTTCCATTCATTAAAAATCGATTCAACTGACCTAATCATTTTCAGGCACCCCAAACAAGAGATTTCTACTGCTCAACGCATTTCCCTATCTACTTTCGAAACTACAGATTTTCAAAAGATAAGTCGGAGATACACACGAAATACCACTTTTTGGTTAGGAACCGATAAATATGGACGAGATATGTTAAGCCGCTTACTCATAGGAAGTAGAATTTCTTTTTCTATAGGTTTTGTAGCTGTCTTTATATCATTATTTATCGGAATCATTATCGGTGCTATTTCTGGTTATTTTGGAGGATGGATAGACAGCATTATGGTTTGGCTGATGAATGTACTTTGGTCAATTCCTACATTATTATTAGTAATAGCCATTACTTTAGCATTAGGCAAAGGATTACTTCAAGTTTACATAGCTGTTGGGCTGACCATGTGGGTAGAAGTTGCCAGAGTAGTAAGGGGGCAGGTAATGTCCGTAAAAGAAAACCAATACATTACCGCTACTAAAGTACTTGGGTTTTCACACTTTAGAAGATTATTTTATCATATTCTACCCAATAGCTTCTCTCCAGTAATTGTAATTGCCGCATCAAATTTCGCAAGCGCTATACTTATTGAAAGTGGACTGAGCTTTTTAGGAATCGGCGCTCAACCCCCAATACCAAGCTGGGGTTCTATGATAAAAGACCACTACCCATATATTATCTTAGGCAAAGCTTACATGGCATTAATCCCTGGGGTTGCTCTTATGACTTTAGTAATGTCTTTTATGCTACTTGGCAACGGAATAAGAGATTGGTTAGCTGTAAAAAAATAATTATGAGAAAATATTTATACCCCATTTTAATAACTCTAGTAAGTGTCGGATTTTATTTTTGGGAAAAGCAACTTGATACAAATCACTATGAAGGACTAAAAAATGAAACCAATTCTTATAAAGATTTTAATTATTTCCCAACAGGAGCCAAAGGGGAATTAGTTGAGCACGCTTATTACGATCTTATGTACAGCGAGAAGCACGAACAACCTATTTGGGTGGCCTATGAGCTAAAAAAAGAGCACCTATCCAAGAATGACTTTAAAAGGCCTTATTTTGAAATAGACCCTCTAGTCAAAACTCAAGCTGCAAGTTGGAGGAATTACAAAAAATCTGGCTATGACAGAGGACATTATTGCCCTGCAGGTGATCGTCGGTTTAGCAAAAAAGCTTATGACGAGACTTTTTTAACTTCTAATATATCTCCTCAACTTCATGATTTTAATGCAGGCATTTGGAATGAACTGGAACAAAAAATTAGGTATTGGGTAAAAAATGACAAGCAGTTATTTGTCGTAACTGGGCCTATTTTCGAGAATGCTAACAAAAGTATCGGGAGTGAAAAAGTAACTGTTCCAACACATTTTTTTAAGGCTGTTTTAAAATACGGAAGAGGCGAACCTAAAGCGATAGCTTTCTTGTTTCCTCATAAAAAAGGTTTAAGCAATCTTAAGGAATATTCGATATCAATCGATCAACTTGAAAAAACACTTAATTATGACCTTTTCTCTTTTCTAGAAGACACCATAGAAAAAAAGCTTGAAAAAGAAAACAATTCTTGGATGTGGCGATTTTAAAGTTATATAGGACTCCTACTATTTATTAAAACACAGTTATTTTTTTTAATAATTACCACAGCGTAAACTACCTCGGGGCAATCCCTCGAGACATTTATATGAAATAATACGATTTTCGGATAAGAATTTCGTATCAATAGATTGATTTATTTTTCGCTAGACTAAGGCGAAAAATCAAAGAATAGCATTTGCTATTGTTTTATTTTTTAACGCAAGAATAGTAGAAAAAGAAACAAGGTATCTGCGAAATTTTTGTTCGCAAATCGTATAACACCAATTAAGCATAATATCTAATCGAGGAAGGAACCTTACTATTAACCCGATACTTCTGCTAGTTTTCTCTTCTTACAAAAGAAAAAGTTGGCTGTGCAGCAGAATGACTTGCTTCATAAAACTCCCCTAAAGCACGGTAGTAATACACCTAGTATTAACAAACTCCCTCTACCTAGCAAATCACCATAGATACTACCCTATATACCTTCACAGATCAAGCCAAAAACTTGTAAAATATGCTTTTACTTTGCACCGCACTCCATAGTCCTATGGCTATCGGTAGTGAAAAAAAATGTAGTGGAGTCTCCTTCACTTGGAATTGTAAATCATTATTTTAAATTGGAAACACCATATTTAGTTGAGGAGATTTCCACCTCCGCGGAAATAACGGTAACTGTACTTGCTCACAACTTTTCTTCACCTCTAAAACCAAACACAATATATTAGAATTCCTCTCTAAATAAAAAACAAAAAAAAGCCATCCGCATTGCGGATGGCTTTAGCTGTAATATAACTCTAAATCAGATAGATTCTAATTACTTGATTAAGTTAATTTCAACACGTCTGTTTAACTTTCTACCTGCTTTAGTATTGTTATCAGCGATTGGAGATGCTTCTCCGAATCCTCTAGAGCTTAGGTTAGATTGAGAAATACCGTGTCCGATTAAATAAGCCTTAACAGCTGACGCTCTTGACTCAGATAATCTTTGGTTTCCAGCTGCTCCACCAACACTATCAGTATGACCGTCGATTGTGAAACGAGCTTTAGGATATTCCTTTAAAATCGCTACGATATCATCCAATACTACTTCAGATTGTGTCTTAATAGTTGATCTACCAGAATCAAATAAGATTGTCTTAGCATAGTCATTTAAAGTCTTTTGAATCTCCTTAGTTACAACTTTAACTTCTGGACAACCATTATTAGCTTTAACACCTGGTACGTTAACACACTTATCATCCTTATCTAATACACCATCGTTATCAGAATCTTTGTAAGGACACCCGTTGTTTGCAGCAGGTCCGGCTACGTTTGGACAGTTATCGATATTGTTAGCAACACCATCTCCGTCAGAATCAGGACATCCTTTTAATGCAGCTTCACCAGCAACATTAGGACATGCATCATCACGATCTACTATACCATCTCCATCAGAATCAGGACATCCACCATTTTCTGGCTTACCTACTTCGTTTGGACAGTTATCTTCAGAATCTTTAATTCCGTCTAAATCAGAATCAGGACAACCGTTAAATTGCTCTAAACCTGGAGTATCAGGACACTCATCTTTTTTATCGTTAATTCCGTCTCCGTCAGTATCAGTACCTCCGAAAGCAAACTTAACACCTGCTGAATGCTGTAAATGAGAAGATTGTATAGATGCATTATCTACTACTATATTTCCATCAGAATCTCCATATTCTCCGATTACACCTTTATATGTAGTCTCTACGTAGATAGCAAAGTTTTCAGTAATCCAAAAATCTAAACCTCCAGATAAGTTACCAGAAAACGCTCCATCATCCTCGATCCAGTGGTAACCTAGCCCAATACCAGCATATGGTGCAAACCATCCACTTTTCCAAGAATCTTTCAATTGACGTACATCATAGTTCAATGATCCTTCAATAGCAAAATATGACCAATCATCAACTGCAACAGATCTTACAGGATCAAAGTTTCCATACTCTCCTATTTTATTAATGCTCCCTCCTAACGTTGCACTAAAACCATTCTTGATATATCTGCTAACAGATATCTCAGAAATTGAAGGGATAATGTTATCGTTAAAATAACTAGGATTGATTAATCTAGCATCAGAAAATGGCGCTGATTCAGGTACGAAATCTACTGCGTTTGCCCCAATTTTAATAGCCCAAGGATAAGTCTCACTTTGAGCAATTGCTGAACTAGCTGTCAAAGCAGCAGCTACTACTAGCAATGATTTAATTAGTTTCTTCATATTATTAATGATTTTATTAGAGTTATCTCCAACAAATGTAATAGGATAAGTGAAACTAACAAAAACTATTTTAGGATTTGTACAAAAATTCGCTATAATTAGCAGTTTTTCTGCGAAATACACACTATACCTCTATTATTTTCAACGCTTGATCAAAATAAACTAAGTATTTCTTAACATTTTTATAACCTAATTTGGATACTAATCTTAAATAATTTGACAATTGTTCATGATATTTTTTCTGCGGAGCACCTGTTTTGTAATCTAAAATCATGGCTTCTCCACTAGGAGATATCTCTATTCTATCTGGTCTTAAAAGTGTTCCTTCTAAATAAAAATCTCGCTCATTATAGATCCTATTTTTTTGATTAAAAAACGAACTAAATTCTGAATGATTTATCAACTCTAAAATCTGCGCTTTAAGTAAATCTATATCTTCATTATTCATAAGCTTAGATTCCTCAATATTTTCTAAAACTTTGCTTACATCAGCACGGTCAAAAACTCTCGATAATATCAGATGTATTAGTTCTCCCTTTTCTACTGCTTCCGATTTTTGATTGTGATTCGACAAAGACGCACTAGTGTTTAGATGATCTATTTTTCTGTAGAGAAAATCATTTATAGGCGTAGTAATTCTTGTTTTCAAATCCTTATCATTAGACATTCTCTCCCCAATACAGTATCTATCTTCTTCAATACAAATACTTTTTGCTTTGAAAAAGTCAGCTACAAAAGAGATTATATTTCCTTTTTCTAAAGCTACACTCGCTTTCGTTTTATCTCCCAACAAATAAAGCCTCCTAACTGCCCTAGTAAAAGCAACATATAAAACATTAAGAGTATCTAATTCTTCCGAAGCCAATACCTCATCAGCATTTTCCACCAAAGATGTATTATAGTATTCGAACACTTTCCTATTGAAGCTCCAATACAGTTGGTCTATCTCTGAATCTTCTTTTAAATTTTTAATCCAAATGTTTTTCGCTTTAAAAGCATAAAGAGCATCTTCTAAAAAAGGAAGTATTACAATCGGGAATTCTAATCCTTTAGATTTATGAATAGTCATTATTTGAACTCCTTCTTGCTCTTCGGAAGTAATTATACTAAGTGTATCTTTTTTTGAATCCCAGAAATCTATGAACTGTTGCAAACTTCCATTACTAGTATTTGAAAAATCAAACGCAAAATCCATAAAAAACTGAAGGTTTGAAGAAACTGATATATTCAATTTAAAGATTTCACATAGCTCTTCTATCAAGCTAAATACTGAACGGTTATTCGAAAATAGTTGTGGTAATCGAATTTCGAATTTCTCTAATAGATTTTTTTCAAAGCTTCGATTATCGATTTCTAATAACTCCTTTAAAAACTCATGACCTATAGTTTCTTTTCGTACTACGAATAAAGTATTGATCAAACGTAATCTTAACATACCATCATCTGGATCTGAAATGTACTGCAATACAGATTCCAACAACCGAACCTCATCAGCGTTTTTTACCAGTAAGCTTTCAGATGAAATCACTGGAATATTTTCTGTTATCAAGAAATTAGAGATCGTTACGGCTTCACTATTTTTCCGTACCAGAATAGCTATATCACTATATGAAAAACCATCCTCAAGGGCTTCGTCTATATAACATTTGACAGCTTCAGGATAAACTTCATCCTTTTCTGCCTTGGTCTTTGCTGCGAAGCATTCAAAAGAAATATAGCCTCCTTTTTTAGGATTTGTCTTTTGTTGATTTCCCTTTCGATATAATTCTTTGTATTGGTCTTTAGTTATGAAATCAGATAAATACGTAAAGAAATCGTTGTTAAACGTGATGATTTCTGAATAGCTTCTATAATTAGTATCTAGTAGCAAAAGCTCTTTCTCTGAATTGGAAAACGGAGTATAGCCTAATGAGAGTTCTATAAATTGCTCTGCTTTTCCTCCTCTCCATCGATAAATGGATTGTTTTGCATCTCCAACCAAGGTAGCAGTACCTGTTTGTTCGGTATTCTCGATGTACGAAGACAACGCATTGTCTATTAAAGGAATTAGATTATCCCATTGTACTTCCGAAGTATCTTGAAATTCATCGATAAAAAATTCTTTATACTTCTCACCCAATCTTTCATAAATAAAAGGAGTTGGTTGATCTTTGATGTTTTGTGCAATTAGTGTATTGAATTCAGAAATTAAAACTTGATTCTTTTCCTTTTTCAGATGGTCTATTTTCTTGCTTAAGAAATTAAGCAATGACATCGCTGGAAGGTTTTTTATAATGCCTTCAATGCATTTATTTTCAAAAATTAAAGCTTTGGTTGCATTAAAAACTGCTTCTATTTCTGGCCTTAATCCATCTATTTTAGCTTTTATTAAATCGTCTTTGCTCTTTGCATAGAGCACTACTTCGGCGATATCTTTTAAAATAAAGTCTCTTAAAGGGAAAGTCCCTTCTTCTGATAACTTTTTAAAATACCTCGGTAATGTCCCTCTGGAAAAATCATCAATGACGGCTTCTTCTTGAATTTTATCTAAAAGTTCTAAAGCGCTTTTCTTGATTGCACGCTGATTTTTTTCCTTCAGTTTTTGATATGTGTCATTTAGACTAAATAATGTTTCACTAGATACTTTAGAAAGCGACTCTACTTGTTTTTGGTCTCCCTCTCGAAAAAGAATCATTCCTAAATCAAAAAGCAGCTGCTTGATATCCCAACTCTTATCATCTTCTATTTGCTGTGATACGTATTCTAAAACTACAGTGGTTACTTTTTGATCTTTACCTACTTCCATGAGCAATTGATCTACAGCCTCCTCTAATATTATTTTTTGGTCAAGCTGTACTTCAAAAGAATTGGAGAGATTGAGGTCAAAAGCAAATGTTCTTATAATAGATTGAGTGAACTTATCTATTGTCTGTACACTAAAAGCCGTATAATTATGTAGTATAAAATTGAGTACTTCTAACGAACGTTCTTTAAGCGTTGTTGCATCTATATTTAACGTTTGTTTAATTTCATCAAACATCGAATTATCGGAAGAAATATCTTGTATTGAAAAAGCAAATAATGTAGACAGAATTCGCTCTTTCATTTCTGAAACTGCCTTGTTTGTAAAAGTAATCGCCAAAATTTGCTTGTATCTATTATTACTCTTACTCCCAAGTACCTTTATAAGGTAGTTTTTTACCAAGGTGTATGTTTTCCCTGCACCAGCTGCGGCATCGTATATCGTTAAGGCTTTTGAAGACATTCCTTTAGCTAAATTTTAACGAAAGCTAATCCATTTTTTGATGAATTCCTCGCTTCCTAATGTTTTTATTAAAAGGTATATTGCTTACTTTTGGGTATAATTAAATATAAAATTTACAATCATGGCATTCGAATTACCAAGTTTATCGTACGCTTACGATGCTTTAGAACCACATATTGATGCGCGTACTATGGAAATCCACCATAGTAAGCACCACGCAGGATACACTAGCAAATTAAATGGTGCTATTGAAGGAACTGATTTAGCTGGAAAATCTATTGAAGATATTCTAACTGGATTGGACTTAAATAACAAAGCAGTTCGTAATAATGGTGGAGGTTTTTACAACCACAGGTTATTCTGGAATGTTATGGGACCTAATGCAGGAGGTACTCCTTCTGGAGCTGTAGCTAACGCTATTAACGAAGCTTATGGGTCTTTCGATGCCTTCAAAACAGCATTTAAAAATGCAGCAGCTACACAATTTGGATCTGGATGGGCATGGTTATGTGTTCATAAAGGAGGAAAAGTTGAAGTTTGTGCTACGGCTAATCAAGACAATCCATTAATGCCAGAAATTGGATGCGGTGGAATTCCTGTATTAGGAGTAGATGTTTGGGAACATGCTTACTACTTAAACTACCAAAACAGAAGACCAGATTACCTAGAGGCTTTCTTTAGCGTAATCAACTGGGATGCTGTAAATGCATTATACGAGGCTAATAAATAATATTTGTTAGTTTCTTTTTTACCTAACAGGGGTAATCACAAATATTGTGATTACCCCTGTTTCTTTTAATACATAGCACGATTTACTAATAAAAATTTCGTGTAATACCACTTTCTAACTTAACGTAACATCACAAAAAAAGACCTCCTTAAAAAAGAGGTCTTTACCACAACAATTAATTCTATTATGATTTTATATAGAATTTACTTTACAATGAGCTTTTGAGTTTCTTGATTAGTTGTTATAAAATAAATTCCTGTTGCTAAGCCCGAAGTATTTATCGAGGCTTTTCCGTTATTTCCTTGAACCGTCATAACTATTTTCCCTGTAAAATCGGAAACTAAAACGCTTCCTTCTGCCCCAGAAACAGTTACACTATCTCCTGCTACTGCAGGGTTTGGATATATATTAACTCCCAGTTCTTCCACAGATAGCGATTGTATTTCTTTATTTCCATTACAGTTTTGCACCAAGTTCCAGCCACCATCTGCTCTCTTCTCATACAATATACCTCCGTTAATTACACGCTCTCCCGCAGAGTAACTGTTAGCATCTCCATTGAATTGAGGAGCATTACTACAGGTTACTGCTCCACCAGTATTTCCGCCACCTGAACCAGCAAAAACACTTACTTGATCCATATGTAAGAAATTATTGCCCCTCAACTGGACTCTAACCACTCGACCTGTTGCATTTACATTATAGTCCGTTCCATTTACAGAAGGAGAACCATTTACAGTAACTGTTCTAACAACATTTCCACCGCGTTGGTTATACACTATAATATCAAAATTATTTAGACGGTTTTGACAACAGTTTCCTCTATTCCAAATCCTAACCTGTCCGATATTTTCTGTTGAACCTAAATCTACTTCCCACCAAGCTCCTTGCTGTCTGTTGGTGTGGTTAAACGTACTATCATTACCATCAACTACTCTTCCAGCTCCAAAATTGTTATTGTTTCCTTGATAAGTACTCGACTGGAATGTGTTTTTTCCTAAAGCTAAATCTCCATTATTTCCACCGCCAGTATTTCCACCACCGTTTGATCCACAATTTTCAATTAAATTCCAACCCGTAGCTGTACGTTCATAAAGGTTATTATCTGAAGTATTTACAACACGTTCACCTGGTGAATAACTATTAGCGTCACCATTATAATCTGGAGCGGTATCACAAGTAGTTCCTGAGTTTCCTCCGCCGGTATTCCCTCCTCCAGCGTTTCCTCCGCCGTTTCCGTTTGGCTTATATACACGAATCCAATCTACTAACATGTTATTGTTATTAAAGTTTTGGATTTCTGTATTATTTGGAGAGCGATTAGCTTCTGCTTGCCAGCTTTGATCTTCTACATTGATAATGATATCCATTTGACGTGTAAAACGCCTGCCGTTGTTCAAATAATTGAATGGATCTATCACACTAATATTAGAAGCATTCTTTGCAGTATTTAATCTGCTTTGTGAAAAGCTACCTGCTATACCTCCGCTTCTTGTCATCGCTTGAAAACCATCTGCACCTCTGTTTAATTGTCCATCTTGTCCAGTGCTAGTTACTCCTGCAGGGTAGGTATACTCCCAACGACCGTCTACTAATTTAGAAGCTATTGCGTCATTATCTAAAATACGCACTACCTGACCATCAATATAATATTCTAGTATTGTTGGAGATTTCCAGTACACACCGATACGAACAGTTCTTCCTCCCCAAGTACTTACATTACTTTGTCTATACCAGCTATTGAAATCACTAGGCTGATAATCTCTAAAATTTGGAGGTCTAATAAATACGTGATGACTTAAGTGAATTCTCTCTGCAAAAAATTGGTTTCTACCATCACTACCAGCACCACCATAAGCTTCGATGATATCAATTTCTTCTTTATCATCGGGACTTAATAACCAAATATCAGAGGCCAATGAAGAATTCATAATCTTTACACGAGCTTCCACAAAAACAGGGTAGATTACACGTTGCTTAGAAGTAATACACCCTGCTAAAGTTTCTGGTCTCGTGATATTTTGTCCTCCAAAATCGAAACTTTTCGTGTAAGGTGTACTTGTATTGTTGTTAAAAAAGCGACGAGATGCCCATATGTTTAAGTTACCTCCAGCAACAGAACAATGATTCCGTTCCCAATTGGTAGCTCCTGGCCCTTCGAAACCATTATGAAAGAAATTATTCCATTTGTTTTGGCCTGGAGGACCAAAATCTGCATTTGTTGTTGTCGGATTAAAAGTATAATTAAAATCATCCGAAACATTTGTCTGTAATTGCCAGTTACTGGCGTTACCTAATCTAGAAGGAAGTGGTGTTCCTCCGAAATCTAATTGAGCTTGTGTGGTTAGGCTCACCAAAGCCATCAACCACAAAAATAATTTAGTTGTTTTCATATTAATAGGGGATTTTAGTTGTTACTAAATCAAACTATTCAGAATTAATTACATCTAAATAGTGTTACCCACCAATATTAAATCCGAAAACTAAATTAATGCTAATTTCCACTTACTCGATAAGCGAAAACGTTTTCGTTTATTCATCTATCAAAATACAGAACTTTTAAGCCTTCTTATCTTTCTGAAAAAAGAAAACATCAACAAATTAGCATATATTAGTTCGATCTAAACAAACCGCTTTATGAGAGTAATAAACACCCTCTTCTTTTTAATAATATGTACTTCATGTTCTATATTTTCTCAAAAAGATTGGCAAAATCCTTTAATGATTGGTGTTCATAAAGAAGATGCCCACGCGCATTTTATTACGTATGATACCGAAGAAAAAGCATTGAAAAACGAAGGGAATTCTCCTTATTTAATGGATCTTAATGGTTCCTGGAAATTTAATTGGTCTAAAAACCCTGCGGAGAAAATAAACGATTTTTTTAATACCGAATATGATAGCGCTACATGGGCTTCTATTCCTGTCCCCTCTAACTGGCAAATGCATGGTTATGGATATGCACATTATTGTAATATTACTTATCCTTTTCCTAAAAATGCCCCTTATGTTCCTGAAGACTATAATCCTGTCGGGCAATATAAAAGAAGCTTTAATATCCCCGAAAATTGGTCAAAGAAAGAAGTCTATTTAAATTTTGGCGCTGTAAAATCTGCTTTTTACGTTTGGATCAATGGGCAAAAAGTGGGCTATAGCCAAGGGAGTAAACTACCGGCTGAATTTAATATTACAAAATACCTTAAAGAAGGAGCTAACGAACTCGCTGTTGAAGTTTATCAATTTTCTGATGCTAGTTATATCGAAGATCAAGATTTCTGGAGATTAGCGGGTATTGAAAGAGATGTTTACTTACATGCTAGGTCTCCTTTTATGATTCACGACTTCTTTGCCAAGTCCATGTTAGATAAAAGTTATATCAATGGAATCCTCGATTTAGATGTCACTTTAAAAAACAAAGGCGTTCCAAAGACTGGAAAATTACAAGTAAAACTGTATGACCATCAAACGACTGTTTTTGACAATAGTAAGGACATTACGATTAAGGAAAATGAAGACTACATATTCAATATCCTTTCAGAGATTCCTTTAGTTAAACCTTGGTCTGCTGAAGTTCCTAATTTGTATACCCTCTCTTTATTATTATATGATGCTAATGGTCAAGTGCTAGAGTGTGTTAGTCATAAAATAGGTTTTAGAACTACCGAATTAAAGGATGGACGATTGCTTGTAAATGGTAGACCTATACTATTTAAAGGGGTCAATCGACATGAGCATGATCCCGAAACTGGACATGTGGTATCGAAAGCTTCTATGTTAAAGGACATTCAATTAATGAAAGAATTCAACATTAATGCTGTACGAACTTCTCATTATCCAGACGATCCTTATTGGTATCAATTATGTAATGAATATGGACTTTATGTAATTGATGAAGCCAATATAGAATCTCATGGATACGGCTGGAGTGTCAATAAAATTTCTAAAGATCCTAGTTATTATCATGCGATTACCGATCGTATTCAACGCCTTTTCGAAAGAGACAAAAACCATCCATCGGTGATCATTTGGTCTATGGGTAATGAAGCCGGAACTGGAAAACCATTTGTAGATTCATATAATTGGTTGAAGAAAAAAGATACTAGCCGATTGGTTTCGTATGATCGTGCAGAGGTTGATCCCGAATTTAAAGATCAACGTCATACCGATATTATTGGATGGATGTATGCCCCTATAACTCATATTAAAAAAGAGCATTTACCAAACAATCCCGATCGCCCTTTTATATGGGTAGAATATGCACATTCGATGGGAAATAGTACTGGAAATCTTAAAGAATTATGGGATTTTGTTAGAGAAGAGCCTCGTGTTCAAGGAGGATTTATCTGGGACTGGGTAGATCAAGGAATTACGAAAAAAGACGAAAACGGACAATCGTATTGGGGATATGGAGGTGACTTTGAACCTGAGGGACTTCGTAATGATGGTGCTTTTTGTTTAAACGGAATCATCTTTCCCGATAGAACCATTCAACCAGCTATGTGGGAGGTAAAAAAGCAATATCAAGACTTACATATTTCTGTTGTTGATCTTAACGAATTTCAATTTGAAATTTATAATGAATTTATGTTTAGAAATGCTTCGGACTTTATCTTAAGTTGGGATATTTTAGAAGATGGAATTAAAATTGACCAAGGACAAACGGGACTCAACATCAAATCTCAGGAGATTTTCCTATTAGATTTGACTTCCGAAATTCCAATTCTAAAGCCAGAAAAGGAATATGGCATTAACTTTTATTTCAAATTAAAATCGGCTGAAGGTTTATTACCTAAAGACCATATCATTGCTTCAGAGCAATTTATTATCCCGAGAAAAAAAGCCCCTAAGGAACTACAAACTACAGGTTCAAAACAATTATTGATTACAGAAAGTGAGCAAACGCTTTCTATTGCTTTGGATAGTATTTCAATTACATTCGACAAGCAAAAAGGAATCTTAAATTCTTATAAGGTTTCTAATAGTGAATGGTTGGCTGCTCCATTAATTTTAAATACCTGGAGGGCGCCTATTGATAACGACCGTGGAGCTAAACTGGATAAAAAGTGTGCTGTTTGGAAAAACATTGAAAACAAACTTAGAGTAAGAGGTTTCAAATGGAAACAATTGGAAAATGGCGCGATTGAGATAAATATGAATAAGCTCACCGACAAGCTTGCTGATTTTTATTTCAGGTACATAGTTCAAACCGACGGAACAATTGAAGTAACTTATTTATTTGAGCGCTTAGGGAGTACTCCTATGATCCCTCGAATGGGTATGAATCTAAAATTGAATGCTGAATTTGATTCGGCTACATATTATGGTAAAGGGCCACATGAAAATTACCCTGATCGCAATACTTCGGCTTTTGTCGGAATCTACAAATCTAAAGTGAGTGACTTTTATGTTCCTTATATCAGACCACAAGAAAACGGATATCGAACGGACGTTCGTTGGCTAGAGATTCTTAACAAGGATAAAAAAGGCTTTAAGTTTACTTCACCTCAACTTTTAAATTTTAATGTAAACCATTTTAATAATGAGGATTTTGAGCCTGCTTCAACAAATAGACATACCATTGATATTAAACCTAGAAATCACACTAATCTAAACATCGATTATCGACAAATGGGAGTTGGAGGAGATACTAGTTGGGGACAGTTACCCTATGAGGAATACCTTATTGATCCTGAGCCGATGACTTATTCTTTTAAAATAGCACCAAAAATTTAAGTTGATTGAAAATTTTCTTGTAAGCTTTATTGCAATTATGTACATTTGCAATCCTTGAAAAATACGCGAGTATTTTGGTCCTATAGCTCAGCTGGTTAGAGCACCTGACTCATAATCAGGGGGTCCATGGTTCGAGCCCATGTGGGACCACTTTTATTATCAAGCACTTACATTTATTTTGTAGGTGCTTTTTTTATTTTGGGTCAAACATAGGTCAAACATTTTATATTTGACTTACTATTACTTAATTAATGGACAGCAAAGGATGGAATGTCTAATTTTATTCTTGAGGACTTTAAACCCGTATTATGCATTAGAAAATCTGGTTTAGAAAAACATCAAAATCATAGAATAGTTGAATAGTTGAATAGTTGTGAGTTCTAATTATTTGAGGATTAACACTTACTTTTCTGCATTTGCAATATAGATTGGAGAGCCTAAAATTAATTCATACGTTTCTCCTTTATGTTTGTGTGAGCTTTTAAAATAAATTCTGGATAAAAAAGATTTTTCTCTTGGTGGGTATTTACAAAATTCTATCAAAAGTAGAGTAATATTATACATACTACCATAAGCCCAATCTTTAAATTGTGTTGTAGCAGAATCTCTAAACCCTACAAAACTACTATTAACCAAATACCGCTCCTTATCTAAACCTGTAAACAAATCACTCATTTCACCTTCAAAACTATTTAGAATGTCTTTCTCGTAGGAAAAAGTGCTTGAAGTTTCGAGATTTTGACTGTTCCCAAGCATATGCTTTCTCGAACCACAAAGAACAAGAAAAGACCTTTCTTTTAGCTTTGATACAAATAAGCAAATATTTTTATTGCCTAAAGGACTTATTGTGTACATAAGCATATTCTTCTCAAAAACCCAATCGCCAGTATTTTCTAAACCTGTAATTCTTTCTTCATTTTCAATGTAGTTAGTTACAAATTTTAATTTTTCGAATAGTTTACTTTCGTCTTTCTTAGTATTAAAAATTTGTTGAACTTCTTCTATATCTAACCCTAAATAACTAGCCGTTTCTGTTTTTAAACCTCTATCTATTTGAGAAAAAATTTGATCTAGTTTCGCCTCCGAAATATAATCGTAGATTTTAATCTTACTTTTTACGCGTTTAGTATATGAAGAAGATGTTTTTTTAAGTAATGTATATTTTAGAATATCTTCAAAAGATTCTGTGACATTACTTTCATTTATTTTTGTAATGATATTCTTAATTTTTTCTTCTTCAGAATTTGATATTTTATTAAAATTATTGGCGTTGTAAAAAGAATCTGCTTTAATGTTAAATGCGTACTTATTTAAGTATTGTATAAATTCCCATATTAAGATTTTATTATCTTTTTTCGTTTCATTGTATTCTACGATTTGAGGAATTAAAGAACAAAAAACTAATTCTCTATAATTTGGTAATAATTCCTTAAGAGTATATTCTATAATAATATCAGGAATATAGAAAGGATATTGATGTAAAATTGATTTTATAGAGGTTTGATAGTTGTTTACTATATTAGTATTCACCCAAAAAAACTCAGGCTTATTGAATCTCTTTTTTATTACATAAGGTAAACCCGACATTATATTTTCACTGGTTTCACCCGACAAATGGTAATACTCTAATAGCCAATTTTCCGTTTTTGTATCTACAATCCTGTAATACAAAATATTTCTAATGAAATTAATAGTCTTAGCTACACAAAAAATTTCTAAAATATTTTCAAATTCTATTCTAGTTAGTTTTTTTTGAGTGTAAGAAGCATATAATCTTCTAGTTAATTTGCTTATTGGGTTTACGATAAAATCTCTTATATATGCTTTACTGTAAATTCTCTTCGAACCTTTTATGGCTTCTTCTGATATTTCCTCTGAAGGTTCTAGGCTGTTTAAAACTTCGTTATACGATTCTACTCTTCTTACAATTTCGACAGGGAGATAAATACGTATTGGTATATCCTCGCAAATATTTATTACATCCCAACTTTTAAATTGCTCCAACCCACTTAACAAACCTTCAAAATCTATAGTTTCTAAAGAGGTGAATTTTAAGGCTACTATCTTTTGGGATTTTGAGTACTGAGCAGTATTAGTTTCTAAAACTTCTCCTTGAGCCCCAAAAATAAAATCTGTGTTAGTGTTTTTAGATTCTTGTAATATGATAAAATTATCTCTATCAGATTTCTTTTCAGCGATTATGGTCAATATTGCCTCATCAAAAGCTTCTTGAAAGGTTTTTCTTTCCAAGGTTAGATATCTATAAAAACCCTTCGAAAAACTTATTCCACTTGGGTCTTCAATATTCTTTTTAGTTCCAACTACAAATTCGATATGCTTAATTACAAAAAGCATTTCTGCTAAATTTTTAGAACAACAACAGTTTAAAACAACACCTTTTACAGATTCCGTCTTCGAAATTAATGTTACAAAGTCTTTGTTTTGTATATAATCTGAATCTTCTCCAAATTCTTTATGTATTATTAGACAATCGTCGTTACCATGTCCTGAAAAATGAACAATTCGTGGTTTATGCCTTCTTATGGATTCAAATACTTTACTCGTGGTTACATAAAATTCTTTTTCAAATAAGTATTGAGAAGTCCTTTTATCGGTATAACCTTCAATAGTTTCTGCATCTTTAACTATATCTAAAAAGTCTTGATCACGAGGGTTTGCCCCTAAGAATAATATTAAACCCATTTTTCACTACAACTTTTCGTAATTTACACTAATTTTTGGTGTAATATCTTTTAGTGACGCAGAAATAGCTAGATCTGCTGGAGTCGCAAAAGTATGCTTATCAAAACTTTCTACATCTGTTTCTAGATATTCTTTAAAGAATTGAAATATTGATTTTTGAGCTTTAAGATCTATGTTTTTTAAATCTTTTAATGGATATTTACTAAACCAGCTAAAGGTCATCAAATATAGACTTCTAGACATTAGCATTTTTTTCAACGTTTCTTCTCTCTCTGGTGTTAGTTTAGCACCTCTATGACTCACCTTTCTTACTTTGTCTTCTTCAGCAGTTTCGAAGTCTAAAATTAATTGATTTAAAATACTTTCGATATTTTCACTCTCTTCTTCAATTAAATTTTGTTCGTTTAATTTTCCTAAAAAAAATTCTTCATCAAATATTTCATCCGATTCATTGCAGGTATTGACAATGGCTAAAATTTCCCTTTCTACAATTTTATTTTCTATCAAATAGTTTAAATAACTTTTTTCGGTTACGTGAGCAGCTTCTGGTATTTCTCTATATATTACACTGTCTTTATCACCTCCTCTGTACGTTTTTTTTGTTTTGAATCTTTCACTTTCAATATCAATACTAAGTGCAACATCTTCAAAAACTTGATAAATAAAACCGGAGCAGGTAAACATATGTCTACCATTTTCTTTTTCTCGAACTAATAGGTAAAATGCTTTTTCATAAATTTTTCGTAAATATTGCGGATTTCGCAAATTCGCAACTAAATAATCCATGCTTAATATTTTAGCAAACATATCAACATGGTTCTTACTTCCGTATTCTGCATTACCAATGTATTTTTTTGCTTTTTCTACAAGCATTTGTTTCTTATTAGGATACTCATCGATTAGTTTATGTCTAAAAAGCCTAAATATTTTAGCCTTAGCATTTTTAAAACCTTCTACCAAACCTTGTTCTACAAGATTGCTTTCCAATGTCATTTCAATTGTAATATGCTCTCCGTTTTCATCTTTTCCGCAATACAACCTTGCATGAGAATAATTACCACGGTCGTAAAGTTTTACAGCTTCAGAGACATCACCTACACCGTATTGTAAAATAATATCTCCTGTTTGTATACTATTGTTAGGATCTTCTATAATATCTAATAGTCTTTGTATCTCTGTCATGGCTGTAAAGGAATTTTTAAGGTTATATTATTTATCGTATTAGATTTACTTATACTTAAACAACCGTTTAACTTTTCTGTTTTTTCTTTTATAAACTTTAATCCATAACCCATTTTTATGTTTTTATGCATGCCTACGCCATTATCGGAAACAGTTAAGATTAAAAAAGAATCTTTGGAAACCAGATCTACGCTTATCTCCGAAGCTTTAGCGTGTTTTATGGCATTGGTAAGCAATTCGCAATAAGCATAGTAAACATGTAGACAATACTCTTTATGTATAGGAATAGTTGCCACTTGAATATTAATGTTAAACCGAATTTTAAAAATATTGCTTAACTCTTCGACATACTCCTTTAAATATTTTTCAAGATTATTAGAATCAACTTGGGGGTTATCTAAATTTTTGAGTATTAACCTGTATTGACTGTAAAAATGATCTACCGTTTTATCTATATTTTGTGTAGAATTATCCTTTTTTAAACCGTATTTTAAAGCCTCTATAGCACCACCGAAAGAATCGTGCACATTATTTAACAACTTATTTCTTTGGTTAATCTCTGCTTCTATAACCATTTCAGTCATATTCTTTTTTATCGTATTATTGATACGTTTTAGTCTTATATAACGTTTTTGAACTTTAGCTATTCTTTCAAAAATGAAGAAACCAATAATCATTATTTCAACAGTAAAAGCTACATAAGGTAAATTCAAAAACAAAAATCTAGCTAATATCGAACCTCCTGTTTCTATACGTGGTATCATAACCTGATAGGTAGCAAGCCCAATTAGAGGTATTGAAAAACCAACTGCTAAATAAATGGGAATCTGTTTACGTATAGCCAAAATTACATGTGCTATGGAATACGCAATACATATGTAATTTAAGCTAAGAAAGGTAAGTTCGAAAAAATCTTCGTGAATTGTAAAGAAGTAATTTATTACAGAAATCACGGCTCCTACTAACCCATAAATTCCAAGGAATTGGAACAGTTTCCTGAATATTAGGTTTTTTTTATTGTATTGATAAAAATATACGAAAAAGAAATTGAGACTTGCCGTAGTCAGCATATACTTATATTCTCTATTTATCATAAAAAAATCACTAGCATACCATACATTTTGTTTTGCAATTCCTTTAAAAGCATAAAAGTCGAGTACCAAAAAGAAAATATAAAGTACGTATAAAATTATAGAAAGTCTATTAGTAATAAACCCATATATAAGCATTACCATTGCCAAGGATAAAAGAAAACTACCTAAAAAGCCATACCAGTAATACTCAAATTGAGAAACTTTTAGAAAGCTATTCAAATCATATATGAAGAAATCTATTCTATTTTTAAGATAGTTCCCCTTTAATCTGAGATATATTTTATCGCCAACTTCAATATCTTTTGGTAATTCCCATATGGCAGAGCGATACCAAATAAAATCAAAGGCATTCTTTTTGTTATGGATAAATTCGTTAAGTGCAGAAATACTTGTATCCCTATTCTTAACTATATAAGCTTTTCCTGAATTTAAATGCGGATCGGAACTCACCAAAAAATTACTAATTCCATTATGCAAGTCATGTCCTTGTATTGTTATGGTTGCCCATAAAATAGAATCGTTTAGATTACGCTTATATGCTCTACTTTTTTTAAAGGAATACTTTTGCCTATGAGACACAATTTCTTCTATGGATAAAGAATCGTTTGGAGCTGAGGTGTATGTGAAAATATCTTTAGAACGTGGGAGATCGCCAGTCAATTCGCAATTTGTAAAGAGAAGGGAACAAATAACAAATAAGACTGGCACAAATATTTTTTTACAATAATATCCCATTTTTAAGTCCAAATTTGATGAGATCGACTAAACGATGCGTATCTGTCATTTCAAAAAGCTCTCTTTTGTGAGACTTTAAAGTTTCGTAAGAAATATTAAGTTTTTCTGCTATATTTTTTTCATTCTCGTATGAAAATTTATAAAGTGCTTTTAATATTTCTATTTTTCTTTCTGTAAAAGAAATCCCGTTAATAACAATTGACGTTTTTTCTTCAATAGCTATTCTAAAAAACGAAAGGTTTTCGTAACAATCCTCTATAACACTTTCAAAATTTTTAAATGAGCTGTTTTTACTTATAAATGCATTAATATTTGCATTATGTGCTAAAGTCTTTATATAATTATTTTCTAAAGTGGTGAGCACTATAATCTTGAAGTCTGAAATAGAGTGTCGTATTTCTTTAATTTGTTCTAAAGTATTTATACCTCCAAAATTCACATCTAAAATTAAAATATCAAAAGAAGACGATTTACAATAATCCAAAAGATAGGAATAGTTATTAATCACTTTAACAATTGTAATCCTTCTTGAAGTCTTCAGCGAATTAGATAATGTTTCCGAAAAGAATATGTTATCGTCAGCAATTACGATTCTAATAGTAGACTCCTTCAAAATTGTTTTTACACAAATAAAAACAAAAAATTGATAAAAGCCCCCTATTTAGGCTACCGTCTGGACACATCTTTAAAAAGCAACCAGCCTTGCATTATTGAGGCGAATTTTTGGAGTCCAATCCAGA
>CANMML010000036.1 GCA_947499005.1 uncultured Aquimarina sp.
GGGCTTAATGTACCTCCAACAGTCGTATTAAAATCTGACTGAAATACTCCCAAATCATATGTATCGGGGGAGGTACACCCTTCATCCACATCCAAAATCCCGTCATTATCATCATCTACATCAAAAACATCTGCAATAGAATCTCCGTCAGAATCTAAACAAGCATCTGTATTTTTATCTAAGGCAAAAGTGGTATATGTTGATGTATATTCGGGTGTTCCATCTAGAGTTCCTGTACCACCGTTATCGTCTATACTATCCAGTAATCCATCATTATTCGTATCATCATTTCCACTATTGGTCGTTTGGTCGAAGATAAATTGAGCATTGTCCACATTAGTAGTTGTAGTCGTTACCGCTCCACCTGTTCCATTTTCTAATGTTCCTTGTCCAATTGCTGTTCTTGGCATTGCATTTGCCTCTACTGCATCGGGGCAACCATCTCCATCACTATCTAAATCCAAATGATTTGGTATTCCATCATCATCATTATCTTCAATACAGCTTGACTTAGGATGCGCACTAGCCACATATCCCGTTGCCAAAGTCGCGGTAATCTCACCAATCGTATTTGCGGTTGATAAGGCCGCATATTCGGTCATTCGAATTTCATAAAATTGATAATCCCCTGCATTTTGATCAATTGTAAATTGAATAGGTGTTGTATTTGTTGGTATTTCAGTTGCTGTCAATAGCCTCCAAATAGCACCATCAAATGAACCATACAATTGAGCTCGAGAAGTGGCTGTTGTAGTAATATTATCACTAATCTGAATAGCTGATAAATTTACAAATGTTGGATACTCTAAAGCAAATAAAGTAGTACCCTCTCCCGTACTAGGGACGGAATCAAAATTAAATGCAAGCGTATTGGCTCCATCATGTAATAATTGGATATCTCCATCGGACTGATCGTCATCGGGACTGCCAAAATCTGAAGTAATTCGTGAAGGAATAACCGCCTCTACTGCTGTAACAAAACAGCTTGGAGATTCTTCGGCATCGACCACCCCATCATTGTCATCATCTATATCGGCTATATCGCTAATGCCATCATTATCATTATCGATACAAGCGTCGAAAATGGTTGTAGTAGCGTATTGTTGATAGGTTAACCTATATTCTGGCATTCCATCTTGAATTGTACCATCGGCTGCATCAAATAAACCATCATTGTTAGTATCATTTGTTGGTGAAATAAATACGAAACGTGCATTATCTACATTAGAAGTCGTAGTGTTCCCTGCTCCTCCAGTACCATTAATAACATCTCCTGTAGTTAGTCCCGTAATTTCTAAAACCCCTGCTTCTTCCGCATCAGTACAGCCATCGCCATCGCTATCTAAATCTAAATCATTAGTAATCCCATCACCGTCAAAATCACAATTTATTATAGCAAGCTGAGCTGTTGGTATATCGTATTTGGTTACTTGCATCTCGATCCAATTAGAACCTACTCCCCATTCTGTAACTAAATATCTCAATACATCCCCTTCTGCATAATAATTGGGTTTTGTCAAATTTAACTGAACACCAAACCAATCGTCACAAACTATGCGCTGTTGCCTTCCGTTACAACTATTTCCGAATAAAATTTGACCATCAGCGGCATCTGTGCTAAAAGTATAATATCCTTCATCTCCTGCTTGCATTGTATATTCAAACATTACTAAAAATGGAGTACCTGGGATTGCACCTCCTGTAACATTCCAAGTGGTGTAGTTTGCTATACTATTTAATGTAGTGATTCGTGGGTTACCTATATTTAGTCCATTAGGGCTATCGTAAGTTCCATTACCATATTCAAATTCCATTAAAGAACCAATAGTTGTGGTAGTATCATCACAGTCTTGCCTAGTATTGGCTGGGTGCTCACTTCTAAAAGCACGAACTGTCCATGTCCTGTTGGGTATTGTAGCCACTGTTAAACCACTATTAGAGGGTAAACAAGGAACAAAACATTCAACTGTATCTAAAATACCATCATTATCATCATCAATATCTATTAAATCGCCGATACTATCATCGTCACTATCTAAACAGCCATCTCTAGAAGCATCCAACCCATTTTCTGTATATGTAGAAGTATATTCTGTACTTCCATCTACAGTAGCTCCATCAACACTATCTAATAAACCATCGCCATTGCTATCGTTAGTCGTATCTGACACAAAAGTAAATACAGCATCATCTACATTTGGGGTTGTAGTAGTTACACTTCCCCCACTGCCATTTTCTATCGTTCCTTGTCCTCTTCCTGTAGTTGGGCTTACATTCGCTTCTACAGAATCTGGACAATTGTCTCCATCACTATCTAAATCTAAGTGATTCAATAATCCATCATCATCTAAATCTTCTGTACACGTAGACTTGAAATACTTGGAAGCAACATAATCGTTAAAATTAAAAGTAACTTCGTTTACAATACCGTTTTGAGTGGTTGTACCTGCATCCCCTTGCAATCTATAAGAGCTATACAAATCTGCATTTTGGGTTACCACTACATTGACTTCATTATCAGATTCTGTTACTTGGTAATCGAAACTAGTCGATAGATCTGTCCAATTAGTACCATCGTTTGAACCCTGTAATGTTGCAAACACAGTAGTATTCATAAAACTACTGGTAGACTGTAATTGGAAAATAATTTCGTTGATATTAACCGCTCTTTCAAATTCAAATTGAATAATAGTATTTCCTGTTACTGTTTGCCCATTTTGATAACGAGCTTGATTGGCTTGCGCATTAGCGGTTTCCCCGTCTACCATATTTTCGTAGGTATATGTTGTATTAAAACTATTAATATCGGAAGTTACCGTAATCAAAGTCGTTCGATCACCCTCTGTCCATTCGGTTTCTAAAAAGAAACAACTTGGAGATTCTTCTGCATCCACAATACCATCGTTATCATCATCGATATCGGCTAAATCTCCAATACCGTCATTGTCAAAATCGGCACAACCGTCTAGGATGTCAGATAAAGCAATTAAGTTGTAGGTAGATGTATAATCGGGTATACCATCGCCATTAGCATCTACACTATCATTTAGTCCATCTTCTGGAGTACTATCTGTTGCATTGGTATCTAATTGTGCATTAGCAGTATTGACTGTAGAAGTTACTGTCCCTCCACTACCATTTTCTATATCGGCATTTCCTAAATCCCCATTTGTTAATGGCACTCCTGCTTCCACAGCATCTGGACAGCCGTCTCCATCGGAATCTAAATCTAATCGATTTGGAACACCATCGTTATCCGTATCTTGATCAAAATGAGTTAGAGTAGCACTACATGTTTTTGTAAATAAAAATTCTCTTACCTCTTCCACTGCAAATGTAGAACTTACACTCGGATCTGAATCTCCGTTATACCCTACTATTCCTTTAACTATTACTGTTGTAGCATCTATTAGTTGCTCGTCAAAAATAAGATGAATGTCTTGCGTTGAATCTAAAACAGATGTATCTCCAGTCGCAAAGCCTGGAATTAAGAATCCTGCTTGGGAATATATTAATGCACCACTAGAATCATAAACTTCTACACTATCGAACTCACCTATACCTGAAGCTGTACTACCTCCGTTATTTTGTGTACCACCATCGTTATAAAGTTCAAATTTAATGTCCCCTGTCTGAGATGATGCAAATTCTACCGTTATATCGGTAGTATAACTAGACAAACTACTAAATGTCATTCTAGTTTGATCTAAAATACCATCAACAAGTAAACCTATATCTGTTATTGGACTTGTAGATATTGCAGAACTTACAGAAATAATACCTGAAGCGGTACACTCTATTTGTTCCTCTGTGTCTAAAATCCCATCATTATCATCATCGATATCGAAAACATCTACTACTCCATCCAAATCAGTATCCAAACAAGCATCTATGGTACCATCTAAAGCAAAGATTGCATAAAAGGACGTATAGTCTGGAATACTATTTCCATCACCGTCTACACTATCATTTAACCCATCTTCAGGGGTACTATCGGTACCACTGGTATCTAATTGCGCATTGGCAATGGTAGTTGTCGTATTAGCCGTGGCATCTACGCCATTACCATTAGTTACCGAAGCCGAAACGATATCTCCATTACTTAAAGAGACTCCTGCTTCTACTAAATCTGGACAACCATCACCGTCACTGTCTAAATCCAAGTGATTTAATTCTCCATCATTATCTAAATCTTCAGTACAAGACGTTTTAAAACTTTTACTTGCTACATAAGTATCCGATTTTACAGTAACTGTTATTTCTGCTATTGCAAGTGTATTAGAAGTAGTTGCTGCGGTTGTCGCTCGAATCTGATAATATTTATAAGCATCGGCATTTTGATCTACTACAAATGTGATATTTGTAGTTGGTGTAGCATTACTTTGTGTATTAGCAGATGAGGTTAACTGTACAAAATTTGAATTATCGTGAGAACCCCATAAGTCAGAAGTACCCGAAGTAGCGAAACGATTACTGACCACTAGGGTTTCTAATTCTATTGGTGCTGTAAGGTTAAGAGTAAACCAATTATCTCCAACATTTACCGTTTGAGCATTTGTGAAATTAAATGTAAGCGTAGTATTCCCATCAAATAATAAATCTAAACTTTCTCCCAGTTGCGGTGCAAAACCTGAGGTCATTGATAAAATAGTAGCTGCTTCTGCTTCTGTAAAGAAACAACTAGGTGATTCTTCGGCATCTACGATACCATCGTTATCATCATCGATATCTGCTAAATCGCCAATACCATCATTATCAAAATCAGCACAACCATCTAAGGTATTTGACAAGGCAATTTGAAGGTATGTAGAAGTATAATCTGGGAGTCCATCACCATTAGCATCTACACTATCATTTAACCCATCTTCTGGAGAGCTATCAGTACCATTTATATCTAACTGTGCATTTGCAATGGTGGTAGTCGTATTGGCTGTCGCATCCACCCCATTTCCATTGGTTACGGAAGCAGAAACTAAATCGGCATTAGATAAAGGTAGTCCAGCTTCTACAGCATCAGGACAACCATCACCATCACTGTCTAAATCTAAACGGTTTGGTATCCCATCTCTATCATCATCTGCTTCTGGTAAGCATGATTGTTTTGTTACATTTTGAACATCTATTCCATCTATAGCTAAATAATTACCATCATTTGTACTTGAAGGAACTATATCTAAAACAATATCAGGACTTGTAGTTGTTGCTGTAAATTCAATAAAATCGGACTCCCATGTTTTCGGGTTATTTCCATTGTAGGTTAACAAATTAGCTAAATAAGGTACTCCATCTATTGTCCAACGAAAGCGAGCTTCTGCATTTAGTGGTGTTATCCCATTAGTTCCTCCAAATACTTGAATAAATTCTATTCGAATAACATCTCCTACCTCTACTCCTGCTGATTCTGGAATTTCTGTGGAAGTAGCTTCATCTGTAAAACCATTATATATGGCCATAAATACTTGCCCATCTGGAGTTGCTGGAACACCATTTAATGCTCCAGACCAAAAACCTGCTCCTGATAAAGAAAAGGAACCTTGCCAAGTGTCTGGGGAGCCTGCAGCTGTATTCCAGCCCGTTCCTCCGACTGTAGAGTTTAGAGAAAATGTATTCGTACTTTCGAACCATGCAACATTAAGTGCCCCTTCTAGAGACCCATCTACTACTCCATCTAACAATGAAACACAATTTCTAGCATTTTCAACAATATCTAAAACTCCATCATTATCATCGTCTAAATCCACACTATCAGGTATTCCATCTAAATCTGAATCTGTACAATTTTCAACTCCTGCATCCAGATAATCTGCCGTCGCATTCTGCGTCGTTTGACTTCCGCCTGGACCATCTAATGGCACCCCTGTAGCATCTACATCTCCTTCATCGGCATCTGCTAGATTATTGCTTGAAGTAAGGTCTGCTACAACAAAACTTCCTGAAGCTTCTACCGCATCTGGACACCCATCGCCATCACTATCTACATCTTTTGAATTGGTACATAAAGTATCGGTACTAAAGGAGAATTGATCCAATCCATGCGGATCACGTACGGCATTAAAATTCGTAGGGCCTACAATAAACGGCCCTAAAAAGCCTTGGACAATACGGTGGCGAATGGCAACCGTAGCAACAGGATCTTCGGTTAAGAACGAAATCGTGGTTTCTATATTTTGACCCGAGCCTATAGTACCTCTTAAGGTGCCCACTCCATCATAAATATCTACACTTCCTACAGTATCATCGCCTGTAGGTTCGTCTCTTAAATAAGCAATTAGTTGTCCATCTGCAATTACTTCATACTGTAATAATAGATTCGAAGGGTTTGGTGGGTTCCCAAACGTATCGAAAATATCGACCATATCTATACTAAATAAGGTCACTGGAGTTGTAAAATTGTAGGATACCGTATATTCGTCGTCCACACCCCCATTAAATTCAGCTTCTACATATACCCCACTTCCTGTATCTCCAGAAATAAATCCTCCTGCTGTAGTAGTACGTAATTCAGCTTCCGCATCTGCGGCATAAGTATCTGAATAGGTAATGGTTCCATTAGAAAATTGAATGACACTCGTATCTGCTGTTCCTCCACCTACAGAACCTGTAGTGATATAATCCGAAGCACTACTTAAAGTACTTATATTAACTCCTTCTCGTATAACCGCTTGTTCAAAACCGTTATCCAAAGCCCCTGTAATATCTGTATTTCCTCCAACAGAAAAGATTCGAAAACCTGCTGCTTCCCAATTGACTGCTGCACCAATCGGATCTGTAGTCGTTGTGGTTATGTCACAAACATCAAATTCATCTAAAATCCCATCATTATCATCATCAAGGTCTACCTCATCGGGTACTCCATCTTCATCAAAATCATTACAATAATTAATTCCATCTTGCGTATTTCCTAACCCTTGTCCTGCTCCTGCTACGTTTGGAACACCAGCTAAAGTAGCACCAACGGCGTTTCCTAAATTTTGAGTAACATTCCCTCCATTTCCATCAGAAAGGGTACCCGTAGCAGTCGCCCCATTGACTGCTACGGTAAAGCTTCCGCCCCCTTCTTCCAAATCTGCACAACCATCGTTGTCACTATCTAAATCATAGATATTGGCTATTCCGTCTTGATCGGTATCATATTCGGTACATGGATTCACAGAAATATTGAAATTATCCATCGTTACATTATCAGCCGCATTTTCGGCAGCAAATAAATAGATACGAATGGTATAAGTCGTACCTCCTTGTAACAACACATCATTATTTGGCCCTGCACCATCTTGATAATTATCAAATTCGTTAAAAGCATTTACTCCTCCTCCTGCATCGTTATTGGTATCTGTAAAAGTGGTACCATCTTGAATCCTTGTGGTCGTTTTTGCTACTTGTAGTATTTGTGCATTGGATGCAAATCCATCTGAGCTAATTTCTATCTGATAAGACCAGTCTGCATAAATAGGCTTTCGAGGCTCTGAAGATAAATTGAGCCCTCTGGTTGTTTCGTAGGTTCCTGTAATATTAGTCGTTACGTCGATCAGATTATCAAAACGAGCGACCACATCAATATCATCTCGTAGAGTAAAGCTGAAATCTAAATAATCATTATTGGTACGCGCATCAGCTACTGTGGCTCCATCAACGCCACTCACCCATACATAACCATGTACAGCTACATCATTTCCTGTAGCTACCGAAGTATCTATAGATTCGTCTGTAACTCCTGCTCCAAAACCTAAATTACTTACGGTCAAATCAACATAATCACTATTGGTAAAACTAGGTTCATAACGATCTACCTTGGCAACTCCTGTATTTCCATTATTACCGTCATTGGCTGCTCCTGCTGGGTTTGGATCCCAACGCGCGATCTGCGCAAAAGTCGCACTGATATCACAGCCTCCTTCTATACGATCTAAAATTCCATCATTGTCATCGTCTAAATCTGTAAAGTCGGGAATTAGGTCGCCGTCGGAATCAATAGTTGCAGGCGTACACCCTCCAATAGAAACAATAATACCCGCACTATCTCCACCGCATAGACTACCACTATATGTGTAGGTTCCTGCAGGATCTACAGAAGGATCGAAGACACCTGTACCACTGGCAAGTGTCGGAGACCAAGTTCCTCCTATATCTGGAGTTCCCCCAAGAAAATTAAATAAATCTACTGAGGCATCTGAAGTTTCAAAACATGTTGTATTACCAACACCTGCATTAAAAACACATGCACCCTGTAAGATTTGAATATTATCAATAACAGGAGAAGCTGTTGCTCCCCCTAAAGTAAGTTCAGTCAAACGGATTGTAATTGCACCCGCATCACCACATATTTCTGTTTGAAGTACATCAAAATTACCATCACTTGCCGTGACACTATCATATAATAGTTGTGCTGATTGTAAAGAACCTCCTATAGTACTCGTTATATCAACTTGAAGTCCTGTATCTCCTGGTTCACCATCATTCCAAACATCTACTGAAAAAAAGTATTTACTTGTAGCATTAAAAGTCCCTGCTGGAAAAGTGAATTCAACATACGAGCCAGCAGGTGTTTCATTTAAATATAATGCTACATTTCCATCTGGAAAATTTACCGCTACGGGTACACCTCCACTAGCAGAACAGGGATTAGTATTATTGGTATACCAAATGCGACCGCTTGTTGACCAATTACCTGATATTCCTTGTGTATTATCTGTAGCAAAAGGAGCAACTGTACCTATAAGCCATGTTTCATGGTCTCCTATTTCGAACCCCAAACAGTTGGGACCTATTAGCCCGGCATTAGTCGCATTTTCAAAACTTTCCTGAAAAATTAATGTTCCACAATCACTATCACATCCATCGATAAGATTATCTCCATCATCATCTATCATGTTTCCACAGATTTCTTGTACTACAGAAGGACAAATATCTACTTGAAAACGCATATCTTCATTCACATTTCCTGCTCCTCCTTCAAAATAAAATCGACCTCCAACATAATCTCCATCTGGCCCCGATCCATTCCATGAACCAATACCGAAGGTTCCTGTAGTAAAAAATTGAAATGTATATTGATTTCCATTGGTTACCGGAAAAGGAGTTGTTAAATTAAAAGTTACCAATGCACTTCCTGAAGCTGGAATTCCTGCTACACTTAATGTTTCCGTGTATACTGCTGATCCACTAGGACCATCGCCATTATATATACGAAGCTCTAAATCTGATGGAGTACCATTAATAGTACCACCAACAGTAACTAAGTCACCATCAATAGTTGCTGTAATACTTTGTGAAGCACTAAAAACAGAAAAAGGTGAATCTGAATTTGTTTGTTCTAAAGTTGTAACAGTACTAGCGCATTGTGCATAGATGTGTGTATTGATCAATAATAATATGACAAAAGCCATACTAGTATTTAAAACGGTGTGTAATGTATTTTTACCCATAACTTTGGAGAATTCTCAATAAAACATATAAAAAACTGAAATACAGATATTTAACTCTTAAATTTACAATAGTTAATTTTTTTAACTTACTGATATTTAGTCTTTTAGATGAAATGCGTTTTTAATCGATTAAATCACTTTTTCAAACGACAAACGACATTATAAAAAACATAAGAACCTGTTATACAATTAATTATAATATGTAAATAATTAACACTAACTACATCACACCCAGCAAACACTTCGACAAACTCAGTGTAAACTGAAAGGGAAGGGTGCCTCATCAATAGGGGTACTTATTGATTCAGGTAATTTGAAGGTTGGGTACTACAGCGGAGGAGATACCGACCTTCGTCGGGGTGACGGTGGGTTGAGAAATAAACCTTCAATACAACGTCACACCGTTGAAGAACGGTGTCTCCAGCACTAGGGGGCGTAAACGTTCAACCATATTGAATAACATATACTATCACTAAGGAAATACCCGCCTTCGAGGGTATGGTATTGTGTTGAACGAAGAAACATCCCCCTAGCCCCCTTCGAAGGGGGAATCACTTCACCCCTCTATGGACACTGACTACGTCACACCTGGCAAACACTTCGACAAACTTAGTGTAAACTGAAAGGGAAGGGTGTCTCCTTATTAGTAGTACTTATCGATTAAGGTTATTTGAAGTTTGAATACTACAGCGGAGGAGACCCCGACCTCCGTCGGCATGACGGTGGGTTGAGAAATGGGATCTTCAAGGGCATGATGGTGGGTTGAAAAAAAGACCTTCAATACAACGTCACACCGTTGAAGAACGGTGTCTCCAGCACTAGGGGGCGTAAACATTCAACCATATTGAATAACATATACTATCACTGAGGAGATACCTGCCTTCGAGAGCATGGTATTGTGTTGAACGAAGAAACATCCCCCTAGCCCCCTTCGAAGGGGGAATCACTACACCCTTCTATGGACACTGACTACGTCACTCCCTGATACTTCGATAAACTTAGTGTAAACTGAAAGGGAAGGATGTCTCCTTATTAGTAGTACTTATTGATTAAGGTAATTTGAAGGTTGGGTACTACAGCGGAGGAGACCCCGACCTTCGTCGGGGTGACGGTAGGTTGAGAAATGGGATCTTCAAGGGCATGACGGTGGGTTGAAAAAAAGACCTTCAATACTACGTCACACCGTTGAAGAACGGTGTCTCCAGCACTAGAAGTAGCAAACATTCAACCATATGAATAATCTATACTATCACGGAGGAGATGCCTGCCTTCGAGGGTATGACTTATATACCCCCTTTACAAAACACCCTTTAACCATTAACAAACTACTTCTTAGCCCTTATAGAAAGGGTAAGCACCCATTTCTTAAGCCCCCACGACCATCAACTTAGGGGCTTTATAACAAAATTAAAGGGTGTACCCCCATACAAAATGGGGTATACACCCTTTAATTTTGGGTCTTCGACTAGTTCGGAAGACCTTCAAGCCCGTTCTAGAATGGGTAATACCATTTTAGACTATTCCTCGATTACTGTTTCCTCATCGATAACTGTTGTATTACGAGAATTCTTAAATAACACTTTCATATCCTCATATACTTTATTGGCTCCTGGTTCATTTTCAGAAGACAAGAATCTTAGCATTCTATAGAATGATAGTGTGTTCGAATAATTGTCATGATCTAGTAAGGTTTTAGTATCTACTAATTGTTGTGTTACATTTTCCAATAGTTGCACTCTTGATTCTATGTCCATTCGTGTAGTATAATCACGATCAAATTCTTCCTTATCTAAAAACCTTGGAATCCATTCTGGATGTTGCTCCATGTAGTTTTTTGCTTTATCGACAATAAGCTTATTTTGGTTAGCAATACGACCATACTGCTGGCGTTGCTCTGGAGTCAAATTCACAGTCTTACCATTTAAAATACTACGGATTCCTGATAAGTGTGTATCCAAATTGTTTAATTCTTCTTCTGTAAACGTTAGGCTAATTAAATTTTCTAATGCCATTATTATATCATTTAAAATTAATAACGGGCAACTTAAAGTTGATTTATAAAAGAGACATCATACTTTAGTATGATTTTTAGAGCTTAGTTTTAATAAAAAAAGGAAGAGACATCCCCCTAGCCCCCTTCGAAGGGGGAATCATTACACCCTTCTATGGACACTGACTATCTCACACCTGGCAAACACTTCGACAAACTTAGTGTAAACTGAAAGGGAAGAGTGCCTCATCAATAGGGGTACTTATTGATTCAGGTAATTTGAAGGTTGGGTACTACAGCGGAGGAGACCCCGACCTTCGTCGGGGTGACGGTAGGTTGAGAAATGGGATCTTCAAGGGCATGACGGTGGGTTGAAAAAATAGACCTTCAATACAACGTCACACCGTTGAAGAACGGTGTCTCCAGCACTAGAGGCAGTAAACGCTCAACCATATTGAATAACCTATACTATCACGGAGGGGATACCCGCCTGCGCGGGTATGACCCTTCGGCTGTCGCTCAGGGTTCGAATATCCTCGAAGCCCGTAGCAGGAGCACAGCATAAACTCTTAGCCGAATATCAGGCTTTGTACTTCGACAAACTCAGTATAAACTTCAGCCGAATGTCAGGCTGAGCGCAGTCGAAGCCTAGTTCGGTGCAATCGTTGGTGGTACGATATCACAACAGGCACTATCATCACTTACATCTTGACTTCCTCCAATAGCTTGCGTATTTGGTGTATTGGCCAATGTAGATAATGGCACTCCAAAGGTGGCTCCTGGATTGGTATCTGAGGTTGTTCCTAAATTGGTAATTACAGATGCTGTAGTACTACCTGCATATCCACTTGGTATACTTCCATCATTGTTGTTATTGTTAGGTAAATCTAAGCTGGTACCTGTAGCTGCTGTTAAATCCCCTAGTTCAAAGTCTAAATCACCTTCCACAGCATCTGGACAACCGTCTCCATCACTATCTAAATCTAAACTATTGATAATACCATCATTGTCTATATCAATATTGACCTCACAGACATCTGTTAGTATAATCCCAAAAGTATTATCTGCATTGGTTCCTAACTCTGGATTGAAATCCACAAAATCGAATCTAAACGTCAATTCGGTAAAGGTAGCATCACTGTAAATGAGTAAAGTACCACTAGTGGTTGCATCGGCTCCACCGACTAAAGCCCCTAAACTTCCATTTGAAAAAGTGGTTGCTATTCCTGTACTGGTATCGGTGTGTTCTATGGTTAAACTACCTGTGTTGTTAATCCTAAACGTATTGATTTCTTCTTCGCCATCAATATTATTATTGATAAACGCAAAACTCAACCTTATTGCAGTTACAGGGTTTGAAAAAGTTACACTGTAAGATCTATCTTTTGTTGCTGTAGTGGTTCCTAAACGGTATCCAATACCTGCATCATTGACTACTGTATTGTCTGAACGGTTTTCAACAGTAACTGTATTGGTATTTACAGCGGTAAAAATTTGAGGATTTCCTGACCCACTACCCAATTGCGTTGGGGTAATATTGCTATCTACAATACAAGCATTTTCGTCAATATCTAATATCCCATCGTTATCATCATCTACATCTTCTATATTCCCCACTTGATCATTTTCTGAGTCTGTACAAGCATTAAGCGTGATATCTTGACTGAATCCTGCTGTTTGATCCACAGCAGCGTCGGTACCTGGTGAAGTGTTGGTTGCTGAAGTGATTGTCACTTGCCCTTGTGCATTGACATAATTATCAGCCACTGGATCTAATGAACCTCCGTAAGTCCCTGTTAGGTTAGTTTGCACCGCACTTCCAGTACCAATATAATCCATTCCTGTATTTCCTCCTGGCACATTGGAAGCGACTAAATTGGTCGCCACAAAACCATCACCTCCTTCTATCGCATCGGCACACCCATCTCCATCACTATCCAAATCTAAACTGTTGATAATACCATCTCGATCAGGATCACATTCAAAGGTATCTGTTAAGGACATGATGAATGACCACCAAGGTTCGTTGGTATCATTATTAAATGTAATACTGGTGTATGTCCCTGGTATTTCTACCGTTCCATTTCCTCCGATATTATTAGAATCGTCATTTGAAGCAATGGTGTTTACCCCTGTCTGACGCAACGAATTTGTGGTACCGTCAATTCCATTTCCAGGTAATGTGCGTGATGAAATTACATTAACAGGTTGACCAAAATCTAATTCTGGTACACCACTTCCAAAGAAGCCTCCGAAAAAGCCTCCATCCCCTAAAGACCATAGGTGCAATCTTAGGTTCGTTACCGGTGCATCAAACATAATGGTATACGTTCCTACATTTTGAAATCTAGGCATGGTCTCTAGCCCTGTACCATCTGGGGTTTGTATCGGGTCATAAATTGAAGCATCGTTAAACAATCCTTCCAAGGCTCTATTTTCACTTCCGAAAATACCTGGAGAAAAAGCATCTGTTTTAGGGGGGTGAGTTATAGTAAAACCTATAAGTACCCCGTCTTGCTCTATCACTCCCGAAGTCGTAGCACTTTGCACAAACAGGTTTCCTGTATAAAAAGAATAATGATCTTCCGCCCTTGGAGGACATTCGTTAGTATCTAAAATTCCATCATTATCATCATCAATATCTACGATATCTGGCACTCCATCTTCGTCTGTATCCGTACAATTTTCCTGACTGACATCCTGACTAAATCCTATGGCTTGTGTTATTGTAGCATCCGTTCCTGGTGAGGTGTTGGTTGCTGTAGCAATCGTAACTCGTCCTTGGGCATCTACATAATTGGAAGCTACGGGATCGAGAACACTGCCATAATCGCCTGTCAAATTCGTTGTAACTCCTGTGGTAGCTGTCCCATTAAAGTCCGTTCCCATATTTCCTCCATCCAAAGCTCCTATTCCATTGGCATCAACTAGATCACCAAAAGCAAAAGTTCCATCGCCTTCAGTAGCATCTGGACAGCCATCGCCATCACTATCTAAATCCAATGCATTTACAATACCGTCCCTATCGGTATCTAATCCACATACTGTCGTAAAGAATGCAATATCATCTATATAAATATTGTTATTCGTAATGGTAGAAATATCATTGCCTTGTAACTCGATACGTACCGTATTCGTAGCCCCAACATTAATCGTATAGGTGTATTCTACATAGGTAGCAGTGATACTATTTATAAGCTCATTGAAAAATTCTGTATTTGTATTATCAAACAACACAGCTCGAATCGGATCGGCTTCTGTAGCCGATTGCGTTCGTGTCCAAAACGTAAAGGTGTATATCGTATTGGGTATTACATTTACGGTTTGGCGCCAGAAATGTTGGTTACTGATTCTCAAATCTACTAACAAAGATCTGTTAGCAGAAGCAGTACAATTAGATGCTGGGGTATTATCAGCATATCTAGAAAAATTGGTTCCTATAGGAGCATAGTCTGCACCTATATCGAGTTGATTATCCACTCCTGTACTAAAGTTAGGATCGAACACTAAGTTATTATCGACACCACATTCATCTGCTGCTGCAATAAAGCATTCAACGGTGTCTAAAATTCCATCATTATCATCATCTAAATCATCGACATCCGCTATGGAGTCGCCATCAGTATCTAAACAGGCATCAATGGTTACATCTTGGCTAAACCCTATCGTTTGTGTTACTGTTACATCAGTACCTGGAGATGTATTTGAAGCTGCGGCAATCGTAACTCGCCCTTGTGCATCTACATAATTAGACGCAACGGGGTCGGCTACACTTCCATAATCTCCTGTTAAGTTAGTCGTCACTGGACTTCCTGTTCCCGTAAATCCTCCACCTGTATTTCCGCCGTCTAAATCTCCAATTCCATTCGCATCAGATAAATTTCCGATTACAAAAGCATCTCCTCCTTCTACGGCATCGGGACAACCGTCACCGTCGCTGTCTAAATCAAATTTATCTGGAATACCATCGTTATCAATATCCTGAAAAATACACTTTATCCCTAATTTTATTCTACCTGCATTATTACCTGTGGCAGTAGTATTAAACGTAATCGTAAATGTTTTTGATGGCGAGCTTTCTATTCTCCAAGCTAAATTGGCACCAGCTCCTGCTCCATTTCTAAAAAAACTTAGTGATTCATTGGCTATAGTACCATCAGCTTGATTGAGTTCTAACGCACCTCCAGGATTCGTTACTGTAAAGCTAGTCCCAGGCGAGCTAATCTCCCATCTATCCTGATTATCAAAATCTCCCCCGCCAGTAGTAGAATGAGAGCTAAGAACAAGCGTAACTTCTTCTTCAAAAGTATAAGTAAGTACGGCTGCAACAGGAGTAGCTCCACCTCTTGCTGTCATTTGGAAATCACCATCGCCAGGGTTACTAATGGCACTTGCATTAAGTGCTGTAACAATGGTTCCAGTAGCCTCGGCTGTTACAGTATTTATAGAAATTGTAGCATCTGGAAAGGTTCCAAATACAAATTCTTCAAAATTACCAGTAGCGCATGCTATTTCATTTTCATCTAAAATACCATCATTATCATCATCTAAATCGGTTAGGTTCGGTATCCCATCCATATCCGTATCGGTACAGTTTTCTTGGCCTATAACTTGACTAACTCCTACAACTTGCGTTACCGTTGCATCGGTACCTGGAGATGTATTTGTAGCTGTTGTAATCGTAACACGACCTTGCGCATCTACATAATTAGACGAAACGGGGTCGGCTACACTTCCATAATCTCCTGTTAAGTTAGTCGTCACTGGACTTCCTGTTCCCGTAAATCCTCCACCTGTATTTCCGCCGTCTAAATCTCCAATTCCATTCGCATCAGATAAATTTCCGATTACAAAAGCATCTCCTCCTTCTACGGCATCGGGACAGCCGTCACCGTCGCTGTCAAGGTCTAAAGAATTTACGATACCATCATTATCAGTATCTTCGATACACATTGTACCTCTTATGGATACATCATCCAATGCAAAGTTATTTCCTGAGCCCGATGAAGGGTTTTGATTAATCAATTGCATCACTAAGTTCCCTGCTGGCAAGACTACATCAATAGTCAACTCTACCCAAGTTTGTATTGGAGCAGCATTTTGTAAAGCCAATGTTGCGACTGTAAAAGGATAATCTACACCTCCTATATTAAACATTAACTCTGGTGGGTTAGTCACCGAAGAAGTCGTCATTTGAGCTGTCCAAAGACTCAAGCGATAAATTCCTGGTGAAGGGATGTTTACATTTGTTTGTAATACCAAATCTAATGCCGCTGAAGTTGTGTTACTGGCATCACACATGAATATAAATTGATCAGCAACTGTAGGTACTCCATTAGCATCCGTTACTCCATTCCCCCAAGGAAATCCCCCAGAATCTGTTGCTACTTCATAAGTCCCAAAACTTCCAGGAGGAGTAGACAAACTTGTTGTAAACCCAGTAATATCCCCTGTTTCAAAATCTCCATTGGTAATTAAATTTCCACCTATAGGACTCACTATACTACATTCATTTGCATCTAAAATCCCATCATTATCGTCATCTAAATCGACACTATTGGGTATTGTATCTCCATCGGTATCGGTACAATAATCAATACCATCCTGTGTATTCCCTAGTGCTTGCCCTGTACCTGCTACATTAGGAACTCCTAGTAAGGTTGCTCCTACTGTGTTACCTAAATTCGTAGTTACTAAATCTCCATTTCCATCTTCTACGGTTCCCGTAGCGGTGACTCCATCATCTGCTACGGTAAAACTACCTCCTGCCTCTTCTAAATCGGCACAACCATCATTGTCACTATCTAAATCAAAATTATTAGGGGTTCCATCTCCGTCAACATCAAAGCTTTCACAAGGATTGATCGAAATATTAAAATTATCTAGCGTTACATTATCTGATGCATTCTCTGATGCAAATAGGTAAATACGAATGACATAGGTAATATCTGCTTGTAACAGCACATCATTATTAGGCCCTGCTCCATCTTGATAGTTATCAAATTCGTTAAATGCATTTACGCCTCCTCCTGCATCATTATTAGTATCCGTAAAGGTCGTACCATCTTGGATACGCGTTGTTGTTTTTGAGGTTTGCAAAATTTGAGAAGTCACAAAACCATCATAACTGATTTCAATTTGATATGACCAGTCAGCATAAATAGGCTTACGAGGTTCTGATGATAAATTCAACCCTCTAGTGGTTTCATAGGTTCCTGCGATATTGGTAGTCACATCAATAATATTATCAAAACGTGCGACCACATCAATATCATCTCGCATGGTAAAGCTAAACTCTAGGTAATCATTATTGGTTCGAGCATCTGCTACCGTAGCTCCATCTACTCCACTGATCCAAACATATCCATGAGAAGCCACATCATTTCCAACCGTATCTAGTGACTCATCATTAACTCCTGACCCAAAACTTAAGTTACTCACAGTTGCATCTACATAGGTAGTATTTACAAAACTAGGCTCGTAACGATTGGTTTTGGCTGCTCCTGTATTTCCGTTATTTCCATCATTAGCTGCTCCCGCTGGATTAGGGTCCCAACGTGCGATTTGTGCAAATATGGGACTGATATCACAGCCTTGTTCGATTCTATCTAAGATTCCATCATTATCATCATCTAAATCGTCTAAATCTAATACCATGTCTCCGTCCATATCAGACGTTGGAGTTGCTGGCCCCGTAGGGTCAATGATTTCCATAGGATTGTTACTTTCATCACCCACTATACCATCCGTAATACTGTATGCAGAAGTACCTACAGCATTGTCTGCAATCACCTCAACTCCTTTTGTAATTGAAAATGTTCTGTAGGTTGCATCCATAGCCCCCGGTGCTGTTGATCCAAATTTCCTATAGGCTCCAATACTGGCTATTCCATGCCAATAAAAAGTGATATCTGCTGAATCTCCTGGGCTAGTACAAGTAGCTGTAAAATCAATCAGCCCCAATGGATAATCAAAATCGGGATCGTTTCCTACTGCTGCTTCTGTTAAAGCATCCACCCTTGTCAATACTGCACAACCTGAGCTGGAATTTAGTTCTATCGTTACATAAGTTCCATTTCCTGAAGCATCTAAAACAGAAGCCACATTGGGTTGATTGGCGTCAGGAGTTCCATCATTATTTGCATCCCCTCCATTAGGCCCCATATTTTCTACACTATCCAATACCCCATCTCCATCAGAATCCATAGGCCCTGAAGCATTCACCGTAATCATAGCTGTTGCCATACTCGTTTCAGTTGTACTACAGCCTGTAGGATCCGAGCTATTTGTTGCTGTATAGGTAATTGTATAATTCCCTGAATTCGCAAAGGTGATATTGCCTGTACTTGTTCCTGAACCCGTAGTTGGACTAACTCCTGTAGTTGGATTTATAGACCAGCTTAACGTTCCTGGGCTACCTCCTGTAACACTAAAAGAAGTATTATCCCCTTCATTGATAGTGACATTACTTAAACCTGAAATAACACTGGGCACTGTACAATTAGTCGCTGCTGTATTTACCGTAATCATTGCACTTGCAGTACTGGTTTCTGAACTATTACAGCCTGAAGGGTCACTATCATTAGTAGCGGTATAGGTTATCGTATAACTTCCTGAACTCGCAAAGGTGATATTGCCTGTACTGTTTCCTGTTCCAGTTATTGGTGACACTCCTGTGGTAGGCGTAACTTCCCATGCTAACGTCCCTGGTGATCCACCCGTTACTGTAAATGATGTAGTATCTCCTTCATTGATAGTAGCGTTACCCAAACCCGATATAGCTGTAGGTTCTGTACAATCTGTTGGTAATGGTACTGGAGATGTTGCTAATGGACAGCCTGCTCCATCATTTTCAGAAGTAGGTTCTGTATCAATCACCCAAGTTGCTACTGGAACCCCTGCCCCTTCAAAATTTGTAATTTGCCATAAAGATGCTTGTACTCGTATAGTACCATTAGGCCTAAGTGCTCCATTATTTGAAAAAAAGAGATTTCCATTTAAATCCGTCCATCCTGCTCCAAAAGTATTATTTAAAGGAACTGATCCTGTTGCTGCACTACTTGCTCCATAATTAAAACCTCCAGGTATTGATTTTATGGACACTGTTCCATTAGTCACATCCCAAACCAACAAACTTTGTGTATTTCCACTTAAAGCATAAATAAAATCATTAGCTCCGTTTTCGAAATATACAATATCTGTTACATTTTCAGCAGAAAGATCATCTCCTGTAAATACAATTCTATCTACCGTATAAGGAGGTGTTAGTTGGATCCGTTGCAAATTTTTATTTTGACCTCCTCCGCCTGACACCCATAAATTATCATTGGCGTCAACATCTCCTGCTACAGATTGTACGCCTCCATTTAGAGTGCTTAATTCTGTAAAAACTCCATTTTGGTTTATCGAATATAATTTCCCTGTTCCTCCACCCGGTTGCGAGCCTAAACAGTAAATTAAATCATCATTTCTATTATAACCTGCTGCATTAACAGGTTCTAAAGCCGTACCTAAATCATCATACACTCCTGTATTAATATTGAATATCTTTATATCAGCCCCTAAGGTTTGATAAAATGCTGGATCACAAGCAAACTGAGCATACAAATTCCCTATTCCTAGTAATAAGGCTACCATTAAACTATTAACCTTTATATAGTGTAGAATTCTTTCCATCTTATGTCTTTTATATTTATATACAAAATACTGATTACTAAGTTATTATAATTATAACCAAATTATAAGTAATTGATATATAGATTTTTATAATTTTAGACCAAATGAAGATTTATAAAGATGAAATACTTTTAAATACGACGAAATGCGTAAAACTGATTATTCTGAACGAATAGTACATTTTGGAGGAGGTCACAAAATTGAAACTTTGAGTATTCTTTGAGTGGATGCCGATCTCCATCGGCATGACGGTATGTTGAAAGTAAGCACTAGTTACGTCACTCCAAGAATCGTGATAACGATTGTATTTCCTCAGGTATAAACTCGTAACACCGATGAAGATCGGTGTCCCAAACACTAGAATAGAAAAACAATAAAGATATACTGAACAAGTAGTGCTTCCTCTGGGGGATGCCGATCTGCATCGGCATGACGGTATGTTGAAAATATCTCAATCTCCAATAAGACAACGCTTACCTAAAAACAGTATCTTTATTTTCATGAAAGTTAGTTTTGTTTATATAATAACAAACAAGCATAGAACAACACTTTATATCGGTGTTACATCAAATCTATGCAGAAGAATTTCAGAACATCAAAATGGCTACGGATCCGCTTTTACAAAAAAATATAACCTAACTGACCTTATTTATTTTGAGGAGTTTTCTGATATTAAGCAAGCTATTAAAAGAGAAAAGCAATTAAAGGAATGGCAAAGAGCATGGAAACTTCGCTTGATCAAAGAAATAAACCCTAAACTTGAAACTTTGAGTATTCTTTGAGGAGATGCCGATCTCCATCGGCATGACGGTATGTTGAAAGTAAGCACTAGTTACGTCACACCACGAATCGTCATAACAATTGTATTTCCTCAGGTATAAACTCGTCACACCGATGAAGATCGGTGTCTCAAACACTAGAATAGGAAAACAATAAAGATGTACTGAACAAGTAGTGCTTCCTCTGGGGGATGCCGATCTGCATCAGCATGACGGCATGTTGAAAGTAAGCACTAGTTACGTCACACCACGAATCGTCATAACGATTGTATTTCCTCAGGTATAAACTCGTCACACCGATGAAGATTGGTGTCTCAAACACTAGAATAGAAAAACAATAAAGATATACTGAACAAGTAGTAGGCTTTGGAAGAGGTGCCAAAATTGAAATCTTGAATGCGCTTTGAGGGGATACTCGCCTTCGCGAGTATTACGTTAGGCATAATCTTATATTCTATCCAATTCTTGTGACCATACCAGGATATGACAGTAAATATTTGAACCAATTATAACTTTTTAGCTTCCTCCCAATACACATCCATTTCGGCTAAGGTCATTTCGGAAAGGGGTTTGTTTATTTCTTTCGCTTTTGCTTCTAAATACTGAAAACGCTTTATGAATTTTTTATTGGTACGCTCTAAAGCATCTTCAGGATTTACTTTTAAAAACCTAGCGTAATTGATCATTGAGAATAATACATCTCCAAACTCAGCCTCTATCTTATCTTGATCTTGCTTTTCTACTTCTTCTTGAAGTTCTGCTAGTTCTTCTTGAACTTTCTCGAATACTTGTTGTGGTTCTTCCCAATCAAAACCAACTCCTTTTACTTTATCTTGGATACGGCTTGCTTTTACTAGAGCGGGTAATGATTTGGGGACTCCCTCCAATACACTTTTTTTCCCTTCTTTTAGTTTTAATGCTTCCCAATTTCTTTTTACTTCTTCTTCATCGGCTACCTCAACATCTCCATAAATGTGTGGATGGCGGTGTATTAATTTTTCGCAAATTTCATTGGCAACATCGGCTATATCAAAATCTTTGGTTTCGCTTCCTATTTTTGCATAAAATACAATGTGCAATAGGAGATCTCCTAACTCTTTTTTCACCTCATCTAGGTCATTGTCTAAAATAGCATCTCCTAATTCATAAGTCTCTTCTATGGTTAAATGTCTAAGACTTTGTAGTGTTTGTTTTTTATCCCAAGGGCATTGCTCACGCAATTCATCCATAATGGTTAGTAAACGGTCAAAGGCATTTAATTGGTCTGCGCGGGTGTTCATGAATAGGCTTTAAATGTGTCTTTCAAATATAAATCTTTATTGGTCTCAATTATAGTTTAAACTATGTACTTTGGTGTATCTCACTTTTAGTTTCTGAAAATTTTGTCTACGGTTATAGGCATTAAGCTTTAAGCTGTAGGCCTTATATATTAATGCAGCTTATGGCAATACGCGAGAAAATAGAAAAAGACTTTCAGTCGCAACTGAAACTATGAATTCTCAACATATCATTTTTAGAAACTTACACTGATTCCTAATTAGAATTCTACTTATAAAATAGTTTATGCTGTCTTGTCTTAACAACCGAAATCAAATTGCTGATACTGGGGTTTTATTATCCCTAAACGTTATAACTTAACATTAGATTCAATTATTCTTCTCTATAAATTAACTAAGATAACTACAACTTAAACTCAAATAAATTCGTTATTTAGTCAGTCAAATTAAAAAGTGAGTATTTTGAGAAACGAAACACATCATAAAAGTTGGAATGAAGTAAAAACAAATGACTCTTGGGCACTATTCAAGATTATGGGTGAATTTACCAATGGGTTTGAAAAAATGAGCGAAATAGGCCCTTGTGTATCTATTTTTGGTTCTGCCCGTACTAAAACCGATCACCCTTACTACCAACTTGCTGTAGATATTGCTGATAAAATCGTTAAACATGGCTATGGAGTGATTACTGGTGGTGGTCCTGGAATTATGGAAGCTGGAAATAAAGGAGCTTTCCAAGCAGGCGGAACTTCGGTAGGTCTTAACATCGAATTGCCTTTTGAACAGCACGACAACCCATATATTGAAAAAGGTAAAAGCATCAATTTTGACTACTTTTTTGTTAGAAAAGTGATGTTTGTAAAGTACTCTCAAGGGTTTGTTGTAATGCCTGGAGGGTTTGGAACTTTAGATGAACTTTTTGAAGCTATAACATTAATACAAACTGGAAAAGTAGATAAGTTTCCTGTGATTCTTGTAAATCGTGATTTTTGGGGCGGACTTTTCGAATGGGTGAAAAATACACTTTTAGAAAAGTATGGAAATATCAGCGCTGAAGACTTGGACTTAGTACATTTAGTTGATACCCCTAATGAAGTCATTGAAATTTTAGACCAATTCTACGACAAAAATAATCTGAGCCCTAACTTTTAATGTTTTAGAATCTTGCTAATAAATCGAATATGCTTACTGTTTTTTTTGGTCTATGGAATTGTCTTTGCACAAAATAAACACCATATATCTGCTACTCTTGTAGATTCTATCCACACGATTAGCGTAACGCATAAAATCGATTTTAAAAATACCAGTACAAAAGCCCAATCGTCTATTTTTTTAATGGATTGGGCTAATGCTTTTTCTAGTAAATCTACGCCTTTGGCGGTACGTTTCGCAGAAGATTACAGAAGAGCTTTTCATTATGCCAACAGTACAGAAAGAGGGTATACAGATCTTTACAAGGTGAATATCTCGGAAAAACAAGGCCGTTGGAAGCGCCCTGAAAACCACCCCGACGTTGTTGAAATTTTGCTAGATCAAAGTCTAGCGGCTAATGATAGCATAACTATTGAGTTACATTATACGGTAAAGATTCCTAAATCTCGTTTTACAAAGTTTGGGTATTATGATGATGGGTATCGATTAAAATATTGGCACCTGGCTCCATGCGCATTTATTAATGATGAATGGGTGTATTATAGCCATAAAAACCTCAATGACTTTACCGCTAGCCTCGATACATATGAGGTAGATTTCTTTTTTAATGAGAATTTGAATCTTAACTCGAATTTAGTTCTTAAAGAAAAAACGGATACCGATGCTTCTCATCACCTAAGTCTTTCTGGAAAACACATTAGGAATATTGAACTCCATTTATCGGAAAAGACGAAATTCTATGATTTCCAAATAGATGATAAGATAATTACCTCCGATATCCCTAAAGACAAATTGTCTCCCTTAGAATTTCAAGAAGCCATTGTTCGCATCTATGATTTTGTAACGGCTCGTTACGGAGAATTTCCTCAAGACAACATCTTTGTTTCTTATACCGATTACCTTAAGCAACCTGTATATGGTTTTACCCAGCTTCCTAAAGGGTTTCACCCTTTTAAAGAGCAGTTTAAATACGAAGCAATTTTTCTAAAGCAGCTTACCAAACAAGCTAAATCTAGTTATTTTGTTTCCAATTTAAGAACCGATCAGTGGTTTACAGATGCCATTCAAGTCCAATTATTAATGGATTATATTAAAACCTACTATCCCAAAGAAAAGTTGTTAGGTAAATTTAGCCGATTTATTGGGGTTAGATGGTTTCATGCTGCCGATTTAGATTTTAATGATCAATATTATTTGGGATACAAAAACATGTCTTCTAGATTTTTACAACAATCTCTAACACTTCCTAAAGATTCATTATTAAAATTTAATTATAACATTTCGAACCCATATAAAAGTGGCCTAGGGCTTAATTATCTAGAGCACTTCGATCCAAATATCGATCTCAATCTACTTATTAGTAAATTTTATAATACGCGTAAATTATCATCTACCTCTGCAAATGATTTTTTAGAATTCATAGAAAATAATGCTACCAAAGATATTTCTTGGTTTAAAAATGATTTTCTGAATAGCAATGAAAAAGTGGATATCAAAATTAAAAACACCAAAAAAGTAGGAGACAGTATTCGTGTGTTTTTAAAAAACAAAGGGAAATCTATCCCTATAAAAGCACATGGATTTACCAGAAAAGAAAATTTAGATGATCAATGGATTGCTCCATTTGAAGACACTACAAGCATTACTTTTCACAAAAAAGCCAAATATTTTGCATTGGATTTTGAAGAAAAGCTTCCTGAAGCTAACCGAAGAAACAACTACTGGTCGCGCAGAAGCTTATTTCATAAACCTTTTCAATTAAGACTACTACAAGATATTGAAGACCCTAAATATCATCAGACTTTTATAATTCCTGTTTATGATTTTAATGTAAATGATGGTTTGTTGTTGGGTACTCGTATTTTTAATAAGGAATTGTTTTACCCTCGAAATTTCGTGTACAGCTTCACGCCTAGCTACGGATTTAATTCTGAAGAAATTCAAGTTTCTGGAAGTTTAAGTTATCTGCATCAACTGAAGCCTTATGGTTGGTCTTTTTTACGTTTTGGTTTCTCTGGGCAAACGGAAAGTTTTGCTCCTGGACTGCGCTTTTTTTCGTACACTCCTTCAGTTAGGTTGAGTTATAGACCCAAAGATTTACGTAGTAATTTGGGGCAAGTCATAAGCTTGAGACTGGTATCTATTGAACGCCAATCATCGCAAGCATTCCCATTAGAAACGCCTAATTACAGAGTTTTAAATGCTAGATATAGTTACAGTAATCCGAACCTAACGAATATTTTTCGATTTAGTACAGATTTTCAATTAGCGAGTAATTTTGGTAAAGCTTCTACAACTTTTGGCTACCGAAAACTATTTAAAAACAATCAGTGGATCGATTTTAGGTTTTATGCTGGTGCCTTCCTATTCAACAATACACAACAGGATGGTGACTTTTTTAGTTTTGCACTGGATCGTCCAACAGATTATCTTTTCGATTTTAACTACTTGGACCGTCAAGATAGCGGGAGTTTCCTTAGCCAACAATTTATTACTGCCGAAGGGAATTTTAAATCTCGTTTGAATCCAAGATTTGCAAATCAATGGATTACAACTGGATCTATGGAAACGAGTATCTGGAAATGGGTACTCGCTTATGGAGATGTTGGAGTCATAAAAAATAAAGGTGCCAATCCTCAATTTTTATATGATACAGGTGTTAAACTGAATCTAGTTCAAGATTATTTGGAACTATATTTCCCGATGCAATCCAGTCTTGGTTTCGAGCCTTCTTTTGATGATTATGGAAAACGTATTCGATTCAGATTTTCTTTAAGTATCGATACGCTTATTCGTTTGTTTACTCGCGAGTGGTATTGATTAGTTGTTAGTATTTTAAATTATTATCTACTAGCAGGGCAATTTCATTTAACTTTTTCTGGAAGAAATCATATCTTTTTGGGGCGTCATGCTGAATTTATTTCAGCATCTCACTAGCTTTTTCTTATTATGGAATGCTGAAATGAATTCAGCATGACGAAACTTCAAAGACATTTCTTTAATAAAAGTAGTTTTACTTTTAAATGAAATTGCCCTGCTTAAACATTTTAGCATTTGTTTCCCCTTTCCAAAAACTGTATTTTTACTGTTGCTAAACGAAACACTACATGCAGTCTGAAACTCAAACTAATACTTCTCTTTCTTTCGACGAATTCAAACAACAAGTACTTTCGGATTACCGCATTGCTTTTCTTAGCCGTCAATGTAGTCTGATGGGGAGACGAGAGGTACTTTCTGGAAAGTCGAAGTTTGGAATTTTTGGTGATGGAAAAGAGTTGGCACAATTGGCTTGGGCAAGGGTATTTCAAAAAGGTGATTTTCGATCTGGATATTATCGTGACCAGACATTTATGTTTGCAATTGGAGAGTATTCTATCTCTGAGTTATTTTCGGGACTTTATGCATGGACTGATATTGAAAAAGAGCGTTCTTCTGCTGGAAGACAAATGGGAGGGCATTTTGCTACCCATAGTTTAAAAGAAGATGGAAGCTGGAAAAACTTAACCGATCAATACAACAGCAGCTCTGACATTTCTTGTACTGCTGGGCAAATGCCTAGGTTGGTAGGTTTAGCACAAGCTTCAAAAGTATATAAAGAATTACCCGACCTCCATAACCGCACTCAATTTTCAAAAAAAGGAAATGAAGTAGCTTGGGGAAGTATTGGGAATGCAAGTACCTCTGAAGGTATTTTTCTAGAAGCGATCAATGCTGCTGGTGTACTTCAAATACCAATGGTAATTAGTATTTGGGATGATGGCTATGGTATTTCTGTACATAATAAACATCACACTACTAAAGAAAATATTTCTGAAGTCTTAAAAGGTTTTCAACGTACGAAAACCGAAAAAGGTTTTGAAATAATTACCGTTAAAGGATGGGATTATACAGGCTTAATTGAGGCCTATGAAAAAGCAAATCGCTTTGCTAGAGAAGAGCATATTCCTGTACTAATTCATGTAACGGAAATGACCCAACCGCAAGGGCATTCTACTTCGGGTTCTCATGAACGATATAAAGACGAAAAGCGTCTTCAATGGGAAAAAGACTTTGATTGTAACAAAAAATTTAGAGCTTTTATTTTAGAAGCCAATATTGCGTCTGATGTAGAACTTCAAGATCTTGAAAAAGCAATTAAAAAAGAAGTTCGTGATACTAAAAATGCTACTTGGAAAGAATTTATTAGTGTCGTTATCAATGAACAATTAGATGCGCTATCTTACTATAAACCTGTAGTAGAAAAAAGTACACAAAGTGTATTTGTTAAAGCTATTGTAGACGAACTAGAGGCCAATAACGAACCTATTCGCAAGGATATTCTGGAAGCAGGAAGAAAGATTCTTCGATATATTGCTCATGAAGGTTTTCCTGAGAAAACTACCATGATTCAATGGTTAAATCAATATCAAAAAAGTTTACAGCCAAAATTTAGTGCACATCTCTACAATGAAAATAAAAATGCAATCATCTATCAAGACTTTGTAGCTCCTGAATATGATGAAAATGCACCATTGGTCGATGCACGTATCGTGTTGCGCGATAATTTTGATAAGATTTTTGAAACCTACCCTGAGGTATTAATATTTGGGGAAGATTCGGGTAAAATTGGAGATGTTAACCAAGGTCTAGAAGGCCTACAAGATAAATATGGCGAAACTAGAGTAGCCGATACAGGTATTCGTGAACCTACTATTATTGGCCAAGGGATTGGTATGGCAATGCGAGGATTGCGTCCGATTGCAGAAATACAATATTTAGATTACATTTTGTATTGTATGTCAACCCTAAGTGACGACTTAGCCAGTTTACGTTACCGTACTTTTAACAAGCAAAAAGCACCGGTTATTGTTCGTACTCGTGGACATCGTTTGGAAGGAATCTGGCATTCGGGTTCCCCAATGGGTGGTTTGATTCATTTACTAAGAGGAATTTATATTTTGGTTCCTAGAAATATGACACAAGCAGCTGGGTTTTACAACATGCTTTTAGAAGGTGACGATCCTGCTTTAGTTATAGAAAATCTTAACGGATATCGTTTAAAAGAGAAATTACCTAATAATCTAGGGGAGTTTAAAACTCCTATCGGATATACCGAAACTTTAAAGCAAGGAACCGACATTACATTAGTGTCTTATGGTGCTACCCTTCGTTTGGTTGAAGCTGCAGCTAAGGAGTTATTGATTATGGGGATCAATGCCGAAATAATCGATGTACAATCTCTAATGCCTTTTGATTTAGATCACAGTATTTCGAAAAGTGTTGCCAAAACAAACCGTATTTTAATCGTTGATGAAGATATGCCAGGAGGAGCAACAGGATATATTTTACAGCAATTGATCGACGAGCAAAAAATCTTTCAATATATGGATAGCGCTCCACAAACATTGAGTGCTCAACCTCACAGACCTGCTTTTGGTACTGATGGTGATTATTTTAGTAAGCCTTCAATAGATGATATTTTCGAAAAAGCATATGATATCATGCATGAAAGTAACCCAACTAAGTTTCCTAAACTTAGGTAATGAGTGAATCTCTTTTTATATTTACCCCTCAATCTATTTGTATAAAATTATATTTAAAGGATGTCTGAAATTTTAGATCAAAAAACGCAGTTGTTAGAAAATCTAAAAACCTATTTCGGATATACTTCTTTTAGGTTAGGCCAAGATGACATCATCAATTCGGTACTCGAAGGAAACGATAATGTAGTGATTATGCCTACTGGTGGTGGAAAATCCATTTGTTTCCAATTACCAGCAACTGTTTTACCTGACTTAACTTTAGTGATTTCTCCACTGATCGCTTTAATGAAAGATCAAGTAGATGGTCTAAACGCGATAGGAATTGGTGCTGCTTTTATAAATAGCAGTCAACAAGCCAATGAGCACAATGAAATCTTTACCGAAGTAGTTTCTGGAACCATAAAGCTTCTTTATGTAGCACCAGAAAGCCTTACTGCGTTAAAAGGCATCGTTGACAATGTTTCAATTAGTTTAATTGCTATAGATGAAGCCCATTGTATTTCTGCTTGGGGACACGATTTTAGACCGGCTTATACAAAGCTAGGTTTTCTAAAAAACCGCTTCCCCTCTACTCCAATTATTGCTTTAACTGCAACTGCAGATAAAGCCACACGAGAAGACATCATTAAGCAACTTAATTTGCCAAATCCAAAAGAGCACATTAGCTCTTTTGATAGAAAAAATTTAAGTCTTACTGTCAGAAGCGGAACAGATCGGGTTAAAAAAATACTAGATTTCTTAGACGATAGACCTAATGAATCTGGAATTGTTTATTGTACCAGTAGAAAAGGAACCGAAAATTTAGCTTCTAAATTAGCTACTGAAGGCTTTAAAGCGAAAGCTTATCATGCTGGTTTATCTTACAATGAACGCGAATTAGTACAAAATGCTTTTATTAATGATGATATACAAATAGTCTGTGCAACTGTTGCCTTCGGAATGGGTATTGACAAATCGAATGTTCGATGGGTAATTCATTATAATTTACCTAAAAACATCGAAGGCTATTATCAAGAAATTGGTCGTGCGGGACGTGATGGCCTTCCTTCCGATACTTTATTGTTTCATAGCTATGCCGATGTCATGCAGCTTCAAAAATTCGCTTTGGATAGCGCTAACGAAGAAGTTCAGTTAGCGAAGCTAGACCGTATGAAGCAATATGCCGAAGCATTAAGTTGTAGACGTAAAGTATTATTAAGTTACTTCGGAGAAATCTTAGAAGAAGACTGTGGCAATTGTGATATCTGTAAACGCCCCCCTAAATTTTTCGATGGAACGGTTCATACTCAAAAAGCATTATCTACCATTGTCCGTGTCAAAGAAACTGAAAATATGGCAACAATCGTAGATATCCTTCGTGGTTCTCAAAACGCCAATGTGATCGAAAAAGAATATCAAAACTTATCGACCTATGGTATAGGAAAAGAAGCCTCTTGGAAAGATTGGCAACAGTATCTTATCCAAATGACTAACCAAGGGCTTATAGAAATTGCCTTTCATGAAAATAGTCGATTAAAGCTAACTCCGCTTTCCAAAAAAGTACTCTTCGAAAAACAAAAAGTACAACTGGCTCATATTGTTACTAAACCCGAAAAAATACTATCGGCAAAACCAAAAACGAAAAAGGCAGATACTCTATTCGAACACTTACGCGAATTGAGACTTCGCTTGTCTAGGGAAGCTGATATTCCTGCTTACCAAGTTTTTAGTGATGCGGCACTGAAAGAAATGGAACGAGAACGTCCGATGACCGATGACGATTTTAGTCAAATCAGCGGTGTTGGAAAACGTAAGATGGAAACATATGGATATGATTTTATTAAGGCAATTATAGATTTTAATAAAAGTAAAAGAGTTTCTCCTAAAAGTAAAACGCCTACTTACCAAGTATCATCCGATTTATTTTTAGAGGGGAAAAGTATTGATGAAATTGCTGCCATTAGAGATATTCAACCTTCAACTGTAGTATCTCATTTGTGTAAAGTCCACGAATCGGGCACTAAACTTCCTTTGGATGAACTAATTTCTCTGGAGGATTTAAAAGCCATAACAAAAGCTTATGCGCAATTAGAAGAAACGGAAGCTCTAAGACCTTACTTCGATCATTTCGAAGAAAAGATCGATTATGAAACCATCCGTATTGCCCTTACACTCTTAAAAGTTTCTCAATAGTAACTGTAAGATTTCAAGTAGATTTCATCAAATCAACAAAATTCTTGGTTATATTTACTTAGAGAACATTCAAAATCACTCCTATGCCAATAATTGAAGAACAAGATTTATTAGATTTAAAAAATAAGATCGAATCATTACAAACGTCTAATACTGATCTTAAAATTGAATTAGAAGAAGAGCAGGATGCCACAGAAAACGTTGCAAAACAACGTAATATCGCAGCCATCTTAGCTGGATTGTTTTTTATAGGTACACTCGCTTTTTTAATACTTTGGCTAGGTAAAGACAAAAGCTCTAATAGTTTTAACTTGAATGAAGGAGAATTTGTTACTAATGAATTTAAACTAGATTCTATTGTTAACGAACGCATTGCTATCTACGCTAATGAAAATTATGAAGATCTTACCGCTGATGCTGGTTCAATCAAAGATGAAGTCATTTATGCTGTGCAAATAGGAGCGTTTACTAAGAATAATATTTCGTTGACTTCCGAAGACTTAGCTCAATTTCAAGAAGTAAAAAAGGGAGCGTTTTACAAATATTCACTTGGTGCTTTTTCTACACTCCAAGAAGCTAGAAAATTCCATAAAGAATTGGTAAAACTTGGTTTTGATGATGCTTTCATTGGCTCTTATCAAAACGGAAAACGTATTCGTATTGAAGAGGCTTACTAAGTAGCTTTTCAATAACTAAAATCTTATTTTCTGTTAGTTTTCTTTTGATTTCTAGCTCTGGAGCTAAGCTTGCTTTTTATCCTTAAAAAAGGTGTACACTGCTTGATTTATGGTTATTATTAGTTTGTTGACAAACACTTAGAACAAATCGACTTAATACTTATAAAATTATGGCTGAACAAGAAAAAGGGATTAAAAAAACACTCCCTCGAATATTAGTATGGTTACCTACATTAGCAATAATACTATTCTATATCCCTAATGCTTTGGACAAATTAATACATCATGACCAAACTGGAAAAATTGTAGAAAGTAGTGCTGTAATGATTACAGCTGGAGTTTTTATTTTGATTGGAACAGCTCTTTTTTTATACAATAAAACTATACTAATTGGAACATCAATGTTGGTTTTATATATGATTTTTATTGTTCTAATCCATACATATAAAGGAAAACCATCTGAAATTGTAATTCTAATTCTTATGTCGACAATATTCGCAGCATATATTAGAAAACCAAAATTGTTTCATTAAAAACTCAGGAAATAGAATAATCGGGTTGAATTAGCTCTAACAAAACTGAATATAAATGAATTCAACACTAAAAAAGGCACTTGTTATAAAAACGATTTTCCAACAATGTTTATGAAAACATAGAGCATTTATACTAAACCGAAATGAAAATGCACACCTCTTGTTATACATTTCTCATACTTAACGCTATCAAATGTTTACCAGATTAACATAGAAAATTTCCAGTACTAATAAACAATGCCATTATTGAAAAAACTTAAACTTTCCAGAAAGTTTAAAAAAGAGATTGAATCCGATTTTGATATTCTTTATTCTAATTTCAAAGAATCAATTGATCAAAGATCAACATTCTTCAGTTTCGAACAAATTGACTTTTTATTTAATTCAGAAAAAGAATTAATTGGATTTATTGATAGAAAAAAATTCAAAATAAGACTTAACAATAAGAACAACTTTTTTAAACTTAATCACTATCCAATTATAGCGAAAGGAAACTTTATAAACTATGATAATAAAACAGTTATAGAATGTACAATCTCTCCTTTTAGTTTTTCGGCAAGTTTATATTATTCTAATAATATTTCTAGTTCTTTTTACTATTGTATTAATATCAAGTATTACAACTCCAATAATAGATAAGCTAATTGGTACGACAATACTCCTTTTCTTTGTAATCATCGGAATATTAATACCCTTTTTAACAATGAGAAAGGATATTGAAAATCTATATAAATTTCTCGACAGAAAACTAAAACCACATTAACCAAAAAGCGATGTAGTCTCCTTGAACTTCTAGATGTATGACACTTTATACTCATAATACTGAAAAACAAAGTGAAAGAACTCGAAAATATAAAAAAATATTATAACCCACTTCAGCCAACTGTAAAAACGGAAAGCGGACAAATCGCTTACAAAGAAGTAGCCGCTGTCAAAGAAATAGAACATTTTGTGCATTGTTTTTGGCAACTAAAAACACCACAACCACTTAATCACTCCTTTATTTATCGAGTAGTTTCAGACGGTTGTATCGACATTTTTTTTAACCACAACTTGCCTTCCGAAAATTTTGTAATGGGGTTTTACAGAAAATACACCGAGTTTTCCATTGGGAAATCATTCGACTATATTGGAATTCGATTTTTACCTACTGCCTTTCCTCTCTTGTTCGAAATAAATGCCAAAACCTTGAGCAATCAATCACAAGAGTTAAAGCGAATACTGCCTGAACTTTCCACATGGATTACTTCTAAGATAAAACCTTTACAATCATTTGAAAAAATAACACATCTCTTAACAGAAAAGCTTTCCGAGATAATCAAAACGCAACATTTTCAATTTGACTCTCGCTTTTTCAACGCACTACATTTAATTTTTCAAAAGCATGGATTCTTGGATACTGAAAAGGAATTAAATACAGGTTTAAGCCCTCGACAACTTCAAAGAATCTTTAATTTCTATATCGGAACAACAGCTAAAACTTTTAGCAATGTTGTCCGTTTTCAGCACATCCTAAATGCTAAACCCTCTATGCAAAGCCTAAAAGAAAACAAATTATATTTTGACGTTGGTTTTTTTGACCAAGCACATTTTATTAAAAATTTTAAGACTTTTTACGGAGTAACACCTTCTAAGGCCTTCCATTAGTCTTTGTCCGATTTTTACAATTCGCACCTATAATCTCATTCTAATTTTACTCTATTAAAATATCTAAAATGAGAATGTTATTAATAACCGTATGCACCTTAACTGCAAGTTGGATAAATGCGCAAACACAAATCAAAATGAAATTGAATGCTGGAATAATCACGAAAAAACTGAATGAAACTAAAGCGTTTTACACCAATATATTGGATTTTGGAGTAAGCTTCGAGAACGACTTTTATCTTTTAATGCATACTCCCGATAATTCATCGGAAATCAGTTTTTTAAAACCTAATCACCCCAGTCAAAAACCAATTTTCCAATCAGCCTTCAATGGAAACGGTGTCTATTTAACTATTGAAGTACAAGCAGTAGACAAGGTGTACAAGGAACTTAAAAAGAAAGGAGTTCCAATCGAAATTGAAATAAGGGATGAGCCTTGGGGAGATAGACATTTTGCAATTATTGATCCAAATGGAATAGGGATTGACATCGTAACCTATACAAAACCTGAAGAATAAAACACTATTGACTGGAATATCCATAGTTTCGGTTACGACTAAAAGTCTTTTCCTGCTTTTCTAACTTATTGTTTAAAGCTTAATACCTATAGCCCTAAATAAAATTTTTAGAAGCTAAAAGTGAGATGCATTTACTATTATTGAAACCAATAAAAAATACTCGTAAAAATCTCAATTTGACTATTAGCAACTACAACCATGCTACCTTATTCGTTTTTTCTAACATAAATAAGAAATTTATATAGGAGTAGGGTTATAAACTCTTCAAACGTTATATATTGTAATAGTAAAAGATTCATTAATAACTATCAAAAAATGATATTCAAAAAAACTACTCTATTTCTTATTCTAGCAAGCATGACGGTTGTTGTTTTTGCTCAACAAAAAAGTGCTGCTACATTAAGGCTCGAATCATATGATGTAAATGGCTGTAATGTCACCGTACCTAATAATCCTGAATGGAACGTTACTTATGATTTATTTAGGTTACAAGGCGATTTAGCTCCAAATTCAAACTTTGTTAGACGTGACCCTAGTTCTGTTTTAAAAGTTGATGGCAAATATTTCGTATGGTACACATACAGCCCCGTAAACATTTCTGGTAAGCTTGCTCCTTGGGATCTTAGTGACCTTTATTATGCTAGCTCCGATGATGGGATTACATGGACAGAGCACGGGGTTGCGGTAGCTAGAGGCCCTCAAGGTTCTCAAGATCATCGATCTGCTTTTACCACAGAGGTTTTTTATCATGAAGGCACATTCTATTTAATTTATCAAGCAGCGGCGGATACCCAAGGTATTTTTGGTAGAAATACAATAGCTATGGCTCAATCGAATTCTCCTAATGGGCCATGGACAAAACTAAATAACCCTATTTTATCACCAACGATAAGTAATACCCCTGTATTTGACAGTAATGCTGTTCATGACCCTTGTTTAATACAGTTTAACGGTAAATTTCATCTGTATTACAAAGGAGAAGGTAATGAAGCTAATATATGTGGATTAGGTGTTTGGAATCAAGACAAACAAGTAAAATGGGGAGTTGCTACTTCTGATAACCCTACTGGACCATTTGTAAAATCTGAATTAAACCCTGTTACCAATACAGGCCACGAGGTTTGTATTTGGAAATCAGGTGATGGTATAGCTGCTATGCTACATCAAGATGGTCCCGAATTCGCTACTTTACAATATGCTGCTGATGGGTTGAATTTTAATATTATGGGAGAAGTTGGCGAGTTTATTCGATTACAGCCTAAGAATACTGATTACCCTGAAGCTGCTGGATTGTATCGCCCTGTAAGTGATGAAAAATCTCCTGTCTCTGGTGTTTCTTGGGGAATTTCTCATGTGCTTGAAGACAGAAATTGGATGTCTTTAAGAAGATTCGAAAATATTGATAAAAGTGTTATCGTTAATGATATTGATAATCCTGGAATCCAGCTTAGTCAACTTTCTACAGACAATTTTGACGCCTTTTCTAACTCTTTCAAAATTTACCCTAACCCCGTTAAAAATAGTATAAACATCGATATTGATGAGTCGGGTACTTTAAAATTCGAAATTATTTCTGTAGATGGTAGAATTATCAAAACAGGTAATTTTGAAAACAGTATTAATGTAGCTGAAATAGAAGAAGGGTTTTATATTCTTAGAGTAACGAATTTGAGTAATAACAGTACTTTCAATAAAAGTTTTATTAAAGGAATAAACTAAAATCAAATTATTTTTTTATTATTTCTCTTTATACAAATTTAGAGGATGCCTGTACAGGCATCCTCTTTTGTTTTTTTAAATTTCAACAGATACAGGAAAATATATCTTCAATTACAACTTCTCATTAAAATAATAAACCTTCTTAAATTAAAAATTGAATTAATCAAACTTCGTTATTGTATAAAAATCTGCTACATTGTACATATTACATTAGGAGAATGGTCTTCTATATAGAAACTCAATTTACTATGAAACTACTTAAACCCGAATTATGCATTAGAATATGTAAAAGGAGGGCTTAAATTTTTGATTTGAGAGAAAAGTCCATCCATCCACTC
>CANMML010000037.1 GCA_947499005.1 uncultured Aquimarina sp.
TCCTTTAAATCTTCAAAATATCTCGTCTGCAATTTTTAACTGAAAGTTAAAAAAATATTTGTGTCCAGACGGTAGCTTCTTAGCGGCTTTTTTTATGATTGTTTTAGTGCTTGCTACAGGGGTGAATCACCTACAAAGCTTTATTTTTGTTAAAATTTTTAAGTATGGCTAAAGGAGTTTTAATGGTGAATCTTGGATCGCCCGATAGTACAGATCCCAAAGATGTAAAGAAGTATTTAGGAGAATTTTTGATGGATGAACGTGTTATCGATCTTCCCCTATTGGCTAGAACTCTCTTAGTAAAAGGAATTATTCTTAATACAAGGCCAAAGAAATCGGCTGCTGCATATCAAAAAATATGGTGGGACGAAGGGTCTCCGTTAATTGTATTGTCAGAACAATTGAAAGCGAAAGTCGATGATATGACTACAGTGCCAGTAGCGCTAGCAATGCGCTACGGATCGATGAGTATCCTAAAGGGAATGCAAGAATTGCATGACCAAGGTGTAGATGATGTTTTTGTTATTCCATTATATCCTCAGTTTGCCATGGCGACCACTGAAACGATTTTAGTATTGGCTAATGAATTACAAAAGGAGCACTTTCCTAATATGGAGCTCACATCATTGCCTGCTTTTTTTAACCATCCAGATTATGTGAACGTACTTTCTAATAGCATCGCAGAAAAATTAGAAGGATTGGATTACGAACATTTGTTATTCAGTTACCACGGAGTGCCAGAAAGACATATTCGCAAAAGCGACATAACAAAATCACATTGTAAAATAGACGGTAGTTGTTGTAAAACAGCCTCAAAAGCACACCAATATTGTTACCGTCACCAGTGTTACGAAACCACACGTTTGGTTGGGGAAGCCTTAAAGTTAAAAGAAGGTACATTTAGTACTTCGTTTCAATCTCGATTAGGATTCGATCCATGGCTACAACCTTATACCGATCGTACCATAGAGCGTTTTGGAAAAGAAGGAATGAAGAAAATGGCGATTGTGACCCCTGCCTTTGTATCGGATTGTCTTGAAACCTTAGAAGAAATAGCTATGGAAGGAGAAGAAATTTTCCATGAAGTAGGTGGAAAAGAGTTTACGACAATACCATGTCTTAATGTTCGTGATGATTGGGCAAAAGTTTTGGCTCGTTGGGTAGATGAATGGGCAGCACAACCTATAGAAGCCTAATGTATGGCTAAAGTTACCTCCGAAGCTTTAGGAACAAAATCTATATCAAAATTATTGGTGCAACAAGCCATTCCTGCTTCTGTAGGGATTTTGGTGATGTCACTTAATATTCTAGTCGATTCTATTTTTGTAGGGAAGTGGGTAGGTGCTTTGGCGATAGCAGCCATTAATGTAGTATTACCCATTAGCTTTTTTATTGCAGCGATAGGAATGGCTATTGGTATTGGAGGAAGTTCGGTGCTTTCAAGAGCCTTGGGGGCTGGTAATCGAGAAAAAGCGATTAAAGTTTTTGGAAATCAATTAGCATTAACAATCATTATTACCCTTACACTCATTAGTGTAGGATTAATATTTGTAGATGATTTAGTGTATTTGTTTGGGGGGAAAGGCGATCTATTCCAGATGGCAAAAGACTACTATGTTATCGTTCTATATGGGGTGCCCATATTAGCCATGAGTATGATGGGGAATACCGTTATTCGTGCCGAAGGGAAACCTAAGTTTGCTATGATTGCCATGATCATTCCATCAGTGACCAATCTTTTTTTAGATTACCTATTCATCAATATATTTGAATGGGGTATGATTGGCGCAGGTTGGGCAACTACATTCTCTTACATTTCCTGTTTCCTGTTTATTATTTACTTTTTCATATTTCATAGTGAATTAAAACTTCGCCTTTTTGATTTGAAACTAGAGAAAAGTATCGTTTTTGAAATCTCTTCATTAGGATCAATTACATTAGCTCGTCAAGCGGTAATTAGTGTTGTATATTTAATATTGAATAATATAATGATCGATTTGGAAGGGGAATGGGCAGTGACTTCATATGCTATTGTTAGTCGATTATTAATGTTTGCATTATTTCCCATTATAGGAGTAACACAAGGATTTTTACCAATTGCAGGATATAATTACGGAGCGAAAAAATTCGAACGTGTTCGAGAAGTAATCAATACATCAATAACCTCATCAATAATTTTAGGAGTGTTAATTTTTAGTGTACTGTGGTTTCTTTCAGAAGAAATTACACTTCTTTTTTTGAATTCGGGAAGCGAATCGAGTGAGGCAGAGCGATTAATAAATCAAAAAGTGCTTCGAGAAACACCGCTTGCCATTGTTGTGGTTTTTGCCTTAACACCTTTAGTGGCAATTCAAACCATAGGCTCGGCATATTTTCAAGCCATTGGAAAAACGATACCAGCTTTATTACTTACACTAACCAAACAGGCATTTTTTCTTATTCCGCTTTTATTGATTCTACCTAAATACTTTGGTATTTTTGGAGTATGGATCGCTTTTCCAATTTCTGATACACTTTCGATATTGGTTACGGGATTCTATTTGAATAAAGAAATTCAAACTAAATTGAAAATAGCTAGCTAATGCAAACATATCTATACATAAAATCATTGCATTTAATTTTTGTGGTTACATGGTTTGCCGGGCTGTTTTATATCCCTCGACTTTTCATTTATCAGATAGAAGCTAACGAGCGACCTGATAATGAAAAATCTATTTTATTACCTCAATTACAGTTAATGACCAAACGCTTGTGGTATATCATTTCCTGGCCTTCGGCAGTACTAGCGGTCTTTTTCGCACTATGGTTACTGTATTTGGCTCCAGATTGGTTGCAAGAAGGTTGGATGCAAGTGAAGTTAGGGTTTGTAGTACTATTGTTATTTTACCACTTTAAATGCCATAATTTAGTAAAGCAACTGGAAAAAGGGACTTGTACTTGGACGTCAAATCAAATGCGCTTGTGGAATGAAGTAGCAACATTGATCCTTTTTTCAGTCGTATTTTTAGTGATTCTTAAAAATGCATTTAATTGGATTTATGGGGTGATAGGAATTTTTTCCCTTGCAGGATTATTGATGGTAGGGATTAAAGTGTATAAGAGATTAAGAGCAAAGAAAGACTGGGAGAATAAAAAAGAGAAGAGAAAATAGAACATAGAGAATAGACTTTGTCTTTCAATAAATAACAAGTTTATAGGTTATGCAGATTAAATACTGATAACTGATAACTGATAATTGATAACTAAAATGTATCCATTACAAAGACCAAGAAGATTACGAAATAATGCTGCGATTAGAAGCTTAGTAGCAGAAAATACCATTACAGTAGATGACTTTATTGTGCCGTTATTTGTAGTTGAAGGAAAAGGAGTAAAAGAAGAAATTGCTTCGATGCCAAATTATTTCCGTTATTCTTTAGATGTATTAGAAGAGGAAGTAAAGGAACTGTGGGCTTTAGGCTTGAAATCGGTTTTGGTATTTGTTAAAGTACCAGACGAGTTGAAAGATAACGCAGGGACTGAAGCTTTGAATTCGGAAGGACTAATGCAACGTGCCGTTCGAAAGATCAAACAAGTAATTCCCGAGATGGTTGTAATGACTGATGTAGCTCTCGACCCATATTCTTCTTATGGGCACGATGGCATAGTAGAAGATGGATACATCATAAATGATAAAACCGTTGAGGTATTAGCAAAAATGTCATTATCGCATGCCGAAGCAGGTGCCGATTTTGTAGCTCCTAGTGACATGATGGATGGTCGAATCGAAGCGATTAGAACGATTCTTGAAGATAATGGTTTTGTTAATACAGGTATTATGAGCTATAGTGCTAAATATGCATCGGCATTTTATGGCCCATTTAGAGATGCGTTAGATTCGGCACCTGGATTTGGAGATAAGAAAACGTATCAAATGAACCCTGCCAATAGGAAAGTAGCACTAACTGAGACGATATTAGATATTCAAGAAGGAGCAGATATTGTTATGGTAAAGCCAGGTTTAGCTTATTTGGATATTGTTCGTGATATAGCAAATGAAGTTGAAACACCAATAGCGGTATATCAAGTGAGTGGCGAATACGCAATGTTGAAAGCAGCAGCTGAAAAAGGTTGGCTAGATCACGACCAAGTTATGATGGAGCAATTGATGGCTTTTAAGCGTGCAGGTGCTAGTTTGATAGCCAGTTATTTTGCGAAAGATGTGGCATTACTTCTAAAGAAATGAAGATAACCAGACTCAAAGTATGTTTTTGTTGAAAATGATGTAATTAATAGTTGAAAACTTCGACTTAAGCGAGGTATTCATAAAAATGAACATCATGAAACGGTCACTTTTTTTACTATTCGCTTTAGCATTTTTATTATTCTCTTGTGTTGGAGAAGATGTTAGTACAATTGACATTCCCTCGGGGCCAAGAGACTTATCAGTGCAAGGAGAGTTATTTTCCTTAGCCCTAGATGAGGAAAATGAAGAATTTCTTAGAGTTCGAACTAATTTTGATACAAGAGATGATGCAACGGTCATATGGGAAAGCTTAGATGAATCATTACTTACAATTGGAGAAAATCAATTGTTACAACCGGTTAACAATGAGGAGAACCTAAGAGAAAGGGTTCGAATTACAGCTCGTGCTTATAGTACAGATGATATTGTAAATGAAGTCGATTTAAGTATAAAGGAGGGTGCTGAGCCTATTGCTGTTTTAAACGATACAATTTCTGTCTTTATCGCTAATGTCTCTATTACAGTGATTCAAAAAGAAAGATTAGGCTTAACAAACGAGGATGAAGGTTTGGAAGCGGTTATCAATGGCTTTCCAGAAAAATTAGAATTTATAGAAACAGTAACTTCATTAGATGTTGCGGATGAAGATATACCTTCATTTAGAGCTCAATTCACCAATTTCAAATTACAAGAAAGTGATGTGCCTGTTATTTGGTCTTCTAGTGATGAAAATATTTTAACAATAACAGAGGGCGGTTTGCCAACAGCAATATCTAAAGGAACAGTTTCTATAACAGCTACAATATTAGCAGAAAATACAAATTTGGGAGAAGATATTTCAATTACAAAAGAAATTGAAGTAAGTGACGAAACCGTAGTAGTAGTTGAGCCAGAACCAATGCCAGAGCCAGTAGTTATTGGAACAGGAGATTTTGAAGGGCTTACGGGGTATAATGCAGCAGGAGGTTTTGAATTAATAGAGGAAGAAGGGAGTCCAATAGTACTTGAATTTAGCGAGGACTTTGATAGCGGAAGAGTGCCAGATTTAGTATTGTATTTAAGTAATTCTTTAAGAACAAATGCAGGAGCCTTATTCATTAGTGAGACGGTAAGTAATCGAGGGGCACAAATATTTAATTTACCAGAAGGGACAAACATAGGAGATTATGAGTTTGTATTCTTGTATTGTAGAGCTTTCAATGTGCCAGTAGGTTTTGCTAGAATACAACAGTAAATGCAGTTTATTTTTAAAAATAATTTTTATTAAGAAAACATCAATCATGAAAAGTATATTAATTGCATTAAGTTTTTTAATCTCAGCTTCTGTTTTTGCAGGTGGTGGGTGGCCAAAGAAAAAAAAGACCTATTATTTTAAATTATCTGGATGGTATTTGAATGCAGATGAGCATTTTACTCCAAACGGAAAAGGACCTAACACAACCACGCAGTTGTTTAGCACAAGCTTATATGGAGAATATGGGATTACTGATCGATTGACCGCGGTTGCTAATATTCCATTCTTTTATAGAAATACCTTCAATAAAACAATAGTAAATGGAGAAGAAACCTCTCCAGGGGAAGATTTAAACTCGTTTGGTGATACTCAAATAGGGTTGAAATACGGTATTTTTCAAAATGATACTTTCTCGGCAACTTTTGGTATAACACTAGACCTGCCATTTGGAGAAAATGGTAAAGGTGTAGGTGGTAGATTGGCTACAGGTGATGAAGAATTTAATCATATCTACCGCTTTGATGTGGGAGCTTCAATATATAACAGTGATAAAGTATCCGTTTACGGGAATTTATACACAGGTTTAAACGTTCGTACCGAAGGTTTTTCAGACGAGTCGCGTTCGGGAATAGAAATAGGAGCTGGTTTTTTAGATAAGAAACTATGGATTGTAGGAAAGCTGGATACAATTCAACCTTTATTTAATGGCGATCGTGAGCCTGGACAAGGTCAAGGGATTTTTGTGAATAATGTAGAGGTTACTTCATTAACACCAGAGGTCAATTTTTATATCTCTAAGAAAATAGGTTTTTCCGCAGGAATGACAATACCATTAAGTGGAACATTTGTGTATACGAATCCATCGTATACAGCAGGAATCTTTTTGGATGTACAATAGTAATTAAGTTGAATGCTGGTGATGATGGCCAGCTATATTTTGGTTTTATTTAGGTAAAAATCTGCTTCCATCTATTTGGAAGCAGCTTTTTTTTAAAACAAAAACCAGACATTGCCAACAAATAAGTAAATTAGCCAAAAACCATATTAAACACAGATGTTTCTATTACTCCTTTACGGAACAGTATCTATTTTATTTTCTTTTTTATGCTCAATTCTTGAAGCAGTGTTGCTGAGCATTACACCAAGCTTTCTTTCAATGAAAAAGACAGAAGGTAAAAGTTATGTTAATGCTTTAGAAGAACTAAAAAAAGATGTTGACAAACCGTTAATTGCTATTCTTACATTAAATACAATTGCGCATACAGTAGGTGCTATTTTAGTTGGGGTACAAGCAGAAAAATTGCCTTTTGAAATCAATCTTTTTGGATTTGATGTTGTTTTTATTGTTTCGGCAATCATGACATTTTTGATACTGGTCGTATCGGAAATTATTCCTAAGACTATAGGAGCAACTTATTGGAAAAACTTGGCAGGTTTTACAACAAAAGCACTTCAAGCACTTATTTTCCCATTAAAATGGACAGGTATTTTATGGTTATTACAGTTGACCACAAAGTTGATTGGAAAATCTGCACATGTAAATACAATGAGTCGAGATGAGTTTATTGCTATGGCAGATACCGCTCAAGAAGAAGGGGCTATAAGAGAGAATGAGACTACGGTGATTAAAAATTTATTAGCATTTAAATCGGTTAAGGCGCAAGATGTCATGACTCCTTTTACCGTTTCTGTAGTAGAGAATGAAGAAATTACCTTAAGCGAATTTAGAAATCAACATAAAAATGTAAGATTTTCAAGGATTCCTGTTTATAAAGATATGCCTAACAATATCACTGGATTTGTCTTGAAAGATGATATTCTGGAGGAATTAGTGGAAGAAAAAGGAGAGAAAACACTAAGCGAAATAAAACGTGATTTGTTAATAGTGAATGGACAACACCCAATTCCTGTATTATTTAACAAACTCATCAAAAACAAAGCGCATATTGCAATTGTAGTTGATAATTACGGTAACACTACGGGTCTTGTTACCATGGAAGATATCATTGAAACGCTTTTGGGACTTGAGATTATGGATGAAAGTGACAATGTTGAAGATATGCAGGTATTGGCCAGAAAAAATTGGGAAAATAGAGCAAAGCGTTTAGGTATTTTACCATCAGAAAGTAAAGATTAGTACTTGTTTAGAGTCGGCATATATACAGTTAATTATTTTCGGAGAAGCTAAGGGTTGGTAATGTCATGAATATTTTTAAAAGATTTTAGTGTGATTAAAGCGGTTATTCTATTTTTACTTTTAGGGATGCTATTAATATACATTTTTGATTATAAGTACCTTTTTAAGGCATTTAGGGTAGTGTATATGACAGGTCACAAATCTGCATTTATAACAGATACAGCATATTTTGATACCCGAGCAATTAAAAGATCTAACCCAAAAGAACTCCCTTTTCACAAGGACTTTAACAAAGCGATTCCAACCGAAAAACTAAAGAAAATTGACAAGCAACTGGGTACAGCTGCTTTTTTAATTCTGAAGGAAGGTAAAATATGGTATGAGAATTATGGAGCTGGATTTTCGGAAAAGAGTGAGACGAATTCTTTTTCGATGGCCAAGAGTATAGTATCTGCATTGATGTTTAAAGCAATAGAAGATGGCTATATAGATTCGGTAGATACTAAAGTTGTGGAGGTTTTTCCCGATTTAAAAGGGGAATATGCCGCTGAGGTAACTATAGGTGATTTATCTTCTATGTCTTCTGGTTTAAATTGGAAAGAGGAATACCTTAACCCTTTCGGAGTTACCGCTCGAGCTAATTATGGGAAAAACCTAAGAGAAGTAATATCTAGTTTAGAAATTAACGAAAAACCAGGGCAACATTTCAATTACTTAAGTGGATCCACTCAATTACTGGGTATGGTAATTGAAAAAACTACAGGAAAGACGTTGTCCGATTACCTTAGTGAAGCTTTTTGGGAGCCTATGCAAATGACTAGAGATGCAAAGTGGCAATTGGATAGTACAGAGCACGGAATGGAAAAGGCCTTTTGTTGTATCGCTAGTAATGCTAGAGATTTTGCAAAATGGGGAATCCTATGGTCTAACGATGGGAAAGTAGAAGGAATACAAATTCTTTCTAAAGAACATGTAGATTTAGCTACTTCTATACGTTTTAAAGATTTTCCCGAGTATGGTTATGGGTTATGGCTTAATGATTACTTAGGAAAAAAAATACACTATATGCGAGGGATCTTAGGGCAATATGTAATTAGTATTCCTGAGGATGATATCATTATAGTAAGATTGGGGAACAAAAGAAGCTTACCTAATGCTGTAGGGTCTCCAGGGAAAGATTTTTATACATACATTGATGAAACTTATGCAATGTTGCAGCAACTAGAAAAATAACGTGTTAACTAATTTACGATTACCCAATATTTTATTCCTCGATATAGAGACCGTACCTCTTTATGAGGCTTTTGATCAATTGTCAGAAATAGAAAAAGAATTGTTTTCGCTGAAGACTCAATATCAGCGAAAAGATGAATTTACTCCAGAAGAGTTTTATGATAGAGCAGGGATTTGGGCAGAATTCGGAAAAATTGTTTGCATTTCAGTAGGTTATTTTGTGGCCTCCGAAGGAAAACGGCAATTTAGAGTAACCTCATTCTCTGGGGAAGAAGTTAAGCTTTTAGAGGACTTTAAAGAATTACTAGAAAGTCATTTTTATCGACCACAGCATTTACTTTGCGCACATAATGGTAAAGAGTTCGATTTTCCATTTATCGCTAGGCGTATGCTAATTCATAGTATTTCATTGCCTAATAAATTGAATCTATTTGGGAAAAAACCTTGGGAAATACCTCATTTAGATACCTTAGATTTATGGAAATTTGGAGATTATAAGCATTACACTTCATTAAAATTATTGACACAAGTGTTAGGGATACCATCGCCTAAAGATGATATTGATGGGAGCCAGGTACGAGAAGTATATTACAAAGAGAAGGATATCGATCGTATTGTAAAGTATTGTGAAAAAGATACGATAGCTGTTGCTCAAATCTTACTACGTTTACGACAAGAAGATTTATTACAGGAAAATGAAATTGTGCAAGTATGAGTAGAGAAGGGTTGTTAGAGGTGCAGCAATTGTCTGTTGCATTTGGTGAAAAAGAAGTTGTGCGCAATATTTCATTTAGTATTGCTAAGAAAGAAGTACTTGCTATCGTAGGGGAATCTGGCAGTGGCAAATCTGTTACAGCATTACAGCTAATGGGATTATTGCCCCGAAAAGCATCTAAGATTACCAATGGTAATATTTATTTTGAAGGAATAGAAATTACAAAATTTACAGAAAAGCAGTTTCAAAAGTTGAGAGGTAATGAAATTGCTATGGTATTTCAAGAACCTATGAGTGCGTTGAATCCTTCTATGAGATGTGGGAAGCAAGTAGCGGAAGTATTCAAAATACATACAAATTTTACTAGTGCAGAGATTAAGGCTAATGTTATTGAATTATTCAATAAAGTAAAGTTGCCAGATCCCGAACGTGCTTATAATGCATACCCTCATGAATTAAGTGGAGGGCAAAAGCAACGAGTGGTCATTGCAATGGCTATAGCAATGAAACCAAAATTACTGATTGCAGATGAGCCAACGACAGCCTTAGATGCTCATGTGCAAGGAGAGATTGTACTTCTCCTAAAGGAATTGCAGGAAGAATATGGTATGGGCTTGTTGTTTATTTCTCATGATTTGGATGTTGTAGCGAAGATTGCGGATAACATTTTAGTGATGTATCAAGGGAATATTATGGAGTATGGTTCGGTAGATGAAGTATTACTTAATCCTCAAGAGCATTATACCAAAGCATTATTAGCAGCAAAGCCTTCTACGGAAGAACGATTGTATCGTTTGCCGACTGTAAAAGATTTCGAGTCAGCATTTAGTAAAAGACCTATTACGGATCAAGAAAGAGCCATTAGTCATTCTAAGATATATGGGAATTCTCCAATTTTAGAGATTGAAGCAGTTACAAAAATATTTGCCTTTAAGGTTAATGGAAAACATAAAGAAGTAAAAGCTGTAGATCAAGTTTCATTAGAGATTTATGAAGGGGAAACTTTAGGTTTAGTAGGTGAATCAGGTTGTGGTAAATCTACTTTGGGTAACTTAATTATGAAATTGATAAAGCCTTCTGTAGGAGATATTAAATATAGAGGAAAGTCTATTTATAGTTTATCAAGTTCGGCAGAAAAAGTCTTTCGGAAAGAAGTGCAACTAATCTTTCAAGATCCTTTTGCGAGTCTGAATCCTCGAAAGCGAATAGGTGCTGCTTTAGATGAAGTATTGAAAGTGCATGATACTAATAACTCTAAGCAGGAACGATATGTTAAAACAGTAGAATTATTGAATGATGTAGGACTATCCGAGGAGGCATACCGAAAGTATCCACATGAATTTAGTGGAGGTCAACGACAAAGAATCAATATTGCTAGAGCTATCATATTGAATCCTAAAGTTATAGTATGTGATGAATCGGTAAGTGCATTAGATATTTCGGTCCAAGCACAAGTCCTTAATTTATTAAACGAACTAAAAGAAAAATATCAGTTCACCTATGTTTTTGTGTCACACGACCTAACAGTCATAAAATATATGAGTGATCGTGTCGCTGTTATGCAATCAGGAAGCCTTGTAGAAAAAGGAGAAGCCGATAAAGTGTTTTATCAGCCCGTTGAAGATTACACCAAAAAATTAATAGGAAAAATTCAAACAAAAAATTAACCTATTAAAAGTAATTTTTTAAAAATAAACCAACATCCTTTAATAAATTCAAATTTACTTTCTTTTCCTGTAGTTTCTTTATGTATTGTTTTTGTAGCAGTTGGGGCAGCTTGGGCTAAAGAATCATTAGTTAATATTACTTCCATTGTCATTTGTTATTAGTAGGACTTTAAATATATAAAAAAGTTTTACTTTTTCGGACAAAGAACTCATTTTTTCGGTAAAATACATTAAACCTCCAATCCCTTGTATATCAGTTGTTTTGGGCTGTTTTGAGTTGTTTACAGATGTTAAAAAATCATCAAGAGTGCTTTTTTTGTGAAGTATTGGTGGTATTTAAGGAAAAACCTTGAATAAATCTTAGTTGATTCTTGTGAGGTTTTTTCAGGGAAAGTAATTCGTGTTTAGCGCCATTGAGTGTGTTAAACTTGTTTCATTTTACATTTATAGCTTACGAATACGGCGAGGTTTTATTTTACTATTGTGATGTCGATTTGATTCAAGCAGCGCAATTTCATTTAAAATTTCGTCAGGCTTAATTTATTTCAGTATCTCATAATAATAAAAAGCTTGTGAGAGGCTGAAATAAATTCAGTATGATGCTCAGTAAACTACCTTGGGGCAAGCCCACGAGGCATTTATATGAAATAAAATTCTAATTTCAAGGCAAGCCTTGGGGTATTATACACTTTGGCGGTGCCAATAAAAGTGTGATTTCTTTAAGAAAAAGTCAAATGGAATTATCCTGTGATTTAAATGATAATTTGAATTTTATCGATACATTTTGTTCCGTTTCACTTCACAAAATATACAAACTGACAACTCTTATTATTAATTGAACTAAGGCTTTTAGCTTCGCTTAGCTAATCGCTTCTCTCTTAAAGCGATTAGCATAAAGCATATTGTATACAGAAGAATAGTTTAGCTAATGTAGAAGAACTATTCTGGTTCATTTATTGGTCTCAGGATTAGTTAAAACTATGCACTTTAGTGCATTTCGCTTTAGCTTCTAAAAATTTTGCCTATAGCTATAGGCATTAAGCTTTAAGCAGTAGGCCTTATGTATTTTAATGTAGCTTATTGCTTTAAGCAATAAGCTAGAAAATAGGAAAAGACTTTCAGTCGTAACCGAAACTATGGATCTCCCAGTCCATAGCGGTTCATTTCCATTTAATGATGATAGGTGTACTCTTATAACCCATCTAATTCATCAAGCCCGTCGTCATTTTGATCGTTATTAGATCCAGACTTTTTATAAGTAGAACAGTCGGTTGAAATACTTAAGTTCGCAGGTTTCTCGAAAGCACCTTTTGAGACATGTAGGGTTTTATCGGCATAACACTTTTTCATATATAGTGCCCATATAGGTAATGCCATAGTAGCTCCTTGGCCATAAGTAATTGAATCGAAATGTGTTGAGCGATCTTCGGCTCCTACCCAAACACCAGTACATAAGTTAGGAACTACACCCATAAACCATCCATCACTATGATTTTGAGTAGTTCCTGTTTTTCCAGCGATAGGATTGTCAAATTCATAAGGATAACCAGTAATGGCTTTTTCTCGTTTACGAGTTGTACGTAGTCGAACACCAGAACCAGATTGAGTTACCCCTTCCATAAGGTTTACAGTAACGTAAGCAGCTTCCTTGCTTAAAACATCTTTAGGGTCTGGTACATTTTGATATAGTGTAGTACCATTTTTATCTTCAATATGGGTAACCATAGTTGGTTTGTTGTAAACACCTTCATTTGCAAACGTGCTATAAGCACCTACCATTTCATATACACTTAACTCTACTGTACCAAGTGCGATAGAAGGAACTTCAAGAATATCTCGCTCTACTCCAAGTTTCTTAGCCAATTGTACTACAGGTACAGGACAGATTTTACTCATTAGTCTAGCAGTTACCGTATTAACAGAGCCTGCTAGTGCTTCTTTTAAAGAGATCATTCCTCCATACTTATTTCCACTGTTTTTAGGAGTCCAATCTTCAACGGCACCACAACGACCAGCAGGTATGGTATATTGTACATTTGGAATAGTATCACATGGAGATAGCTTTAGTTGATCTATAGCTGTAGCGTATACAAAAGGTTTAAAAGTAGAACCTACTTGTCTTGCACCTTGCTTCACATGATCGTATTGAAAATGCTTATAATCATTTCCTCCTACCCAGGCTTTTACATGCCCTGTTTGAGGTTCCATAGACATCATTCCTGTTTGAAAGAAAGATTTGTAGTACCAAATAGAATCTTTAGGAGTCATAATAGTATCCTTAGTGCCTTTCCAGCTAAAGATTTTCATTTTTCGTTTTTTATCGAACGACTTGAAGATTTCCTTATCTGTTTTTCCTTGTTTTTTCATGATACGATATCGATCAGATCGTTTCATGGAGCGTTGGATTTCTCGATTTACACCTTTGCTTTCAACATCAATAAACATTAAACGATTATTGCGATTTTGTTTGTCGAAAGTAGCCTGTAGATTGCTCATATGCTCCTTTACAGCTTCTTCGGCGTACGTTTGCATTCTAGAATCTATGGTTACATGAATTTTTAAACCATCCCTGTAGATATTATAGTATTCCTTTTCTCCAAGATCATTCACTGATTTTGGATTGGCTTCAATCCAGCCTTTCATAAAGTCACGTAAGTATTCACGGAAGTAAGTAGCGATTCCGTCTGAATGACCTTCAGGGGAATAATTTAGTTTTAAAGGTAGTTTCTGTAGACTGTCTTTTACTTTTGTGCTAATAAAACCAGAGCGTTCCATTTGTTTGAATACCTGATTTCTTCTTCCTAAACTTTTCTTTTTTGATATTTCCCTTTTTGGATTAAATTGCCTTGGATTTTTAAGCATTGCAACAAAAGTGGCAGATTCTTCAATAGTTAGGTCTTCAACTTCTTTACCAAAATAAATTCTAGATGCAGACCCAATACCTACTGCTTGATATAAGAAATCGAATTTATTAAGATACATTGCAATAATTTCGTCTTTAGTATATTGGCGCTCTAGCCTTGCAGCAATAACCCATTCTTTAAATTTTTGCAAATACCTTTTCCATCCTTTAGCGCGTTCCCCGTGGAATAAAAGTTTAGAGAGTTGCTGAGTAATGGTACTTGCACCACCTCTTCTTCCTAGATAGGACAGTGCACGAATGGTTCCTCTTACATCTACTCCCGAATGGTTGTAATAGCGTTCATCTTCTGTAGCTACTAGAGCCTTAACTAAATGGCTGGGTAGTTGCTCGTAATCCACAGGAGTACGGTTTTCTTTAAAAAAAGTACCTATAATTTTCCCGTCAGAAGCAATAATTTCTGTTGCCAAATCATTCTTAGGATTTTCTAAATCAGCAAAATCTGGCATTTTACCAAAGGCGCCAATCCCTGCTAAAATAAAAATGGAAATAAATATTAAAATACCCGAAGCAAAAAGTATCCAAAACCATTTTATAAAACGGCGGTAATTGGGTTTTTCTTTAGTTGATTTAGGTGTCGTCATTGTGTGTTATCGTTGTGTCCTAGATTTATTAGGGAATATTTTTTGTTGTCTCAATTCGAAAGCCAATATCGGTAATTCCGCTTAGAAATTCGATGCCTTTTTCTTTGCCGTTTTTACGCATAGCATGGCTTATTTTTATATGATAGCTGCCAGATTCTCTAAAAGAAAAACCTTCTTTGTACCATAATTTATTTTCAATAAGATGTCCTCCTGTTCCTATCCATTCTCCATTCGGGTGAGCCATTTCGTATTCTAGCGTATCTATTTGGCGTTTCCCATTAGGGTATTGCATTTCTGTAATTAAAAAAAGATTGCTGTAAGGGTATTTACTATTGTTCCTTGCATTTACAAAAAGATCATAGGTTTTTAATGAGTCTAATTGTGGTAATTGAAAATTAGCAATACTATCCTTGTGCCATCCAATTTCAGAAATAGATTGGTATTTGTCATAAACAAAATTATCATTACAGGCGGTTAAAAATAACATGCCTAAACAAAATAATGCACGGGCAATCCTATGATTCATTAGAGTTGTTAGGTTTCGGTTTTCTTCTTCCTTTATTGAAACGTTTTTTTGGAGCAGTTCCTTTATTAGCTTGAGGAGTACTACCTGTATTTTCCGTTTTGGGATTATTGTTTGGGGCGCTTTTTTTCTTAACGAATTTTTTAGGGCCTTTCTTATTTGCAGGTTCTCTTTTTTCAGTAGTCGTTTTAGCAGAAGCTGAGTTTTCTGTACTGCGATTTGGGCTTTTATGATTGCCTGCTCTTCCTTTGCGATTACGTCTATTTTTAGAACGCTTTGGTTGATCAAATCGTGTAAGACTATCTTGTCCAACAACATTTTCAAAGTCTAATTTTTCTGCAACAGGGATTTCTTCTTCAACGTAATCCTCTAAAGCTGCCACTGGCTCATCCGCTTTATTCATGCGAATCATTTCATTAGCATCTTCGGCAGATACTTTATACCAATTCATCCATTCGCCTTCGTAGGCATACCATAAGGCACCTTTGAAAATATCGATCTTTTGACAGGCAGCTATTCCTTTTTCTGTTTTAATTTTTGTGTCTGTCTTAGGAAATTCGTTCAATGCCTCTACATAAGCATCAAGTTCAAAATTTAGACAGCATTTCAATTTTCCACATTGTCCTGCTAATTTTTGCGGGTTTAGAGACAATTGTTGATATCTAGCGGCACTGGTATTTACAGAGCGGAAATCTGTTAGCCAAGTAGAACAACATAGTTCTCGTCCACAAGAACCAATACCACCAAGGCGAGATGCTTCTTGTCGTAAGCCTATTTGACGCATTTCAATACGGACAGCAAACTCCTTAGCGTATTCTTTAATCAATTGTCTAAAGTCTACTCGATCATCCGCAGTGTAGAAAAAGGTAGCTTTTGATCCATCTCCTTGAAATTCAATATCAGAAATTTTCATTTCTAATTTTAAATCAATAGCGATTTGTCGTGCACGTACTTTTATAGGCTCTTCGCGGTCTCTAACACCTTGCCATTTATCAATATCTTTTTGTGAAGCTATTCGGTATACTTTTGGTAGTTTTTCACCATCTAACGAAATTTTTTTTCGTTTCATTTGAACCCTTACCAGTTCTCCAGCTAAACTTACTATACCTACATCATGACCCGATTGTACCTGAGTGGCAACAATGTCACCAATAGTTAGATTAAGATCATTATTATTTAAATATTCTTTTCGTCCGTTTTTAAAACGCACCTCTACATAAGGAAAAATTTTCTCGCCTGCAGGCAATGACATATTCGATAACCAATCAAAAACGGTTAGTTTATTACATCCATCAGTACCACAAGTGCCATTATTTTTACAGCCTTTCGGTTGTCCATCCTTTGTAGCGCAGCTACTACACGCCATACATCATTCTATTATATGTTGATTCTCAATTAGTGGAGTTTTTTTCATTTGACATTCAATTATAAAACACCAAACAAAAAATGAGCCTAGAGAAAACAATGTTCTTATTTATCTTTAACCAGTAAAGATAATAAATTTGAATTGGGGTTTGTTAATAAGTTAGAGTCACCAAAATGAGTATAATATCAAACATTGAAAGGTATATTTCTTTAACTGAAAAGGAGCAAAAAGCCTTTGAAACAATATGTGAAAAACGTGTGGTAGAAAAGCACGAATTTCTTGTTGAACCTGGGCAGAATTGTTATTGTCAAATCTATGTAATTAATGGAGCATTACGATCTTATTTTCTAACACCCGAAGGAGAAGAACACACTATTCAGTTTGCTTTAGAAGATTGGTTTATTAGTGATTTTAATAGTTATATCACCCAGTCTCCAGCTTCGTTGTATGTTCAAGCTTGTGAAAGAACAGAAGTCATTGAGATTGGATACCTAGAAGTAGAGCAATTGTGTATCGAATACCCTGTTTTCGAACGTTTTTTTAGACTAGTGGCTCAAAAGGCATTTGCTTTTTCCCAAAAACGTGCGCTTGCTAATTTAGGATTGTCAGCGACAGAACGTTTTTTAGAATTCGAAACTCAATATCCTAATATTGTAAATAGATACCCTCAATATATGTTAGCTTCTTATTTAGGTATGTCGGCTGAGTTTTTAAGTAAGGTTAGGAAAAAAATAAAGGGTTTTGAAGAAAGATAGAAGGTTAATTTCAGAAAGTTAATATGTTATTCTGAAATAGTCTTCATTTCGTTTGAACCACGATACGAATTAAAATCTTGAACTAGTTCATTTTTTGATTGCAGTCTAGTTTAGAGATTTGTATCATAAATTTTATAATTATGAAAAAAATATGGTTGATCACTGGAATTTCTAGTGGGGTAGGAAAAGTATTAGCAGAAGCAGTAATGGAAGCGGAGGATTTTGTTATTGGAACTTTTAGGCAGAAAGTTCAAGTAGATGCATTCAATAAGGCAAATGCAGGAAAAGGCTTGGCAATACTTATGGATGTACAAGATGAAAATAGTGTTGTAAACGGCATTGAAAAAATATTGAAAGAGTATCCGAGAATTGACGTGCTTGTCAATAATGCAGGAATCGGTTTTATTGGTGCTGTAGAAGAAGCTTCCATTGATGAAGTATCAAAAATTATGGATGTCAATATTCTAGGAACCTTAAGAGTTTTGAAAGCGATTTTACCATCAATGCGAGCTCAAAAGTCGGGTCATATCATTCAAATGTCTAGTCACGCTGGTGTAAAATCTTTTGCAGGTTTTGGAATTTATAATGCGAGTAAGTTTGCGTTAGAAGGGTATAGTGAAGCTATGGCAGATGAGTTACGGCCTTTAGGTATCGATGTAACTTTAGTCGAATTAGGGCCATTTCGAACCAAATTTGCGGGAAGTTCTCTTCATGAAGCAGCACAAAAAATAGAAGATTACCGAGAAACAGCTTTCAAGTTTAGAACAATTTTAAGGGAAAGAGATGGAATTCAAGAAGGGGATCCTTACAAAGCTTCTTTAGCTATTATCGAACAAGTAAATACAGAGAAGCCTACGTTAAGATTGCCTTTGGGAAAAATGGCGTTAAAAACAATAGGAATGAAATTAGATAGTGTTCGTAACGACTTAGAATTTCATAAAGAGACAGCCGAAAATGCTGTTTACCAAACAGAGTAAATGCTGTATCTTTGCAATTAGATTAAATCTAGATAAGACTTAATGAAAATACAGAAAGAGGAAATTTTAAACGCTTTAGAAACCATTACCGTTGCAGGTGAAGGGAAAAGCATGGTCGAGAGCGGAGCTATAAAGAATGTAAACATCTTTGGGGATGAAGTAATAGTAGATCTAGAATTGTCTACGCCAGCATTACATATTCGTAAGCGTGCAGAGGTTGATGTTATGAAGGCTATTCATGAAAAAGTATATGAAAAAGCTAAAGTTTCGGTGAATGTTTCTGTGAAAGCACCTGAAAAAGTCGAAGAGAAAAAAGTTCCTGAAATTAAAGGGAAACCAATTCCAGGAATTAAAAATATTGTTGCTATAGCTTCTGGTAAAGGAGGTGTAGGAAAATCTACAGTTACGGCCAACCTTGCCGTAAGTCTTAGTAAAATGGGATTCAAAGTAGGGTTGTTAGATGCTGATATCTACGGGCCTTCTGCGCCAATCATGTTTGATGTAGAAAGGGAGAAGCCTTTATCGGTAAAAGTTGATGGTCGTTCTAAGATGAAGCCTATAGAAAGCTACGGGGTTAAGATCTTGTCTATAGGATTCTTTACCTCGCCAGACCAAGCGGTTGTTTGGAGAGGGCCTATGGCTGCAAAAGCATTAAATCAAATGATTTTTGATGCTGCTTGGGGCGAGCTAGATTTCTTGTTATTGGATTTACCTCCGGGAACAGGAGATATTCATTTATCGATCATGCAATCATTACCTATTACGGGAGCTGTAGTCGTAAGTACTCCGCAGCATGTAGCTTTAGCTGATGCGAAAAAAGGAGTAGCGATGTTTCAACAGGAAAGTATTAATGTACCAGTACTTGGGATTATAGAAAATATGGCATACTTCACGCCAGAAGAATTGCCCGATAATAAATATTATATCTTTGGTAAAGAGGGAGCTAAAAATTTAGCTTCTGATATTGATGTGCCATTTTTAGGAGAGATTCCTTTAGTGCAAAGTATTAGAGAAGCAGGAGATGTAGGAAGACCTGCTGCTTTACAGGAGCATACACCTTTGTCACTTGCTTTCGAAGAGTTGACAAAAAGTGTGGTTTCGGAAGTAGTATTAAGAAATAAGAGTTTGGCTCCGACAGAGGCAATTAAAATTACGACAATGGCAGGGTGTTCTGCAGTAAAAAAATAGTATATGGAAGCAGCAGAATTAAAACAAAATGTTGAAAAAGCATTAGAAGAAATTCGTCCTTTTTTAAATAATGATGGTGGAGATATTCGTTTAGTAGATATTGAAGATGGTAAACGTGTAAAGGTAGAATTACAAGGAGCTTGTGTTGCGTGTAATGTCAATCAAATGACCTTAAAATCGGGTGTAGAAATGACGATTAAAAAATACGCACCCCAAATAGAAGAAGTCATTGATGTATCTTAATAGTCTGTGATTACATACAATAAATACAATTATTATCGTAATACGTATGCTGTTTTTAAGGAAGTACAAGCCAATGAACTTCCTTTTGCAAAATGGCAATATACCAGTAAATCGGGTAGTGCCTACTTTTATACTAAAGAAGGAGTGTACCGAAAATCGAATCATTGGGGTAGAGCCGCAAAATGTCGTTGGGTACTTCAAAAAGAAGGTGAGACATATATATCAAAAGGTAGAGTACATATTGGTTATGCTTCTTGGGGTGATTTTTACCCCAATGATGAGCATAGTGATACGTATTTTATCGAGGTAGATTTTGATCGAAAAATAGTAACCTATAAGCATAAATCTCACGATACCTTAGGGAATGAAGTGTATCGTACGGCTAGTGCTACACGTAAACTAATAGAGAAAGTAAAGCGTGTTTTATTGCATGATAAGTGGGTAAAATATTATGAGACTGAAGATATAGAGCAGACTCGAAAAGAATTGATAGATGATTTAATTTTAAGTTGATATATTGTTATCAATATGAAATTAAAATCGGAAAGGCATACTGCTTCTATTTTAGAAAAATATAACTCACAATTTGAGTATGCCGAGGCATTAATGCTTTTTTTAATTGCTTTTCAATACTTCCAGCTTTGGGTTTCTCCTGATTCGGATAGTGCTTCCAAGATCTTTCAATTAGCAGGTTTAATTGCTTTCGAATTTATAATGGTGCATTCTGGTGTGTTTATGTCTGTAATGCCCAAAAAAATATCCCTTTATGTATTAGTTCCTGTTTATGGGCTTTTTGCGTTAGCGTTCAATCAAATTATTGGTGGTAATGCCATTTTGGTTATTTATCTAATCACTATTTTTAATAGAATGCGCTTTGCTTTTTTTAATGTGAACGAAGTATTGAAATCGTCATTGATGCTAAAATCAATTATTGCTGTTTCTATTTATTTTGTTTTAATACTAGTAGTAGCCTTTAGTAGTAATATTTTGCCTCAAATGGGTTTATCAGCAGAGAATTTAAGGGCAATAAATTACGAAGAAGCAAAAAAACACGGAGGCCTTTTCCTAGATCAACCACATACTTCTATGTGTATGGGGTTTTTATATTATGCTTTTTTAGGATTAATCTCAATACGTCTTTCAAGACGAACTAAGCCCTAAAGTTTTGTCTTAAGTATTCTGTTAGAGGTAAAGGCAAATAATTTATAAAATCCATATCCACTTAACGCTCCAAAAGTAAATCCAGTTAATATATCAATAGGATAGTGTACTCCTACATAAATACGACTATACCCCATACAAAATGCCCAAATGATTAATGGGATCCAAAGCTTTTTATATTTAGGAGAAATTAGATTTGCGATCATAACGGCAACAGCCATGCTATTAGAAGAATGCCCCGAAAAAAAGCTAAATGAACTACACCTTTTATTAATATATCGAATTGTTTCAGATAGATCATCAACACTACAAGGACGAGGCCTTCTATAAGTATATTTAATGAGATTCGTTATTTGATCTGTCCAAGTAGCCATTAAAGCAATGAAAACAAGACTTATCAAAAAAGGTTTTAAGCCTTGATTTTTATAGATCAAAAATAAGAGTACAATCATTAATGGAATATGATTTCGTTTTTCAGTAACGAAAAGCCAAAAACCATCCCAAGTAGGGTTTCCCAATTGATTTAAATACGTAAACAGAGAAGTATCTAATTGTAGTAATTGATCTAGCATGTTAGCAAAGATGCTATTTTTCCTTTAAAATGTTATAAGTCAGATTAAATTAAATAGCATTTTTTATAATACAGTTAGTTGTTTAGTCTTAAGTAATTTAATGGCGGCTTCTCTAATGAAAATAATCGTATTTTTAAAATGGAATCATTATAAATAACTCCAAATTGAGGAACTCACATTTTTTGCGAAAAATTAAAAGTTATTTAATGTTTTGTAAATAATTTTTCTACGAAATGCTTTTCGGTAATGGGTTTTCTTACTTAAAGGTGTAAAATGTAATATTATCCTTATTAACAAATGCTAAGGTTTACTATATAAAACTTTTTTTTTTCAATTCCTAGTGTATTTTTGCTCGTGAGTTTTAAAAAACGAATATTTTTCAATTTGTTAAAATTAGTATATCTTTTGAACAAGATTTTGAATTAATTTTAATAAAAATGTTAAATCTATTTTAATCAGATAGGTTGGGAAAAAATTTGTTGTTTACTTAAATTAATATATTAATTGTATTTTAATTTTTTGATTTTCAATAATTTAGAATATATTACCCCCGGATTAACATATAAAGTATAGCATATGACTTTAATGGAAAAAGCGCTCGAATTTGAGCAACGTAAAATGAGTTTCCAGACGACAAGTGATCGTATTTTGGCATCTCGAGAAGTAAAAGACCTTATTCTTAGTTTAAATGAAGTTTATAAAGAGACTAAAGAAAGTGAGATTATGGATCTAATGAAACGTCTTACAGTAATCAAACAAAAAATCGAAAAACGATTAAAAGGTCGTAAAGATTCTTAATAGTTTTGATTACTCTTAGGTATAATTTAAAAATCGCCTAGAAATTAATTTTCTAGACGATTTTTTTATGTTCTATTGTAAATTTTTAAGTGTTTTATAAAGTAGCAGCTACTTTTTCAACTACTGCAATTGTTTTATCTAGATCATCATATGATAAAGCTTCTGTGATAAACCAAGTTTCAAAAGCACTAGGGGCAATGTAGATTCCGTTATCTAACATTCCGTGGAAAAACTTTTTAAAAGTATCATTATTTCCATCTGCTGCGCTTGAAAAATCAGTTACAGGTGTTTCGCTAAAATGTACAGAAATCATAGAGCCAACACGGTTGATGGTATGAGTTACCTTGTGCTTTCCTAGAGCTTCACTTATACCTTGATGTAAATAAGCTGTTTTTTCGGCAAGGCTTAAAAATATCTCAGGATTACTATTTAATTCTGTAAGCATTGCAAGACCAGCAGACATTGCCAAAGGGTTTCCGCTTAGTGTTCCAGCTTGATAAACAGGGCCAAGAGGGGCAAGGTGATTCATGATTTCGTTTCTAGCAGCAAATGCGCCGACAGGAAGACCACCACCAATAACTTTTCCGAAAGTAACAATATCAGCATCGATATTTAGTAATTCTTGAGCACCACCAGCTGCTAAACGAAAACCAGTCATTACTTCATCAAAAATCAATAAAATATCGTTGTCATCACAAATCTGTCTTAGTCCTTCAAGAAAACCTTCTTTTGGAGGAATACACCCCATATTTCCAGCTACAGGTTCTATAATGATACACGCGATTTTACCTTTATTAACATCGACAATCTCTTTTACATTGTCAAGGTCATTATAGATTGCCAATAAGGTGTCTTTTGCTGTTCCTTCAGTCACACCAGGGCTATTAGGGCTTCCAAATGTTACAGCACCACTTCCTGCTTGTATTAAAAAAGAATCACTATGTCCATGATAGCATCCTGCAAATTTTATAATCTTTTCCTTTCCTGTGTATCCACGTGCTAATCGTACAGCACTCATACAAGCTTCTGTACCCGAATTTACAAATCGAATTTTATCGATATTAGGCACCATACTTACTGCTAACGAAGCAATCTCAGTTTCGATTTCAGTAGGCATCCCAAAACTCGTTCCTTTTTTAGCTTTTTCAACGACAGCATTCACTACAGGTTCGTGGGCATGACCTAAAATCATTGGTCCCCATGAATTAATATAATCGATTAATTGATTACCATCTTCATCATATAAATAAGCCCCTTTTGCTTCTTTAACAAAAATAGGATCACCACCAACTGATTTAAAGGCACGAACAGGTGAATTTACTCCTCCAGGAATTACTTTTTGTGCCTCAGCAAATAGGGCACTACTTCTTTTATATATCATGATTTTTAAAAGTCTTTAGGTAATGGCTTTACAAACAACACTTGTCCTTCAAAAATAGTATTACTATCAAGGCCATTTAATTCTTTTAATGCGTCTACTTCTAATTTATTTTTTCTTGCAATGCTGTAAAGAGTGTCTCCTTTTTCTACAGTATATTTTCCGTTTGTGGAAACTATTTTTTTAGCTTGTCTTTCACTTTTACCTAGCACGATGGCGTCGTATTTGTACAGTTTAAACTTTTCTACTAAGCGAATTAATTTTGAAGGATATTTGGGGTCAGTAGCATAGCCTGCTGCCTGTAATCCCTTTGCCCATCCTTTATAATCGTCTTTAGGAAGTTTAAAAAGATTAAAATACCTACCTCGAGTACTTAAGAATATTGAATGATCCTGAAAAGAGAATTTCGCTAAGCTGTATTTTCTAAAGCACTCTCCCTTTTTGTCATCATCATGATATACTTTTTGTCCCTTCCAGTCATGACATTTTATACCAAAATGATTGTTCGATCTCATAGTGAGATCACCAGTACCAGCACCAGATTCTAAAATTCCTTGAGCTAACGTTATGCTAGCAGGAATCTTATATTGACGCATTTGTTCCATCGCGATCTCTGCATATAAATCGATATAATTAGCAATTTTTACAGTATAAGATCCGTACGTAGGAGCAGATTTTTTTGAGATTACTTTTTTTACACTCGATTTTTTTTGAGGAACTTTAGGTAATGTTTCCTTTGGAGTCGATGTTCGTTGAGGTGTTGTTTTCGTTTGAGCAACTTTTCGAACAGGTTTTTTGGGAGTGATGACGGTTTGTTTACTCTTGCATGAAAAAAATAAACTTAAAAGTATCGCTAGACCTGCGATTTTAGTGCTATTCATCTAGAAAATTTATCAGAGTTTCTTTTCGTTTTTTCAGACGCGCGTTTACACCATGAATGCCTTGTAAACCGCCTGTATGGATTGCTAAAATACGGCAATTTTTTGGAAAGCGTTTTGCTTTTATTTCTTCATAAATACCGAAAATCATTTTACCTGTATAAATGGGATCCAGAGGGATGTGATGTTCTTTGTAAAAAGTATTTATAAATTGGACGAGTTCTGGAGTTACTTTAGCATATTTTCCAAAATGGTATTTTCGAATGAGTTGCCAATTGGTTTTTTTAGTGTGTTTTTCAATCTCAGTTTCTAGGTAATTTTCTTTTAGTGCAGGAAAACCAAGGATTTGTTGTTGGTCATTAGAACTGTTTATAATTCCTGAAATTGTTCCACCTGTACCTACGGCGCAGCAAACATAATCATAGGTAGTATCTGTATGCGAAATTATTTCTTCGCAACCTTTGATCGCCAATTGGTTCGTGCCGCCTTCTGGGATAAGGTAGTAATCACCAAATAGTTGCTCTAAGGATTTTAAAAATTCGGGATTGTCTTTATTTCTATACGTTTCGCGATCAATGAAATGAAATATCATTCCATTATTTTTAGCATCTCGAAGTGTTTTGTTTTCTTGGAGTACAAGATCAAGGTTTTCTGCCAGTTCATCTCCTCGGATAACTCCGATGGTTTCGAAATTATATAGTGCTCCAGCAGCTGCCGTAGCCTGAATATGATTACTATAAGCCCCCCCAAAAGTCAGTAGTCTTTTCTTGTTTGACTTGTATGCTTCTTTTAAATTGAATTTCAGTTTCCTTAGTTTGTTTCCTGAAATTTCTGGGAATACCAAATCATCCCTTTTTATGTAAAGTTGAACGCCGTGTTTATGTAAGAACGGATCATCAATATATTCGTTTTTAGCAGGAGGTAGTGAAAACATGATTGCAAGATAGTATTTTTGCCGTATGACATATTTCAAGAAACGAATTCCGATAGAGGATGGAGATTACTATTTGACTCCCGAAGGATACAAATGTTTTACCGAGCAATATCACTTAAAAAGAGGGTATTGTTGTGAAAGTGGATGTAAGCATTGTCCTTATGGATTCAATAAAAAACCTGAAAAGAAATAGTTTTTTTTGAAATAATTTCAAAAAATCTTCGACAGAACTAGAAATTCTTTATATTATAAAGACCTCAATCCCAAAAAAACATTTCTTTATGTCTAAATTATTAAGGTACCTCTTTTTATTTTTTTCTGTGGTTTCTTGGAGTCAAGTGTGTTCAACACTTTTATATCCAGTATCATTAGAAGAGAAATGTCAATATGCTTCACTTATTGTTTATGGAGAGGTTACCTCGTCAGAAACGACATGGGATGATAAACACGATAATATCTACACGATTTCCACTTTAAAAGTTTATGAAAGTATAAAAGGGAATCCAATAGGAACATTACAACTTGCTGTACAAGGAGGGCAAGTAGGTGATCGCATTCAAATGAATTCCAATACCCCAAGATTAGAAGAAGGGTCTGAGGGTGTTTTCTTTTTAAAACCTTCTTCGGCCATTTTTAATGATATAGAATCTACATACAAATTAGCAACATCGATCCAAGGTTTTATAAGGTTAGACACTTCTAACGGAACGTTGCATAGTGTTTTTGATCATTTTTCTTCAGTTGAAGAACTTAAGTCTAATATAGGTGCCCAAGTTACAACAGGATGGAAGCAAATACAATTAAGGCCTAAAACGAGTAAATCGGTATTTCAAACTAATGAAACTCCTGTAATCACAAACTTCACTCCGGTATCAATTACAGCAGGAACTAAGAGTGTATTAACGATCAATGGTTCGGATTTTGGAGATAACCAAGGTGAAGTGGGGTTTAGAGATGCAGATGAGGGAGGAGCTGTTTTTAGAGATGCATTAGATGTACAGGTATTGAGTTGGTCGAATACACAGATTCAAGTAGAAGTCCCTTTTTTCGCTGGTAATGGAGGAATAAGGATAACGAATACTAGTGACGAGGCAGGTTTTAGTACTACACCTTTAGAGGTTTTATACTCTTTATCTAATTTTCAAACAGCCACAGCTGTGTTTCAGCCGTTTTTGAATAATAACAATGGTAATGGAGGGTACGATTATATTTATCACGAAGAATTTGCAGCAAGTGATGCATTGCCCTTTTTTGAAGAGGCATTTGAATTTTGGAAATGTGAAACGGGTATAAATTTTACCTACTCGGGAACGACAACAAATGATACAACTACCGATGACGGGGTAAGTGTTGTACGTTTTGATAATGGAGATGAATTAGAACCAGGTGTTTTAGGAGCTGTTATAGGTCGAGTAAATGGAACATGCCCATTCGATAATCTAGGATTAGTTTCTGAACAAGATTACATTTGGAATGATGATATCAATTGGCATTTTGGTGCAGGAGCTCCTAATTTTAATCAAGTAGATTTTAAAACAGTAGCCTTACATGAGCATGGTCACGCACATCAATTAGGTCATGTAATTGATAATAATGCGGTGATGCATTTTAGCACAGGTTTTGGTCAAGTTAGATATGAATTGAGTAATAATGATCGAGATGCAGCGCAGTTTGCAATTAATAAATTTTTAGAAGGTTCGCTTTGTGGAGGTAGTTTAATGACAATTGTAGCAGACGAAGAAGCTCCAGAATTTAATGCGGAGACGTTGCCAGCAGATCAAGATAAAGAATTGAATACTAACGAGGTATATTTTCTCGAAGATTTTGTTGTTAGTGTTGAAGCAACGGATAATTGTGATGAAGAAATTACTTTTACACAGTCTCCAATTGAAGGGACAAGCCTTGGTGTAGGAGATCACATAATAACAATTACTGCAGTAGATAGTAACAATAACGAAACCCCTCATAACTTTACGATTACAGTTACGGATGCTGCATTATCTATTGAGGAAGTAAATGATCAATCTCCTATTCGAATTTTTCCAAATCCAGTAGTAGATGAACTTACTATCGAAGGAGTTTCAATCATTAAAGCGACCTTGATCGGAATTAATGGTGCTAGCCTAATGCAGTTTTTTGAAAATACAATTGACATGAGTACTTATGCTACTGGAGTGTATTTTTTACGTATAGAAATAGAAGGAAGAGAATTTGTTCAAAAATTAATTAAAAACTAAGTTTTGAATACTTCCAATTAGTAATACTTTAATACATTTACTAACAAAAATTTCGCATATCTGCCGTTTCTTTTTCACTATTCTTTCGTTAAAAAAAGCAACCGTAACTTAGGCTCAATGTCATTAAGTTAAGCTTTTTCTATATTGCATCTCTTTGATTTTTAGTTACTTTTAATTTGGTTGTAATTCTACGCCGTTTATTTCTTGGATTAGTTCTATCAGGTCTTATAGGAACTAAATTTTTTCTGAATAATATTTTTAACTCTGTGGTCATTCGATCAATATCTTTTTCTGAAAACAGAAGCGCTATAATTCGGTCTTTTAGAAATCCATAGCTTAAATTGTTATTTACTTTATATTCATACTTTCTGGATTGATTTTCGACGGCTATTTCTTCTTTTATATCATTGACGATTATAGATTGAATATTACTGACTAATATAGCAGCGTAAAAGTCTTGTAATATGGCTCTTTGTGAGTATCCTGTAAATAGTTCTACTTTTAATTTATTTTTCAATTCGTCATAAAACGTTTCTACTTTCCAACGTTTAAAATAAAGATCTTTAAAAATTTTTGAAGGATATTTTCTAGTGTTATGTAAAGAAGTAGCTAATATTTCTATCTCCCCTGAACTTAGTTCTACTCGTATTAACCTTACTTTTAGAGGGGCTGGTTTTTGTTCTCCTTTCTTCTTATATACGTATTTACAACTATTTATTTCGACTATCTGAGATGCTTTATTTGTTTCGATGAAATTTTTTACTGGATTTAGATCAGATTTTAAGCGCATTACAAAAGATATATTGCCTAAGGCTTTTAAAAAGTCATAAGAGAAGTAACCTCTATCAAAAATGACTAAATCATTAGTAGTACACTTTGATAAATGTTTCAATGCAGTAGCTCTTTCATAAGTACTTCTTGGATTGATATTAGCATCTATTACTAATCGATTTCTAACATCATATAAAACAGAGATTCTTGCCTGAATATTGGTATTTCCTGTCTGATTTCTAGCATAACCATATATTTTGGATAATTCTTTAGAAAAAGGAAGGTTTATGGTGGATCCATCTACAGCAAGTAGTCTGTAGTCTTTCCACAGAGTAACACCTAATTCATTATCCGTGTAAAACTCTTCTACCAAAGTTTCAGACAAAGATTCAAAAACTAGTGGGTTTATTTTCTGTCTAGATTGTGTATAAGCACTGCTTGTGAACAGCTTCAATGGATATGTTGAAACTTCCCCAACTTTTTCTATAAAATTATGAATCTCAATTGTTAGACTCTTTCTTAAAAAATTCAACATAAAAATCAGAGTATTCGGAAAAGTAAGTTTTCTATTTCGAATAAAGTCCTTTTCTGAAACTCTAAATTTAGCTTTCAGTTCTTCAGAGTATATTCTTCGAGATATAATTTTAAGAATTTCTTGGGAGTTTTTTTTGCATAATAACTATCTGACTGATAGTATAATATACGGAAAATACACATAAAAAACAACACAAAATACTGAAAATTAATTAAATAACATGTTAACTTAATGACATTGAACTTAGGCTATGCTTGATTTTTTTGCCTTAGACTAGTAAAAAATAATCCGATAGCTATCGGATCAGCATATTAATACGAAATTCTTATCAGCAAATCGTATAATAGGATGAAATTCCTTGCGAGACAAAGAATTTCATCCTATTGATTTTTAAAACTCTTGATGAGATCCTGAAACAAATCCAGTAGCTCTTCGGAGTCAGAATAGTGGATTAATCTCTATAACCAAAGCGCTTTAGCTGACGGTCATTACTTCTCCAGTTTTTATTGACTTTGACAAAAAGTTCGATATGTACTTTTTTATCAAAGAATTTTTCGAGGTCCTTACGAGCCTCTTGTCCTACTCTTTTGATAGCAGATCCTTTATGTCCGATAATGATTCCCTTTTGGGTATCACGCTCGACCATAATAGTGGTTTGAATGCGTATGATTTTTTCTTCCTCTTCAAAAGCATCGGTAATTACCTCTACAGCATAAGGAATTTCTTTTTTGTAGTGTAGTAGTATTTTTTCTCTTACCGTTTCGTTTACAAAGAAACGTTCGGGTTTATCGGTTAATTGATCTTTAGGGTAGAATGGTGGAGAGTCAGGAAGTAACTCCATGATACGATTTAAAACTACCTGTGTATTAAAATTAGTTAATGCTGAAATAGGAAGTATTTCGGCATTCGGGACTTGTTCTGCCCAATAAGCAACGGCTTCTTCTAAAGCTTCTTGGTTAGAAACATCAATTTTGTTAAGTAATAATAAAACAGGAGTCTTGGTATTGCAGATTTTCTTAAAGAAATCTTCGTCCTTCAATGCCTTTTCGCCAATTTCAACCATGTAGATTAGCACATCTGCATCTTCAAAAGCCGATTTTACAAAATCCATCATTGAAGATTGTAGCTTGTAGGCGGGTTTGATGATACCTGGAGTATCCGAAAAAATGATTTGACAATCTTCTGTATTTACAATTCCTAAAATACGGTGACGTGTAGTTTGAGCTTTCGATGTAATGATTGAAAGTTTTTCTCCGATCAAGGCATTCATCAATGTTGACTTTCCTACATTAGGGTTACCTATAATATTTACAAATCCTGCTTTGTGACTCATTATTTGGGCTATGCTATTATCAATTATTAGTTGTCTGAACTTCCAACTCAGCATGCAAAGTTACCAATTTAAAAGTAGCTAGTATTTATATTACATTTGATAACTATGAAGAAAGTAGTTATTACAGGAACCAGTAGAGGAATTGGTTACGAATTAGTAAAACAATTTGCTGCTGCCGGACACGAGGTGTTGGCTTTATCTAGGAATATGGAACCAATCGAGGCATTGGTTGATAAAAAAGTACATGGCTTTAAATTTGATATCACCAACCAGAAAGATATCGATAAGGTAGCTAATTATGTAAAGTCCTCTTTTGGCAAAATAGATATTTTGATTCATAATGCGGGATTGTTGATCGCAAAACCTTTAGGTGTGTTAACCGCAGATGATTTTAAGAAAGTCTATGATGTAAATGTTTTTGGTGTTGCCATGCTAACTAAAGCATTAATTCCATTTATGAAGTTAGGTTCGCATGTAGTTACTGTAAGTAGTATTGGTGGAGTTCAAGGGAGTGTAAAGTTTCCTGGATTGGCTGCTTATAGTTCCAGTAAAGGGGCTGTAATTACGTTAAGCGAATTATTAGCTGAAGAATATAAAGAACAAGAAATCTCTTTTAATGTATTAGCATTAGGAGCAGTACAAACCGAAATGTTAGAAGAAGCTTTTCCTGGATATCAAGCAAATGTAAAACCTGGTGAGATGGCAAGTTATATTAAAGAATTTGCGTTGACGGGAGCTCAGTTTTATAATGGGAAAGTTTTACCAGTAGCGAATTCTACACCGTAAGATATAATTCTGAAATTATAAAAAGCGGTAATTGACACTAGAATTACCGCTTTATTTTACATCATGCCACCTCCTTCCCAAGGAGAGTGGGATGATATAAACTCAACAAAAATCAATTTTTAAATAACTGGAAGTATTGATTTTTTGTTGAGATAAAATAGCCCCCCATGGCTAAATCTTCAATGGATATTGTATTGTTAAAAGCATCGATCATATATTCTTTAATTAGTTTTCCAGAATAAGAGTATATCGATACTGTTTGCGAATCGATAATGTTGCTGATGGTAATGTCGTCTGAAGCAGGATTGGGATACACTGCAATTTTAGTATCCTTTTCGGTAATACCAGTAATACTTAATGTTTGTTTTTCTACAACTTCTAGCATTACACGATTGGCCTCATAATTAATTTGAAACTCTTTAGATGGATCAAGATCACCTGAGGCAGGATTGCCATCAATTTCGAAAGTTCCGGTAATACTATTTGCAGTTAAGATGGTAAAAGTGGTTCCTACGGGAGGGTCATAATCATTACCTACACGTATCCTTAGTCCTCCGCCACCATTTAAGTTGGCATTACCATTAACAACTACTAGGTCGTTATCGGAATCGCCTATTATATCAACATGATATCTTGCAAATATAGATGCCATAGAAAAGTCCTTGTCGAAAGTATAGATTCCTGTTTGCTCAAAACCATTTCCAGGATCTAGTGTTTCTTCTAACCCAAAATCATTTTGGTGAGATACATTAGTACCATATAAATTATTCACATTAAAGTTTCCTCGGAAAACATTAGTACTGGCTTCGATCAAGGTTCCAAAATCTCGAAAGAAAAGACCACTCCAGTTTCCTCTATTTTCGGTAGTTCCGTAATTCGCAAAGTCGCTTAAAAAAGCGGTATCCCGATTTTCAAATGTTCCATTGTTAATAAACTCAATAGATCTAGTAGTGATGGTTCCAAAATTTTCAAGAGTTCCATTAATGGTGAGTTTTGCGTTTGTTGGTGCTCCTGAACCTTCTTCAAAAGTATCATACACGATCACCTCTCCACCAAGAGTTAGTGATTCTATAAAGGTTACATTAGATCCTCTATCTAAAGTGATATTCTCAAACTCTGATGTAGTAATGCCAGGGTAGCTAGGAGACCAATTCGCTTCATCAGTCCAAGCTCCTGTGCCGCTATAGGTGTAATTTATTTTGACCACCACTTCAATACTTGTAGCCGTATAATTGATTTCGAAGAATTTTCCTTCTGATAAACGGGCAAAAGCATCACGATTCAAAGTTCCTGAGATATTTCCTGCGGTTAAAATAGTGTACTTACTACCTACTGGAGGATCAAAATCATCGAGTAAACGTATATTCAAATTACCATCAAGTACAGCATTCCCATCAATATTTACTGTATCAAATTCAGAAGTACTTTTTAGTTGAACATCATATTTAGCCGTGTCTGTAAACGTAAGATTATCATTGAAATTATAGGTTCCGATCTCTGTGCCAGGCCCTGCTTGAGGGATCAATCGACTAGATAATACGACATCTCCTGAATGCGTAGTATTATTTCCATAAAATAATACAGGTTCGAAATTCATAGTGCCATTTTCACTGTTAACATCACGATTATTCCTCCAAGTTCCATTTTGATTCCATACACCTGAATTGATTATATTTCCTTCATTAGTTGTAGAGCCAGCGTTAATCGTTCCCTTATTTATCAATACATTATTATTTTCAAGACTGCCTGGATCAAAGGTGTTATTATTGGTTACAATACCATTTACTGTGAATTTTGAAACTGTAGTTAAAGTTCCGTTGATAGTCATAGATCCATCTACACGTATCAATGTAAATACAGGTGCGCTTACTTCAGCATTAGTAGCAATAATTACGGCATCATCTGTTCTAATAAATGTCCCAGGGTAGCTAGGACTCCAATTAGCTTCATCGGCCCAGTTCCCAATACCTGTATATGTATAGGTGGTTTGAGCTAATGTTATCATATGGATTGATAAGCAGCATAATAGCCATAGTTTTTTCATGTTAGTTTTTTGTTAGTGTTTTTGTAGTCATTTATTTTGAGGCAAAATTATCGATAGAATGATTTCGTCTTATCCCTGAATTCAGGGGTATTTTTCAAAACTTTCTAGTAGTCTATTTGATGAATGCTGCGATAATATTGTTTTATAGAATGTTACTATTGAGTAACTTTGAGAAATACCTAAGCTCAATTTCCAATATGAAATGGTATAAGATCTATTTCTATCTATTCTTTTTTTCAGCGACTCTATTATCTCAGGAGCAACTCAATGAAGAGGTTATTTTAGTATTACAACAGCAAGAAGATCAAGAAAGAACATTGATCAAAGGGGCTGAACATTTGTTTTATACAGAAAATAAAAAAGAAGCTTCTTACCTATTGTCATTAGAGCTTTTAAAAAAGTTAAAAACAGATGCCAGTAAAGCAAGGCTTAGTCATTTAATTTCATGTTATTTTTTAGAAGAAAAAAGAGCTTCAGATTCGGCGTTGTTCTATTCTCAAAAAACAATAGCATTTAGCCATTTCTCTCATGATTCTATCATGCAAAAGAGGCACTTATTGGGGACAATGAGTTTGGTGAATTCTCATTTAAGTAAAGGACTGTTTAAAAAAGCAAGAAAGGTTGCCATTGAAGGAGAAGAGAAGGCTAATAAATGGGGCTTTGTGGAGGAGCACAATCGTTTCCTACTGTATTTAGGAGATATCTATTCTTACGAAGAGAAATATGATGAAGCGATTGTATTGCTAGAAAAGATCGTTAATAGTAGTGATATTGATGTGGCAGTAGGTGCGAGGATGTCGCTAGGAAGGATTTATAGTCGAAGAAAAAAGTATAAAGAATCTAATGCGTATTACAACAGTGCTTTAGAGATAAATCAAAACCCTTATTACGATTTGGCTATTCGTCTTAATATCATAAGTAACTTAAAATATACTGGAAAAAGAGAAGTTGTAATTCCGTTGTTAGAAGCGATTGTCGATGAAGCAGAAGAGGTGAAGATCTCTCATTTAGGAAATCTAGCTAAAAAAGAATTAATACTAGAATACCTATATAAAAAGCAGTTTGAACAAGCAGAAGAGATACTACAAACACTTCTAGAAAAAAGAAAGAAAGAAGGCAACCTCATTGAAATGTTATTCTGTTATGAGCATTTAAAGAAAGTAGCATTGCACTATGGAAATATAGAAGAAGTGTTAGCCTATACCGAGGATTTTATGCTTACTAGTGATGCTATTTCAGAACAAGAGAAAGCGAGGGAAATTAATGAGCTAGAAATTAAATTCCAGACACTTCAAAAGGAGAAAGAAAATACTCAGTTAAAAAAAGATAAGGAAAAACAGATTTACATTAAGAATTTAATCTTAATAACTTCAAGCGTATTTATTGTTATGGTGTTACTGTTTGCTTTTGGGTATTATCAAAAGTTGCAAACGCAAAAAAAGATTAATGAAATTCAAAAGCAAATAGGTGACGAAAAGATACATTCTTTAATGAAGGAGCAAGAATTAAAGCTAATAAAGGCAAGTATAGAAGGTCAAGATAGAGAACGAACCAGACTGGCACAAGGTCTTCATGATACTATAGGTAATAATATGGCAACAATTAAATTACTTATGGGAGAATCGGAAACGCTAGATATGGGGAAAATTCAAGATTTAATTGATGAAACCTATCAAAAAGTACGCGAGATCTCACATGACACATATCCACAGAAAAATAGACAGAATGAATTTCTTGAAATATTAAAGGAATACGTGAAGAATATTGATCAGGCAACGGATATTCATATTCATTTTGAAGCTACGCATGAAGAAATTTTTAATCGTACGGAGGCTTATATTCAAAACGAAATTTTTACGATGTTGCAAGAATTCATTTTGAATACCTTAAAACATGCGGAAGCAAGAAATATCGATATTCGATTAGAAGCCATTTTGAATGATTTGCACTTGACGTATGAGGATGACGGAAAAGGGTTTTCGATGGATTCTTTAAGTGAAAGTAACGGTATCGGTATTAAAAATATTAAGAATAGGGTTGCTGAATTATCAGGTACACTACTTATCGATTCGCATCCGAAAAGGGGCTCATTATTTAAAATAGAGATAAAAAATCAAGTAGATTTTTTGTGAAAATGGAATTGTATGCTTGTGGTAATTTATTATAGTAGTATCTCACCAAGTGTGTAAAGTTTAAAATATCGGGGGTCATGACCCTCGATATTTTTTGATTAATTTTAAATTTTATGCACATATGAAAAAAGAAGATTTCTTAAACGACGATTTTTTAAAGCAATTCAAAACAGGAGAAGAACTTACTAGCTTTCTAAAATCCATCCAAAAGCGCTACCGTCTGGACACAAATATTTTTTTAACTTGTGGTTAAAAATTGCAGACGAGATATTTTGAAGATTTAAAAGATAAGCGATTGTTGAATAGAGGAAATTCTATTCTCAATCGCTTATTTAGTTCTAGTGTACATTCGATACGTCAGTT
>CANMML010000038.1 GCA_947499005.1 uncultured Aquimarina sp.
CGCGAAGACTCCTGTCTTCGTGTAACTATATTTCACAAAACTATTTTCACTATAAAATAAATAGAACTTAAAGTTGAAAGTATTGCTCGATAGTGAAAAAGCGCAGTGAAGCAAATGCAATCCATGAGACATTTGCACAGCTTTCTTTTTTTATTATTTATTGCCTTGGCCTGACAGCAAGTGCTTCTTACCTAAAAATACATTTAAGACAACCACTCATCGAAGGTAATTTCCCACCCACCGAAAAACCCTAAATAAACCTTTGATTCTCAAATACATTTGTATTATAATCAAAATCTAATCATTATGAAACTTGCCATCGTATCCGCCTATCCGCCAAGTAAAGTAACCTTAAATGAATATGCTTATTACTTGGTAAAACACTTCAGACAACATCAAAATATGAGTGAATTAATAGTATTGACTGATGTACAACCAGAAACAGCAGATATTCAATTTGAAGAAGATGGCTGTCAAGTAACTATTAAACAATGTTGGAAATTCAATAGTTACACGAATCTCTTTTCAGTAATGAAAACGATTCATCAGGTACAGCCAGATGGTGTTTTATTTAATTTACAATTCATGAAATTTGGAGACAAAAAAATTCCTGCAGCATTAGGTTTATTATTACCCATGGCTTGTAGAGCAAAAGGCATTCCTACGATTTCATTATTACATAATATCCTAGAACAGGTAGATTTGAATAGTGCTGGATTTACCTCTAATAAAAACTTGCAAAAAGCTTACCATTTTATAGGAACCACCTTAACTCGTTTTATTTTACAATCTGATGTGGTAGCCGTGACTATCAGTAAATATGTAGATATCCTTAATAAAAAGTATAAAGCAAAAAACGTAAAATTAATTCCTCATGGGACTTTTGAAATTCCTGAAGAACCAAATTACAATATTCCTGAAGGCCCTTTAAAAGTAATGGCATTTGGAAAGTTTGGAACTTATAAAAAAGTAGAAATTTTAATAGAAGCTGTAGAAAAAATAAGAAAGACTACAGCTAAAGAAATTGAAATCGTAATCGCAGGTACAGACAACCCTAATGTTCCTGGGTATTTAGCAACTGTAGCTTCGAAATATAAACATGTATCTAACTTAACGTTTACAGGATATGTTGCCGAAGAGGATGTTGCTACGCTGTTTGAAGAAAGTGCTGTTGTTGTTTTTCCTTATACTTCAACTACTGGAAGCTCGGGAGTATTACACCAAGCGGGTAGTTATGGGAAAGCTGTGGTAATGCCAGATCTTGGAGATCTAGGTATTTTAGTAAAAGAAGAAGGATACAGAGGGGAGTTTTTCACTCCTAATAGCACTGATAGTTTAGCAACTGCAATTCAACAGATCATCGAAAATGATGCCTATAGAGTGTCATTAGGAAAAATGAATTATAAAGCTGCAACGGCTTTACCTATGCCAAAAATAACAAGTATGTATATGGATCACTTTGTTGAAATTATTGATAGAAAATCGGTTTCTACTGATGTATTGGTTGATTATTAGTAATGATCAAAAAAAGGAAAATGTCTAGCTTCGACTGCGCTCAGCCGGACATTTCCTTTTTCGACTTAACATTACATAACTTTTGATTATTAGACTACGCTTAGCCTGAGGTCTCACAACACTTATCCCGAAGCTCAACTAGTAATTCAAAGTCTAAATCATAACTTGTTTATAGATCTCATTAAGACTTCAAAATCAGCAGGGTGAGATTCCTTGTGAAGCAAGGAATGACATTTCTTTATAAATCTCATACTATATTATAGTATCTAAAAACCAAAATACTCTGTCACCTCTGGCTGCGACCAGAGGTCTCACAACACTTATCCCTAAACTTAACTAGTAATTCGAAATCTATCAACATAACTTGTTTGTTTATCGATCTCATCAAGGTTTCTGAAATCAGTAGGGTGAGATTCCTTGTCAAGCAAGGAATGACAATTCTTTATAAACCTCATATTCACAAGAACTATAACCCTAAAAAAGTAAATGCTTTTTTAGGGTTTCCCTTTTTATCGATAAAGCCAAAATGCTTTTGTTTTTGTTTTCTCCATGGCAAACTTCCTACGACTTCACTTGGTACTTGAGTAAAATCGTATAAAGTCCAAGGCATCGAATGTATTTCATGAGTATTAATCATCTTAGAAAAGCTTGAATGATATCTAGCTTGGGTAGCTTCCGATGACGCAAAAGGATTCCAGATCCCTTTGTTTGATGAAATTCCAAATTCTTGTAGGACGATGGGTTTATCGATTTCACTCTTAAGTTTCACATATTTTTCTTCAAAAAACGCTAAATCCTCATAGTAGTGGAATGAAACCAGATCTAATTCATTAGATAACAACACTGCACTTTCTATAGTAGACCACCCTATAGTTACTAAATGATTTGGATCATACTTTTTAACTTGTAGTATCATTTCTTTTAGCCAAGCCATCACATTGGTTTTCCCCCTAGACTTAAAATCTAAATTGGGCTCATTTTTAATATCCCAAGCCAAAATTGCAGGATGAGCTTTCAATGAAGTAACGATCTGTTCGGCATGCCTATGTGTTAATGTCCAATCCAACACATCGTAATTGCCATAAAAATCAAACAAGGTTACAATGACTTTTAAGTCCATCAGCTCAGCTTGATCTAAAACTTTTTTCAATTTCTCGAGTTTTCTTGGATCGACTTCTGCTTTTCCAAAATCTTCATAGCCCACAAAAATTCGAATAGTATTCAATCCTTTATTCTTAATAATCTTGAAGTCTTTTTCGATAACATTCAAATCAAAATGATCTCCAAACATATCCCAAGGTGTCTCTTGCGGGTAGTAGTTGATTCCCCGCATTATAAAAGGAGTATTATCAACCAACAATTGCTGACCTTTAACCTCAGCAAATCCTGATTCCTTTAATTTACCCTGTGTTGCTAATTCTTGAGGTACTTCTTTTACCAAATGCCTAATTTTCCAAAACCCATCTTCTAATAGTAATACTGCTTTGTAGCTAGTGTTAATTTTAGTTTCAAAAAGTAATGTATCCTCTTTATAGATTTGCTGATATTGTGAAGCATTCCTATCAGAAATAACCACCATTTGCCCATCTAGACTATAAAAATCTAGAGATAAATTGTGTTGTAAACCAGTTGAAGTGACTCGTATGTTTTTTTGTTGTTGCTCTTCAATATGATGTATAAGATTAACACGAGCACTCTTCGTATAGAAGTCTTCTATTCCAAAAGGGTCATTCGTTGCATAAGCCACTTGTTTCACATACCAAGACTGTAAATAATGAGAAGTTATTCTAGCCAAGGTGGGTTTTTCTATTGGCCTACCAGGATTAATCGTGTCCTCCCAGGTAACCTTGGGCAAATAGACTTTAGCATCGGGTAAGTTGGCGTGTAAAATAGAAGAGCGGTCTGCCCCTGTATTGAAATAGGAGAATATTTGACCAATACCAAAGAGCATTAAGGCATTCACTAAAGTAAACACAATCAATAAAATGAAACGATATGTCCTTTTGCTTTTTTTCATGCTCATAATTCAATATTCGAATACATTTTTATGATCCCTAAAGCTTCTAGCTGAAATGAATACGTTCCTGGCTCATAAAAACCTTTATGTAATACAAACACTACCATTCCTTTATTGGAAGTTGCTACCTCTGTATCCAACAAGACTCCATTCTTTGAAACATGCAACTTTACCAATACCCCGTCAGGAACTAGCTGTTTCATAAAACTTTTTAAAGGCCCTACCGTGATTTTTCTATTTTGCTCAGAAAACACCACTGGTAATTGATCTGTTATTGAATGATACTCTAGTGTAATAGTATTACTAGTTGCCATCCCGCTAACATATGCAGATACTTCCCATATTTCTGGGGAATCTGGATGTAGCACTTCAATATTTGCAATTCCTTTAATGGTACTGCCTTGTGCTTTTAGTATGCTTCCTTTTGTATTCTTTATCACCACCTCGACAAGAGTGCCATCACTAATAATATTACCATATGCATCCTTAATTACTGATGTGGTAAAGGTGGTAATCTGATTTCCATCGGCATAATGATGCTTTCTAGTATAATCTATTGTAAAATTGGTAGGCTGCGCAGGAAAAACTTCAATTGAAAATTCTTTAGACGAAGTTTCATTAATATTCGCAGACACTAAAAGACGCCCAGAAGATTCTCGAGAAAAAATAGTCTTCCAAAAAATAAAATCTTTTGTTTCTAAAGACTCATTTGTTATGGTTTCCAAAAATTGATGCTTGATAGTAGCTTTAGTCCCATCTGCTAAAGGATTATCGTATTTGTCTGTTGGAATGACTGTCATCATCGTAAAATCATGAGCCCCGGCAGAAATACTTGGAGGGCCGATATACGACTCTAAAATGGTTTCTTGGGTTGAATTTATAATTTGAATACTTCCCGAATACCACTTTTCTCCTTGCGTTATTAGATCAAAATCTATAACCCCATTTTTCTCACTCAAAAAATCGGGTAAGCAATAGAAACCTTCACCTAATTCTAAGTTTGGATACACTAGCGTATTCCCATAAGAACTATGACAATACAATAGTGTATTTTCTGACGTTTGGAATTGTAATGTGACCTGTTCTCCTGCCTCGAACACTTTCTGTTGAGTAAGTAACTGTACCTTGCTTTCTGTTTGTGCAACTAGCCTCATAAAAAAACTAGATGTCACCCACAAGAGCAAAACAATGGCGATATGTTTATTATACAATTTCAAGACTTAATTTGGTGCTCCTATATAATTATTCAATTCAATTTTTAAATATGAAAATCCACAACCATTAATTGGGATTAGGGACGCTGTATTTTTTTCTCTATTTGTTCCTAAATCTATTTTCTCGTTTATCGAACGATTGGGTAATCCATTGACAAAAGGATTATCGGTATCTGTCTTAAGTATTTTTAGTTCGGAAATATCAGGAAGCTCTGTTGAGAAAAATAATTTTCGTTGTTGTCGTACGCCTTCAGGTATAAAATGATGATCTACCCACAGTAGTTCTTTGTCCTCATTATAATACGAAAAAAGTAGTTGAGGAATCGTTACTTCCTGTAAGCCCGAATTAAACAGCATTCCGTTAAGTTGATATTCCTTTATCTCTAATTGTTGTAAGACTACACTCTTATACAAATCTGTATTCGCAATATTCCCTGCGCATTGCAGCTCAAAAACTGTAGGGATTTCACTAATATTCATCTCGGTAAATTCTTCTGGATTAAACGTCTTTGGCCCTTTATCCGTGAGCTTACTCCAAGCCACTCCTTCAAAATTAATTCTGAAACTTGTCAGCTCTTTCGGTAACAATTTATGCTTCATTTGGTGCATGACATTATAGCTTGCCAGTTTTGTATTGGCATTATTGTATAAAGAACCATTAATCACTACATCTGCTGGTACTTCATCTACATTTTGAATTTCGCCAACAATACTGTATTTACCATCGAACTTTACTAGTCGAGAAGATAACACCTCTAAAACAGGTTGCTTCAGTACATCCTCATGATGAGTTTGTTCTGAAGTTATCCTTCTTCTTCCATGATTATAGAACTGCGTTTTATTTATAGCAAATAATTGATCTGGAGGAATATCTAAATCGTACTCTAAAGGATCTATATACCAATATTGCTTGTACTTTCTTAATTCATGGAAATACGTTTTTTCGATTCTTTCTAAAGGAGTAATCCAAAAAGTTTCCACTTTCGCTCTTGCCACTTCTTGATTTTCCGACAATATGGTTGTTCGAATTTCATCTAATTTGGCGTAGGAACTTAACAAACCATCATTAACTGCTACTTCTAACATAAACTGGTCTTTGGATTTATTTGATGCTGGATTTATATAAGAATATGCCCGTTCGAACTCTTTAAAATCCAACGCATCGTAATATGCATGAATCAAATTTTTGGGACTGATCTGTGTAGCATTGGCGATGTAAAACCTATAAATTCCCAGAAAGAAAAAACAAAGACAAATGGAAATCCAAACTAGAAGGATTGGCACAACTTTTCTATTGAACTTATTATATTGGATACCATGATTAAGGTAATCTACCTTTTTTAAAGGACGCGTTTTAAAAACACGTCTCCAAATAGTGCTAAAAAAGACCAGAAATACCACCACTATAGTACCTATTGGCACTGTACCCCATAGTATTTTTTGAAACCGAGGTACATCATCTTTGGGTAAAATACTGGATAAGGGTTTTACATTCAGTTTTTCCCAAACCATAATCCCATTTTCTAACTGCCGTAAACGTTGCCATCCACAGAAATATAGGATTGGATCATAAAACTTATCATTAGAGAACACATACTTTAGGCTATACTTTTCTGGAATGGTCAAAAATTGTTGTAACGACCCAAGTCCTTCTATTCCTCTAAATTTTGAATTCTCTAACCGTTCTACGGCTCTTGTGGTGAGCTCGGGGAGTCTTCTCGCTGAGTGATAATTACCATCAACGGTCATCGCATTCGTTTGTGCAGATAACCATGCCATTTGATCTCCAAAACCTAAGGGTAAAAACCGCCAATGATCGTGTTGATCTTGATTCAAAAAATTAACGATGGGTAGCATTTTAATTTTCTGTGGCTGTGATGGTTTAAAGTAGCCTAAGTTCACTGACAAAATGAATATCGTCAACATACCACTTACCAAAAAACCTCCCATAATACGATGCTTTACCGCTCCATACCTTTGTTGAAGTTGTTCTTTTAAATCACCTTCAATAAATCGGTATAAAAATTCCCCGAAAATAGGAAGAGCCATAATCGAGGCCCATAACGTAAAACGATCTAGGGTTAAAATATTGAAAGCATTATCGCCTAACATCATTTTAGGGATAGGGGTAGTACCTCCAGTTCCCAAAATAGTTAGCAATGTAAAAGACAAGCCGAATAGCAAATAGCGTTTCGCATAAAATCGGTAAAATAAATAAGGAAGTACAAAAAGCAATATCCCCCAAGGAATTATAAAAAATACGAGACCCGAAGAGGTTACTTCTAAAAAGTTATCCCGTGATCCATGTGGTATAGGCACTTGAGTTATCGGGTTATTTTTAGTATTTATCCAATACGGAAGAATACAACAGATTATTAAAACCAAAGAGCTTAGTCCAAAACTTAGTATCCGTTTAAAAAGCTTAAAGAACGTCTTTAAGAAAGTAGAAAACCGAATCGCTTCGTAAGATTTAACTTCCCCATAAGCCACATCCATTACCACCATTCCAAAAAGTGGAAAAATAAAGAATACCATTCCAAAAATGGGAGTTACATGATGAGAGGTAATAGTTACCCCAAGAAGACTCAATGAAGTTGCTAAATAGTTCCGTTTTCCTGTTTTTATCCACAAGTAAATTTCAGGCAATGCATGCATTAGTACAGATATCCCCACAATACTAGGAAGTTGTCCAAAAATATGTAGTGTTTCTACAAAAGAAGAAGACACCACTGCTGCAATCGCTGCATAGCCTGCTGCATTTCTATTTCCTGTGATGAGCAATGAAAAACGATACACTCCTGTAATAAATAATAGTATCGCAATAAAAGCCACGGTAAACAATCCAAACTTAAGCCCCCCGATAAAAGAGAAAAGCCCTATGCTTTGATGTACTAGAGGAGGATACCCCATAACCGTAAAGCCTGTATACCATTTATAACTCCAAGGTTCGAACCAATTACTTGCATAATGTTCTCCAAAAAATAAGTGGATCAATGCATCATAGGTCGTTTCTAGAGTAAAAAAAATACTTACTCCATGAAAAGCAATCCCTGCTAAAACAGCACTAATCAGGTATTTATTGGTCTTTTTTTGCATTGAAATAAATATACAATAATGGTTGAGTTCTCAACTATTTTAAAGTTAGCTTTTAAATATTACCATTCGTCTACAGTAAACTCTTACTCACCGAAAATCAGATACTTCAACCTCACCTCAGAGGTAAATTTGGGTATAATCAAAACCCAAACACTATGAAAACTGGAATAATCATACCTTGCTATAATGAAGAAAACAGATTAGATGTTACGGCATTTACAACATTCATTTCAACTGAAAACAACTACCATTTATGCTTTGTAAATGATGGTAGTAAAGACCATACAATGGCCGTTTTAAGAAATATTCAAAAAACAAACCCTAACAAAGTAAGTGTTGTTAATCTTATTCAAAATGGAGGGAAAGCTGCTGCAGTGAGAGCTGGTGCAAAATACCTATATACCCGTAGAGATGTTAACTATATAGGTTTTATGGATGCAGACTTATCTACTGACTTCAATGATTTTGACAGTCTGGTGAATACATTGCATCATAATGAAGATTTAAGTTTCGTTTTTGGTTCTCGTGCGAAAGACCCTTCTGAAGGAATCAAGAAAGATGGTATTCGAGCTATCATTTCTAAATTCATAAATATATTGATTGTCTTTATTCTAGGCATGTCTATTAAAGACACGCAATGTGGAGCTAAAGTATTCGATGCTAAATTAGTACCCTTACTTTTTGGAAAAAAATTCTATACGAAATGGTTATTTGATGTAGAAATGTTCATTAGAATGAAAAGACAATTTGGTAAAGCGCAAACCGCAAGTTTGATTTTCGAACAACCTTTAATGAGATGGGTACATATGGAAGACTCTAAACTAGGTCTAAAAGATGCTTTAGAAATTCCATTTAGATTAATTTCAATCTGGGCGAACTATAATCTTTCTTCTTTCGACCTTTTCAATACGAATACAACCGTCTTAGAACCTAAAATGACGATTATCGCTGTTCCTAGTTTCTTATCTTAATCTGAAATCATTAGCCCATTCTCTATAATTGATAACATCAATCTAATGCTTTTCTTGTACTACTTCCATCTGCTAAAATATTAGATGGTGTAGATATACTTAAAGTGATTGGAGTACGAACTGTGTTAATTGCATTCGTAGCTGTAATAATGGAAAGACCTCATTTATAAAAAAAGCACTGGGTATAACACATGTATCTTTTTAACACCCAACTCCCTAAAACAAGCTAAATGCAACAAATGTTGTAAACTCTGCTTCAATATTTCCCTGTGCTATTTTCATTAAAATTTACTTTTGAATTAATCAAAATAGATTGAAAATGAAGACAAAAAAAAATACCCAAAATATCAGACTGATAATATTCACATTAGTATTCTTTTGCTTCACTCAGTCTTTCTGTTATGCCCAACAGAACTTTTGGGAACCCAGTCATATTATTGGAGAGGATGAAGAGAATATAGAATTGAAAATTGATAGCATTGTATCTCAACTTACACTGAAAGAAAAAGTAGATATGTGCCATGCGCAATCGAAATTTAGTACAAAAGGGGTGCCTAGATTAGGGATTCCAGAAATATGGATGTCAGATGGACCTCATGGAGTTAGGGCAGAAATTAAATGGGATGATTGGGGTTATGCTGAATGGACTAATGACTCTGTAACTGCTTTTCCTGCTTTAACGTGTTTGGCTTCTACCTTTAATCCCGAATTATCAGGAGAGTATGGTTTTAGTGTTGGAGAAGAAGCTCGATATCGAAAAAAAGATATTTTACTTGGCCCTGGAGTAAATATCTACAGGACTCCTCTAAATGGACGAAACTTCGAATATATGGGGGAAGATCCATTATTAGCTTCAAAAATGGTTGTGCCTTATATTAAAGGGGTTCAGAAAAATGGTGTAGCTGCTTGCGTAAAGCATTTTGCACTTAATAATCAAGAGCTATGGAGAGACCAAATTAATGTAGAAGTCAGCGATAGAGCGCTACATGAAATTTATCTGCCTGCATTTAAAGCTGCTGCTATTGAAGGTAAAGCTTGGTCATTTATGGGATCCTACAATAAATTTAGAGGCCAGTATTGTTGTCATAATGATATTTTACTGAATCAAATTTTGAAAGGTGACTGGAAGTTTGATGGTGTTGTTGTTAGTGATTGGAGCGGAGCACATTCTACTAAAGAGTCTGCTTTATACGGTTTAGATATAGAAATGGGAACAGGTACCGATGGACTTGGTACGACAACCGCTTCTCATTACCAACATTATTTCCTTGCAACACCCTATTACAACAAATTATTAAGCAACGAATTACCAGAGGCTTCTGTAAATGATAAAGTAAAAAGAATCCTTCGATTAATGTATCGAACAACATTACAAAAAAATAGGCCTAGGGGAAAAATGAATAATAAAGAGCATCATGGTATCGCTAAAAAAGTAGCTACAGAAGGTATTGTATTGCTTAAAAACGAGAATGACTTTTTTCCTATTCAAGATAAATCTGGATTAAAAATAGCTGTGATCGGTGAAAATGCGACACGATCTATGACGCTTGGTGGTGGATCATCACAACTGAAAGCTCAATTTGAGATATCACCTCTAGAAGGACTTAAAAAGAAATACAAAAATGCCAAGATTTATCACTCCATGGGATATGAAACTGGTCCTTCTATATATGATACTGTAATGCCTGCTTCATTGGACGCTGATTCTCTTAAAGTAGCTGCGGTAAATTTGGCCAAAAAAGTTGATGTAGTATTATTCTTTGGAGGGTTAAATAAAAGTCACCTTCAAGACTCTGAAGGAACAGATCGAAAACAATTTGGTCTCCCATTTGGACAAGACGAATTACTAGGTGAAATACAAAAAGAAAATAAGAATGTTGGATATATATTAATGACAGGTAATGCCGTAGAAATGCCATGGATCGATAGTATCGATGGACTTATTGAAACTTGGTACTTAGGAAGCATGGCTGGTGAGGCTATTGCTGATATCATTATTGGAGATACAACCCCTTCTGGGAAGCTTCCTTTCTCTTTCCCTGCTAAACTGGAAGACAACGCTGCCCATTCATTTGGCGAAATTTCATATCCTGGGGATAGTGACTTAAATCAACACTACAAGGAAGACATTTTAGTTGGATACCGATGGCATGACACAAAAAACATAAAACCTCTATTTGCTTTTGGACATGGTTTATCATACACCTCTTTTGAAGTAAGCAATATCAAAATAGATAAAACTAAATTCACTACACAAGAGCATATCGAACTACACTTTGATGTAACAAATACGGGTAATCGAAAAGGGGCAGAAGTTGTACAAGTCTATGTTGGAAAACCAAATTCTAACATAAAAAGAGCCGTAAAAGAATTAAAAGGGTTTCAGAAAGTACATTTAGAAAATGGCGAAAAGAAAAATATTTCAATGACGATCCCTGTTAGCTCATTGTCTTTTTACGACGAGCAAATATCTGATTGGAACATCGAAAAAGGGAAATATAACATATATGTTGGTACTGCTTCAGACAACATTTTAAAAGAAATAACGATCACGTTAAAATAATAAATTCAGGCTACCATACCCTACCTTAAAATAGATTGTTGTTTCTATTAATTTTGGTTATTTGCCCTTGATACATACTATCAGGGGCAAATTGTATTTAAAAGTAAAACTACTTTTATTAAAAAAATTCTTTGAAGTTTCGTCATGCTGAATTTATTTCAGCATCCCATAATAAGAAAAAGCTTGTGAGATGCTGAAATAAATTCAGCATGACGCCCCAAAAAGATATGATTTCTTCCAGAAACAGTTAAACCCGCATTATGAAGTAGAAAATCTATTCCGTATCGAAATCTCTGCAAAATGAAACGCTTCACTGTATTTTTTGATCCGACAGCTATCTGATCAACCTATTTATGTGAAATTCTTATCCGTAAATGAATCGTATTATTTCTCAATATGAATGCACTTTACATGTGCATTATTACTTGCGACAATCACTTTTTCAACACTCCCTACTTTTATAATGGACATATCTTTTACATCATCTGGAGTATAAAAACCACTTTCTTTAATCGCTACAGGGTCAAATGCCCCTTTTCCATCCCCTAACATTAAAACACCTGTTCCTGCATCATTTCTTGGGGTTTCTATCTCTGAAGCATACAAATTCCCTGCTCCAAGAATATCCAAATTACCATCCCCGTCAACATCTTTAACAATTAATGTATTGACACTTGATAATTGTATCTCATTAGGTAACTGATGTAACACAAAACTACCGTCCTTATTTTCCATATACATGCTAGCAAACGTATCGACTTTATAGTGTAGCGAACTTTTTAAATTTTCATCTCCATAAATATCTACTAGAGTAGCACTGGCAAACTCGTCATACGTTTTAAACTTATCCTTGATCTGACTTATTTGAGATGAAGAACAAGAACGTCCTCTAACAGGGTATTTCTTTCCATCATTGTAATAACTGAGCACAATATCATTCTTATTGTTTTGGTCAAAATCATTAAAGTAAATATCAAAACTCTCCTCTTTGGACGATTTATATTTATAATTCAGTCCAAGATTCCCTACAACAAAATCGACATCTCCATCTCGATCGAAATCTCCCTTTTCAATACTAAACCACCAACCTGTAGTATTTTGTAATCCTACTTCTTCCGAAACTTCAGAAAAACCGTTCCCCTTATTATTTAAAAAAACTCGAATAGGCATCCACTCCCCTACAATAACAATATCCTCCCAATGATCATTATTAATATCTACAATACTTGCAGCTGTGGCCAAACCTAATTTATTAAACATAGGTATGCGTTGGGAGGTAACATCTTTAAAGCGAATTTGACCACGGGCAGATATATTTTCTAAGAGATATGTCTTAGCTGGTACCGGGTAATTCCCTGGCACTAATCGACCACATACTAATATATCTTTATCTCCGTCATTATCATAATCCAAAGCATACACTCTTGACCCACTAGTATGCATTTTTGGTAAAGCGGTAGCACTCTTTATAAAATCACCTTTCCCATTATTCTCATAAAACCGATCTTGAAGTAATTCGGAATCTGGCTCAAATTCATTCCCTCCACTAACTATATATAGATCCAAGTCGCCATCATTATCAGCATCAAAAAACAAAGACCCCATATCTTCATGATTCCCTTCGTTTTCGAATCCTTCTTGCTTTCTATCGAAACTGCCTTTCTCATTCTGCAAAAATATTGCTCCCTCTTGACCCGAAGCCCCACCTATATAAAAATCCTCTAACTGATCATTATTAATATCACCGACACTAATACAAGGTCCGAAATTTGATGTTTTGTGAGGTAGTAAAATCTCTTTTTTAAAATCATCGTAACTATTTTCTTGATGCTTAAAAAGAGAATTCAAATGTGTTCCTTGGACAGAAAAAAAAGGTTTTGTTGAATCGTCTACTTTAGGTTCATTATCACTAGCATTTTTATAATCAATGGATAAATGACTATTTGACTTTACATCGGTTAATAACTGCGATTTTCCGTCTGGCCATTTAATCATTAAGCTATCTATTTGAGTTTCTTTTTCAATACCAAAATGTATCACTGAAGAAACCGATGAAATATAACCACGTTCTAGTGCTAGTTCTTGTAACTGATATTGCCCTCTTGATTTTATAGTACAGGAAACCCCAATTCCTCTTACATTTCCCTTGGGTCCTTTAAATGCGAGAGAGATAAAACGATTGCCTTCACTATTATTATTTCTAAAAATGGCAACCTCATCATCTATATTATTTAATATAATTTCCAAATCTCCATCATTGTCTAAATCTGCATATGCAATACCATTTGAAAAGCCTGTATAAGACAAGCCCCATTCTGTATTCACTTTTTTAAATGTTAAATCTTTATTGTTTTTAAACACAAAATTATCTGTCTTTTCTGATGGTATTTTCAATGTGTTTTCAAGCGTATTAATCTTCTTCTTTTGAATGAATTTCTTTTTTTTGTCTTTTATTTTATTAAAGAAGTCGGTGTTATTTATTTCTCTTCTTGTTCCATTAGAAACATAGAGGTCTTTCCAACCATCATTATCAAAATCTGCAAAAACTCCTCCCCAACTCCAATCAGTAGTCGACACATTAGCAATCCTAGATACATTATTAAATAACGGAGTTTTCAAAGAATCTAAGATGCCCGTATTTAATTGAAGACAATTATGCATGTATTGAAAATGCAACCCCGATTTTTCAGTTTCCCAAAACACCTCTGGATTCATACTAGCCATATTCGCTTTGGATCTCTTATTTGTAGACGCATCCATGTCGGCTTGAAAAATATCTAAATGACCGTCATTATTGTAGTCAGCAATATCTAATCCCATACCATACAAAGCGGTATGCTTGGTAGATTGTTTAATGGTATTTCTAAAAGTACCATCGCCATTATTAATGTAACAGAAGTCAGCACTTGCAAAATCATTACTAACATAAATGTCTTTGTAGCCATCATTATTCAAATCACTAATTGTAGCGCCTAGCGATAAACTATATGAAAGTACACCTGCTTGTTTTGTAACATCAGTAAATGTTTGATCTCCATTATTTCTGTACAAATGGTTTGAATTTTCTAACGTTGCATGTTCTATCAATTTTTGATAGATATATGGAGGTGTTTTAAATCGTGTAATAGGATAATTTGCTACATACAAATCTAGGTCTCCATCGTTATCATAATCAAAAAAAGTACTTTGCGAACTGTGCCCTTTATCAGCAATTCCATATTTATTTGCTGCTTCTACAAACGTAATGTTCCCAGACTCATTTACCCCTTGATTAACCAAAAGTCTATTGGGACAATTCTTGCTTTTACCTGAAACACTTAAATATAAATCTAACCAACCATCATTGTTAATATCAACCGTTGTCGCTCCTAAAAACCATTCATTGGTACTCATCGAGGTATTCGAGATTTCACTTATATCTTCAAATACTAAACCTCCTTTATTAATATATAATTTATTAGGAACCATATTTCCTGTAAAATATAGATCCTGTAAATCGTCGTTGTTAAAATCTCCGACAGCGACACCTCCTCCCATATATATGTAAGGATAAGTGAAATAGTTAAGACTATCCGTTTCCTTTAATGTATTTTGAAACACAACCTTCGAATCTTTTGAAGTAACACGTGTAAATTGACTTTGAGAGTTTTCCTTTTTTGTACAGCAAATGATAGTAAACAAAAAAAGAAAGGAGCAAACTTTAATTATATTTTCAACCACAATCAATAGATTATTAACTATTTAAATATAAAAAATTCTTGCACGGATATTATATACCGTACAAGAATTCAAAAACAACTATTATCAATTTAATCAACTATTCTATATTGGAATTACTTTGCCTTTCGATATTAGGAATTGGCATTTTGTAGTCAAACCCATCGAAACGTTGTAAATCTAAGTAGCGAGACTGCTCTCCTGCCAACTCTACCCATCTTTCATGTTTGATCGCGTCTAAAATTGCTACTGTACCTGTGACATTCACCAAAGGCATAGAAACAGAAGGTCTACTACGTACTTGATTCAAAAAACCTAAGGCTACCGATTCTGATCCTCCAGATCGAATTTCAGCTTCTGCTTGCATCAACAATACATCGGCATAACGCAACACTCTCGCATTTATACCACTATTTACTGTTTCTGAAGGTCTATTATCTAAATTTTGATATTTTCTCCATGAAGGATTATCATCTAAATTTATGGAAATGAAATTATCATTTGGATCCGTATCGTCAGCGACAGCGATAAATGTTATCATCCCATTATTAAACGTATTGGTCATGGTACCATTATTACTATCATCTATGGAATAAAAGCTATCTGAAAATCTAGTATCTCCATCTTCAAACTCATCCAACAACTCTTGACTCGGTTTTACATTATACCAACCTGAATATTCTTGTGCTCTAAATGTAGTCTCGGAATTTCCTCTACCATCTTGATTCCAAGAATCTCCTTGTCCCGTAGATTCATCATAATTTACTTCGAAGATAGATTCTTCATTATGCTCTCCTTCTACAGTAAAATTATCTCTATAATTTGGCATTAATGAATACCCTGTCACATTACTTAAGGCATCTTTAGCTTCAGCTGCTTTGTCTCCCATTTGCAAATACACTTTTCCTAAAAGTGCCCAAGCTGCACCTGAAGTTGCTCGACCAACTTCTTGTGCTCCTTTAGCGGGTAGATCTCTTGATGCTATTTTTAAATCTTCAACAATAAGATCAAAAACGGCTTCGCGAGAAACTAACGGTAATCCACCTGCCACAAATTTGGTATCTACAGGTAGCGTTATTTGTTCGTATTTATTAATTAAATTAAAGTAAAATAAAGCTCTTAAAAAATGTGCTTCACCCAATCGTTGAGCAACTTCTGTTGGCGAAACTCCTGAAATAACATCTCTATTTACAATTACAAAATTAGCTCGACCAATCCCTTGATAATTATGCTGCCAATATTGATTATTTCCATTGTTCGCTTGATCAACATCTCGATTGATCATTTGGACTTTGTCTGGTTCTAAATTTCCTGCAGCGTAATTTTCTCCTGCAATATTATCATTAATGTAAAATTGATAACGCCCATAATTCCCTACATCTTGCAAAAAAGTATAAATAGCGGTCACCGAAGAATCTAATTCTTGACTTGATTTAAAAAAGTTCTCTATTACAATAGAATTAGGGTCTAATAATTCATTTTGATCATCATCACAAGCGCACAACATTCCAATTACCAGGCACATTATAATTTTCTTTGACTGTTTCATCGTTTTGTTTTTTTAGTTGTTATTAATAGTTAATCGACCATTTGGCAACAAACCCACAAGGCATTTAACTGAACTTGTTTTTATCAAATTACGTTCGAGAAAAGCCTCTAGGGTGCTAACCAAACTATGGTGAGATTAAAAAGCCAATTGAACCCCCATGGTATAAGCTCTTGGTTGAGGATAAGAACCTCTATCAAGACCAATACCTGCCGTTGGCGTATTTTCGTTCCCACTCAATGTACTCCCTCCTATTTCAGGGTCGTACCCCGAATAGTCTGTAATTGTAAATAAATTTTGCCCTGAGAAATACACTCTTAATTTAGAAAGAGAACCTTTTAAAATACTCTTTAAATGATCTTTACTTAAACTATAACCAATCGTTAGGTTTCTCAATCTTACAAAAGATCCATCTTCAATAAATCGATCCGATCTATTAACGTTATCCGAATGATCTGCAGTAAATCTTGGTACTGATGTATTGGTATTTGTAGGTGTCCAACGATTCAATACCGTTGTACCAGCATTAAACAAGCGAGTCATCCCTTCTAAATCATAGATATTGGTGTTGTATATATCATTACCGCTCACTCCATTCAAAAAAGCGGAAAAATCAAATTGCTTATAGTTCGCTGCTAAGTTGATCCCAAAAGTAAAATCTGGAAAAGGATCTCCAATCTTAACATTGTCATTATTATCGATCACTCCGTTTCCATCTTGATCTACAAAACGAATATCTCCAGGCGCTGCATTAGGTTGTGCACTGGTATCGTCTCCTTCTTGAAATAATCCATTAGTCTGTAATCCATAAAAGAAAAATGGAGATTCACCCACTTCTACTCTAGATACATTTTCTCCTTCAAAAGTGTTGAATTCGATAAAGTCTTGACCAGGTGCTAAAGATTTAACTTCATTTTTTGCAGTCCCTATATTAAAATTGGCGCTCCAACTAAAATCTCCTCCTTTATCATGAGTGTACTCTATAGCTAATTCAATCCCTTTAGTATTGGTACTTGCTCCATTATCTATTTGAGTAGTAGCTCCAAAAGTTGGAGGAAGAGGTAATTGTACTAGAAGATCTTCTGCGTCATTATTATAATATTCGAATGAAACATTTAGTGCATTATTTAAAAAACCAATATCTAACCCCACATTGGTCATGGTACTTTCCTCCCATTTTAAGTTTTCATTTCCTGGACCAAAGTTCGAAACTCCAACATTCGTAGTTGTAGGAAGGTTGACATAATTAAACCCAGGAATCAAACCTGCCTGATATCCATAATTAGGAGCTCCATCATTTCCTGTAATTCCCCATGAGGCTCTTAATTTCAGATTACTTATTACACCAGAATCTGCAAGAAATTTTTCTTTACTAGCTACCCACCCCACAGAAAAAGCTGGAAAAGTCCCCCATGCATTTTCTGGGCCAAATCGACTCGAATTATCTCTACGAATCGATGCGGATAATAAATATTTTTTATCAAAATTATAATTTAATCTTCCAATATAAGAAGTCAATGCATACTCCTCTAGTCTATTACTTACAACGGCATCTTCATTATTATTAATCACTGTTACAGTACTCGTTTGCGGATTTGACGCTATCGCATTATTGGTTCGAGTTTCGCTACTAAATCTTTCTGCGACTAATAACAGGTCAAAATTATGAGCATCAAAAAGCGTTTTATTATAATTTAAAGAGTTCGTATAAGTATCGGAACTAAAGATACTTGTCTGTTGCTGTAAAGCTGTCGCAGACAACTTATTGACCCCTTCATTGAATGCAGGCGTATGAATATTCAATTCTCCTGTAGCGCGGTCAAACCCGTAAAAGAATTTATAAGTTAAGCCTTCTATAAATTCATAAGAAGCATAAGCAGACCCAAGAATTTTAGTATTATCTAAAATATTTGAACCATTCGTTTGTAATCGAACAGGATTCTCCGCATCAGATCCATTGTCTAACGCTGTATCAGTACCTCCAAATCCACCTAAATTATTAGAATTAAAAACAGGAGTATAAGGTAATGACTTGATCAAATGCTCCACCAAGGTACGATCTCCGTTTTCTTCTTCATTACTTGTTTTAGAATCTGAAACTGATAGCGTTTGTCCTATTTTAAACTTACTCCCTATTTTAAATTCACTATTGGCTCTTAATGAAGATCTCCTAAATCCTGTATTCAATATAATTCCATCTTGAACTATATGTCCAGCAGAAAGGTTGAATCTTGCCGTTTCATTACCTCCCGAAACTCCAACATTGGTATTATGCATAATTGCATTATTGAATACTTCATCCTGCCAATCTGTATTAACCCTTGTTGACTGAGGGTCTAATGTATATCTATTAGGTAGCCCAAAAGTTTCCTCGGCATAATCTCTAAATTGATTAGTATCTAAAAGATCTAATTCTTTTGCTAGGGTCTGTACAGAAACAAAATTATCAAATGTTACTACCGCTTTGCCTGCTTTACCTTTCTTTGTAGTAATTAGAACCACCCCATTTGAAGCTCTTGAACCATAAATAGCAGCTGTCGCTGCATCTTTCAAGATATCTATGGTTTCAATATCATTAGGGTTTATCTCATTAAGTCCTCCAGAAACTACTCCATCAATCACATATAATGGATTACTATTTCCAAAAGTATTTAAACCACGAATACTAACATTTGGCGAAGTCCCTGGTGATCCTGTATTTACAACTGTCACCCCAGGAGCACGCCCTTGAAGTGCTTGCTCTGTATTAATGACAGGTACACTGTTAATTTCTTCCGATTTTACACTAGAGATAGCACCTGTTACTAATGCTCTAGAAGTCTTTCCATACCCTATTACAACGATTTCGTTAAGAGCTCCAATGTCTTCCTTTAACACCACATTTATAGAGTTTTTCTCTCCTACAAGGATCACTTGTGTTTCCATCCCCTGATAACTATAGGTTATGCTATCTGTTGCTGACACATTTTCAATACTATAATTTCCATCAAAGTCTGTTGTAGTACCATTTGAAGTCCCATCTATATAGATAGAAACACCTGGCAGTGGTTCGCCATCAGTAAAAGAGACTGTTCCACTGACGGTCTGACTTTGAGCAAATACCCCGTGAGCACAGAATAGCATCAGAATAATAATGAGCTGGTTAATTTTTATCATTTTGAATTAGTTTTTGTTATTAATAAAATCTTTTTTATTCTCTTATAGGAAACTAGGAAGCAATGCTTACATAATGAAAATGATGAAAAATAATAGCAAACTGATAATTGCTAGTATTAATAAACACTCCCATAACCTTTTCCATTTCAAAAATTTAAACCTCATAATAGCAAAACTATATTGTGACTTCGAATTGAAATATGATTCTTTTAACAAAGGATATGATTTTTGATGCGAAACAATCTGTAAATATCATTTTGCTCCATTTGTTTTAATCTCCGCCACATTATTTATACTCACTGCTTTTTCTTTATCCACCCGCTTTGCATTACTATTTTCAAGCTTGCACCCAGTGAATACTAGATCTAAGCTTGAAAATCAAGAAGTCTTACACTTTATATTTCAAAAAATGATAACATATATAGTATGGTTTAAATTGCCTTGAAAAAATTAAAAAAAACATAAAATACTCATTTATAATATGTTTCAGATGAATCCGTTATATGTTATATAGTTTTAAATAATTAATTTAGAAGAAGGTGATGATGTTGACTTAATAGAAAAAGATATGTTATTGAACATATCTGATACCGATTAAAAAAAAATGTATGAATTGCATACTTCCTATTAAAAAACTAATTGCTACGTATAGCTACATAGTACTATCATTATTATTTTTTCCAACACTCTATTCTCAAGAGTATGTTTCAAATTATGAGTTTATCAATATCAAAGAAGGTATATCCAAATTAGGGGTATCGTCAATAATACAGGATAAAGATGATTATATCTGGTTTGGAACCAATGGTGCTGGGCTACATCGCTTCGACGGCATCAACTACAAAACCTATACACATTCCCTTAAAGACAGTACTTCTATTAGCAGTAGTTTGGTTTATTGTGCTTATATCGACAAAAAAGATAGGTTGTGGATCGGTACCGAAGAAGGTTTAAATCTATACAATAAAGACTTAGATCATTTTACTCGATTTCCGATTATACATTCAGAAGATGATAACAAAACACTAGTCTCTGTCCGTTCTATTGAAGAAGATGGTAACAATAATTTGCTTTTAGGAACTTCGGCTTACGGCATGTTCAAATTCAATATGGAGAATTTTGATGCGAAAAAAATATCATTCTCGGGGCCTAATAAAATGCTAAGTGTTAATTCTATTAAAAAGAATAACAATGGATTGATATTAGCCGCAACTAACGAAGGCTTGCTTGAGTATGACAGTAAACTAGACTTATTATACAAAAGTGATTATTTTGATAAAAAAGCTCCTGTAATTCCCTTACACTCATTATTCTTAGATAAAGAAGGGGTTTTATGGCTTGGCTCTGCCTCTAATGGAATCTACAGAATCGAACAGAAAAGCAAAACCTATACCATTGACAATTACCCAGTAACGGATAAGGGGATTTTCTCAATGTTAAAAAATCCTGATGGCACTCTTCTCTGTGGAACTGAAAATGGAGGACTCATTCACCTAAACGAGCAAGGCAAAGTCATTAGACAGTATTTAGCCAATAAGAAAGATGATAAAAGCATTACTTCGAATTCCATTTGGTCTTTGCTTTTAGATAAAAACGAGCGCTTATGGATTGGATATTATAATAGTGGTATTGCTATCCATGATAATCTGTATGACAAATTCAAAAATATTGAAAGCTCAAACACAGACACCAATTCACTAAAAATAGAATCTGTTACTGCAATTATAGAAGACAAATTCAAAAATTTATGGATTACAACTGATGGTGGTGGCTTGGATATTTTTGATCCTAAAAAGAATAAATTCACCCACATTAATACTTTCGAAAATGGCCCTTTAGATGGTATTACCAGTAATTATCTAGAATGTATTTATGTTGATAGCAATGAAAACATTTGGATAGGAAGTTGGGATAAGGGGATTTTCTTATTAAAAAAAGGAACAACCCATTTCGTTAACTTTAATATTGATAATACTAATTTGGCTTCTAATACTGTATTGAGTATTACTGAAGATGCGAATCATACTATTTGGTTTAGTACTTTTTACAAAGGCTTACATTCCTTAGACCCTATATCTAATGAAATAACCCATTACAACTCACCTGCATTTATCACAAATGACCTTGTAGAAAGTGATATGCGGAAAGTAATCATTGATAAAAATCAAAATATCTGGGTAGGTACCACTCGAGGTTTATTTAAACTCATCAAAAAAAGCGAAAAAGATATAGAAGTCATCTCTATGATCGATGAAATGGCATTAGCTTTTAATAATAAAAAGAGCTCTAGTCATATATTATCTCTGTATGAATCTAATGACGGAAAATTTATTTGGATTGGCACAAAAGGAGCTGGACTTTGTCGATACGATACCACCGAACATAAATTTGATTGGTTCAATAAACTTAATGGATTAACAGAAGAAAATGTAGCCAGCATTATTGAAAGCCAAAATGGAGATCTGTGGATTAGCGGAAACTCTGGAATTCATAAATACGATCCTATTACATCTAATTTTACAAATTACACCTACAATGATGGATTGCTCTCTAATGATTTCAATATGAATGCCGCATTTAGAGATTCTCAAGGATTACTTTATTTTGGAAACTATAAAGGCATTGATTTTTTCAATCCAAATGCTATTGTCAAAAACTCAAACCTAACTCAAGTCTACCTTACTGATCTAAAGATTTTTAATGAAAAGATACTCCCACAAGAAAAGGGTTCGCCCTTAAAACGCATTATCAAAGAAACAGATAGTATTACACTTTCTAGTGAACAGTCTGTTTTTACAATTGAATACACAGGTATCAACTATACCCGACCAGAAAAAAACCAATATGCTTATTACTTAGAAGGCCTAGAGAAATCATGGAATTACGTGGGGCAATCTAGAAGTGCTACTTATACTAACTTAGATCATGGCACCTATACCTTTAAGCTTAAAGCGGCTAATAATGATGGGGTTTGGAATGAAACTCCTTTAGTATTAACTGTAAAGATTTTACCTCCTTGGTGGAAAACCAATTGGGCTATTGTATCTTATTTAGCTTTAATTGCTTTTGGGCTATATCTATTAAATAAGCTTACTCGTAGCCGAATAAAAAAGAGGCAGTCCATTCTTACTGAACGTAAACAAAGGGAGCAAGAGGATTTACTAAACAAAAAGAAGCTTCAATTCTTTACAAATATTTCTCATGAATTTAGAACCCCTTTAACATTAATGATTAATCCTATTGAGGATATCATTGGCGATGAAAGCTTGAACCTACCCGAAAAGATAAAAAACAAGCATAAAATTATACGTAAAAATACCTATAGACTCCATAGATTAATAAATGAGTTAATGGATTTCAGAAAATTAGAGTCCGATAAAATAAAGATCAAAGCCGAAGAATTAGATGTAATTCCTTTTACAAAAGATATTGTTAGCTATTTTGAAGAAGAAGCCTCTAGTAACAAAATATCTTTAGAATTTGAATCTGCTCTTCCTGATCTTCTTGTATGGGCAGATACAAGTATGCTCGAAAAAATCATATTCAATATTCTATCTAATGCTTTTAAAGTAACTCCCGAAAATGGAATTATTATCGTAAAACTTATCGCTACAGACAAAGCGATACTTCCTTTAATTAATCAGTTTAAACCAACAAAAGTGTTTCAAATTATTATTTCTGATACGGGACCTGGTTTAGTTAAAAGTCAAATTGATAAAATATTTGAACGCTTTTATCAAGTTGAAAATCTTAACAAAACATATTATGGCGGAACAGGAATAGGATTAGAGGTAGTTCAAAATTTTGTTAAACTTCATAAAGGAAAAGTAGAAGTAAATAGCAAAGTTGGAGAGGGCACTACTTTTAAAATTTTACTTCCTTTAGGTAATCGTCATTTATCAGAAAGTGAAATATTAGAACCTATCCAAGAAACAAAAGCAGCCCCTGTTATAAAAGCAAACACAGTCGTATACAAAGAGACAACTATAGAGGTAAATAATTCTCCAAACACCTCTAATCAACTGCTAACAAAATCATTAAAAACACTACTGATTGTTGAAGACAATAGTGAATTAAGAAATTATTTAACAGAAGAGTTAAAGCATCAATACAATGTCAAATCGGCAAGTAATGGTGCTGAAGGTTTAAGAATTGCAAACAAGGTTTTACCTGATGCCATTATTACGGATGTAATTATGCCAGAAATGGATGGCTTTGAGTTTTGTAATCGAATGAAACAAAATATTGCAACTAGTCATATTCCTATACTAATGCTTACGGCCAAAACCCAAATAGATGATCGTATCTCTGGAATAGAAAATGGAGCTGATGCCTATATGGTTAAACCTTTTACTATGAAATTGGTTAGCCTTAGATTATCACAGCTTATTACCAGTCGTCAGATGATTTTTGACAAATACTTTAGAGAAATTAGTGGTATCGATGAAAATACACATTCTTCATGTATCGACAAAAAATTCATTGAAGAGGTGCTATCTTATATTAATGAAAATATCAGTCAGCCAGACCTAAGTGTAGAATTATTAGCTACTAAATTAAGCCTAAGTAGAAGTCAACTATACAGAAAAATAAAGGCTTTAACGGGCTATAGTGCCAATGAATTTATCCGAAGAATACGACTACAGAAAGCAAAAAATATTATAGAAAATGGAGCTTCAAACATTAAAGAAGTCTGTTACAAAGTAGGGTTTTCTTCCCCTTCATACTTCACAAAATGTTTTAAATCTCATTTTGGAATTCTACCTACTGATGTAGAACCTATATCTATTTAAATCAACAACCTCGATGCAAATACGCGAGGTATGTATTGAAAACTAATCTTACTAAAGTACGTACAACACAAATAAATTCATTCGATCTACAATGGATGGTTTAGTCTAAATCATTTCCTTCATTTTACAACTTATTAATCTGCATTTTCCGTTCAATAATTAGCAGATTATAGCATACAGAACTACAAATTCAAACCAGACCTAACAGATCGACAATATACTTGTTATGAATTCATTAACACAATCTAAACTAAGCATATGTATGAATTTTGATGCTTCATATAAAACATCTGCTGCATATAAGCCATTACAACACCAATACACCCATAATTTCCATTCTTTGCAATCTCCGTTACACATGTAGACTGCACCTATTTATAAGTTTGCAATTGACACTTTTACATCTAAAAAAACAGATGTACAACAAACAAAAATGACCTATCAAATTGGAAAACGAGACTAACTGAAAGAAACAAGATTCTCTAAAAAATTAAACCTAAACAATTAAAACTTTAAAGATTAAAATTTACACCAGAGAAACTATACTTCCAGTAAAATTAAACAAACTGCTCAACTAGTCTCAAAATCTACATTTTAATAGGTTATGCTCATCTCTGTTAAATGGAGAAACACAATAACATCTAATCTATTGAAAACATGAAAAATGTAATTCAATCAATTACTCTATTCTCAATTTTAATGCTCTACGGCCCCCTCTCCGCCCAATTCAACTACGGAGAAGCCTTACAAAAATCACTTTTCTTTTATGAAGTCCAACAATCCGGCGAATTACCAAGCTGGAATCGTGTAACATGGAGAGCCGATTCTGCTCTTAATGACGGGGCTGATGTTGGCCTTGACCTAACTGGTGGTTGGTATGATGCTGGAGACCACGTGAAATTTGGTTTCCCAATGGCATTTAGCGTAACTTCATTGGCTTGGGGAGCTATTGAATACGAAGACGCCTACAAAAGAAGTGGACAATATGAAATTTTAAGAAGAAACTTACGCTACGTAACGGATTACTTTATAAAATGTCATACGGCTCCTAATGAATTTTATGGACAAGTAGGTGACGGAGGTCTTGATCATGCTTTTTGGGGATCCCCAGAAGTAATGGTTATGCCCAGACCTTCTCATAAGATTGATGCTAACAATCCTGGTTCTGATTTGGCTTCAGAAACTGCTGCTGCAATGGCAGCCGTTAGTATTCTTTTTAAAGATGACGACCCCTCATATAGTGCTACTTTATTAGAACATGCAAAACAATTATATGATTTTGCTGACAATTTTAGAGGCGAATATTCGAACTCGATTACAGATGCAGCTGGTTTTTATAGATCATTTAGCAGCTACCAAGATGAAATTGTTTGGGGAGCTATTTGGTTATATAAAGCTACTAATGATGTAGCTTATTTAGATAAAGCAGAAACTGAATATGACAATCTAGGAAATGAAGGACAAAGTAATGATAAAGCATATAAGTTTACTATGTCTTGGGATGACAAAAGCTATGGTTCTTATGTATTGTTAGCTGATATCACAGGTAAAGACCGATATAAAAATGATTCGGAACGCTTTCTTGACTTTTGGACAAGTGGCGTAAATGGTGACAGAGTTACTTATAGCCCAGGAGGACAAGCACATTTAATACAATGGGGATCATTAAGGTATGCTGCAAACACCTCTTTCTTGGCATTTGTTTATAGTGATAAAGTAGCTACTTCTGCCGCAAATAAAGCAAAGTACCATGATTTTGCTGTTGGTCAAACCAACTATGCATTAGGTGACAACCCTATCAACCGAAGCTTTATGATTGGTTTTGGGAATAACCCTGCAAATAATTCACATCATAGATCGGCACATGGAGCTTGGGCAAATAATTTAGCCAACAATCCTGATCAGCCAAGTCATACTTTATTTGGAGCACTAGTAGGTGGACCAAGCTCTCCTGATGATTCATTTGTAGATGATCGAGGTGATTTTATTGCAAATGAAGTTGCTTGTGATTACAATGCTTGTTTTACAGGAAACTTAGTAAGAATGTATGATGAATTTGGTGGAAATCCATTAGCTAATTTCCCTGTACAAGAAACCCCTACACGTGCAGAAATTAGATCTGTTTCTAAATTTAATAGTAATAATAATTCTGGTAGTACTGTTCAAATACGTATTCAAAATAGAACAGCTTGGCCTGCACGAGTGACGGATAAACTTTCTTATCGTTATTTCTTCGATATTTCGGAAGGAGTTGCGCAAGGCTTAACCATCGCTGATTATCAACCAACATTGAATTCTGTACAAGGAAGTAGTTCAGTTACTATAGAGGCTTGGGATGCTTCAGAAAACATTTATTATGCTGAAGTTTCTTTAACCGGTGAACAAATTAGCCCAATTGGAGATCCTCAATTTAGAAGAGAAACACAATTAAATTTTAGAGTAGCAAATGGAGTGCCTTACGACACTACAAATGACTGGTCTGCACAAGGACTGGGAGGAACTGAACTTGAAAGTGTTAATATACCTGTCTATGACAACGGTCAATTAGTATTTGGGATTGAACCTGATGGGGGAATTCTTACTCATAAGGCTGACTTTAATGCTACGCCAACTTCAGGAATAGCTCCATTAAGCGTTTCTTTTGATGCTTCTGCTACTACAAACCCTAACAATGAAAACCTTACGTATACTTGGAATTTTGGAGATGGCACGACAGGTACTGGAGTAACAGATACTCATGTTTATACTGCAATAGGTTCATATACAGCAACACTTTCTGTTAGCAATGGTACCATCACAAGTACTTCTACAGAAACAATAACCGTATCTGATGGAAGTCCTATCGCAGCATTCACTGCCGATAAAAACATTGGTGCTGCTCCACTAGTTGTTAATTTTGACGCAGGATCTTCTGTAGATCCAACTGGTGGCTCGTTGACATACTCATGGGATTTTGGTAATGGAGAGACTGCTTCTACAGCTATCGCTTCAACAACATATACTGCAATAGATACGTATGTAGTAACACTAACGGTTACAAATTCAACAGGAGAAACGGACACAAATTCACAATCTATTGTTGTAAACGATGGATCGGTTAGCTGTGCTTTTGGAACTCCTACAGCAGAGGCACTACCTAGTATTAACAGTGCTTTTGATAACATTTTTGTTTTAGGAAATGGAGGGCCAGACCTTAGTAATGTGACTAACTTCACCATTAACTGGGATCTAAATAATAATGGGTTGTATCAATTTTCTATGAATACAACTAATGGATTCCCTTCTTTTTGGAATGATTTCTTACCGATTATAACTTCTAATTTTAACAGTGTACAACCTGATATTACCATAGCAAATTCTGGTTTCCCTGGCTTAGACGGAGATTATTGGGCAACTGTTGATACTGGTAATTTTGTTTTGGTATCAAAAACTGGAGGATATACGATCTATTTTAGTACATCTACTACAGCTCCTGATTGTGGTGCTATAAGTACTCCTACTGTTGCAGGAGGAACATTAACTGGTGGGCCATTTGCTTTTAATGTAGGGGATGGAATCGCGGACAATGTTTCGGGTATTGTACTAGCAGGAAATATAGGAGAAGTAAGTCAATGGATTGTTACCGACGATGCTGGAAATATTTTAGGCTTACCTCCAACTAGTGAAGCTGTTAATTTTGATGGAGCTGGAGCTGGAAGTTGTTTTATATACAATGTAAGTTATAACGGCACACTTACTGGACTTGCTCAAGATGAAAATATTGCTAATTTAGATGGTGACTTTGATTTATCTAACAGTATTGAGGTAGTCCGTACTTTGGTCATTCCTTCTGTTAATGGAGGTATATTAACTGGTGGACCATATGCTTTCACCGTAGGAGATGGTATTGCTGACAATGTTTCTGGTATTGTATTAACAGGAAATGATGGAGCAGAAAATCAATGGGTTGTTACTGACGATTCAGGTAATATTTTAGGTTTACCTCCAACACCAGAAGCTGTTAATTTTGACGGAGCTGGAGCTGGTACTTGTTTTATATATCATGTAAGTTATAACGGTACCATTACTGGACTTGCTCAAGATGAAAATATTGCTGATTTAGAGGGTGATTTTGGGATCTCTAATGGAATTGAAGTAGCACGTACTTTAGAAAGTACTGGTTCGGATTGTACCTTTGGAACACCTAATACCGATGCTCTTCCTTCAATTAATAGTGCTTTTGAAAACATTTTTGTTTTAGGAAATGGAGGCCCTGATTTAAGTAATGTTACCAACTTTACCATCAACTGGGATCTTAATAATGACGGGTTATACCAATTCTCTATGAATACGAGTAATGGTGTACCTGCATATTGGAATGATTTCTTACCAAACCTTGCTCAAGGTTTTAATAGTGCACAACCAGATGTTACTATTTCGAACTCTGGATTTACAGGATTAGATGGTGACTATTGGGCTACTATTGATGCTGGTAATTTTGTATTAGTATCAAAAGCAGGTGGATTTACCATCTACTTTAGTACTTCTAGTACAGCACCCGATTGTGATGGAGGGAACACCAACACAAATACCGACCCTATAGCTGCATTTTCGGCAACTCCTATTTCGGGAACTGCTCCATTAGTAGTAACATTTGACGCTAGTGCTTCTACAGATCCAGATGGAGATGCAATTACATATGCTTGGGATTTTGGTGACGGCAATACTGCTACAGGTGAAACCGCAGAAAATACTTACAACAGTGTTGGTGATTATGATGCTACGCTTACGGTAACGGATGAAAACGGTGCAGAAAGTCAAGATACAATTACAATTCGAGTAAATGACGATATTATCATTATCGATCCACCTGTAACGGACAATGAATATATCAATCGTTTTAACGAAATGAGACAAGAGTTTTATGATCCAGATAATGGGTATTTTAGTGCAGATGGGTCTCCTCATCACTCTATTGAGTCTTTAATTGTTGAAGCTCCTGATCACGGTCACGAATCTACTAGTGAATTGTATTCATATTGGTTATGGTTAGAGGTAATGAATGGTAGAATTAATAAAGACTGGGCTCCTCTAGCTGAGGTTTGGGACAGAATTGAGGAGTTTATTATTCCAACAAATGCTGACCAACCTACAAATGCAGCTTATGACCCTTCTAGTCCTGCTGCATATGCACCAGAGTTTCCATTACCAAGTGATTATCCATCACCTTTAGGATTTACAGCTCCTGTAGGTGTAGACCCTGTATCGCCAGACTTAACAGCTACTTATGGTGCTGACATCTATCAAATGCACTGGTTACTGGATAATGATAACTTCTACGGGTATGGTAATAGAGGGGATGGCGTTAGTACCCCATCTTACATTAATACGTTCCAAAGAGGAGAGCAAGAATCTGTTTATGAAACAATACCTCATCCATCATGGGAAAGCTTTGAATGGGGAGGTCCTGATGGCTTCTTACCTATCTTTATTTTAGATGAAAATTATTCTGAACAATGGAGATATACAAGTGCACCTGATGCAGATGCTCGTGTAGTACAAGCAATGTATTGGGCACAAATTTATGCTAAAGAACAAGGTATTAGCTTAAACAATCTAGATTTAGATAAGACGGTAAAAATGGGAGATTTCCTAAGATTATCAATGTTTGACAAATATTTCAAACCATTAGGTGTTCAAAGTGATACTAGTGGTGCAGGAACTGGATATGATAGTGCACATTACCTAATGTCATGGTATATGTCTTGGGGAGGTGCTGCTGACACTTCTGCTCCATGGGCATTTAGAATTAGTTCTAGCCACTGTCATTTTGGATACCAAAACCCAGTTGCGGCATATGCACTTACGAATGTAGATGAGTTAAAACCTATTTCTCAAAATGGAGAAAGAGATTGGAATGTTAGTTTGACTAGACAAATGGAATTCTATACTTGGTTACAATCTAAAGAAGGCGCCATAGCTGGTGGTGCAACCAATAGCTGGAATGGTGATTATAGTCCTTATCCTACTGGAAAATCGACATTCTATGATATGGCTTATGATAAAGATCCTGTTTACCATGATCCAGGAAGTGGTACTTGGTTCGGATGGCAAGCTTGGTCTATGGAACGTGTGGCAGAATATTATTATATAACCAACGATCCTATGGCTAAACAACTAATGGACAAGTGGGCTGACTGGGTAAAAAGTGAAGTAAACTTAATTGGAGAGGATGATTTTGAAATCCCTGCTACTTTAGAATGGAGTGGAGAACCTGATACTTGGGATGCTGATAATCCAGGAGCGAATAATAACCTAAGTGTTACTGTAACTAATTACAATAAAGATCTTGGTATTGCTGCTTCTATGGCTAAGGCGTTAATCTACTATGCTGCAGCTACTGAAAAGCATGATGTTTTAGATACTGACTCTCGCGATTTAGCAAAAGAGGTATTGGATAGAATGTGGGTGACTTACAGAGACGACAAAGGAGTTTCTTCTCCTGAAGAAAGAGGTGATTTTGTTCGTATGTTTGAAGAAGAGGTGTACGTACCAGATGGTTTCATAGGAGCTATGCCTAATGGAGATGAGATAAAACCTGGAGTTACGTTCTTAGATATTCGTTCTGGATATAGAGATGATCCTGACTTTGATAGATTAGAAGCTGCATACAATGCTGGAGAAGACTACACTCAAAATTACCACAGAAGCTGGGCACAAATAGAAGTGGCTTTAGCAAATGCGGAATATGGGTTCTTCTTTGGTGAGGATAATACAGCTACAGGAGTTAAAACAATTACTTCTCTTACTATAGAGGTAAGTCCTAATCCTGCTTCTGATTTCATCAATGTATCGATTTCAAACAATACGCTTTCCTTATCTAAAAATTCGGGAACCGATATTAGATTGATCGATCTTGCAGGGAATATTGTGCATTCATCAAATATGGAAAATAGCACAAATATGGAAACTCAAATTCCTGTTGATAGTTTTGCAAGTGGATTATACCTCCTTGAAATCAACAATAACAGTACAGGAAAAACTCATGTTGAGAAAGTATTGATAGACTAATAAGGCTTCTTTCCAAGGAGTAATTATTTTTTCATTTTTTTAGTCTAATTATTGATAATCCCTCTAGTATTTTTAGATACTAGGGGGATTTTTTTAGGTTAATCGTATGCTTTAGCTCTAAAGGCTCGTCTTCTTCGGGTGCTCCGAAAATAATCGATGTCCCGTTATAGTAAAACCATTCTCCTAATAAAATTGACTTCCTCATTACTTTTCTGGGCGTTACCCAAGGGTCGGGCTTTACGCTATTACTCCTCGCTCTTCCTTCGTCAGGCTGTGGGGTAGCCGCTGCAATCCCTAACGCAAAATCTAATCAAACTGTTTGTTCCTCATCCTTCTTTCTATAAAATAAAAAGCTAATCCCTGTCCAAACAATCCAAATACCGATTAAACCTGCAAAGAAAAGATCACGACCGCTTTCCAAAGAATAGTCTAACACATTTAATACGACAATAGCCCAAATAATAAATAGAATTACCTGTCCTACGAAATAGAAAATTTTCCCTTTTGGGGTTAAGTATTTTAGAAATAATTGCTCTAACATTAGTTAATTCTGTTTATTAGACACATATGAACATCTGTATACAAAAGACATTGGAGGTGTTTTTGAAATCATACTAAGTTCCTCACACATTTTACATCTATCTTATTTTATATGCAATGCCTAAAACCAAGACTCTACCAACTCCAATCTTGTCTCTTCATAGTCAGCTGATTTTGGAGGCATAAAACCTCTACCTTCCTCATTGGTTTTCATATAAACTATGTCCCCATTTTTAAATACATATTTATAATAGCGATTACTATCGGGGTTATCATCTTTATTCATATAACGAACACGTCGCCAGTCCGTATGAACTTCGGGATCATACATTATCGAATGTGGTTCACGCGCAAATTCTTCAATATGGTCTTTCCAATATTTATTACGCTCGGCTTGCTGCTCAGGGGTAGCTTCGGGAGTTGGAATATGACTCCGGTATAATGGCATAGGAAAACCCGCTGCTTTTCTTCGCTCAAAATCTTGTTGTCGATACGGATCAAAAGCTGTCCCTGGTGGTAAAGGACGATTTCTATCCATATACCACACATAAAAAGACCAAATTTTCTGATAGTCTCTTTCATGAGCTATCAAATGTGCTCCTCCATACTTTGCCTCTGGATGCTGTGCTACCAACTTCATACCCAGAGAACCTGAAGCTGCACCAGTACCAACCCAATAAACTATTGCTTTATGAAATGGTACTGTATAACTTTTGTTTCTATTTGTTCCATGTGGGAAACTAAAAATACCATCTTGACGATTTAAAATAATATGAGCTTTGGGATTCAAATATAGTTGATAACTAAAATAGATAACAAAAATCAATGATAAAACCATAAGACCTATAATAACTGGTCGACCTTCATCATCTTCTACAAAAAAATCAGCTAATAGAAAAAAGATAAAAGATATTGAAGAAATAATTAAGGATATAATTGAATCTATTCTAGCTCCCCAATCTAGCTTAATAAAATTTAAATCAATATTGTTAAAGGTTTTACTATTCTCTACATATTCTGAATCAACCCCCTTAAATTGCTCCAAGATTTCAAACGGAAGCTTAGCGTCAAAAAAACGTTTAACATTTGTTCTAAAGTTCTTAAACATAAATACTACTTGTTATTTTACCCAAACTTTTCCCGATATTAATTTTTTAAAAGAATCGATTTCAACGTTACCCCTATTAAGTACTGTTTGTGATGAACGTCCCATTCGAGTTATGGTTGTTGTTTTGGTTTGATAAACATCTACGTAGGCTCCTAAAAGTCTGTCATTACCATTGTAATTTGTTGGGTAAATTTTACTTCATCTAAAGATAAAGCACTTATTAAAAGCAGCTTACTTTGTTTAGTATATTTATTGATAATATAGTTAGGAATATCTAAATGCAAAACAATCATTGGAGGTGTTTTTTTATCACCCAATTCAATGTTTTAGAGGTCTGCATTTAGTTACCTATCAATTTTGACTGATTTATGTTATCGGCTTCAACCATTCTAGATATTAGATTATTGAAAATG
>CANMML010000039.1 GCA_947499005.1 uncultured Aquimarina sp.
TAAAATCCATATCCTTCATAAGGAAAAGATACGAATAATATCGCATTTAATCTAATTATATTACCGCTATGTTAATAACTCCGATGCCAAAAGCATTGCAATTATTTCCTTCTTACTTAAAAAAAGTTGGGTATTATACTTCTAACCATGGAAAAACAGATTATAATGTAATTGAAAGTGATAGTACTTGGAGTGCATCTTCTAATATTGCTTCTTGGAGAAATAGAACAGATAGTCAGCCTTTTTTTCACATATCTAATATTTTCACAAGCCATGAATTCAATGTGCACTTTACAAAAGAGGACATGGATTCTATAACTCCTATTACAGACCTAGACTCTTTTAAAGTACCTCCTAATCACCCTGATACGAGAATTTTTAAATACACTAACGCCATCTACCGAGATAAAATCGTTAAAATGGATCAACAGGTTGGTGCTATTATCCAACAATTGGAAGAAGACCAATTACTAGATGATACTTTTATATTTTATTTTGGAGATCATGGAGGTGTTTTACCTGGCAGCAAAGGCTATCTTTTTGAAACAGGATTACACGTACCTCTTGTCATTCATGTTCCTAAAAACTACAAGCACCTAACTCCATTTGACACTACGAACAACATAGAAGGCGCTATTAGTTTTGTAGATTTTGCTCCTACTGTTTTAAAACTCGCAGGGGTAAAAATCCCAGATGAAATTGATGGTAAGGCTTTTTTAGGGGCTGAAATTGATCCCCAAGAATTGAATTCACGAAAAGTGACTTATAGCTACGCCGATCGGTTTGATGAAAAATATGATATGGTTAGAGCTGTTCGTAAGGGCAGGTTTAAATACATTAGAAATTTTCAGCCTTTTAATCCTGATGGATTGATAAACGAATATCGTTACCGACAGTTAGCATACCAAGAATGGCGAGAACTTTATAACAAAGGACAGCTAAACGAACAGCAATCGGCTTTCTTTAAAACCAAAGCCCCCGAATTACTTTTCGATTTGGAAAATGATCCCCATGAAACTCATAACCTAGTGAACGATAATCGATTTGTTACTGTGCTTTCTGATATGAGATCCGAATTAAACACTTGGATTAAAGACATGCCCGATTTATCCTTTTACCCCGAACACATTCTTATTGAAAATGCATTTGATGACCCTACTGCATTTGGAGAAGCTCATAAAGAAGATATTTCATCCTATGTTGATATTGCAAATTTAAGCTTACAACCCTGGGAGAACGTCAAAGAACAAGTTGAAAAAAGTCTTTATAGTGCCGATCCTTGGGAACGCTATTGGGCTTTGATGGTATGTACTTCTTTCAAAAAAGAAGCTGCAATGTTAACCAGAACTATTGGAAGTATTGAAAGACGAGATCCCGAACTCATGAATCAATTAAAAGCTTCTGAATATTTAGCCATTAATCTCAACATAGATAAAAAACAACCTATGATGAATTATCTATACAAAAGCAACTCTGTAGGGGAAGCCTTGCAGGTTCTCAATTCAATGGCCTTGCTAAAGTATTTAGGTTTAGAAAGTCGCTTTAACATTGACCCTATTCGTATTAAATCAACAATTAGAAAGGATAGTAATGTTGTGCTTCGTTTGGAGTATTTGAGAGGGTGATTTTGAAAACTAAAAACCACAGTAATCTTTGAAAAACTACTGTGGCTATGACTTATCAGCTGGATAGATACTAGTTACAAACTAGCACTAGCCTCGGAATACAAGAAACGTAGGACAGCGGGTTATCACTAACTCCACACCTATAACTAAGCCTGATATAATGTTTTGTGTGTTTATTTTCAATATTGAAGCACTAAATTTATATTTGGTGACATAGCGGATTAGACCAAACCTATGGAGTAACCATAGACGGCTCTATTTTTTCATATAGTGTTAGGAAACGTTTTTAATCCCATACAGGACAAGTCGTCCAAGGGTATGCACATTGGTATTTCTTTTGTATCCATCCTATATATAATTTATCATTATGTATTATTTTCAGTTTTCCCCAAGTTCCATTTACTGCTAATAATTCAGATGCAATATATCCTTTTATACAAAATGCTATCTCAGAATCTGAATTAGGTCTTTTATAAAACCGATAACCAATTTCTTCAAATCCTCTATCATTCTTATTACTGAGGCAACTTATTTTAGGCTCTCCAAAAGAGTCGATATCGATAATCATATTTTTTGCTAAAACCCATTTATTCTTATATTTTCCAATATCATTATTCAATTCATTTTCTTCGCAAGAAGGCAAAACAATAACATTTTCTATCTTTAACCAATCATTTTTTGACTCTGATATTGCAAATTTATACCAGCAGTAAGGGTCGGTTAATGGACTTAATTCTGCGATTTTACTTCCATTTGGACGGTTATAGATATAAATACATTCAGTTGTTTTTTTTGAATAAAAACACTCAACAAAATCTTTGAAAAATATTTCTGCTTTTTTTTGAGCAACAACATTTAATGAAGTTAAAAGTATTAATATTAAGCTGTTTTTTTTCATATATTGACTAACTACTGAATAGGTACTAGTTGCAAACTAGCACTAGCCGTTATACTTATTTACATACTATGCCCAGAGCGGAGGAGATCAATTGAATGAGATTCTTGTCAGGCAAGGAATGACAAATCATCTACTCCTGCACACTTACTTTATAGTTGATACCATAAGTCTTTGTGAGGTTGTCATCGTTAAAAATATCTTTCACTGGGCCTGTAGCGATCTTTTTTACATTTAAGAACGTTACCCAATCGAAATATTCGGGTACGGTTTGCAGATCGTGATGTACTACGATTACAGTCTTCCCTGCTTTTCGAAGCTCTTTCAATAAATTGATAATAGCAACTTCTGTTGTTGCGTCAACTCCTTGAAAAGGTTCGTCCATAAAATAAATAGAAGCGTTTTGCACTAAAGCCCTAGCTAAAAAAACACGCTGCTGCTGCCCCCCAGAAAGCTGACTGATTTGCCTACCTTTAAAAGGCAACATCCCCACTTTCTCTAAGGCTTCTAAGGCGGCTTTTTTCTCCTTTTGACCTGGGCGCTTAATCCAACCCAAACTACCATAAGTCCCCATCATTACTACATCCAAAGCTGTCGTTGGAAAATCCCAATCTACAGAACCTTTTTGAGGGACATAAGCTACTAAAGAACGCTGTTTTTCATAGGGTTTTCCAAAAACACTTACAGTACCTGCAATGGGTTTTACAATCCCTAGGATCGATTTAATTAAAGTCGATTTCCCTGCTCCATTTGGCCCTACGACTGCCATCAATACCCCTTCAGGAATCACCAGATCGATATCCCACAAAACAGGTTTATAATTATAGGCAACGGTAAGATCGTCTACAGTGATCGCATAGTTGGTTTTTGACTCTTCCATTAGGCTGCTATTATTATTTTAAAGCATTTACGATAGTAGACACATTATGTTTGTACATTCCAATATAAGTTCCTTCTGGTGTATTAGGGCTGCCTAAGGCATCAGAAAACAACTCTCCTCCAATAACTACTTCATGCCCTTTTGCTTTTACTGATGCTTGTAAAGCTTCAATCGTTCGCTTAGGAACAGAAGTTTCGACAAAAATAGCCTTTACTTGTTTTTCTATAATTAAACTTGCTAAATTCTGCACGTCTTTTACGCCAGCCTCTGTAGCTGTAGACAATCCCTGCAAACCAACTACCTCAAAATCATATACCTCTCCAAAATAATTAAAAGCATCATGAGCCGTTATCAAAATTCGCTTTTCAATGGGTATTTGATTGACTATATTCCAATTATCGTGATACAACTGTTCTACTTCTTTGTCATATTTTTCCGCATTCTTTTTATAAATAATTGCATTTTCTGGGTCTATTTTCACCAATTCATCTGTTACTAAAGTTATACAATTATGCCATTTCGTAGGATCAAACCAAATATGCGGATCGTAATTAGAGGCAAAATTTTCGGAAGCTATTAATTCTGATTTGTCAATACTTTCGCCAACGGCAACAGTGTGTTTTCCAAGATGACGCATTTTTTTGAATATATCTTCAAGCTTTCCTTCTAGATGTAATCCATTGTAAAAAATAATATCAGCTTCAGCTAATTTAGAAACATCGCCTTCGCTCGCTTTATACAAATGCGGATCTACACCACTCCCCATTAGCCCTTTAACTATTATTCTATCTCCACCAATAGCTTTTACCATGTCGGTAATCATAGTCGTGGTAGTGACTACTTGCAACTTCCCATCGCTTTCTTTTTGCTTTTTACCACAACTAAAAAGCAATGGCATCAGTACTAAAAGTGTGTATATTTTTTTCATGATTTATATTTTAACTTCTACATTTTATGGTCACCCTTCGACTCCGCTCAGGGTTCAAACTCGAGATATATCCTAAGCGAAGCCAAAATGTATCCTAAGTGGAGTCGAAACGTACCCTGAGCGAAGCCGAAGGGTTACATTTTCTCATTCGCTTCAATAGCACTCAGCATTCTCAAAAAACCTTTAGGTCTTAATACTGATGGATATTGAAACACTACTTCCTTTTCTTTATTTAAAATTACCGTTGTTGGATACGCCATTCTAAACTCATAAGTCCCTAAAGTTTCTGCCAATTCGTGCACCCCCAACTGCTTTCTAATCGTTCTATAAGCAAATATTTCCCCATTAAAAACCACGTCTTCTTTTTGCTCAGCATTAAAAGAAATGAAGTAATATTTTTTATTCAGTACTTCAATTACCTTTTCATCTGTCAACGTTTTACGCTCCATTACCTCACAAGGTTTGCACCATTCGGTATGTAAAAAAACGACTATAGGTCTTTTTTCTTCTAAGGCGTCAACTTCTTGAAAAGTGTAGGTATTTAGCTGCCCCCAAGTAACGATACTTGATAAGAACATTAAAAAACCTAATACCTTTTTCATAAGCTTGTTCAATACAAAATGACTACACCAGTAATCCTTTTAAAAATTATATTTCAAATTAAATACAATATCTCTTCCTGGATTTGGTACTGCAAAATCTTCGAATGTTGTTTTCAACCTTGATAAATGATCGGTATACTCTTGATCGAAAAGATTTTTTACTACAAAACTAAATTTAAAATCTTTGTATGAGGCATTTAACCCAACATCTATTAAGTGATAGGCTTCATTTTTTAATTCTTCATCAGCAATTCTATTTTGTTCTAAAAAGTTTTGTTGCTGAAAATAAATACTATTCAATTTCAATTGCTTTCCGAGATTAACATCATAATCTATTTTAGTATTAAAATTTACTGGCGGAATAAATGGTAAAGGATCTTCATTACTATCGTTTCCATAAGTTAATGCCGCACCTGTTTGGAACGTCAATTTAGGCATAAAACTAGGCACATAATTCAAATTGAATTCTCCCCCAAACAACGTCGCATCTTCTTGGCGGTATTCAAAAACAGGCAATTCTCCAGTATCTACTATACGTCTTTCGCTTGTTGGTGCAATAAAGATGTAATCCGAAATTTTATTATAAAACGGATTCAACGTAATACTTAATCCTTCCTTTTTATAATTAATTGCAAAATCGAACTGAGTTGCCGATTCGCTATCCAAGGTTTGATCACCCACTTCTATGCGACCTGTTCCTCCATGTTCTCCATTGGATAACAACTCAGACACATTAGGCGCTCGATATCCCGAAGCTATATTGAAACGAAAAGTCAAATGATTGATATCATATTTAGCTCCCACCGAATAATTTAATGTGTTATAAGTTTCATCAAAATCATCGAAACTGGTAAATTCATCAATAACCACACCTTCTGCTTCTATACGTTTGCTATCAAAACGCAATCCCGATTGAAATCTTAAATGTTCATTTGCTTTGAAATTGAATAATCCAAAGATTCCGTTTTCGGTACTTTTTCCATCTGGAATTAAAAATACTGTTCCTCTATTTTCACTATCCTGAAACAATCCTTGCGCCCCAACCGTAATATCGAAATGATCTGTTTTAATAATATCGGATACTTTCAAATTGTAATTAAACACTTCGAGATATAAATACAAATCGGGATTCGTTCTTGCTTCGTTAAATTCTTGTCGATCATTAACAGAATACCCTAGGGTAAGTTGCACATCAGATTCCTTAATCTTGAAATTATTCTCGGATGTTAAAATATGTTGCGATACATCTTGAAAAGGCAGTACAAAATTTTGCTCTTGATTATCGAAAATCGGAGACACGAAATCTACATCGAAACTATTTGTAAAAGCTGGATTTCCTTCTGTAGGCACTGGAATTCCGAAGAAATTATTCAAATAACTATAGGTCAATTTTGAAGTAAATGCTTCCTTCACTAATCCCAATGAAATTTTAGCACTTCGCTCTGAAAATCGAGTATTAAAAACACGATCTCCATTAAATTGGGAGTCATCTGGCAGTTTATAATCCCCTGCTAAGTTGTATCCTAAAAAAGTGTTTACTTTAAAATCTCCAAAACCTAATTTTACTCCTACTCTATTTTGAGTACTGCGCGCATTGGTAAAATACCCCGATTCGACTACTCCTTCAAGACGTTTCTTGGTAAAATCTTCATCGACAAAATACAGCACACCTCCTATGGCGTCCGATCCATATAATAAAGAAGCAGGGCCTTTTATTACCTCGACACTTTTAATTCCGTTACTGCTGACACCTAAACCATGCTCGCCTCCCCACTGTTGATTTTCTACTCGGGTACCTTGCGCAAACGTTACTACTCGATTGCTTGTTAAACCACGTATTACGGGCTTACCTATACTACTACCTGTACTATTTTGTGATACCCCGTTGATGTTCGTAATACTTTCTGCTAAGGTTGTTGAACTCGCCTCGTTAATCTCCGAGATTTTCTTTTTTTCAACATTAACCACTAAGTCCCTTTGTAATTTAGATCCTGGAACAGAAATTACAACCTCAGCTAAACTAGTATCATATTTCAAGTAAATTTTTAGAGGAATTGTATTTTTAGTAATCTCAACGGTTTCGGTTTTTGAAGTAGTCCCAACAAACGAAAAGTGAATCGTTTGCTTTCCATAAATCAATCCTTCTAATCTAAAATTTCCATTGATATCTGTTGTAGTTCCTTTTAATACCTCTCCTTTTACATACACTTCTGCTCCAGGTACAGCCTCATTTTCGACATATACTGTTCCTGTTAATATTCCCTTTTGTGCCCATGTAATGCTTACACACATACATAGCACCAACATCCATAATTTATTTTGCATCTATTACTTGTATTAATGAAGAAAACTCTTGGTTTAAAACAATCATCATTCCCTGAGCTTTTATTTGAGTCATTCCCGTTTTTAAAAATTGCTTTTCTACCTGAATTAAAGCGCCGTTGATTAGTCCATGTAGCGTACAAAAATCGAAGAATTCTTTATCGTCACTTTGTAAACGAACGATTTGATATGCCCCTTCCATTACTTCGGAAAGTGCAGACATATTATCTACCACAGGGAGGTTTCCGTTATTATCTGGAATCGGATCTCCATGCGGATCAAAATCGGGAAAGCCAAGATATTCGTGAATTTTATCGGCTAGAAAATCGGAAGTTTCATGCTCTAGAAATTCTGCTTCTCGATGAATTTCGTGTAGTGACAAATCGAAGAGTTTGAACAACAAACACTCCCAGACACGGTGCTTTCGAATGACTTTTAGTGCCATCTTTTCACCTTCAGGGGTCAACTCAAGCTCTTGATACTTTGCATAGTTCAACAAGCCTTTCGTTGCTAGCTTCTTTGCCATATCTGTTGTCGCAGCACTAGTTATCCCTAGTTTTTTTGCTACTGAACTGGGCTTAGTATCACAACCTGATTGCTGCCTGAACTTATAAATTTGCTTTACAAAATTTTCAATTGCAACTGACATAAATTAATTTTTAAGCTTACTTAAATATTAAACAAAGATAGCTTTATTTATATAATTTTTAAAAGCTATTTATTTCAAGCCAATTATCTATTAAAAACCCATTAAAGAGGTCTCAAACCCTTAAACTATAATCACTAAAAAAATAACTGTACATTTACTTGTACTGTCAACTATATGGTTGTCAAAAATATAATCTGAACTACTGTTCCAATCCAGTATAAAAAGGCTCAATATGATTTATGTTTTACTAGGTGTTATCATCGTCATACTTATCAATCAAAACAACCTTCTTAATAAGAAAATCAAAGAGGTTAATGATAATCTAAGTGTTCTTTATAAGAAGTTAGATCAACTAAAAATTCCTGTTTCAACAATTTCCCAAGAGGTTAAAAAAGCAACTCCTGAGGTCAACCCAGAAAATTTGGTTCGCCCTGCTATTTCTGAAGAAGTAAAACCGCCTACTCCTGTTAAATCCCCTACACCAGAAGAGATTCCAACGAAAGAATCTCTTACTGATGCTGTAACAGAAAAAGCTAAGGCCGAAAGCCCTATTCTAGATATCAAAGCTCCCAATAGGAACATCACTCCTGAAAGCATTAAAAAACCAAAAGAGAAAAAGCCAAGTTTATGGGATAGTTTCAAAGAAAAAAATCCTGATTTAGAAAAATTCATTGGTGAAAACTTGATCAATAAAATTGGTATTCTAATACTTGTTTTAGGGATTAGTTATTTTGTGAAATATGCCATTGACAAAGATTGGATTAACGAACCAGGGAGAGTTGGTATTGGAATATTAGCAGGAAGCTTAGTCCTAGCGATTGCCCATCGTTTACGTAAAAAGTACGCTTCATTTAGTTCTGTTTTAGTGGCGGGCGCTATTGCTATTTTCTATTTTACCATTGCTATTGCTTTTCACGAATACAAACTTTTTAATCAAACCATTGCTTTCATCATCATGGTATTGATAACCGCATTTAGCTGTCTATTATCTTTATCCTATAATCGTATCGAGCTTGCCATTTTATCATTAATCGGTGGGTTTGCTGTTCCATTTATGATAAGCACAGGTAGTGGAAATTACCAAGTGCTCTTTAGCTATATTGCTATTTTAAATATTGGAATATTAGCCATTGCTTACTTCAAAAAATGGTCTCTTGTCAATATTCTAGCATTCATTTTTACCACTATTTTATTTTTAGGCTGGCTTACCAAGGTTACTCTTGACGACTCCACGGATTACTTTGGAGGACTTATGTTTGCTTTTATTTTTTACATCATATTTATTGCCGCTACAGTAGTCAACAACATTAGAAACAAAGGCGAATTCACCAAAACAGAACTGGGTCTATTGGCTGCAAATAATGCTGTTTTCTTCGGAATTGGTATGACAATACTATCGAAATACCATACTGAATTTAGAGGCGCATTTACGGCGATGATGTCTATCCTAAATTTAATCTATGCTTGGTTTTTATATAAGAAATTCGGGCTTGACAAAAAAGCCGTCTACTTACTCATTGGCTTGACCTTATCGTTTATAACACTAGCGATTCCTATACAGTTTAAAGGAAATTACATCACTTTATTTTGGGCCGTTGAAGCAGTACTATTACTTTGGTTAGCTCAAAAATCTGACATAAAAACCTATCGTTTTGCTTCTGTAATAGTTCAGGTATTAATGCTAGGTAGCTTATTTATCGATTGGGGCGAATTGAATATATTTGAACCCTTACCTATAATATTGAATCCGATTTTCATTACAGGGATATTTTGTGCAGGATCTTTATTCGCCACTATATATTTAACAAGAAATGAGACTACCCATCTCTCTTTATTTAAGCTTAATATAAGTACGGCTTCCTATAGATATATAGCCAGCATAGTGGCACTAATTGTATTATATGTCTCTGGTTATGTAGAGATCAATCACCAAGCCTATAGTTATACAGAATTCAGTACTACACGCACTTCCATTCTATTCCTGTACCATTTAATATTTACAGCCATTCTTGCAATAATTGTCTTCAAGAAAAAACTGTTTTTAAATCTGAAAGTAGTCAGCGGAATTGCCATTTTCAATATTCTCATTTATGTATTATTCTTCTTAAATCTTCCTTTTAAAGAACTTGAAGAAACTATTGTGAAAGGCATTGATTATAAAACTTCTTTTTACATACATTATTTCAACTTAGCACTAATCCTGTTTTTTGGGTGGCTTTTATATACAATTAACAAAACTAAAAGTGAATTCAAATTCTTTTCTAATAAAGCTACCATTTGGCTAGCGGCACTATTGGTGGTAATTATCTTCAGCAACGAAACGCTCATTCATGGATTACAATTCAATAATCTCGAAGTTACTGATGCACAATTAAGTGAAATCGATTTACCAAAAGACCAAATACTTTCCGATTATAGACACAAAAGTCTTGTTAAAGACAATATTAAAGAAGCGAGTTTAAAGGTTATTAAAACGGGAATCCCTGTTTTATGGGGAATATTATCATTTATTTTCTTAATTGCTGGTATCAAAAGAAAAGTCAAAGTATTGCGAGTTGCAGCTTTGGTATTACTTGGAATCACAATCATAAAATTATTTACTTACGACATTAGCAATGTTTCTGAAACAGGAAAAATTATAGCATTTATCCTATTAGGAGTATTGATATTGATTATTTCGTTTGTTTACCAAAAGATTAAAGTACTTGTCATTGATGATGAAACTGTACTTGATAACCCCGATAAAAAAACAGAAAATCATGAATAGACTTGTAATATTTCTGGGACTAGCAATACACATTACGACTGCGTTTTCCCAAACGAAAACCGAAGGTCTTATTGAAACTGCAAGCGATAATGGACTTCATAAAATCGCGCTTCATCATGAATTAACTTCGTATGCCCAAAATGATTTAAGAGATATTAGAATTTGGGATGAAAACAACAATCAAGTGCCTTATTTTATTGAAGTCAGTAAAACGACAATTGCAGCTTCTAATTTCGAATCGATCCCTACAATAAGTCGTTCTAAGGTGAATGACACGAGCTCTACTTATATATTCAAGAATCCTAAAAAAGAATTAAAGCAGCTAGCAATTCATCTATCAAATTATCGCGGAACAAAACGATATCAATTATTGGGAAGCAATAACCAAAAAGATTGGTTTGGCATTTCTGAAAATGACAGGCTTAGGAACCTGTCCAATCCACAAAAGACAAGTGTTTACAAACTTATAGAGTTTCCTTTATGTGCTTATAAATATTTAAAAATAACTTTTGATGACCTTCATTCGCTACCTGTTAATATTATTGCATTAGGTACTAGTTCTCAAAAAGTAAGCAATCCTGTTTTTAACGAAATTCCTCTAAAAGGTTTTGCTATAGAAAAAATAAAAAAAGAGAAAAAAACAAAATGCATTCTTTCTTTTGAACACCCCTTTAGCATTGACAAAATAACTTTTAAAATTAATGAACCTGTTCGGTACAAAAGAAAAGCAACAATCTATGTTTCTTCAACAAGAACAGTAAATAATAAAGAAGAGAAGTATTATCATAGGATATCCAGCTTGTTTTTAGATTCTAATACGGAGAATGAATTCTTAATTTACAATTTATCGAAAAATGAAATGGTCATTGAAATCGAAAATGAAGACAATCCTGAACTCATTATTTCGAAAATCAAATGCTTTCAAAAAGCTTCTTATTTAATTGCAGATTTAGAAAAAGGCAAAAAATACAGCATTACTAGTGGCGATAATACGTTAAAAAAACCTAGTTATGATATTAGTTATTTTAAGAATCAAGTTAAAGCTGACTTGCCTATTCTAAAGATTAATAGCATAACGCACCTAGACGCTTCTAAAAAAGAAAAAGCGGCTTCTCCTTACTGGCAACAACCCTGGTTTATGTGGTTATGCATTGGTATTGCAGGATTATTAGTACTTCTTTTTATTCCTAGTTTAATTAAAGATTTAAAGCAAGCTAAATAACAATCCGATAGTTATTAGATTAACATATGTATATGAAATTCTTAACAGTAAATCGTATAAGAAGTTCTCTTTTCATCTAGAGAGAACACTTATTGCATTTGGTATGACACAAAAAAAGCATCGTATCCCCCGACCGATGCTTTTTACTTTAACTAAACCGTATTATGTACCAAAGTCAAAAGACCTTTTGATGTATGTTAAACGCTTAAAAATGAATACGCCCTACCTTTCTTCGTAATTATTTCTTATAATGCACTCGATATCTCCATAGAGAAATTGCACCTAGTACAAAAACGACAACAACAGAGTTCCAAACAAAACTAGGAGTTATTGCTTGATCTCCACTAGCATAAGAATGTAATCCTGACAAGTAAAAATTCACCCCGAAATAAGTCATCATAATGGAGGCTATTGCAATCAATGAAGCAAAATTAAACCACCATCTCCCTCGAAGTCCTGGCACAAAACGCATGTGAATTACAAAAGCATATATCATAATGCTAATCAACGCCCAAGTCTCTTTTGGATCCCAGCCCCAATAGCGACCCCAAGATTCATTCGCCCATTGTCCTCCTAGGAAATTCCCTGTAGTTAACATCACCAGACCTATAGTTAGTGCCATTTCATTAACAATCGTAATCTCCTTGATATTCAACAACATCTTTTTCTTATTCTTTTTAGTAGTAAAAATTATAAGTAATAATGCCAACCCTCCTAAAATTGCTCCTAGGATAAAAGGGCCATAACTCGCTACAATAACAGCAACATGAATCATTAACCAATATGAATTCAACACTGGCTGTAGGTTTGCAATAGCTGGATCCATCCAGTTCCAATGCGCTACCATTAAAATAATGGAAGTCACGAATGCTGTTGCTCCTATTGTTAGATCACTTTTTCTTCCTAAAGCCAATCCAAAAAACTGAGTTGCCCATGCTACATAAATCATCGATTCATAAGCATCACTCCAAGGTGCATGTCCCGAAATATACCAACGATATCCCAATCCTGCAGTATGTGCTAAAAACATAAGAAGTATTGCTAACTTCCCTATCCCTACTAAAAAGCGGATGACTTTATTATCCCAGAAAATATTTAGTATTACTAGAAACAACAATAACAATCCACCAAGCATATAATACACGAATAGCTTTTTGAAGATATCGTACTTATTATATAAGATTTCGGTTTCTATCTTGTTCTCTGAAGGCATCACCACACTTCCATATTTTTTCTGGAAGTTTTTAATTACCGTCAAATACTCATCTGCTTTCTCGTAATTACCACTCTTTCTAGCATCGATTAATGATTCTTTATAAATCGGAACTATATGCTTTGTAAAAACAGAATCCACGCCCTTAAAACCAGCCTCATTCAATGCTGGTGGAGCAAACCATTTATTATTAGGATCATCTTTCTTCGGAAAAATACTCAACACACCTCCACTTAAAGCTGAATTCAACAAATAGAATTTTTCGTGAGTTCTCAAGAAATCTTTTTCAAAATTACTAGGAGTATTCGTACTACTTGCTTGCTGTAGATACGGCTCTAATTTATAATTACCTCTACTATCAAAAAGATCTATCAATGCTACTCGCTTCTCTCCTTTCGGAGTTCCTAATATGCTACGAATACTATCATTTTCTTTCTTGATATAGATAATAGGCACATTGTACCACACAAAAGGATTTTCGACCATAGACAACATTACTTGGTCCGAAGTCAAGCCTTGATAATTATCTTTTTTACTTAATTTCCTTAATAATTCTGAAGAAAAAGTATTGATAGGCTTCATCCTTCCTCCTTCATCCTGAATCACTAAACGTCCAAACTTTTCAGCATGTTCTACAGTAACAACATTGGCCTTTATGATAGAATCTAACTGCTTTTTTGTGGGCCTTTTCGGAGTTTCCAAAACACTATTCTGCGCCTGTAATTCATTCCCTATAAACACTCCTAACAATAGGATAATCGATAATGCAGCTTTCTTCAATTTTAATTCTCTTAATTTTTTTTCTAAATCTTTAAAACGAGATCCCTTAATGAGTAAAATCCCCATCAAACCAACATACAGCAAGAAGTAACCAATATAAGTAACCCAAGTTCCCCAGAAATCATGATTTACCGATAGGATCGTACCACTTTCATCTGGTGGAAAAGAAGCTTGAAAGAAACGGTATCCCTTATGATCCAATACATGATTCATAAAAATTTCATAGGGCTCGTTTTTTCCTTCATCGACAACCTCTACTTTACTACGGTATGCAGAATATACATTCTCTGTACCAGGATATTTATCTGCAATAAAATCATTCAGTTTTAAAGAGAAAGGCAATTGCATGTGCTTTGAACCAAAAGCCATTTTAAAATCTAACCCTCCTACCTTAAGCTCTTTTAAATTATTTGCATAACCTTGGCCTCCTAGTAATTTTATTTCTTTTGTTTCTCCGTTCGCTGTAATATCTAAAATTAAAGCATTCTGCTGCCCTTTAGATTCATTAGGAACATCCATGACATCATATACCCCTTTTACTGCATCTTCTGGAAACACAAATTGAGTTCCTGCCATATTGTACAATGAACGCATTTGTAAAGGTTGTACACTATCTTTTGCTACAGCACCTTGTTTTTGATCTGCCATACGCATGTATGTTCCTTCAAATGGAGCATCTATGGTATACTTCCCATTATCGTAATTGATATTAATAGCTCCCGGTGTTGTTTTGTTAAAAGCAAAAAGAATATTATGAATATTTGATACTTCACCTGCCTTTAAATAATGATCGTGGCGTTGACCTCCGCCTGCTTCTACCATCTTTAGATGCAATGCCCCGTCTTCACTAGGAACTAAGCCTTCTTCGGCGCCTTGGATGTATTTCTTATAGGAAATAGTTACAGGCTGCCCTTTAAAATCTGTTTTATACGTGAACTTATTGAGACGTTGAGTATATTCTGAAAGTTCTAAAGGCTGACGCACTGTTTTTCGCATCAATTCTCCATCTATGCTCCCATCGATTAATGTCGTTAAATATGTTTTTTGAGAAAGAAACTGATTGGTAGTTTCCTCTTCTGTAATGGGCATCATTCCTTCATAACCAATATACCTTGTAATGAATGCTCCTAACAATATTAAAATGAATGATAAATGCATCATTAAAGTCATCCACTTTTCCCTTTTGTATAATTGATACTTTTTTATATTTCCTAAAAAATTAATTAAAAACAATACCATGATCGCTTCGAACCACCATGCGTTATAAATTAAAATTCTAGCTGCTGGAGTACCATGGTCATTTTCTATAAATGTACCCACCCCCATGGCAATCGCAAAAACGATAAATAACATAGCCATTAATCGAGTCGAGAAAATAAAATTCAAAAGCTTGTTTTGAAGTGAAGTAGTATTCTTTTGGGACATACCTAAAAATTTGGTGTACAAAGTTACTTCATACCAGAGAAAAACTCGTATAGACTTCATATATATTTCACCATACAATTGTTATATTTTTAAAAGTATCATTGGTATTTTTAACACATGATAAAAGTTAGCATCCTAGGATCTGGAAATATTGGAACACATCTTTGTAGAGCTCTTCTAAAAAGTGAAAGTATTTTGTTGTTAGAAAACTATAACAGGAAAGGAATTCCTATTGAAAATTGTCCTGTCTCGGTTACCAGTAACCTAAGTGCTTTACAAAAAGCAGATGTTTACATTGTAACATTCAGTGATCAGGCGCTTGTAGAAATTTCAAAAACATTACAGCACTTGGATGGCATTATAGTCCACACTTCGGGTGCCACACCTCTAGAAACTCTATCATCATTTGATCAATACGGAGTAATTTACCCTATCCAAAGTATTCGCAAAGAACTACCTATTGACTTTAAAAATGTCCCAATTGGAGTAGAAGGAAATATGCCAACAGTTACTAATACATTAAAAATTGTAGCAAAAAGCATTAGTGATCACGTGGAATTATTAGATTCGCAGCAGCGTTTACAATTACATATTGCGGCTGTTTTTGCTAATAATTTTAGTAATTTCATGTACATACAAGCAGCACAAATTTGTAAGAAATCGAGAATCGATTTCAAGTTAATGCTCCCATTAATTACAGATACGATTGAAAAGTTAAACATTGCTACTCCCGAGGATGTACAAACAGGCCCTGCGGTTCGCAATGATTTACTAACCATAGAAAAGCATCTAAGTCATATAGAAAACGAACAACAGAAAGAATTATATAGCATACTTACCAAAGCAATACAAAACCACAATGGAAAAAAATTATAAAGAATACCTAAACGACATCACTACTTTCATTTTTGATGTAGATGGAGTCTATACAGATGCTACTTTATTAATCGACAATAATGGGAATTTACTTCGTGCCATGAATACTAAAGATGGGTATGCTACTAAAGTTGCTTTAGACAAAGGATATAATGTTTGTATTATTTCTGGCGGAAAAAATGAAGCGGTAAAAAGTCGTTTTGAAGGCCTTGGAGTGACAGATGTTTTTTTAGGAGCTGGAGATAAAATTAAATGTTATACCGAATATTTAGAAAAGAATAATATCGACCCCGAACAAGTGCTTTATATGGGTGATGACTTACCCGACATCCCTGTAATGAAACGTATTGGACTTCCTACTTGCCCACAAGATGCTGTAGCAGAAGTAAAAGCCATTTCAAAATACATTTCGCATATCAATGGAGGACGCGGATGTGTTCGTGATGTAATTGAACAGGTACTAAAAGTACAAGGCAAGTGGCCTACTGATGATGAGCGTACGATTACAAGTGCGTAGTTTTTCGAGGTAGAGAAGGTAGAGAAGGTAGAGAAATTTACTTTTTGTAATTAAAAAAAACGCTTTTCACATTTTTTATTCTTTACTTACTCCTTTAATTTTCTGCCTCCTATTCGCTTCAATGAGCATCTAATACAAGAAACAACAGACGATATTATTCCAATAAAAATGACTTGGATTCTTAAACTAAAATTCTTGTTAAAATCAACTAATGCTCACGGGGTTCACTCTCCTTTTGTATTTCTGTTGGTTACAGAATGCTTTTATAGAAAAAGACAATCTAATGAGGTTTTTAGAGCACTACTTCCTACCTTTCATCGACATCAAAACTCGAATCAACTTGCCTTATTAGCTGACACTTTAAGGCATTTAAAAATAACCGAAGTTTTTGCTATTGCTCCAGAATCACATGGTATATTTCGTCTAAATTCATTCAATAACACCTCTACTACTCAACAATTTTCCAACAATACCAATGCTATATTCATCTCTACGTTTCAAAAAAAAATAGCGTTAGATCTTAAGGAAATTATGCATCAAGATTGCTGTATTATTTTAGAATCACCCTACTTTAACATGGACTTATGGAAACGATTACAAAAAATCTTTAAAGATGCAGTCATTGTTGATACTTTTTATTGGGGATTCATTTTTTTAGGCAAAGCCCAAGAACCTCAAAAATTCAATATTCGAACGAATCGTTTCTTAAAATGGGATTATAAACCTGTAAGGCTTTAGAGCTTCGGACTTCGGACTTCGGACTTCGGACTTCGGACTTCGGACTTCGGACTTCGGACTTCGGACTAAATATTTTCAAATTATTTTACACCTACTCCCTAATCGTGTTATTTTTACGTAAATAATGCTGGTGGCTAGAAGCTGACAGCTGAAAGCTATTAAAATGAAAATATATACTAAAACAGGTGACGAAGGCTTTACTAGTTTATATACAGGAAAACGAGTTCCCAAATTCCATGATCGAGTAGAATGTTATGGAACCATTGACGAATTTAACTCCTTTGTAGGCTTGCTAAGAGATCAAGAAATAGATGCACCTCACAAAAATTTTCTTACTCAAATACAACATCAACTCTTTGAAATTGGAAGCTATCTCGCTACCGATGATCCACAAAAAGCGACTACACTATTGCACTTAGATGCAACTATTATAACAGCTATCGAAAAAGAGATTGATGCCATGAATGACGTTTTGCCCCCAATGACACATTTTGTCCTACCCGGAGGGCATCCTACAGTGTCATATTGTCACATCTGTAGAACGATTTGCCGTAGAGCAGAGCGTTTATTAGTCAGTTTTAACCATCACACTCCTATTTCTAATGAAGTTTTGCAATACTTAAACCGTCTTTCTGACTACTTTTTTGTACTGGCACGCTTCTTGACTTCCGAACTACAAATTGAAGAAATTAAGTGGATTCCGAAGAAATAATCCCTTTTTTCAAGTTTTTTTGATAATAAACGTATAATTAAAATATATTTTACTTGCACGGAAAAAGTAAAAAATTATTTTTGCAGAAAATTAATAAAAGATGTATTGGACATTAGAATTAGCATCCTACTTAAGTGATGCTCCTTGGCCAGCTACCAAAGATGAGTTAATCGATTACGCAATTCGTACCGGTGCACCACTTGAAGTAGTTGAAAACTTACAAGCTATTGAAGACGAGGGTGATTCGTACGATTCAATTGAAGAAATTTGGCCAGACTATCCTACTGACGAGGATTATCTGTGGAATGAAGACGAATACTAGTCTCGATGAGCAATAAAATCAACCCTTAAAGTCTCTATCGAGGCTTTTTTTTTGCGTAAATTACGCATTCAAATACGCTACACAAAACCATGGGAATTTTAGATTCTGTACTTAAAATATTTGTTGGGGACAAGTCGCAAAAGGACGTTAAGGCGTTACAGCCTACCATCAAAAAAATAAAAGAGGCCGAAAAAGCATTATTGTCAATTTCTAATGATGAATTGAGAGCAAAAACGATTGCTTTTAAAGAAAAGATAAATGAGGCCAAAGTAGGTATTAACAAAGAGATCGAAGATCTTAAAACCAAAGCTGAAACAACTAATGATATCGATGCTCGTGAAGATATTTACAACGAAATTGATAAATTAAAAGAAAAGGCTTTAGAAATTACTGAAGAGACACTACAGGAAATTCTTCCTGAAGCTTTTGCTGTTGTTAAAGAAACGGCAAAACGTTTTACGGAAAATGATCAAGTAGTAGTAACGGCATCTGAATATGACCGCCAACTTGCAGGGGAGAAACCTCACATTAACTTAGACGGAGATAATGCCGTTTGGGACACCAGTTGGGATGCTGCAGGAACAGCAGTTAAATGGGCTATGACTCATTACGACGTTCAGTTAATTGGTGGTGTTGTACTTCACAATGGGAATATCGCAGAAATGCAAACAGGGGAAGGTAAAACCTTAGTAGGTACCCTTCCTGTATATTTGAATGCACTAACAGGCCACGGAGTACACCTTGTAACCGTTAATGACTATTTAGCGCGACGTGATAGCGAATGGATGGCACCTATCTTTCAATTTCACGGATTAACTGTTGATTGTATTGATAATCATAGACCAAATTCCGAATCTCGCCGTAATGCATACAATTGTGATATCGTATACGGAACCAACAACGAGTTTGGTTTTGATTACCTACGTGACAACATGTCTCATGCACCCGAAGATTTAGTACAACGCGAACATCACTATGCAATTATTGATGAGGTCGATTCGGTATTGATTGATGATGCACGTACGCCTTTAATTATTTCTGGCCCTGTTCCTAAAGGAGATGTACACGAATACAACGATTACAAACCTAGAATCTCTGACTTAGTAAATCGTCAACAAAAACACTTAACAGGTGTTTTGGCCGAAGCTAAAAAGTTAATCAAAGAAGGAGACACTAAAGAAGGTGGTTTCAAATTACTTCAAGCATATAGAGGAATACCTAAGAATAAGGCATTAATCAAATACTTGAGTGAAGAAGGAGTAAAACAATTGCTTCAAAAAACGGAGAATCAATACATGCAAGACAACAACCGTGACATGCACCTTGTTGATGAGCATTTGTATTATGTGATTGAAGAAAAGAATAATCAAATAGATCTTACTGATAAAGGGATTGAACATATTTCGAAAGAAGAAGATGCTAATTTCTTTATCCTTCCAGAAATGGGTACTGCAATTTCTGAAATTGAAAAATTAGGATTAAGCCCAGAAGAAGAAGCGGAAAAGAGAGAGGAACTATATCGCGATTTTAGTATAAAAAGTGAACGCATCCATACGGTTACTCAATTATTAAAAGCTTATTCATTATTTGAAAAAGATGTAGAGTATGTAGTAATGGACAATAAGGTAAAGATTGTTGATGAACAAACGGGACGTATCATGGATGGTCGTCGTTTCTCTGATGGTCTTCACCAAGCCTTAGAAGCTAAAGAAAATGTAAAGATTGAAGATGCTACGCAAACTTTTGCTACAGTAACCCTTCAAAATTATTTCCGTATGTATCATAAACTGTCAGGAATGACAGGTACGGCAGTTACGGAAGCTGGAGAATTTTGGGAGATCTACAAATTGGATGTTATCGAGATCCCTACCAACAGACCTATTGCTCGTGATGATCGCCAAGATTTAATTTACAAAACGAAACGCGAGAAATATAATGCGGTTATTGATGATGTTGTAAAACTATCTCAATTAGGGCGTCCTGTATTGATTGGTACAACTTCTGTTGAAATTTCGGAATTATTAAGCCGTATGCTTAATATGCGTAAAATCAAGCACAATGTCTTGAATGCTAAATTACACCAGAAAGAAGCCGACATTGTTGCCGAAGCGGGACAACCTGGACAAGTAACTATTGCTACCAACATGGCTGGTCGTGGTACGGATATTAAATTATCCAAAGAAGTATTGGCCGTTGGAGGTTTAGCTATCGTAGGTACCGAACGTCATGATTCTCGTCGTGTTGACCGTCAGTTACGTGGTCGTGCTGGTCGTCAAGGAGATGTTGGAAGTTCTCAATTCTACGTTTCTTTAGAAGATAACCTAATGCGTCTATTTGGCTCTGAGCGTATCGCCAAGCTAATGGACCGTATGAATATTGAAGAAGGAGAAGTATTACAAGCGAAAATGCTTTCTAATTCGATCGAACGTGCTCAGAAAAAAGTTGAAGAAAATAACTTTGGAACACGTAAGCACTTATTAGAATATGATGATGTAATGAATGCACAACGTGAAGTCGTGTACAAACGTCGTCGTCATGCATTATACGGAGAACGCCTTAAGGTAGACATCGCCAATATGATCTATGATATTGCAGAAAATGTTGCCGAAGGAAATTCTTTAAATCAAGATTACAAAAACTTTGAATTTGAATTGATTCGTTACTTTGCGATGTCTAGCCCTGTAACAGAAGTCGAATTTAAAGGAATGAATGCTACTAAGCTTGCTGGTGAAGTATATAAAGCAGCTTTAAAGCATTATGAACATAAAATAGGTGATATTGCTACCGAAGTTTTCCGTGTAATTAAAGCGGTAAAAGAAAATCCTAATACAAAGTTTGAACGTATTGGAGTTCCTTTCTCTGATGGTCAAAAAACACTAAATGTTGGTACCGAGTTAGAAAAAGCATACGATAGTGAAGGGAAACAAGTAATTGCTGATTTTGAAAAAAGCATTGTACTAGCCCTTATTGATGATGCCTGGAAAACGCACCTTCGCAAGATGGATGAGTTAAAACAAAGTGTACGTTTAGCAGTTCATGAGCAAAAAGATCCTTTATTGATCTATAAATTTGAAGCTTTTGAATTATTTAAAAGCATGCTTACAGATTTAAGTAAAGAAGTGATTTCGTTCTTGTTTAAAGCTGAATTACCAACTCAGAATCCTGAATTACAAGCAGAACAACAACGTAGTAGAGAAGTTACTAGTGAGCAGAAAGATGAAATTCAAAATTTGGATGAACGTGCTTCTCAAACTCGTGCTATGAATCAGGCGCAACATCAACAACAAGCAGCTCCGCAACCGACAGCTCCTATAGTTAATGAAGAACCTAAGATTGGACGTAATGATCGTGTAATTATCAAAAGTGTTACCAATGGCGAATCTAAAACGGTTAAGTTTAAACAAGCCATTCCTTTATTACAAAATGGATCACACATTTTAGTAGGGCCCGCAGATTAAGCACTTTACAACTTGAATAGATACAAAAACCTCAACTTTAATTAGTCGAGGTTTTTTTTGTGCCTTACACTTATGCTTTATATGATTTTCTTATACTAAAATCATATCATTCAATCGCCTTCTGGAAAAAGCAACGATCATATTCTATAATTTTGAGTTATAGTAATTCTAACAATTAATTATTAAAAACTATGAAAAAGTCTCTCAGTATTATTTTAGGGGTGCTTACTCTATTTTCATGCAACTTAAATACAAATGATCAGATGAATGAAAAAACAGAAACAGGAGGAGGTTGTCCATTTGGATTTAGCAGTAAAGGAAAATCTGCTGGATTAACGACTACCGACAATGGACCAACAAATCGACAATGGTATCCAAATCAATTGGACTTAAATGTGCTAAGACAGCATTCGGAATTGAGTGACCCAATGGGTGAAAACTTTGACTATCGAGAAGAATTCAAAAAATTAGATTATCAAGCTTTAAAAGCAGATTTAGAAAAACTAATGACCGACTCTCAAGACTGGTGGCCTGCAGATTATGGTCATTATGGAGGATTCTTCGTGCGTATGGCATGGCATAGTGCAGGAACGTATCGTACTGGGGATGGTCGTGGTGGTTCTCGCGAAGGACAACAACGTTTTGCCCCATTGAATAGCTGGGCAGATAATGCAAACCTAGATAAAGCCAGAAGGTTACTTTGGCCTATCAAACAAAAATATGGTCGTCAAATCTCTTGGGCAGATCTTATGATCTTGACCGGTAATGTTGCCTACGAATCAATGGGGTTTAAAACGCTGGGATTTGCTGGTGGCCGTGAAGATGTTTGGGAGGCAGATAGCAATACATATTGGGGTTCTGAAACTGAAATGTTAGCTAATGACAAACGCTATGATAAAGATGGAAATCTAGAAGAGCCTTTAGCTGCGGCACATATGGGATTAATTTATGTAAATCCTGAAGGACCAAATGGAAATCCAGACCCAAAACTAGCTGCTCATGATATTCGAGAAACTTTCGGTCGCATGGGGATGAATGATGAAGAAACAGTAGCTTTAATTGCAGGGGGACATACTGTCGGAAAAGCACATGGTGCTGCTAGTGCAGATCATGTAGGAAAAGCACCAGAAGCTGCAAGCATCGAAGAGCAAGGTCTTGGGTGGACTAGTGATTATAAATCTGGAAATGCAGAAAATACAATTACTTCGGGTCTAGAGGTTGTGTGGACAAAAACTCCTAACAAATGGAGCCATGGATTCTTCGAAAGCTTATTTGAAAGAGAATGGGAATTGGTAAAAAGTCCTGCAGGCGCACATCAATTTCAAGCAAAAGACACTGACAAAATTTACCCAGATGCCTTTGACAAAGAGAAAAAGCATGTTCCAACGATGTTAGTGACTGACCTTTCATTACGTTTTGATCCTGCTTATGAAAAAATATCGCGTCGATTCTACGAAAACCCAGCTGAATTTGAAAAAGTTTTTGCGAAAGCTTGGTTCAAACTAACGCACAGAGATATGGGGCCAAGCAGTACTTATTTAGGAACTGAAGTGCCTAAAGAAGAATTCATCTGGCAGGATCCAATTCCTAAAGTAAATTACCCTGTTGTGAATTCTACAGATATTAAAAAGCTAGAAAAAGAAATTCTTGCTTCGAACTTATCTGTGAGTGATCTAGTAAAAACGGCTTGGGCATCGGCATCTACCTATCGTAATTCTGACAAAAAAGGAGGAGCTAATGGAGCGCGCATTCGTTTAGAACCACAAATCAATTGGGAAGCGAATAATCCTAATCAATTAAAACAGTACTTGAGCACCTTAAAAACAATTCAAGATACATTCAACACCAATAACACTAGAAAAATTTCAATGGCTGACTTGATTGTTTTAGCAGGAAACACGGCTATTGAAAAGGCAGCTCAAAATGCTGGGGTTAGTATTGATATTCCATTTACTCCTGGTCGTACAGACGCTAGCCAAGCGCAAACTTCAGTTGAATCTATGGAAGTACTAGAACCTATTGCTGATGGGTTTAGAAACTATAAAAAAGGAAATTACACCTTATCAACCGAAGAGTTGCTAGTAGATAAATCGCAATTGCTGGGACTTACTCCTCCAGAAATGACGATTTTACTTGGTGGCTTACGTGTTTTAGATACTAATTATGACGGAAGCAAGCATGGTGTTTTCACAAATTCTGTTGAAACATTGAATAATGATTTCTTTGTAAATCTATTGAATATGGATACAAAGTGGGAAGCTACTGATGACAGCAAAGAAGTTTTTGAAGGTAAAGACAGAACAACTGGTAAAGTAAAATGGACTGCAACTCGTGCCGATCTTATTTTTGGATCCAACTCTGAGCTTCGTGCTTTATCTGAAGTCTATGCTAGTAATGATTATAAAAAGCAATTTGCTGTAGCATTTGCTAAAGTGTGGAATAAAGTGATGACATTAGATCGTTTTGATTTGATGTAACCTTAAATTAGATTTAAGGCACTTAATTACAAGTAAGAAAACATACTATAGATAGTACGTCATCCTAATGAAAATCAGGATCTCATAAAACATATCCATATAATTTTGTAATCCTCTTCATGTATTTGAAGGGGATTTTTTATTAGTGACTAATCCTAAAAAAGAAAGCGACCCAAAAAGGCCGCTTTAAATGTTTTCACAACGGAATAATCCTTATTGTGAATTGCTTTCAAAGTTCTGATTCAAAGATATTTATTAAGAATGAAATAAAAACCTAAAATTTAATTTTTGCCAAAATTTCAATAAGGAACTTCTTTTTTTGAATTATATCTAAAAATCATTTCAATTACGGCTATCCATAAAAATTGTTAGCTGTTTTATTTATATTCAAATCATTAACACTCTGATTTAGAACATGAAAAAAATACTAGGATTAGATTTGGGAACTACTTCTATTGGCTGGGCTTTTATTCACGAAGCTGAAAAATCTAACGAAGTCTCAAAGATTATTAAGACAGGAGCTCGTGTTGTGCCATTATCTTCCGATGAACAACAAGATTTCGAAAAAGGGAATCCAATTACCCTAAATGCCGATCGAACTTTAAAACGAAGTGCAAGACGTAATATTCAACGCTATAAATTAAGAAGAGAAAACCTTTTAAAAATTCTCAAAAAAATTGGGTTCATTAATGATGAAACCATTTTAACGGAAGAAGGAGAAAACTCAACCCATCAATTATATCAATCTAGGGCAAAAGCAGTTACTGAAAAGGTTTCAAAAGAGGATTTTGCAAAAGTCTTATTGGCTATTAATAAAAAACGAGGATATAAAAGCAGTAGAAAAGCTAGTAGCTCTGATGCTGGGGCAATTATCGATGGGATGGCCATTGCTAAGATTATAGCTAATCAACAGATTACCCCTGGACAATATTCATTTAGCCTATTAAAAAACGGAAAAAAAAGATTTCCCGATTTTTATAAAAGTGATCTTGAAAAAGAATTTGAAGTAATCTGGAATTATCAAGAAAAACATCATACAGAGCTATCAGATCACCACTACAATGCATTAAAAAGCAAGAACAGAAACGAAACCAAACAGTATTTCGAAAAAACTATTAGTGTCGAGTTAGCCGAATTGAAAGGAAAGGATAAGAAAACACAGCTTTATGGATATCGAGCTAAGGCAACTCTCGAAAAACTTACACTATCCGAATTAGCTTTAATATTAACAGATCTTAACGGGCAAATCAATCAATCCAGTAATTACCTTGCTAACATTAGCGACCGAAGTAAGGAACTTTATTTTGATAACCTCACCGTAGGTCAATATCAATATAACCAATTAAAAAGAAACCCTAATACACTCTTAAAAAATCAAGTTTTCTATCGTCAAGATTATATCGATGAATTTGAAAAAATATGGAATACTCAAGCTCAATTTTATCCTGAACTAAACGAAAACATAAAGACAGAAATACGCGATCAAATTATTTTTTATCAAAGAAGGTTAAAATCTCAAAAAGGTTTAGTTTCTATATGTGAACTTGAAGGTCGGAATAAAAAAATTTCAAAAAACAAAAAAGAAACCACAAAGTTCATCGGTCCAAAAGTAGCTCCGAAATCTTCTCCTGTATTTCAAATCGCTAAAACTTGGCAAAGCATCAATAATTTAACATTGATACACAAATCAACCAACGAAAAGTTAGCATTGGACGATACTTTAAGGTATCAGTTATTCGAAAAATTGCAAATGGTTGGAAATCTAAAAGCCAATGAAGTCTTACGGTTTTTGAAAGAACACACCGATGTTGACCCTAAATTATGGAATTGTAATCTTGATAAAATAGAGGGCAATCACACCAATTCAATACTGATTAACGCATATATTGATTTACTTATTAACGAAAATATCCCTGACTTACCTAAAAACGCTTCTTACAAGGAAACTTTAGAATATTTGAAGCTACACTTTCAAACTTTAGGGATAAATACAGAAATTTTATTCCTTGATTTTTCTCTAACAGAAAATGATTTTGTCCAGCAACCAGCTTACGAAATTTGGCATTTGCTTTACTCCTTCGAAGGAGACAATTCCATAACGGGACTTGAAAGTTTAATAACAAAACTATCTGCAAACTTTGGTTTCCCAAAAGACCTAGCAAAACAATTGGCTAATATTACATTTAAATCTGATTATGGAAATTTGAGTCTTAAAGCTTTACGAAAAATCCTCCCTCATCTAGAAGATGGTTTTTTATATAGTGAAGCTTGTAATCAAGCAGGATACAATCATTCAAAATCTTTTACAAAAGAAGAAAATGAAAAACGTATTCTAAAAGATAGCATAACTATTCTTCCAAAAAATGCTTTACGAAATCCTGTTGTTGAAAAAATTCTTAATCAAATGATCCACGTCGTAAATCAAATTATAGCTCACCCTGAAATGGGACGACCTGATGAAATTCGAATTGAGATGGCACGTGAGTTAAAAAAGAATGCCAAAAAAAGAAAAGAGTTAACCACATCTATTAACAAAGCTACGGATCAAAACAAAAAAGATCGAAAGTATTTACAAGAAGAAATTGGTTTAAAACACGTAAGTCGAAAAGATTTAATTAAGTATAAACTCTATAAAGAGCTTAAACCTCTTGGCTATAAAACACCTTATTCGGGAACATACATAGAAGTGAAAGACTTATTTTTTAGCAATAAATTTGATGTAGAACATATCATTCCACAATCTGTAGTTTTTGATGATTCAATTTCTAATAAAACCCTCGAACTACGAAAAGTTAATCTTGAAAAAGGAAACCAAACAGCTATAGATTATTGTATCGAAAAAGGAGTAGAAGCAGATTTCAGACAACGAGTACTCGAACTAAAAAAAGGGAATACTATAGGATACACCAAATTTAAGAAATTACTACAACCGAAATCTGAAATTGAAGAAGGTTTTATTAATAGAGATTTAAATAATACTGCCTATATCGCTAAAAAAGCAGCAGAAATTTTACAAGAAGTAAGTCGTCATGTTATTTCAACAAATGGAAAAATCACAGACCGACTTCGAAAAGACTGGGGGTTAATAGATGTTTTAAAAGAATTGAATTGGGAAAAGTATCAAGCACTAGGATTAACTTATAGCATTACTAATAAAGAAGGAAAGGAATTGAAGCACATCAAGGACTGGACTAAAAGAAATGATCATCGCCATCATGCAATGGATGCTATTGCAATAGCATTTACAAAAAGACAATTTATACAATATTTAAATAACCTAAATGCCAAGAGTCATGATAGTGAATTAGGTAAAGAGATAAGAAGTATTGAAAAAAAATATTTGTATCGTGATAAGTACAAAAACCTAAAATTCAAATCTCCTTTCCCTGATATTAGAAGAGCTACTCTAGAACATTTATCGTCTGTATTAATTTCTTTTAAATCTAAAAATAAAGTAGTTACACGAAACACAAATACTACGAAAATAAAAGGAGGCACTTTAAAAAAAGTACAGTTAACACCTCGCGGGCAATTGCACAAAGAAACAATTTATGGCAAATCTATAGAGCAGAAAGTTACTTTCGAAAAAGTAGACAAAAACATGTCTTTTGAAAAAATCAATACCGTGACTAATCTTCATTTCCGTGAAGCTTTGAAAAAAAGATTAATCGCATTTGATAATGACCCAAAGAAGGCATTTACAGGTAAAAACTCTTTGAGAAAAAATCCCATCGTTTTAGAAAGTGAATTAGGCCAAATTCCAGAAAAAATTAAATGTGTTCAAAAAATTAGTCGATTTACAATTCGAAAACATATTTCGTCAGCATTAAAAATCGATAAAGTTATCGATAAAGGTATCCAAGACATTTTACAAAAACGGCTTGATGAATTTGATGGTGATCCTAAAAAAGCATTTATCAATCTTGATACTAATCCTATTTGGTTTGATAAGGAAAAAACAAAAGCAATTAAAAAGGTAAAAATAGAGGGTGTTACAAATGCAATTGCTTTACATGACGCCAAGGATCATTTAGGGAATATTATCACAAAAAACAACGTCCCTACCCCTGTAGATTTTGTAAGTACGGGAAACAATCACCATGTTGCTATTTATCAAGATGAACATGGAGAGCTACACGAAGAAGTAGTTTCTTTCTTTGAAGCTGTTGAACGAAAAAGAAATAACATTTCTATTGTTAATAAATACCCACGAAAGGATTGGAATTTTTTATTTAGCATGAAACAAAACGAAATGTTTTTATTTCCCTCCGATGAATTTGATCCTAATCAATACGATCTTTTGTCACTCAACAATCATCCATTGACAAGTAAACATCTTTTTCGAGTCCAAAAGCTTTCGACCAAAAATTACGTATTTAATCATCATTTAGAGACAAACGCAAAAGGAGCCGAAGATTTTAAGAACAAAAAGACCTTATCTGAAACTACATACAAATTTTACCAATCCCCGAAATATCTAAAAGACTGCTTAAAAGTTCGTCTTAATCATCTTGGCGATATTATTCATATAGGAGAATATTAATGTAATAGTTTTATCAATGATCAAACGCACCCTTTTCTTTAGTAATCCAGCATATTTGAGCACCAAGCATGAGCAACTTTGTATTAAATTCCCCGAAGAAGAAAAAGGAATTATTTCTATACCTATTGAAGACATTGGCTATGTCGTCTTAGAAAACCAGCAAATCACGTTGACCAATGGATTGATCATGAAATTAATTCAAAACAAAGCTGCGATTATCAGTTGCGATAGTCAACATTTGCCCTGTAGCATTTTACAACCTTTAGTAGGGCATAGCGAACAGACAGAACGTTATCAACATCAATTGAATGCTAGCCTGCCCTTAAATAAAAACCTATGGCAACAAATCATAACAACCAAAATTAAAAACCAAGCACAGGTGCTAATTCAGTTGAAACGACCTTTAGGAAAATTATTAGATTGGAGCACCCAAGTAAAAAGTGGAGATGCCGATAATCATGAAGCTTATGCTGCAGCCCATTATTTTCAACACATCTTCAATATTGAAGGCTTTAGTCGAAACCAATCTAGAGCTCCAGAAATAGCATTACCTCCTAATAATTTATTGAATTATGGATATGCAATTTTACGGGCGGTAGTGGCTAGAGCAATTGTTAGTAGTGGTATGTTACCTTCGATTGGTATTTTTCATCGAAATAAGTACAACGCTTTTTGTTTGGCAGATGACCTTATGGAAGCTTATCGTCCTTTTGTTGATTTTTTAGTCAACGATATCGCAACGAACGAATCGGATATTAATACATTAACAAAACCCCTTAAGGCGACCTTATTAAAAATCCCTGCTCTAGACGTAATAATAGATGGTAAAAAAAGTCCTCTTATGAATGCTACCGTCTGGACACAAATATTTTTTTAACTTTCAGTTAAAAATTGCAGACGAGATATTTTGAAGATTTAAAGG
>CANMML010000040.1 GCA_947499005.1 uncultured Aquimarina sp.
GAAATCTTAAAATCAACCAAAAGCTAAGAAATACTAGAACTCAATCAAAATTTTTAAATCCTAATGCATAATTCAGGTTTAAGTAGCATCAACTTAAGTCGAGGACTAATCCAAGAACCGAATTCAAAGGCAATATCTTTATGGGCATATGTACCACCATATCTACCAGCCTTAGAAATAAGACCAATAGCATTAGTTGCTTCAATCCACTTTTTAGCAGAAAGATAAAATCTATTTAATCCTGCTTGGTTTTTAATTCCCTCGAATTCGAGGGAATTAAAATTACCATTGTTCAATTCTTCCCAAATACCAAGAAATTCAACTGTATTTTTATTTCTTAACCAATTCTCAATAATAGAACTTCCTCCTTCAAGATCACGTACCATATCGGTTAAAGATATATAGTCTGCTTCCTTAAACTCGATTATAGATATTGATGATTTATCTACAGTAATTTCTTAGATTCCACAAAACCAAAAGTAGGAAAAACAAAAAGAGGTTATCTAGAAAATAGATCTCTAGACAACCTCTTTGGTTCATATTGTGATTGAACCGTTCAATGTGGAGTCGGAGGGAATCGAACCCTCGTCCAAACAAGCAATTACAACTGCTTTCTACACGCTTAGTCTTTGTTTAGATTTTCGTGAAGTTGCCGGTCAAAAACTACCAACGCGTTCCTTATTCTAAATTTAGTGTCTCAAAAATGTCTAGATCCCATTTTCGATAGGATTACTTTTACGATACTCAAAAACCAAACGCCGTAAACCAAGGCTTTTGAAGAGTATCCTGCTTGTCTACCTAGTAGACCGAGGCATTATCTTACTATAATTCAGATTATGCAGCTAGGGCGTAGTTATTCTCGCCGTTTAAAAAAGTGACATCGATATTAACGAGCATGAACATCATAGCTCGGCGTGCTTACAATCCAATTGGTCTCGCTGTCAAAACCAGTCGACCCCTTTTTCCGAACAATTTTTAAGTTCTTAATTGAAAGATTTTAATTTAAAACCTCTACAATAAACTATGAACTGCTTATAAAATTCGGATTGCAAATATAAGTATTATCTTTGCTCGTCGATAAATAAACAAAATTTATACCACTTTATTTTGATTATTGCACTGCTGAAAGAAATGATGGTGAAGGATGAAGCAAGAGTACTCTTCTCTCCTACCCAATTATCCGAGATTATAAAAGAATACCCCGAGCATACATTCATTGTTCAATCTAGCACGCAAAGGGCTTTTAAAGATGATGAATACTCGCAATTAGGTATTGAAGTCGTTAATGATATTTCGTTTGCCGATCTATTTTTAGGGATTAAACAAGTTCCTTTAGATCAACTAATTCCGTATAAAAAATATTTTTTCTTTTCTCATACGACAAAACGTCAGCCTCATAACAAATGGTACTTAGAAGGTTTACAAAAAGCCAATATCACTTTCTTTGATTATGAAAATCTAGTCGACGCTAAAGGGTATCGATTAGTTGCGTTCGGTAACATTGCTGGACAATTAGGAGCCTATCACGGGTTACGTACCTACGGATTGAAAAATGACTTATTTCAACTAAACAAACCTATTCCTAACCAACATATTGAAAATTTAGTATTTCAAGCAAAAACACATAGCTATACCAATTGCAAAGTTGTTATAACAGGAAAAGGAAACGTAGGACAAGGAGCTGCTCATTTTTTAGAATCCATTGGTTTTACAGCATTAGCGCCCAACGATTTTTTGTCTTCTAAAGAAAGTAAACCTATTTTCACGGTATTAGCCAAAGAAAATTATTTAAAAAACGATAATGGCACTTTTGAAAAAGAAGCCTTTATAAACCGACCTCATACCTACAATAGCTATTTTTTCGAATTTGCTAAAAAAGCAAACCTTTACATGGTTGGGCACTATTATCATGAGGGAATGCCGCTATTACTAACCCAAGAACAATTATCGAACTCCAGCCTTAATATTAATACCATAGCCGATATTTCTTGTGATGTACATGCACCACTTCCAACTTGTTTAAGACCTTCAACAAGTGATGCTCCTATTTATGGGTATCATAAAAATAATTATGCCGAATGTGATTTTAAAGATCCTAAAGCGATTGCCGTGATGGCCATAGATAACTTACCCAGTGAACTCCCTAAAAGATCGAGTATTCAATTTGGTCAACAGTTTAAGGAACATATTTTACCGTTACTTATCAATGACGTATCTAACCCTATATTACAAAAAGCTAACATATTAGATCAAGGAAAATTTTCCACTCACTTTCAGTACCTAAAAGACTTTTTGAATGCATAGCTAATAAGTCTACAATGGTACCTGGTGTTTCTTAGGTCTATTTTCAGAATTATTGCTGACAATTTTAACACGAGGCTTATCTTTGCATTCGTATTTTCCGTCACTACGACGATAAATTAGAAATTATAATAGGTTACTATGCAAATTGAAAAGCTTGTTTCAGAAATTAAAAGAAAAAAATCATTCTTATGTATTGGTCTTGATGTGGATGTAAATAAAATCCCTCAACACTTACTAAAGGAAGAAGATCCGATTTTTGAGTTCAACAAGCAAATCATTGATGCTACACATCATTTAGCTGTCAGTTACAAACCTAATACCGCTTTTTATGAAGCATACGGTGTAAAAGGATGGCAATCACTAGAGAAAACGATTACATATCTCAATGAAAATTATCCTGAAATCTTTACCATAGCCGATGCTAAACGTGGAGATATTGGAAATACGTCAACCATGTATGCTAAAGCTTTTTTCGAAGACCTTGGTTTCGATTCGGTAACCGTTGCGCCGTATATGGGTAGCGATTCTGTAGAACCATTTTTGGCTTTTGAAGATAAACATACCATCATGCTTGCCTTAACTTCCAATCAAGGAGCTTTTGATTTCCAAACCTTAGATACCGAAGGAAAACCTTTATATCAAAATGTGTTAAAAACTTCTACTACTTGGAAAAATTCAAAAAACTTGATGTATGTAGTAGGTGCCACTAAGGATGAATATTTTGCTGAAATTCGAAAAATTATTCCTGATAGTTTTTTATTAGTACCGGGTGTCGGTGCACAAGGTGGTAGTCTTGCTGGTGTTTGTAAACATGGACTAAATGATCAAATTGGATTATTAATTAATTCTTCGCGTGGAATTATATATGCAGGAAACGGTGAAGATTTCGCCCAGAAAGCACAAGAAGCAGCATTGAAATTACAACAAGAAATGTCAATTTATCTTTAAACATTAGTTTTAACTCGTTTCACATTTTGTGATTTAATTTTAATACCTAGATCATTTTTATAATTACGTATTTGTTGAAATAGTACAAATCATCATTCTAAAAGAACTCAGTTCAGAATCTCATTAAATAAATAACAAGATAAAACTTAATGAGATGCTGAAATAAATTCAGCATGACGCATGCTAATTGTTTCAAAATATGTAAAGAGTTAGTTTTAGGCTTCTCTAAAAATTTTGATTCAATATATATTGTACGTAATTTTGTACAAAATATTTATCATTATGATAACTGCTTCTGTATCCGATTTTAGAAAAGACATTAAGGAATACCTAAATAGAGTAACTGAAAACTTTGAAACATTAATTATCAATCGAGGTAAAAATAATGGGGTCGTTGTGATATCTATAGATGAATACAATTCCTTAATCACTACTCAACATGAGATGTCTTCTGATGCCAATAAAAAGAGACTTGATTCGGCAATAAATAAATTCAAAAACGGAGATTCATTCGCAAAAGACTTAATCGAAGAATGAAATATGTTTTTGTAGACGAATCGTGGGAAGATTATTTGTATTGGCAAAAGATTGATAAAAAAATGCTCAAAAGAATCAATCTTTTAATTAAAGATATTGCTAGACATCCTTATGAAGGGATTGGAAAACCCGAACCATTAAAACATAACTATCGAGGATATTGGTCGAGAAGAATAGATGGTGAACACAGACTTATATATCAAGTTAAAGAAGGTGAAATTAGAATAGTAAAATGTAGATATCATTACGACTAAAACTTGCTAAAGACAATATCTTATTAAAGCTTAGCTCCCCCTTAGACATAATCTACATCCTATAATTCGGAACTAGAAAGTCCTGCTTTCAATATCTCCCCAAAGCGATATACATCCTCAAAAGAACAATACAAAGGCACAGGTGCCAAACGAATTACATTTGGTTCTCTCCAATCTAAATATACACCATGCTCCATGAGGTAATGGAATATTTTCTTTCCATATCCATGAAGGAAAACCGATAATTGAGTTCCTCGTTCGCTAGGATTTGACGGAGTAATGATTTCAAAATTCCCATCAATGCTATTGGCAACTTCATTTAAAACAAACTCTAAATACGACACTATTGTATTGCGCTTTTCAATAAGTGCATCCATTCCTACTTCATCAAATATTTCTAATGAAGCCAAATAAGGTGCCATACTCAATACGGGGGCATTACTAATTTGCCAAGCATTTACATCTGGTTCTGGTACAAACTCCGGAGCCATTAAAAATCGTTCCTTCTTATGATGTCCCCACCAACCTTCAAATCTTGGAATGTCTTTTAGACCATGATGGCGTTCATGTACAAAACAACCTGAAGCACTCCCTGGTCCACTATTCATATATTTATAACTACACCAAGCAGCAAAATCAACATCCCAATCATGCAATTTCAAGGCTATATTTCCTGCAGCATGAGCCAAATCCCATCCCACAAACATACCTTTTGCTTTAGCCACCTCGGTAATCGTTTTCATATCAAAAACCTGACCTGTATAATAGTTTACCCCACCAATCAATAATAAAGCACACTCATCACCGATCTCTTCGATCGTTTTTAAAACATCTTCTGTTCTAAAATTATGTTCTCCATCCCGTTTTTTTAAGGTTACGATAGCTTCTTCTGGGTCATATCCATGAAAACGTACTTGACTAGCTAACATATACTGATCACTAGGAAAAGCCTTTTCTTCGCAAATAATCTTAAATCGTTTTGAATTGGGACGATAAAAAGACACCATCAATAAATGCAAGTTTACTGTCAAGGTGTTCATCACCGAAACTTCACTAGGCTTTGCTCCTACTATTTTCGATAACTTTCCCGAAAAACGTTCATGATAATCCCACCAAGGTTTTTCTGCATAAAAATGCCCTTCAACCCCAAGGTTTTTCCAATCTTCCATGATCTCATCGACAAAGGCTTTCGAATTTTTGGGTTGTAACCCTAACGAATTCCCAACAAAGTAAATAACATCTTTACCATTTAACTGTGGAAAATGAAACTGATCGCGATAAGATCTTAAAGCGTCTTTTTGATCTAAAGAAGATGCAAATTGCAAGGTATTTTTAAAATTCATAAAACATTTTTAACTAACAGTTAACAAAAAACATCATTCTTAAAAGCCAACTTGCAAATTCAACACAGATAAACATTAATTCAATGAAAAATTTAACTTTAACGGTCATAGTTTCTACATTGCTATTTTCGTCTTCTGCCCAAGCACAACTTTGGGATAAAATTAAGCAAAAGGCAGAACAAAAAGCTGAAGAATTATTGACTAAAAAAAAGACCAAAAAAACAAGTAAAAAAGGTTCTAGTGGTAATGATGACTATGGTGATTATGACACCGAAGACACTGCTGGCGGATTGAATACCAAAATAGATGTATGGAGAAATTATAAATTTGTCCCTGGAGAAGATGTTATTTTTTATGATGACTTGAGGTACGAAGAAGTTGGTGAATTCCCTTCGCGTTGGGATATTAGAAAAGGAGGAGCTGAGGTTGCTCGTTTTGATGATGATAAAGTAATTATTGGTACTGCCACCTATGATAATGTAATATTGCCCCTTTTCAAAAAGGGACAAACGCTTGGAGATGAATTTACCATAGAGTTTGATGTATATGTCGATGAGGTCTCTAGAACTTATAATAATTCTTGGATAGATTATGATATTATCCTTAATAGTAACAATATACGTGACAAGAACATCGATTTTTCTTTAAGAAGTGGAACAACCGATGGTTATGTCGGTAAGTATGACTTTCAAATAGAAAGCGTAAGCCTTGGGGTGTTAAATGCTTGGCATCATATTTCCATTTCCTACTACAAAGGAAAATTCAAGATGTTTTATGATGAAAAACGCATCGTTAATTTGCCTAGGGTAATTTTTACTCCTAATACATTTGCTATTAATATGAGTGGCAAAAAAGATGGCAGCTTCAATCGAGATATATTATACGGGATAAGAAACATTAGAATAGCTAAAGGAGGGGGAAGCATTTTTCAAAAGATGCAGGCTAATGGAAAATATGTGACCAATGGTATCTTGTTTGATTCGGGAAAAAGTACTGTAAAAAAGCAGTCTTTAGGTATTATCAATAAAATGGTAGATGTTTTAAAAGATAATAAAGATTGGAAATGTCAAATTATAGGACATACAGATGCTGATGGTAACCCCGAAGCTAACTTAAAGCTTTCAGAACAACGTGCAAAGGCTATTAAAGAAGCTATAGTTTCTCAGGGTATAAAAGCAGATCGTTTAACTATTGTGGGTAAAGGAGAAAGCGAATTGATCTCAACAGCCACTACTACAGAAGAAAAACTTAAAAACAGAAGAGTAGAATTCATAAAAATTTAGGAAATATTAACTAGCTTTTTATATTACTTAAAACCAGTATTTCATTTAAAGATTTACTGGTTTTTAGTTTATAAATATTTCAATCCCATTTGAGCTTTGGAAACGATGTTAAAGAAAATTAAGATTTTTTTGATGTAACGAACTACCCCAATCCAAGGATATGAGGTATTTGTTTTAGTTTAGTCTTTTTTTAAAACCTATCATTCTGCCTAAAAATTTTGTATTATTGTCTGTTTTTTATTCTAAATTTCATGAAAGCACCTTATCATTTCAATTTTTTTATACTTTTTTTTTCAATTATTTCTTTATATGGGCAAATAGATCCTCAAGACAAAAATGTCCTAATCACTCTTTATAATTCAACAAATGGTTCAAATTGGTATAACTCTTGGAATTTGTCAAGTGATGGAAGTGATTGGCATGGAGTAAGCCTTAATGAATTAGGTAAAGTTACTGAGTTGAGACTCGATTTCAATAATCTTGATGGTACATTACCTTTAGATTTAGAGAATCTAGATCAATTAGTTACACTTTCTGTAACTGAAAACAATTTGAAAGGTAAGCTTCCAAATTTTTCAAATGCTATAAATCTAGAACGATTATGGATAAGTGAAAACAATTTTAAGTTTGAAGATTTTGAAGATCAGTTTGTACATCTAAACAACACATTTAATTTTTCTTATCAACCTCAAAAATCAATTTGCCCTTCTCTTACTACAAGGCTGAAAATAGGAGAACGCAAGCGTCTCTTTGCAGGAAGTAATTCTCCTTCTAATACTTACAGATGGACTAAAGATGGGATAGATATTCCTGATGCAACAAGTCATGAATATCTTATTGATTCTATGACTTCTAATGATGAAGGAATTTATGAATGTTTTATCACTAACTCAATAATAACAAATTTAGAGCTAACTAGAGGTGAAAATAAAATTACTTTAAGTAAAAATTTATTAAAAAACGCCAATTTTGAAGAATGGTTTGAAATTTTTAATGAAACTAATATAGCTAATTGGTTTGTTGGTGTTTCTGAAAATAAAACTTATGTTACACAAACTGATGAAGCTATCTCTGGCAAGTATGCCATTAAAGTACAAACCAACAGAATTAATGCAAATGAGGGTAATTTTGGTAGACTAGTCGTTGAGAGTACCTCCAATAGATTTACTTTAGAAGAAGATAAAACATATATAATATCTTACGACTACAAAGTTATTAACGGCAACATAAATAATATTACTACTAAACTTATCAACGAAAATTTAGTAGAGCATACAGAAATACACACTGAAGTAAAACAAAATAAGTGGAATAACTATACATACACATTTAATGGAGTAAAAACTTCTGAATTTTATGATTTTGAAATATTATTCGAATCCTCTAGTGCTGACAGTGAAGTTATTCTAGACAATCTTTCTATCATTGAGGAAAGTAATATAAAACCTAATATTACAAGTTTAGATGAGTTTTACATTTTCACAGAGAATTCAGAGACTTATACTCCTTTAGATGAAGCTGAAGCGGATAATGTCATTATTCCAGAAAATTTAACAAGTTATTTCAATACTATCCCTTTTGACTTTACGTATGCTGGTCAAACAACTAATTTTTATAGATTTTCACAATCTCCTGAGATGATTTTTACTGGGTCAACAGGTGGGAAAGTGACTAATGATTTAGCAAAAATTGATAAGGATCTAATTACTCCCTTAAAAGATGAAACTTTAATCGGTTTTGATACTAGAATAATATCTAAGACCATAGGAACTTCGCCAAATAGAATCCATATCTTAGAATTTAAAAATGCATATTGGTCAGATGACAATACAAAAGGTAAGGTAAACATACAAATTCATTTGGAAGAGACAACTAACAATATTTCTTTTGTGTATGGCTCAAAATCTCCCGATCCTAACTCTACCAGAACAACATCAATTGGATTCGCAGCAAATTTTACAGAAGAAACATCAGCTTTTTTAAGTTTAACTCCTAGTATGCCAAGCACTATAAGCACCACAGAAGTAAATCAAAATATTAGTCGAAATCAATTCCCTCCTGAGGGTACTATTTACAATTTTACCTACATAGGCGAAGAGCAGTGCCAAGCGCCATCTGAAATTTCTATTAGTGAAACTAGTTCAGCATCAGAAATGATTGTATCATGGCAGAAACCTCTTTTTTCAGACAAAAACACATTATTTGTCAAAGAATTCGATTCTGAAGAAATTACATCTTTCATAACTTCTAAATCTAGCTACATACTAAAAGATTTAAAGCCTGAAACCTTATATGAAACATGGGTAGTAAATAATTGTTCTGAAGAGCAATCTAGTATTCCTTCTTTAAAGAAAATATTTGTAACGCCTAATTCTCAGCCATGTAGATCTCCTCTTATCACTTCTTTAGATACAAATAAAAATCGTATCTCCATAACTCTAAATCCTTTAGGACAAGAAACTGAATGGGGTTTTGGAATTAAAGAAGAAAGCGAAAATATTAATCAAATAGACGAGACTGACCTTACTTTTACTGATACTCCTTCTTTCTCATTTGAAAACTTGAAAGAAGATACCAGTTATACCGTATTTCATGTGGCAAAATGTGGAGAAAATCAACTAAGCTCTTTAAGTAATAGAAGAACCTTTTGGACCTCTTCAGATTGTCCTAGACCAAGAGACTTAACTTCTATATATACGTCGGAATCAACAGCTGAAATTTCATGGAAAGCTATAGGCACTGAAACAAGTTGGGAAGTAGTTATACAAGAAGAAAGTTTAGGAGAACCTTCTGAACAAGGAATCTTAACTAATACTCCAAATTATCAGGTTACAAATTTAAATAACACAACGATAACAGCATATTATGTAAGGGCTGTTTGCTCTGACACAGAAAAAAGTGAGTGGTCAAAAAAAGTAATTACCGAAGAATTACAATCAGAAAGAGATCTCTTAATCGCCTTTTATAATGCTACAGATGGTCCTAATTGGATAAATTCCAAAAATTGGAATACAGAAAACCCTCTTTCGAGTTGGCATGGAGTTGGCATGGAGAATGGAAGAGTAATCGGATTAAATCTATGGAATAATGGACTTTCAGGTAATTTACCTGATGAAGTTTTTAATTTAGTTAAATTAAATGTACTATACCTTAATTCAAATAACCTTACAGGGACTTTATCTCCAAATATTTCAAAGTTAAAAGAACTAAAAGAACTTGATTTAACGTTTAACTTTTTTGAAGAAAATATTCCATCAGAAATAGGCGAGCTTACTAATTTAAAAGCTTTAAACTTATTAAACAACCAATTTGAAGGTGAGTTACCAAAATCAATAGGAAATTTAAAAAATCTTGAAAGAGCTTATTTACAAAGTATAAATGCTATTACTGTCCCTAATACCTTTTCAGATTTAACAAATTTGAGAAGTCTAAGGATTTCTGACTCTAATCTAAGTACTTTTCCACAATTTATTCTATCTCTACCTAAATTGTCTAGTTTAGATCTTCGAAGTAATAATTTTCAAGGAGAATTTCCAATTGAAACATTATCTTCTTCTTTAAGTTTAATTAATTTAAATTCTAATAATTTTAGTGGCTCTATTCTAAATACAATTTCAACTAATCGGGATCTACAGTATTTAGACATTAGAAATAATAATTTTGAAGGAAATATTTCAGCTGATATAGAAAAATGGAGTAATCTTATAAGATTAGATATTGCTGGGAATAACTTTCACGGGAAAATCCCTCCCGAAATTTTAAATATCAACACCCTTGATAGTTTTCACATAGACACTAATAATTTTGATTTTAAAAATCTAGAAGATTTCTTGACGCTCAATCCCTCAATATTTGATTTCACATTTACTGATCAGTCTTTAAAAGAAGAAGAAATAGAACTAAATAAACTAACTGGGGACAAAGTAGTATTAACAACAACAGTAGCAGGTGATAATAACACATATCAATGGTATAAAAATGAATTAACTCCAATTGAAGGTGCAATATCAAGTACCTTAGAATTGAATAACATCACACTTGAAGATACTGGAAACTATCATTGCATAGTTTCTAATGATTTAATTTCAGATTTCACTCTCCAAAAAGAATTATATACTTTAACAATTAATATTTTAGATGAAGACAATGATGGTGTAGATGATCATTTAGATCAATGTTTAGATACTCCAAAAGGAATAGTTGTAACCGAAGATGGCTGCCCTTTATTTACACTACCTGCAAATAATTTCACCGTAGAAATCACTGGAGAATCTTGTAGAAACAGTGACAACGGGGCTATTAAGGTTAGTTCTAAAAACACATCTTACACCATGACTGGTAAACTAGAAAAGAACGGAATCTTAATAGGTGAAACTAATTTTACTAATATTGGGATTATAGAAAGCATCCCTTCAGGTTCATATGAGCTCTTCATTACCATTGGTGAAGAACCATCATTTTTACAACGATTTTCAGTACAAATTGAAGAACCAAAACCTTTAAATGTATCTCCTAATTTTGATTTAAGTTCTAAAACAGCAACATTAGAATTGTCAGGAGCAACGAATTATTTGATAGAAATTAATGGTCTTAAATTTTCTACTTCTGAAACTGAAGTACAGCTTCCACTAGATCAAAATAAAAATGAGATAAGTGTTTCTACAGAGAAAGAGTGTCAAGGAGTTTTTAAGAAAATCATATATCTATCCGAAGAAATAAGCATATTCCCTAATCCATTTACAGATAATATTACTGTAAGTATGGGGCAACAAGAAGCATTAGATTCAACTATTAAAATATATGATATTTCAGGATCTAAAATCTATGAATACACATATCTAATTAACAATAATGATATCACTATAGATACCTCTAACTTTTTAATTGGAGTATATATTGTAGATATTACTACTAATAACACTCAAAGAATTTTTAAAATAGTAAAAAGATGAAAAAATATATAAATGTGTTTATCTCAATAATCCTATTAATTAGTTGCTCCGGGAGTGATGACGGAGGAGAAGAGCCTTCTCCTAAAGTCGAACCTTCACCAAGCCTTACTGCAGCTACCTTGATATTTCCTGATAATAATTTAGAGTGTAATGAAGGAATCAATATTACCGAAACAGAAAGTACTGTGGAGTTTAAATGGGAGGAATCGAGTACTGTAGATACCTACGAAGTAGTTGTAACTGATTTAGTAAATGGTACAGTAATAAACACTAGTACTTCCGACACGAAAATCAATATTACTTTAAATAGAGCCACGCCTTATTCTTGGTTTGTAATCTCTAATTCTCTTACTGATGAAGCAAAAAGTGAAACATGGAGGTTTTATAATTCTGGAAGAGGAGTTACTTCATATGCTCCTTTCCCTGCAACAATTATTTCTCCTGAAATCGGTGCTAAAGTAATAGTAAACGAAGCTTCTAATATAACTTTAACATGGGATAGTGCTGATGTCGATAATGACTTAACGAGTTATAAACTATATGTAGGAATATCGTTAGATTCTATTTCGTTTGTAGCAGATATTGATAATCCTGAAAATACATCATACAATCTTGATATTACTAAAGGAAATCGATATTATTGGCAAATTATAAGTATTGATGAGAAGGGGAATCAATCAGAATCTTCTACAGGGAGCTTTTATGTAAATCCCTAAGCATTTTCGTTAAGACAAAAGCCTTAACCCCTTTACCCTCTATCTTTTCTATGATTATGCATATTTGATTTGCGCAAACTTTATACATACATGCACTTTATACCTCAAGAACTCGATGATTACGTTGTAGCGCATTCTCAGGAGGAGCCTCAATTACTACAAGCATTAACTCGAGAAACCTATCAAAAGATACTACAACCTCGAATGCTTAGTGGGCATTATCAAGGAAGAGTATTAAGTATGATTTCCAAACTAATTAACCCAAAAAGCATCTTAGAAATAGGAACCTACACAGGCTATTCTGCATTATGTTTATGTGAAGGGCTTCAAAAAGAGGGAGAATTAATCACAATAGATATTAATGAAGAGCTCGAATGGTTACAATCCAAATACTTCCAACAATCTGAATTTAAGGATCAAATTGTTCAAAAAATAGGAGATGCCACTCAAATTATACCAAGCCTAGATCAAACATTTGATCTCGTTTTCATTGATGCCGATAAACCCAATTACCCTCTATACTTCGAACAAATCATTCAAAAAATGAACCGAGGAGGAATTATACTTTCAGACAATGTATTATGGAGTGGAAAAGTAATTGAAACCTTAGATCCTCGTGATGAGTCTACAAAAGCACTCTTACACTACAACAAATTAATAAATAAAGACCCTCGGGTAGAAACGGTATTATTACCTATTCGCGATGGACTAACTATTAGTAGAGTGTTGTAATTTATTTGTTTTTCGAATTTCTACACAAACTTTAGTACTTTAACCCGATCTCATTAAAATTAAACTAATGAAAACCTTAGAAATTTATCAAATAGATGCTTTTATAAGCGAACTTTTCAAAGGAAATCCTGCTGCAGTATGTCCTTTAGACGAATGGATTGATGACACCACTATGCAAAACATTGCAGCCGAAAACAACTTATCGGAAACAGCATTTTATGTAAAAAAAGAGAAGCATTATGAAATTCGGTGGTTTACTCCTCAAGTAGAAATCCCATTGTGTGGACACGCTACACTAGCCACAGCTTTTGTAGAATTTAACATAAAAAACACTCCCAATCAAGAACTCCTTTTTCTAACAAAAGATAACCTCAAGTTAAGCGTAATCAAAAAACAAGGATTAATCGAATTAGATTTTCCTTCGGACACTTTAGAAGAAATTCCATTAAAAAAAGAATTTAAAAACCTTTTCAATCACGAACCCACTAAAGCACTTAAAGGTGAATACGATTTAATCTTAGTTTTCGAAAATGAAAAACAGATTGAAACGCTACTGCCCGATTTTCAAAAAATTTCTTTGCTAAAAGACTACCGTGGTGTTAATGTAACCTCACAAGGGAACACAACAGATATTGTATGCCGCTTTTTTGCACCCAATGCAGGAATTTACGAAGATCCCGTTACTGGATCAGCTCATACCTCTTTAATTCCATATTGGGAAACTCAATTACATAAAACCAAAATCATTTCAAAACAGCTTTCATCTCGAAGTGGTATGCTGTATTGTCAGCTCAATAATGACAGAGTAAAAATAGCGGGGGAAGCCAAATTGTATTTAAAAGGAGAAATTTATATTAAAGATTAGATCTTAATACTCTTAGAATCTTTTCATTAAAAAGACTTCAGAAGCATTGGGTTTAATTGTATTCCATTTAGGATTAATACTTTTCCCAAATCGACTATAATACGATTTACTAACAAAAATTTCGCATATCTGCCGTTTCTTTTTCACTATTCTTTCGTTAAAAAAAGCAACCGTAACTTAGGCTACGATTGATTTTTTTGCCTTCGACTAGTAAAAAATAATTCAGCATATTAATACGAAATTCTTATCAGCAAATCGTATAAAATGTGATAATCAGATTTAGAATTAATTTCCTTTTACAAAAACACTTGAGAAAATTTGATTGTCTCGTGGATTCAAAAATCTTATTAAATATCCCCCTTGTTCTAAAGGAGCAATATTAATTCCATATTCATTATCATATTTATCTACCACTATTAAACGCCCTTGTAAATCAAAAATTTCATACTTAATTCTAGAGTTTAAAATCCCATCTATTTGACTAATAAAAATCACATCACTAGCTGGGTTAGGAAAAATATTAATTGATTTCGATGATGTTATATTATCTTTTACTCGTTCTACACTTAATAGATCTACGCAATTTTTAGTATCACCATCAAAAATCCATTCATACGTTTCAATTAGGCCATTTCTGGCTTCTTCCCCTTCACAAAATGTTAAACCATTTACTCCAAAAGAAACACCTTTTTGCGGATTACTTTCAATCCATCCTTTCAACGTTGCATCATAATTAGCCGTTGACATTGCAGATGCGTTAAACATTTCTCTTGCATTAAACATCGAAATTATATTCCAATCTTCTAAGTTCTGATTAAAAGCTTTTGACATTCTAAACATAGAAGAAAAATCATCTCCTTTACTTACATCCCAATTATCTAAAGGTTGGTTGAAAGCATTGTTAAAACTAAATGCTTCACTAAAGATGGCCACATTACTAACATCCCAATTATTTATATTTTGATTAAAACTAGTAAAAGAAAAACATTGAAGCATTACTGTAACATTACTTACATCCCAATTATCAAGAGGCTGATTAAATGCTGAACCTGTAAACGTTTTACTTAAAGAAATCAGGTTTTTAGTATCCCAATCATTAAGAGGTTGATTAAACGAACTTGCTCCTAAAAAAGTCTCCGTTAGTGCTGTTACTTTTCCTATCTCCCAATCACCGATAGGCTGATTAAAAGCGTTAGCCGAACGAAACATAGCTATCATATCTTCTAAATTAACCGTATTCCATCTAGATATATTTTCATTAAACGATGTCGCACCATCAAACATAAGCCGCATGCTTTTAACATTGCTCACCTCCCAGTTAGCAAGACCTCCTTCGACCAAGCTAGTTGCTCCTCTAAACATTGTTGACATTTCTTCTACTCGGCTTAAATCGGGAATATCAATCGCACTGATCGTCATATTTATACATTCTCGAAAAGCACTTTCCATAGAAGTCCATGCTATATCTCCCCATTGCAATACATCAATTAATTTATTACTGTCGACATTTTCATTAAATGTTTCTGTAGAAATAAACCGAGGAAAGAGACCTGTAATTGAAACTATATAAGTCCCTGCAGTTTCATAAGTATGTACAATATCGTTAGCTGTTGTAATTGTTTCTATCTCACCATCACCCCAGTCAATTGTATAATTGTAGTCTAAACTTTCATCTGTATTAATTAGAATCTGATTATCATTTGAAAAAGCTTCTATATCAGTTCGCCATTTTGTTACAAATGCATTAGGAACTAAAGGACAAAGGCGCACATCATCTCTGATGCTCCAGTTATAATTATCTATTAATTTGGAACGATCCTCTACTCCCGTACAATACGTCAAATTAGCCGCTCCTAAACTAACATTCCTTTGTAGTATGGGTTTTGCCCTCCATTTTTTTAGTGTCTGCTCGTATGTTTGCATACTCATCCCACTATTTGATAAAGCACTTTCCATATTTCGAACATTACTGATATCCCAATCCCCTATGTCTTGATTGAATGCTGTAGCCCCATTAAAGATATTTGCTATCGACTTTACATTAGTAACATCCCAAAATTGCACTGATGAATTATAGCTTACAGCTTCACTAAACATTCCTGAAAGATCCTCTGCTTGAGATAAGTTCCAGCTTGAAAGGTCTTGATTAAATACCTCACAAAATCCAAACATAAAGCTGAAATTTTTCGCATTTCCTACCTCCCAATCTTCTAAATTTTGATTGAATGTATTGATATTAAAAAAACACAATGAAAAATCCTCTACCGCACTAACATCCCAGTCATTTATATCAGAGGTAATGCCTTTTATACTCGAAAAAGCTGTAGACATACTTTTCACATTACTTAAGTTAGGAATATCCATAGCCTTTATGACTAAACTTGTTGCATTTTCAAAAGCATTTTCAAATGTATCCCATTCTATATCTCCCCATTGCTCAATACTTAACAATTGAGAGGCTTCTCCAAAACTAGCAGGGTCTAGCACATCGAAAATGCGTATCCTAGGAAAAGCACCCCTTATTTTTAAAGTATAAATACCCGCAAACTCATATTCATGCGTAATGTCAAATGTTACATTCTCATCTATGGTACCATCTCCCCAATCTACTGTATAATTATAACCATCTCCAGAAGTTGGTATTCTTATACTTTTACTATCTGAATCAAGAAAATTTTCTGTAGTCCAAGTCGTTATAAATGGTTCTTGTGCATAAAGAGTGAATTGTGAAGTAAATATTATACAGAATAAAAGTGTTTTAAATAAATATGAGATCATGTAGGTAGATTGTTTCCTTTATAAAACATGTAAAACACTTATTCCCCTACCTGCCAAACTAAAACTATATTGAATTTTAGTAAATATCTTTAAAAACACATACAAAAAGCCCATAATAAGACGTCCTATTATGGGCATTTTGTATCTGTTAGAAGAATACTAATTTTATAAAATTAATGCACACTATACTTTTCTATGGCTTCTTGAATATGCTCTATACGATTTTCAGGATCTGGATGAGAACTTCTAAATTCGGGAACTCTATTAGAGCCTGCTGCAGCTTTTAATACTCTCATAACTTCAATCATCTGACTAGGATCATATCCTGCGTTAATCATAAAAAGAACCCCTAGCTCATCACTTTCCAATTCGTCATCTCTACCATTTTTCAGTAAAGTTCCATTAGCATATTGATTTACGACATTTCCCATATCTGCTCCTACTGAAGCTCCCATAGAAATGGTTTTCCAAAACTCACTTTCAGCAACACGCTCGGCAGAATGCCTTCCTAGCACATGACCTATTTCATGGCCTAAAACACCCGCCACTTGGTCTTCATTTTTCAATCTTGCCAATAAGCCATAGGTCATAAATATTTGACCTCCTGGTAAAGCGAAGGCATTGATAGTACGATCATCTGCTAATAAGTGAAAGTCATATCGATATGGCGTTTCTCTTGCCATACTACTCTTAACAAGCTTGTTTCCTATATTATCAATAAACGCTTGCAACTTTGTGTCGGCATGCAAACCTCCATGTTGTTGTGCCATTTGAGGAGCACTCTGGCGGCCTATCTGTATCTCTTGCTGAGGACTCATACTAATATTTTGAACTCTATTAGTATAAGGGTTAACTGTTTTGTTTCCGCATTTCTTAATAAATGCAAAAGCTACTACTACCACGCCAATTAGTAATCGAAATTTTAAACCTCCTCTTCTCATAGGATTAGAATTTTATGAATAATTGTGTAAAATATAAATCTCCATTTGATGCTTTTACAGAAGCAATACCTATCTCATCAAAAATTCCTTCTATGTTAGCACGATGACTGGGACTCTTTAACCACTCTTTTACGACCTGATCCGCTGATAATTGCCGTCTTGCTGTATTTTCTGAAACTCTTTTTGCAGATTCTATATGTACTAGTGGACAAAATCTATTTTTGAAATTCTCATGCCCTATTTTATTTTCTCTTATTTGCGACAAATTGTGTTCTATTGCTAATAATTTACCTGTACTATTAATTCCTAAAGAAGTTAAACCTAAATCTGTTCTATGTAAATTGACTAGCCTTAATATTTCATCACTCAAAAGCTGAATATCTAATTCTAAAAGGCCTTCCTTTTCTTGATCACTTAACTCTTCTATTGTTGATGAAAAATCAGCACAATCAATTACTACAATTCCTGATGATTGATCAGTATCTGATCCACTGTTTTCAATATTTTCATCAAACACATTGACTACTTCGATACTGCTACTCATTCCTTCTTGGAAGATTCCTGTATCTTTTAAAACATCTTCTCCTTGATCTTCAGACGAACTACATCCAGTAATTACCATATAAGTAACCGCTAGGTATACTAACTTTTTCATTTAATTTCATTTTAGGGCAATTGCAATTTAAAAAAACCTAAGGTTTTAATAATGAGTTTATACCTAAAACATGGGTGAAAAAATAGTTGATATCTAATGGATTCTGTTCTTTTTTAAGCATTTCTTCATAAACATGTAACTCTAAAGCTACTTTTAACATTTCAACAGATGTCGTACGATAACTATAGTGCCAGGGTTCATAAGAGAAGCCTGTTCGTTTTTTATCATTGGTGTAAACTAAATAAAACCCATACTTAGAAGCATTATTTTGCATCCACTCATGTAATACACAAAATGCCCCTTCTGCTTCAAAATTCTTTGCTACTAATAATTGTTTGGGTACATTTTTAACTTTTTGAATAATATCTATATCTGTCCCCCAATGATGTCTTGAAGTTCCCGGATAAGTAGAATATTCTATTATTTTATTTGCAGCTTCTTTTTTTGATAATCCTTTAGAAAGGTATTTTTTAAATTTCTTATTCCAAATATATTGTTGCCTATCATAATTTCTATATGCCGAAACAATATCTATATGAATACCTGATTCTTTGGCCGCTTGCTGCATTCGCAAGAAAGCGCTGTATACTTCAGTTCTTAATTTATAAGCATTATCATTACCTCCCCTAGGGATTTGCCTTCCAGTAATTTCATTTATAGAAAAAGTCAGTTGACCTTGAACCAAAAAAGGAAATAGTAAAAAGATTAATACGGAAAGTAGATTACGGCTCATTTTAAAACCTTACAAAAATTTGAGTGTAGAATAACACCCCATCTTCATTAGCTACAACGGAGGTACTCATTGCATCAAAATTTCCTTCAATATTTTGTTTATGGTTAGTGCTTTCCAATAAAGCTTTCACTACATCTTCTGCTTTATTAAAACCAAAAGCAGTGTTTTCTGCAAATGCAACCACTTTGGAAACACTTGCTAAAGAACAAAATCGGCTAATTGCATTATCGTGACTAATATCATCATTCTCTATTTGATATTGATTATGCTGTATTCCTAACAATAATAAATTCTCATTTGATTCTAGAAGCTCTAAATTTTGAGAAGCTCTATAACGATTCACTTCTTCAAGCACATTTCTTGTTATATCCATATCGTTTTGAGTCAATAATATTTCCTTCTCTGCTTCATCTAAATTCAATAACGTAGCATTTGTATTTTCACATTGCGCAGCAGTAATTTGCGTACTACTAGAACCATCGCTATTAGAGAAGCCTGATGAACTCGAATTAGAGTCATCCGATTCACAAGAAAAGACAACAATACTCATAAAAAGAAATAGTGTTTTTTTCATGCTATGACTCGTTTTTGAAAATTATCGATTTAGATATATATATCCTGAAAGTGTTTTCCTTGGAGTACTATTATCTTTAGCATACTCAAATACATAAAAATAAGTTCCTACAGGTAATTTTTGATCTTCTTGAAGCGTTACTCTTCCTGTAGAAGTTCCATCGAACCTCTTTTTAGGGTTGGGAACAAATCGTATATCATCAGCATCATAGTTATCTGCATCATAAACAACTACCCCCCACCTATTGAAAATGGTCAATTTATTATTCGGAAAATTTCGAATATTACCTATAATTAAATAGTCATTAACTCCATCTCCATCAGAAGAAATACCATTATATACTAAAACTTCTGTTCCTGAATTAAATATCGTTGCTATCGTAATTACTTCATATAGATTGGGATTAAACTCATCTGAAGTGATCTTACCTTCGTCAAGATCTCCTTCAAAATTAACATTTCCTAAATCTAACCAACTTTGATTTTCTCTATGCCACCCAGCAACTCTTAAAGTCCTAAGCTCTCCTCCATTTAATAAATCAGATATATTACTAAAATTATCCCATGTTAATGTAGCTGAAACTGTTTGAAATTCATTTCTCTCTAATCTACCATCAAGAAACCAAAACTCATATGGAGAAATTCTTCCTAGAATATTACTTTTCTCATTGCGATCGTAAGTGCCTATATAAGCATTAGGCTCTGCCGCATCTTCATAAAAATATGCTGCTTTGTAATGGACAAAATTCCCATTCGTTATTATTTCAATAGGCCTTAATCTAAAATCATCTCCTACAGGAAACACATAATTATCAGTTCCTTCTCTACTTGTAAATCCATCTACATGATTCGAATTACTTGATCCTGTATAAGCATTATCATTAAAAATATCTAGTGAAATATCTGTAGTATTTCTGGGTGTTATCACTCTTCCATTTATAAATTCAACAGATTCAATGGCATCGGCACCTACTTGTAAATTTAAATCTTGAGGAACATCAATCTTCATTTCATAAAAGACAGGACGATTCTCACCTAAAATCTGTTGTTCTCTATTTTGATTATAAAACCCTACTTCTCCCCCATTTTGTTCATCAAAAGTTCCATTGTTACTTAAGTCTCCAAAAATACCTACCTGCGCACCTGAATGCGTTCTTACAATTCCTGTTGGGTCAACGTGAATAGTTTCCTCTTGAGCACAAAGTGAAAAGAAAACATTCCAAAGAAATATATATTTTAAAATCCCTTTCATAATTAAAGCTTCACTCTATAGGTTATTCTTCTATTAGTAATTACACTTCTAACAATGACATTTAAGGTTCCTACAGCTGTTGCAGACAAAGGCACTCCCTGATCATTAGTTATGTTGTCTGAAGTTATAATATTATCATGACTTCCAAGCTCATTTCCTAATACATCAAAAGTAAATGTACAGCTATCTCCTACATCTAAATTAAGTCCCGAAACAGAAAAAGAATCATCTCCTGGTATAGCCGATATTGTTCCTCCACATGACGATGATGTATTTGGAGTTGGTGCAATTATCATTCCAAAAGGTAAATCATCGGAAAGAGATAAGTTTGTTAAATTAACACCAGTACTCGGATTTTCTAAAGTTATACTAACGGTAGAGATTTCATTATATCCAACTGTTGCTGGTGTAAAATTTTTACTAGCTACCGTTGGAAAAGCTACCTCAGTTGAAAGTGCAAATACACCTCCCCAAATACCTTCATTAGCACTACCCAAACCAACATCAATATCAGTAGCACTATTAGGCACTAAACCTGTTGCATCAAAAGTATCAATATCCAATCCCCAATTAAATACTTGATTTGGGTTTCTACCCCCTACATCCACCCCTAAGCTGGAAATTGTACTATTTAATGTATTATCAGCAGGGTTTAAAACATTAGTTAATGCTGTACCGTTAATATCGACAAAATCTCCTACTTGGTTGGCTTCCCCATCCATTCCAAAATACCCTGCCTTAGTATCAAAGCTCCCTAATGAAGGCGTTAAAAGCCCTGTGACCGTAAAAGCATCATTCGCTCCAAAACCAAAAAAATCAAAACCATCCCAAATACTAACACTTCTAGTAATATCTGAAGGGTCTTCATAGACAATTACCATTGTCCATCCTCCAAAAGGCCCTGTAAATGCACTTCCCGTTGTTAAAGCAATATCTGCCACTGTATATACACCAGCTCCTGCATTTTGTACTGTAGAGGTAATATCCGCAAAAGACATAAAAACATTCCATGAAGCGCCAATATTGGAAGTCTCAAAATTAGTAACTGCCGCATTAACTGTTGTATATATTCCCGTACCAGGTTCTCTAAGACGTATCTGTGTAGGAATCAATGTTGGATCTGGTTGATTTATTCCTGCTAGATTCGAAGCATTTGAGCCTCCCCAATATAAACCCGCCCAAACTACAGCTACTCCTATAGGCAAGTTTAAAGTGGCACTACTTGAATTTACTGTAGTCGCATCTATCGAGGCATAATCCATAAATACAGGTGGGTTATTCGTAGTTGGAGCAGCACAGTTGGCTGTACAAATAAGATTTGTATTTCCAATCATCTCGAAATTCCCTCTCAAATTTATTTTAAAGCGTTCTTCGTAAGGCCTTGGATTTTCAAGATCATCATTTGTTATCGTTACAGTATTTTGAGCAGAAATATCTACCAAAGGATCACTAACATTAGTAAAACCGATATTAAAAATCTCATCAATTTCAACCAAACCATCATCTATTATAGATATATCTACAGTATCTGTATCTCCTGTAACTCCCGAAAATGAGAGTGTCGGTGATGTAACATTAAAATCATTTCCAGAAATGGCAGTACCATCTGTAATATCTACGTCAACCGTAAAGGGACCAGATGTACTTGGACCAACATGAGTTACGGTAACACTTACATTTCCCGCAGTTTCATTAAAACTTACATCTAAAATCGATAAAGTTGGCCCAAAAATAGCTGAGATTACTAAATTATCAATAACAGCAAACTCTCCCCCTTCAAAACCTGTTCCAAAAGTATCTGTAACTCGGAATCTAATAACAGTATTTGCCGAAATGAAACCAGTTATAGGAATATTTACACTGCCCGTATTTGTACCTATAATTGTTCCTGAATTTAATACTTGAAATGCTCCCCCGTTACTTGAAATAGCTATTTCTAACTCTTCTGCTGGAGCACCTCCAGAAAAATCTAATTCATTCGTTTGCCAATCAAACTCTAAAGTAGCTAAAGAAGCACCTGAAAGATCAACAGCCCTAGTAATAGCATCACCAACTTCATTATCTCCAAGAAATGCAAGATTCCCTTGACCTATGGTTGTGGTACCTGTAAAAATAAAAGTGTCTCCAAAATTCGGGAATCCATCATCCCCTATTTCTATCCAATTTGTAGACCAAGTACCTGTCCCATCATTTGCATTATAAATTTGTGTTGTGAAATTATCTGCAAAAGTCGTTTGTGCAGATAGGTTTGCCCCCACCAGCATCAGACTTAACAACATCAAATATTTTACAATAGATATTTTCATTAATCGAAAATTACTTAACTACAAAGACCACATTAATTAATGAATTGAAATCTGCTGGTCTTCCTATAATTTGGTAGGTCATTTCTCCAGTATCTCCATCGATGCTAATCGTTCCAAATACTGCTGGATCAGCAAAAGTTACGTAGTAATACAATTCATTAGCAGCATAAATAGGTATATTCGGAGCAACCTCACCCATTCCATCAATTGATCTTACAATGCCTGTACCAGTATGTTGAGCTACATATTGATCATATAAATTCACCGTAAAGGTTCCATCAACGGAGGCATCAATTTGGATAGAAGGAGGATAAAAAACTCTCCCTGCTTTCGAGGTAATAGGTGCTATAGCTTGAATTACTTCTTCGACATTTGTTTCTAAGACAGGAGAAGTAGCTGCACCTTCGTCGACATCAACATTGGTAACTAAGGGAACTTCTGATGCATTTTGGGCATCTGAATCTACAGCAACCCATCTATTGGTGTCATCAACATAAACATACAACTGTTCTTCTGCATCACTATAAGCAAAAGAGCCTATTTGAGGATTAGGCCCTGTAATAGCATTTAAATCTGCAAGAGATGTAGCTCTAGGAATCCCCATAAGCGAGCCTGCATCCAGTTGACCAAAAACTGACATAGTAAAAAATAAACTAATCAAAAATAGGGGGTTTTTCATAATATTTTTAAATCTGTTCTCATTTATAAATTCAAGCAATAAAACTATAAAAGGTTTACTCTATTCTTTTAATAAAACTTCCTTTAATTCTTCTATTATCATAAAAGACTTATTCAGAATATATTACGGAGCTTGTAAAGTTACTACACAACCACAACCTAAACCTGTTCCTGCGGGGCTTGGAGCACTCCCTGTTATCGTAATGTTCCCATTAGCTGATAACATTCCATTAAACTCATGATTATACGTACCATCTCCATTATCAATAACCGAATATGTTGCTCCATTAGTATTTAATGAAGGAATCGTTCCGTAGGCTACATTTTCAATTCTTACTAAATAACTAACCGCATCATCTGTGTCAGTATTGCGTATTTGTAAATTAAATGGAGCACCTCCATCTCCATCTTGGAAATTATCTATTATTAAATCAGTACTAGCAACAAAACTAGATCCAAAAGATGGCATCTTAATTACTGTAAACATAAATTCTAAATCTATGTCATCTCCTTGATTTGTTCCATTATCACTATCTCGAATATTAACCGTAAAACCACTAGCATCTTGACCATAATAGCTAATACCAGGATCATCATAATTTGCTGTACTATTTCCTGGACAATCACCTCCACAATCCACATGACTTAATTGTATCACGTAATTAGCATCTGGCAAGGCTGTAACAAAATTAATACGGTAATCTCCTTCAGTTCCTCCAGTACCGTTGTTTGTAGTAAGCTTAGTTACTGTAGCATTATATATAGAAGCTGGGGTTCCATCACCATTTACTTTTCCTGCTGCACATATTGTTGGAACCATCATCATAAATGCTCCTCCATCATTTCCCACTGTAATTGCATTATTAGGATCAGTACTTACAACTTGAGCAACCGAAGTACTACCATCTTCATCCGTGTAAGTGATATCTCCTGTACTATCATCTTGGCTCATACTTGTCAAGGCATCAAAAGTAAAACTTGTAGTAGAACCATCTTCATCCGTGTAGGTTAATGTACGATCTCCATTGTCTTCTAAGCTTGTCAACACATCAAAAGTAAAAGTAGTAGTACTACCATCCTCATCTGAATAAGTTAGTGTCCTATCTCCATTATCAGATAAAATTGTTAGTGTTTCTAAATTAGAAATATCAATTATAGTAGTACTCCCATCTTCATCTGTGTACGTAATAGTTCCCGCTACTGCATTCTCTACTATCGTAGTAAGCGTCTCTAAGTTCTCAACGATATCTGTTAAGTTCAGATTCGTAGTCGATCCGTCCTCATCTACGTAATCGATGCTTTCATCATCTGCGTTTAGTGCAATTGTTGTTAAGGTCTCTAAATCATTTACATCTAAAATAGTTGTAGAACCATCTTCATCTGTATAGGTGATTTCTCCGGTAGTCGTATTTGCTGCTATCGTAGTTAACGTCTCTAAGTTCTCAACAATATCTGTGAAGTTCAGATTCGTAGTCGATCCGTCCTCATCTACATAATCGATGCTCTCATCATCGGCGTTTAAAGCAATACTCGTTAAGGTCTCTAGATCATTTACATCTAAAATAGTCGTAGAACCATCTTCATCTGTATACGTGATTTCTCCTGTAGTTGTATTGGCGGCAATCGTAGTTAACGTCTCTAAGTTCTCAACGATATCTATTAAGTTCAGATTCGTAGTCGATCCGTCCTCATCTACATAATCGATGCTCTCATCATCTGCGTTTAAAGCAATACTCGTTAAGGTCTCTAAATCATTTACATCTAAAATAGTCGTAGAACCATCTTCATCCGTATACGTGATTTCTCCCGTAGTTGTATTCGCTGCAATCGTAGTTAACGTCTCTAAGTTCTCAACGATATCTGTGAAGTTCAGATTCGTAGTCGATCCGTCCTCATCAACGTAATCGATGCTCTCATCATCTGCGTTTAAGGCAATACTCGTTAAGGTCTCTAAATCATTCACATCTAAAATAGTTGTAGAACCATCTTCATCTGTATACGTAATTTCTCCTGTAGTTGTATTGGCGGCAATCGTAGTTAACGTCTCTAAGTTCTCAACGATATCTGTTAAATTCAGATTCGTAGTCGATCCGTCCTCATCTACGTAATCGATGCTCTCATCATCCGCATTTAGTGCAATTGTTGTTAAGGTCTCTAGATCATTTACATCTAAAATAGTCGTAGAACCATCTTCATCCGTATATGTGATTTCTCCTGTAGTTGTATTGGCGGCAATCGTAGTTAACGTCTCTAAGTTCTCAACGATATCTGTGAAGTTCAGATTCGTAGTCGATCCGTCCTCATCAACATAATCGATGCTCTCATCATCTGCGTTTAAAGCAATACTCGTTAAAGTCTCTAGATCATTTACATCTAAAATAGTTGTAGAACCATCTTCATCTGTATACGTAATTTCTCCTGTAGTCGTATTGGCGGCAATCGTAGTTAACGTCTCTAAGTTCTCAACGATATCTGTGAAGTTCAGATTCGTAGTCGATCCGTCCTCATCTACATAATCGATGCTCTCATCATCTGCGTTTAAAGCAATACTCGTTAAGGTCTCTAGATCATTCACATCTAAAATAGTTGTAGAACCATCTTCATCTGTATACGTGATTTCTCCTGTAGTTGTATTGGCGGCAATCGTAGTTAACGTCTCTAAGTTCTCAACGATATCTGTTAAGTTCAGATTCGTAGTCGATCCGTCCTCATCAACGTAATCGATGCTCTCATCATCTGCGTTTAGTGCAATTGTTGTTAAGGTCTCTAGATCATTTACATCTAAAATAGTCGTAGAACCATCTTCATCTGTATAGGTGATTTCTCCTGTAGTCGTATTGGCGGCAATCGTAGTAAGCGTCTCTAAGTTCTCAACAATATCCGTTAAGTTCAGATTCGTAGTCGATCCGTCCTCATCAACATAATCGATGCTCTCATCATCTGCGTTTAAAGCAATACTCGTTAAGGTCTCCAGATCATTTACATCTAAAATAGTCGTTGAACCATCCTCATCTGTATATGTGATTTCTCCTGTAGTTGTATTGGCGGCAATCGTAGTTAAGGTTTCTAAGTTCTCAACGATATCTGTTAAGTTCAGATTCGTAGTCGATCCGTCCTCATCAACATAATCGATGCTCTCATCATCTGCGTTTAGTGCAATACTCGTTAAGGTCTCTAGATCATTTACATCTAAAATAGTCGTAGAACCATCTTCATCTGTATAGGTGATTTCTCCTGTAGTCGTATTGGCGGCAATCGTAGTTAAGGTTTCTAAGTTCTCAACGATATCTGTTAAGTTCAGATTCGTAGTCGATCCGTCCTCATCAACATAATCGATGCTCTCATCATCTGCATTTAGTGCAATTGTTGTTAAGGTCTCTAAATCATTCACATCTAAAATAGTTGT
>CANMML010000041.1 GCA_947499005.1 uncultured Aquimarina sp.
TAATCTAATATCTAGAATGGTTGAAGCCGATAACATAAATCAGTCAAAATTGATAGGTAACTAAATGCCGACCTCTATACAATTTAAAATTCGATGTAAAAAAACTTGAAACACACATTGAAAAATTGAAATTACTCAATCAATTTCCTGTAGATTCAAGCTTTATGTTCTTATCAAATTTAAGTACGCAACAATATTTGTTTTTTACAAAAAATCAAAAATACTGCAGTGGTATCCCTAATGAAGTTCTTCTAAGTAAAGGAATATCTTATGTTATTTCTCGCATTCATAAAGATGAGCAATTAACAATTATAAACTCCTTTGAACTAGTTCGAACAACATTAAAAACACTCGGCATAAATCAACTTAAAAACTTATCCATACAATATAATTATCGCTGGAAACATGCTAATGGAAACTATATCAATCTAGTAGATTCGAAAACTCCTATTGAATTTACGGATACAGGAGAACCTATAATTTGGTTTGGACAGGTTCGAGTAATTGGTGATAATGAAATACGCCCTCCGAAGGTAATCTGTAGAGTTTTGAACGAAAAAAATACCTACAACACTATTTTAGATGTTAATGTTGCTGAGTATGAATTCAAAAAAAGTTTCTCTCCTAGAGAAATAGAAATACTAGATACAGTAAATAAAGGTTTAAAAAACCAAGATATAGCCGATAAGTTATTTATTTCTTATAATACGGTAAAAACACATCGAAAAAACATCCACCAAAAAATTAAAGACCATAATTTAGAATCTTTATTAAAAATATCTGGATTATCGGTTTAAGCATAAACAAATCCTCGTACAGAAGTTAATACAAAAATACCCCCGTGGTGGTATTTCCTAATGATATGCTTAGCGGTAGTTTTACCACTACCAACAAACAAACTTAGTTGTTTTGCTAGAAACTATCGTTTAAGCTGCCTGAAAAGTTTGTTTATCTACTATGCTATGGAACTACTTTTACAAAAGTACAAAGAACAGTTAGAGGATGTATTTGATTATAAAGAAAAAGCCTTTCCTAAAAAGTTACCTGAACTTATAGAGCGTCTCAAAAAGATTGATCTTGTAAAACCTATAGGCTCTAGCTTCATAACTATTGTAAATTTTTCCACGCAAGAATACCTATTCTCTTCCAATGGTATTCAAAATTGCTGGGGTTTCTTTCCTGATGAATTAATTAAAGGAGGTACTGCTTTTGCCTTATCTCGTATTCATCCACAAGAACGAAATCTGATATTACATGCTATCCAACTTATTCTTAAATGTATAAAGGAACAACCTATCCATAAATTAGAGAAACTGAGTATTCAATTCAATTATCGACTATTGAAAGCCGATGAAAAATATGCTACCTATGTCAATGATTATACGCCATTAGAGTTTAACCGTAAAAAAGAACCTTATTTATGGTTAGGAGAAATTCGCCAAATAGGTGAAAATGAAAAAAGACCTATTCGGGCTATAGTTCGTATCCAAAGTAATAATGGCAGCTTATACAAAACAATTCTCAATATAAAAGTAGCTGAAGTTTTATTAAAGCAAAATTTTACAAATAGAGAAATTCAAATTATCGACTGTGTCATAGATGGACATACGAATCATAGTATTGCCAAAAAACTTAACATTTCTTTTGCCACGGCAAAAACGCACCGAAAAAACATCAATCAAAAATTGAAAAATAAACGATTACAGCAATTGGTAGCACTTTCTGGCTTACCTCTGTAACATAGTCTCCTTTTAAAATACCTCCAAGGGGGTATGTTTTTGTATCTATCATACTTATAGCTTTGAAATAACTATAAAACATGAAAAGATGGAAAAAAAATACTTTTTTAAAATACTATTATTTTTATTCCTAAGTAGTATAGGGTATTCGAAAAACCAAATTAGGAACGATATTGAGAGGAAAGCTGCTGGCAATGAATTTAGAAAAACAGTAGGTATTCGTAACTCTTACCAAGCAAAAACTCATGTATTTAACACAACGAATCCTGCTATAGGATTATATCAACAAAAAGGTAGTTCTTTAGTTGTAAATGAGTCAGTTGACGACTTTACTACTAGCTTCTTGGAGAGGTTTACACTATATCCTAATCCAACTTCTGACAAAATATTCTTTGGACAAAAAGCCAAAGAAATAACGATCCATAACTCTTTGGCTAAATCCATTTTATATAAAGAAAATATAGAAGAAATTAATATTTTTTTAGAACCAAGGTTTTATACACTAACTATCGATAACAGTCCTTTTAAAATCTAAAAATAATTCTAGTATAGTTTGTTATTATACACTAGTCAATTACACAAACGAATGAGGGTTTGTGTATTGACGGGTTAATATTTCAAACAAAAAATAAAGCTATAACTTTTAACATTTTTAATCATGAAAAAATCAATATTTAAAAAAGCTATTCTTATAGCTACTTCTCTTTTAGGGCTGCAAACATTTGCACAAACCACACATACAGTTAGCAATGTCCCTGGTGCAGAAGCTGATTTTACATCAGTACAAGACGCCATAGATGCTGCGGCTTCTGGCGATACCATTTATGTACAACCATCTAGTACTAGTTATGGAACAGGAGCTATAATCGATAAAGGATTAACTATTATTGGGCGTTCGCATAGTAAAACTAATGCTAGTACTCAATTAAATATCACTCTTAATGAAAATTCATCGAATACGACCATCAAAGGAATAGAAGGATTTATTAGTGAATCATTTATAAATATTGCAGGAACTATCAACAACCTTGTTATTACAGACTGTAAGTCAAATATTTTTTTAAGTGATGTAAATGCTAAAAATAACACCTTAATACAGGGAAATATTTTATCTAGTTTATCATTTAATAACAATACAAATACCATAATCTCAAATAACATATTTGATATAGGGGCACCTTTAAATTTTACTGATGTAAGTACCGCTATCGTTAGTAATAATATTTTTTATGAATTCGGTAATAGTCACTCAAGTTCTACTGGTACACTAACTATTGCTAATTCTATATTCGTTACCAACTCTAATAATTCTGGAATTACTGAAATCAGCATCTCGGGAAACTTCCAAATAAACAACTGTTTAACTTATGATTATGGAGGGGGTACGTTAATGTTTGTTGGTGATGGGTCGAGTACTATTAACGAGGTTAATAATACGCTATTAAATACTGATCCTCTATTTACCAACGTAGATACGAGTGGTTCTGTTACATCTATTGGCTTTAATCAATTCGAACCACAAACCGATGATGTAAGCTTAGCAATAGGATCACCAGCTATCGGTGCAGGAGAAGGAGGTACTGACCTTGGGGTTTTTGAAGGGTATAACTTTAGTAACTTGGGAATACCAAGAGGTTTTCCTAGCATCACGATCCAAAATGCCAATAGTACGGTTGCTAAAAATGCAAATCTAACGGTAACAATTAGTGCTCAAGCCAATTAATTTTTAAAAACATATAGCTATGAAAAAACATATATTCATAGGGCTATGGTGTTTAGTTGTTTTTTGCTGTTTTGGGCAAACTATCAGTAAACTAGAATATTTTATCAATACTGATCCTGGTTTTGGTAATGCAACTAGTGTTACGCAATCTTCAAACACCGATAACCTAACGCAAACATTCAATATTACTATCCCTAATACATTAAGTGGGTTCAATACCTTGTATATACGATCACAAGATAGTAACGGTATTTGGTCTTTATATGATCAATCTATTTTCTTTGTATCGGAAGTTACTTCAAATACAAATACCATAGCAGCCGCTGAATACTTTTTCAACACCGATCCTGGTTTTGGTAATGGCACAGCCTTTAGTATTCCTAGTGGCACAAACGCTGCTTTCACAGAAAGTTTTCAAATAGCAATACCCAATACTCTTGCTGGTTTTAATACTTTATATGTTAGAACGCAAGATAACAATGGTACTTGGTCGTTATACGATCAACGTCTTTTTTTTGTAAGAGATAATGGAACAGCATTACAAGTTACCGTAGCTGAGTATTTTTATGACACAGACCCTGGTTTTGGTAATGGTACTGCTGCAACTTTAACCCCAACAAGTAATCCTAATGAATTTACCGTTGAATTAGCTACTACTGATGTTGCTTGTGGTTTACATGATTACTATATCCGCCTACGAAACAATGACGGAACTTGGTCTTTGTATGATTTCCGAACAGATCTAGATATTTTTGACAATGCATCACCCACTATTAATGTTTTTGAAAACATTACCGCTTCATTAGATGCAACGGGTAATGCAACTATCACTATTGATGATGTAAATGATGGCACTACAGATGATTGTGATTTGGTTTCTATAGCCTTAAACCAAAGTAGTTTTACCTATAACTGTGCCAATCTTGGAGAAAACACCGTAACAGTAACAGCCATAGATGCCGAAGATAAAATAAGCACCTTAGACGTTACGATTACAGTTGTCGATAATATTGATCCTGTAGCTTCTTCACAGAACATTACCGTGCAATTGGATAATAATGGGACGATTTCTGTAACTCCACAACAGATAGATAATGGCTCTTCTGATAATTGTAGTGTAGTAAGTCTAGCATTAAGTGAAACATCCTTTACCTGTGATAATGTTGGGCAAAACACGGTGACTTTAACAGTAACTGATACTAGTGGAAATACTAATACTTCGGAAGCTATAATAACAGTACAAGACGTAACAAGACCTACGATAGTAACCAAAAATATTACCGCTACTTTAGATAATGCAGGTGTAGTAACCATTACTCCTCAACAAGTTAATAACAATTCATTTGATAATTGTGCAATTGCTAGCTTAGCTTTAGATAAAACCAATTTTACCTGTGCTAATGTTGGTGAAAATACAGTAATATTGACAGCAACAGATATTAATGGAAATAGTGATACTGCAACAGCTATTATAACAGTAGAAGACACTACTAAACCAATAGTACTTACTTCTCCTATAGCATTAAGCTTAAATAGTAATGGTGCTGCAAGTATTACTGCCAACTCGATAGACAATGGCTCATCTGATGCTTGTGGAATCACCAATCTATCTTTGGACAAAACAGCTTTCACTTGTGATGATATGGGGCAAAATACAGTAACACTAACCGTCACTGACAATAATGGAAATAGTGAATCTAAAACAGTTGTAGTTACTATTTCTGACAATACAGACCCTGTGGCTATAGCTCAAAATATAACAGTACCGTTAGGTAGTAATGGTACGATTTCTGTAACTGCTCAACAAGTGAATAATGGTTCTAGTGATAATTGTACTATCTCAAGTTTTATGTTGAATAAAACTTCCTTTACTTGTGATAATATTGGTCAAAATACGGTAACGTTAACAGTAACTGACAGTAGTGGCAACACCGATACTACAACAGCCATAGTAACTATTGAAGATACTACTAAACCAACTGTTTTAACTAATAATATTACCGTTGAACTAGACAATACTGGGGAAACAACAATAACTCCTCAACAAGTAGATAATAGTTCTTTTGATAATTGTAGTATAGCTAGTTTAGGTCTAAGCAAAACTACTTTCACTTGTGATGATTTAGGCACAAATACAGTAACATTAACTGTAACAGATAGTAATGAAAACATTGAATCTAATACAGCTACAGTAACTGTTATCGATAACTTAGCTCCTATGTTTATAGAAATTTCATTGCCTACGGATACTGAAGTAACAGCAGACTTATCAAATGAATATACAGTAGCTGATTTTAGGTCTGGTATTTTAATTTCAGATAACTGTAAGAATTTTATGTTTGAAGATATTATACAGTCTCCCGCTATTGGTAGTGTTTTAGATTCTCAAGAGACTCCATATACTGTTACTTTAACAATTACGGACAGTTCTAATAACACATTAGATACTCACAATTTTCAATTAACCGTAAAACAAGGTCCGACTTTAAGCACTCAAGAAATAATAAATTCAGAAACCATTTCTTTTACTTTTTACCCTAACCCAGCAAAAGATTGGATAAAAATAGATACTGAAGTCAATTTTGTAGAAATTATTGATGTATCAGGAAAAACAGTTATTGTTTCCAAAGAATCGTTAATCAATATTAATGTACTTCCTAGTGGTGTATATTTTATTAAGGTTAATATTAATGGAAATACTGATATTAGTAGACTTATAAAACAATAATAAGAAAAACTTGATTTTACTAGATAGTATCTCACCAAGTGTGTAAGTTTAAAATATAGAGGGTTTAGCTTTTTTTAAAGTTGAACCCTTTCTTCAAATATAGTTAAAAACTGATCTAAAATAATTCCCCAATTTCTAATAGGCATCGTCCATTTTTTAGTTGATTCTCTTAAGGCTAAGAAGGTGGATTTCATAACCGCATTATCGGTTGGGAATGAGAGTTTGTTTTTGGTGTATTTACGGATTTTGCCGTTTAGATTTTCAATGAGATTAGTAGTATATATTATCTTCCTTATTTCGACAGGAAAGTCATAAAATACAGTCAATTCATCCCAGTTATCACGCCAACTTTTAACAGCATAAGAATATTTTGATTCCCATTTTTGAGCAAAATCATTTAAAGCAGCTTCTGCAGCATTTTTGGTTGGTGAATTGTATATTTCCTTCATATCAGCAGAGAACTCTTTTTTATCCTTCCATACCACGTACCTAGCAGCATTTCTAATCTGATGTACAACACAAATTTGAGTGGTTGACTCTGGGAACACATTACGAATAGTCTGTGTAAATCCATTGAGGTTATCCGTTGCTGTAATGAGTAAATCTTCTACACCTCGAGCCTTCATATCTGTAAGTACACTCATCCAAAAGGCTGCTGATTCATTTTTGCCAAGCCATAATCCAAGAACTTCTTTCTTACCATCTCTGCGTAAACCCACAGCGATATACATGGTCTTGTTGATCACTTTTGAGTTTTCTCTAACCTTAAAAACAATACCGTCCATCCAAGTAATTAAATACACGGGCTCTAAAGGTCTGTTTTGCCAAGCTACAATATCATCACTAATGCGATCTGTAATTCTTGAAATTGTGGAAGTAGAGACATCAAAATCGTAAACTTCACGTATCTGTTCTTCAATATCAGAATTACTCATCCCTTTTGCATAAAGACTAATGATGACATTTTCAATACCATCAACTATATTTTCTCGCTTAGGAACCATCATGGGGTTAAACGATGATTTACGATCTCGAGGAACCTTAATTTCGGACTCTCCTAATGAGGTCTTTATCTTTTTTGTAGAATAACCATTGCGAGCATTAGGATTATCTGATTTTTGATGTTTCTCATAATCAAGATGAGCATCCAGTTCTCCTTCTAGAATTTTTTCTACTCCGCGTTTTTGGATTGATTTGAGAAAACTAGTTAATTCTTCTCCTGTTTTGAATTGCTTTAAAAATTCATCCTGTAAGAAATCTTCTTTTTTCATAAGTGCGTAAAATTTAAAATTAATCAAAAAAATATCGGGGGTCATGACCCCCGATATTTTAAACTTTACACACTTAGTGAGATACTGCCTTTATTTAGCTACTTCCATAATAAGTGTATCAGACTGCTGTGTTAAAAAATGAGTTCTATCGCCTCTTCTATTTGCCGAATAAGATGCAACTGTATCTTTTATATAACCTTTTTTTTCAAAGATTAAATTATCAACAAAACCCTGATTCCTCCTGCCTAATAAAAAATATCCATTTTTTTGCGTATGCGTATATTGTGAAGGATATCCGAATGCATAAACCTTGACACCACCTAAAGGTTCTCTTTTTAAGTTATAAACATAACCCCTATAGTGGTCACTTAATTCTTGTTTTTCTTTACAACTTGTGATAATTAACAAAATAATAATGGCTAGCTTTTTCATGTACTCAATTCTAACTTATTGCTATCATATCTTAGTAAGATTGTTTTAATAGTATCACTTTTATATAATTCTGATTACAAAATGTTTTATTTTTTATTCAATTTCCTTAGCTGTATTGTATCTATCCTTTCATTCAAAAAACTGTATCCAAGGGATTCACCACTTTGGACCCATACTGTTCTTGTTGTATCTATTTTATATCCTTTTTTAAAAAAGATTAGATAATCGTATGTATTAGACCTCCTCGATAATTTAAAGTAACCATCTTTGGCAGTTGTATTAGATACAGAATAATCTGTTTTAACAACACCTCCAGATATAGGATTCAAGTTTTCATCCATCACAATTACCATATAAATACAAAATACTTCATTTTAGCTTAAGTTTAGTAAGCCACAAAAACCCTGTTATATCTTTTTCATTCACAACACGTCTATCATAAAACCAAAAGGTCTAGCTCCATGATAATACTTCATCAGATGCTACAGCCTTTAAATCCAGCGATTGATACTTTCTTTTGCATGATTGAAGGAATAAAACTAGCATTATTAAAATTACTTTTTCATTGTAGTTCATTAGTGTCCGATAAAGCTTTTTAAAAACAAACCTTATTAATAAAGTCATTTATTATTCGATAATATTGCTTTATTAATTCGTTTTAGAAAAATCGAATCATAAACTATTATTTTTTGGTCAAAACTCCCTCTAGTTCCTTTTTTGATATTTACGCTATTATATTCTGAATGTTTTAATTTAAATGTGTAGAACATTGGATCATGTCCACTTTCAAAATTTAAAACTCGCTTTTTTGTGATACCCTTAATAACAAAGGCTCCTTCTTTATCAGACTTTACTAACTCATCGTCAATATATACAGATACCCCTTCAATTGGTTTTTTATTTACCGAATCAAATACTCCACCCCTTATCTCAGGTCTTTCTATAACTGCTGTTACACATGAGCACAAAAAAACACTTGTTAAGAACAAATACAAAAACAATCTCATAACACCTCTAATTTCCCTAACCATATTAATCCTAACACATCATTCTCACTTGCTACAATTCTTTCAAAATCATACCAATAAGGATCATTGTTATAATATTTCATCAAATCAATTTCCCCACTATTTGGATAATCAACTCCTCCTTCATTTGTAGGTAATGTTTCTGAAAGAGTAGAGCTTCCTTTATGCTTATATGAATGAAAAGATTTACCTGAAAACTTTTTTAATATTTCATGTCCTATTTCATGGGCACTAGTATATGCAAAATCATCATTTACATCAGAAACATTATCCCCTAACCAATACCAGCTCTTACTCCCATTCATATATCCATAATTATACACTATTCTTTCAGGCATAACTTGACCAAAAAAAGATGCTATTCCATCAACACTCCCAGGATTCATGGATCTAAGCCAATCTCCATTAGTATTAAAAATTAAGTTTATGTCATCCATTGCATTATTTGTTGTATTAACTGTATTCACAAAGATTTCATATTTCTCTCCTTTAATATCTACATTTTTTGCAATAACATGATCTCTATTTCTACCCCAATGATAGTTTAAACCTTTTAGGGCTAATTTTTCTAAATCTTCAAAACTTTTAGCTTGACTTAAGGTTTTTATTGGAGATTTACCTTGTATCAAATCTTCTTCAGGTATTTTTTCCCAAGGGCATATAGTCCTTTCAGGAGCATAGGAGCCACTACCAACCCTATAACAATCATTTTCAGTTCCTCTTTGCCCACCATCTTTTAGGTTTACCCTAAGAGTAATATCAATTCGCTTTGCATTTCTATCAATCTTAGTATCTACCCATTGTACTTTTTTATATTCGAAAGCAAACTCGCTACTTTCTGCGGTTTTTTCTCTTCCATCTCTTCGAGCTTTTATACGAGCTTTTAGTTTTCCTGAGGTAAAAAGGGTACTGTCATAAATACCATTACTATCAAACCCATCCCATTTAAAACTATACTTGCCTATGGGGTAGTTTCTTGCTGTATCTTGGTCATCATCTGTTTGGTTGGTATTAGTGTTATTACCTGAGCCTTTTGCCGTAATAACGACTTCATCTAGCACTTGTGTTCCCGAAAAATATGACTGAATAACTTTGTCGTTATGTAATAATTCTATTTCAAAATCATCAATATCATTCCCTTTAACCTCTATTTCAAACTCTATATTTTTGTTTTCAGGAGTTCCTTCATAGGATGGAATACCTAAGGGGACTAAGGTTTCTTTGTCTTTTACGAGTTCAATAGCAACATTAAAACTATCTACTATTTCAATAGATGTCGTTGCTTTTACTTCTCCATCAATAATAAGTTCAAATGTATTTGTTCCCATTAATTTGCCGTATTTTGTTCTTCTATCACCTCTAGCTTTACCCTTTCTATATTATTTCTAATCACATAGTTTTCTAGCCTATCATTATCAAGTATCACTCCTTGGTATTTAAAATCTTTTGTTTTATCAGGAATACTAATGGTAAATTCTCTACCAATCATATTCTCTGTCTTAATTACCACATATATTTCATCTCCCACCCCATATTCTGGGTTTCTATTTCCTGCTAAATCCGTGATGTAATAATCAATTACCTCGGGTTCATTATCGTCTTGTCTTTCCGTTAAATTAGCTTCACTGGGCTCTTGTGCCCAATTTTCGCGATAGACGGCTGTAGACCAATTCGTCTCTACACGACCAAAAGTGATAAACATATGCTGCATTGTTTGCTGCTTACTTTGGTGATGATAGTCTGTCTCTAATTCTATTAAAAAACACTCGAAACATCGTATGATACGCGTTCTCTCTGTCCCTAAAATGTTTGGGATCATATGGATTTCCAAATCTTTTTTGAGATGATTGTGGTATGCCCATGCTTCGAACTCATCGTTTCGAACCATTATAGTGGAAATGCGTAAGCCTTTTTGTCGAATCTTGTTCGAGGGCATGCCATTACTATTTGTTCCTTGGCTGAAGCCCCAAGAAAACTTCTCTAGTGGGTATATATCCCCATCCAAATGTAATTCTATTTTAACACTCATAAGTCGTATATATTCTCACTTTCAATATACGTCTTTATGTGTTTCGTATGTATCACATTTGCCTGAAGACTAGTTTTTTAGACATGTTTAACAAAATATTCGATGAAAGTGATCGGTGTAGGAAATATTTAACCCTTGGTACACCTTACTATTTTATACTACAATCAACGTCTCGATACAAGTACAAAAGGCATAGAACCGAAAACTACTTTCACTAAAATTTCAATGCAAGTATCGACAAATTCAACCCATAATGTAGGATAAAATCAGTGTCATATTTACAGCTAAAATAATACAGCTCATTATCTTCTTTATCTAGTACCTAACTAGAATTTATAACTCTAAATACATCACTAGTAGCTTAACCCTAGAAACCGTTAAAGTCAAGTAGTATATTATCTCCGACAAAAGCACAAAATGCAATCCAAATTGAGCCAAACCAACACTAAGTTGTGTGAAAACAGCTACTTATGACTACATAACTCTATTTTTGGGTAATTTTAATGTCGCTCATTTTGTTTTAAACAATTCAACAATTAATTAAAAAATTAACTCATGAAAACAAAGAGAAACTCAAAAGTTGCTCGACTCTTTTGTGCCTTATTTTTGATCACATTTTCTTCAAAAGCACAACAAGTTTTTACCTTAAATGGAGGGTACCAATCATTTCCAGCGCAAGAAGCAGGAACTCCTAGTCTTCCTAATGGAAATGTACTTGTTCGCAGAGCTCCTTCCCCAACAGGTAATGTCGATCAAATACGGCAAACATTAAACGCAGCAACAATACCCGATGATGTAATACAATCGAGACTTACCGAAGGCCCCCTAGCTGGATACATTACTCAAATGCCAGCAGTGATATCTACTGCAAATGCTTTAAACGGGCGTCCACAAACAGCTAATGTGGCTAATGCTATAATCATAAATAGTGCCGCTAGTCTTAATAACAACAGAAATAGAATTGGAAACAATAATACTGAGACCTACATATTTAGAGGAAATGTTAATGTAAACGATCCTATAGTTGTAGGTTCAAACAAAACGTTTTGGATTGATGGTCGAGTGACATACACTGGCCCCGAAAGACCATTAGCAAATACAGATGCTTTAAGCCCTATTCCTATCATAAGAGATGGTATTTTTAGAATGGTCGGCAAACGAAATATTAAAATCAATGGTACCAAAAGAGGGCTTTTGGATTGTAGATCTCGTATCCCATTTGCTTATTCGTTAAATTCTAGAGAAATTACGGTAGTTGGTAACGAAGTTATCAATGGATTCAACAGTATTTTCATGCATCAAACTCGTGAGGTTACTATAGAAAATAACTTTTTATATAATAATGTTAGAAGGGCTATGCACCTTATCGCAGTCAATGGGTATTCGGTTAAAAACAACCTATGTTATATTAATCATTTAGATGGAATTGATGTAGATGCTTTTTCACAAAATGGAAGAGTCGACCTAAATGTTGTCGTAGGGGTTAATTTTAGATTCATGCTTTGGACTGAAATCGATGCTCATGACAATATCCTAGATAATAATGTTGCCATCCACTTAGCAGGAAGAAAAGCTAGAGGTGTTGGTGGTATGCAAGAAAATGGAACGGAGAACTCAAGAAGAGGCGTAGGTAATTTTCAAGGCTCTAGAAATAATGATTGGACAAATAATAGTGTTTTTTACCCTGAAAAATTTAGAGATGGTATTGTCATGCGAAAAGATAGATTCATACAACACAATACGATCAATTTCGTAAACAACTATGTTTGGACGGTTGAAGGGAACGGACAACGACACAATCCTAAACCTCAAAACAATATTACGAATGATGTCCGATTCTTAACACTTAACAATCCTTCACAAGGTAACAAACCTAACCCTACCAACCTTTACCCTAATGGTGGGCCCGAGGTACTTATTAATAACGCACCCGATAATTTAACTGGTGACGAAATACGTGTTACTCCAGGTTTATTTGGAGGTGGCGGTGGAAATCCAGATCCAGGGAACCAAAACGCGATTGCTATTCCTGGAACGATTCAAGTAGAAAATTTTACTAGCAAATCGGGAAGTGTAAGAACCGAGAACACTCCGAATTCAAATGGTCAAAATCTTGGTTTTATAAGAAATGGGGACAATGCTAGATATCAAATCAATGTTAATCAAACAGGGATACATACGGTCAATGCATATGTTTCAAGTAACGGTGTTGGTGGTACTATTACATTTAGAGCTAACAATAGTAATGTCGGACAAGTAACTGTTATATCAAACAACAATTGGCATAATTATATTAAAGTGACTACAGAAATCTCTTTAAATGCGGGGAACCAAGAATTGCAGTTGAATTTCAATGGGCCTAATGGATTTTTGTACAATGTAGATCGCATAGAAATTGAAAGATCCAATACTCCTGTTGTAAGAAATGCTTCATTATCACCTGTAGACGATTCGTATTTACAAGGTTCAACTAATTTTAATTCGAATGTCCTTAGGGTTGAAAGTGGAAGAAGAATTAGTTATTTAAAATTCGATCTGCGACAAATTAATGGCACCATAAACTCGGCTTCATTAGAACTCACCGTATCTGGAGATGCTGGAAATGGAAGTATTAGAGTATACCGAGGAAATTCGAATAATTGGACTGAAACAAATTTAAACAACGGCAATAGACCAGGAAGAGGTATCGAATTGGGTAGCTTAAATAAAAACTATCCTCTTAATAGTAAAGAGACATTTAATTTATCGAATCTTCAAAACGCTGATTTTATAACATTAATTATTGAAATGAATCAGGGTAATGATGTTAGCTTTGCTTCTTCAGAAAATTCTAATGGGCCAAAACTAAATATTTCTTACACAGAATCTGGTTCTAAATCTGTCTCGAGTATTGAAGAAAATGTTATTCAAGTGTATCCTAACCCAGCAACTGATTTTATTGAAGTAACTACCTCTAATAGAGACCTAGTTATTGAAAATATAAGTATTTATGCTATTGACGGAACTTATTTAGGTGAATTAACTACATCTGGTAATCGCTATGATGTATCTTCTCTAAGTGCTGGTATGTATTTGATAAAAGTGATTTTTAAGAATGAATTGTCGAATACATCGCAGACCGAAATCATTAAGATTATAAAAAAATAATCTTATCAAGCAGCAGCTATCTAAATGATGGTTCTGATAAAGCATACATTAAGAGGTCTCCTAAATTTATTTAGGTAGACCTCTTTATTATCCTAACCTGTTATTCTCTTCAATAGCATATAAAACGAACTCTGTGTTATTGATTCGCAACATACAAAACTCGTATTCTAGATAAGGTAATGTCGCTTCGTATAACTTGATCTAATCTCGACTTTTTGAACACTATATCTTTATATCTCAAAACCTTTTTATTAATCACTAACTTTGCAAAACTTATTACGTATGATTTATGTTGGAAACTAATAGACAAAAGAAAATAGCAGGAGTATTACAAAACGATATTGCTAATGTGATTACTCAGGCATTACGAGATTCGGGAGTGCAAAATATTTTGGTTTCCGTTACTAAAGTACGTGTAACAACAGATCTTAGTATCTCGAAGGTGTATCTTAGTATTTTCCCTCATGAAAAAGCTGAAGCTATTATATCGGAAATCAATTCGGTAAAACCTCAAATTAAGCATCAAGTAGCTTTATTGACTAAAAATCAACTTCGCCGCATGCCCGATTTAGATTTTTTTATTGATGATTCTTTAGAGCATATCGAAAAATTAGATCAAGCTATTAAAGGAACTGAAAACCCTATCTTAGATCAAAATTTATTAGAACGCCGAAAAAAGAAATAAGTTGAAGTTCCCTGTCTACATTGCGAAACGCTATCTTTTCTCTAAAGGAAGTACCAATGTTATCAATATCACTACCATAATTGCAGCTATAGGAATTTTAGTAGGAGCTATGTGCCTATTTGTTGTATTATCTGGGTTTGATGGTCTGCGAGAACTTCATTCTGAATTTACCACAATTGCAGATCCTAGTTTTAAAGCGTTCCCAAAAAAAGGGAAATTTTTCACTATTACGGATGAACAAGTTCAGCAATTAAAAGAAAATAATAGTATTGCTGCTTTCACTACTACTATTGAGCATCAGGTTCTCCTAAACTTTAAAGAAAAAAGACAAGCTGCTTTTATCAAAGGTGTAGATAGAAATTACAGCAATGTCATTACCATAGATTCTTTGTTAGCTTATGGCCAATGGAAAACCGATAATATGTTCAATACCGTTATTGGAAACCAGATAAGCAATAATCTTGCATTAGGTATCAATAATTTCGAAAACCCTCTGGAGGTTTATATCCCTAAGGTCGGAAAAGGACAAATTATTAACCCACAAAATGCTTTCCGTCGAGAAACCTTAGTCGTCAGTGGTATTTACCAATTGACCAACGAACTTGATAAAAAATACATTTTCACCAATATAGATTTCGCTAGAAAATTATTTGATATCGAAGATCACGATATTACGAATATCGAATTCAAATTGAACCCCAATGTTGATATTCAAAAAACAACAGAAGAAATTTATTCGATTTTTGATCATACTATTGACCTCAAAAGCCGCCTTCAGCTAAATGATGCTATGTATAAAATGCTGAATAGTGAAAATCTTATGGTCTATTTTGTATTTACTTTGGTCTTAATTATCGCTTTATTCAATCTCATCGGAGCCATGATTATGATGATCATTGACAAAAAGAATAATATCCAAACCTTGTTTAAGCTAGGGGCGACGATGTCTAATATTAAACAGATCTTCTTTTTTCAAGGTATGCTAATGACATTCTTTGCTGGAATTATTGGAATCATTATAGGGATTATACTAATCATTCTTCAGCAAAAAGTAGGTTTAATAATGATTGCTTATAACCTTCCTTATCCTACGCATTTAAATATCGCTAATGTTTTTAAAGTACTACTTACGCTAATGACGCTTGGTGGAGTTGCTTCTTTAATTTCTGTTACGAGTATTAAAAGGTAATATCAGAAAAACGTCCAAATGAATCATTATGGACTGGAAGATCCATGGTTTCGATTACGACTGAAAGTCTTTTCTATTTGCTAACTTATTGCTGTAAGCTACATGAATCTATATAAAGCCTACTCCTTAAAGCTTAATCCAATAGTTTTAATTATTCCTGAGACCAGTAAACTACCTCTAAGCAAGCCTCGAGGGTATTAAACCCTTTGGCCGGTGCCAAAAAATAGCACAGATTCGATTTTACTCGATCTGCGCTATTTTATTAATACAGGCTTTGATTTCTTCTGCTTAGTCTTCAAAAAACTTCTTTAGAATACTAAATCAGCTACAATATCAAATTCATCATAGATCGCTTTGTCTTTCAACCCTTCAAAGAAATTAGCCGAACCATATTTTACACCATATTTTGTTCTATCAATTTTTAAAGAAGCAGTAGCTTTATTTCCATAGATTGAAATCTCAAACTTTACAGGGTTTGTTTTTCCCTTTACTGTTAGGTTTGCTGTTACCGCATAAGCATTCTTACTAATTGCTTTTACTGCTGTAAAATCTATTTTTGCAGTAGTATGTGCCTCAACACCAAAAAAATCATCTGACTTTAAATGCCCTTCTAACTTCTTTTGATATTCTCCTTGCAAATCGGTTACATTAATTGAAGTCATATCAATGATAATCGAACCTCCTGTTAACTGATCCCCATCAAAAGACAAGCTTCCTGATTGGATCCCAATGGTTCCTTCGTGCGAACCTGTTACTTTATATCCTTTCCAAGTAACTTTACTTTCAGAAACCTTAATGACTTTATCACTTCCTAATACATTGAAAGAAAGAGTTAATACTGCTAAAGCAACTAATGCTGCTATTTTTTTAATGATACTTTTCATCTTTATTGTTTTAAAAAATTGTTTTTCAAAATTCGAGAAATACTTCCCTAAAAAAATTAATCTAGATTAACAACTAAAGTATTTAACGAAATTTTATCATTCCAACTCCTTTTTCATTTTACTCAAAAACTCTTTCGTAATACCCAAATAAGAAGCAACCATATATTGTGGCACCATAGCCTCTACTGTAGCATATTTATCTCTAAACTGTAAATAACGCTCTCTAGCTGTCAAGCTAAAACCATCTACGATTCTTTTTTGTGCTACAATTAGCGCCTTCTCTAGCTTTTTCTTAAAAACACGTTCTAACCTTGGTATTGCTTGTAATAACTGATCTTGTTGCTCAAATGGAAGTATAATTACTTCTGTTCCTGCTAAGCATTGGATATCATAATCCGCCGCTTCTTGTGTTATAAAACTCTTTATATCGGAAACCCACCAATCTTTTATAGCGAAGTTGATGGTATGCTCAACTCCTTTTTGATCCCTATAAAAAATGCGAACACAACCAGACGTTATAAAGAAGGTCTCTTTACATACATTTCCAGAACACAACAAGTAGTCTCCTTTTCTAAAATTGCCTATTTTAACAAATGAGGCTATCTGTGATTTCTCGGAATCCGAAAGCGAGATATCTTTTTCAAAATGCTCTAGTAATGGTTCGATTTCAGAAATGCTCATTGTCTAATTAAATTCGTTTGATAGATAATATAATGTTAAGCAAAAAACCTCGAATCAGCAATGAAACGAGGTTTGTACTTATAAGATTTAGGACTTTTGTATTAATTAATCCTCTAAGGTTACCTCGTAATTAGGTACCTCAAACCCATTAGGTGTTTTTATAATATTGAAATCTAAAATTGATTCCTTTTTATATTTAGCATCTTTACGAAATTCACCTGTACAAGTTCCATCTGTATTCGTTTTCTCTACCCATTCATTACCTGAATTAATTTCAATATAATATATTCCTTCTGGAATATTCTTCATGGTATAACTAGTGTTTTTTTCTACAAACACCCTTCTTATAGGAGTGCCTTCTCCTTTAGCTTTACCTTCCTTTACTAAAGTAACAACAGCATCTAATTCTCTACCTTCTTTATCATTTTTAATTGACAGATAATTATCAATTTTTTTATCAAATATAGGTTCTATGCCAAGACACTCAGGGATATCACCTGTCCTAAACTCTGAAATAACTAATGAGTTTTCTTCTACACTATTAGAATCTGCTTTAGTACAAGATATATATATTATAGCAGCTAAACAGATAGGTATTACTACCAAATAGTTGAATTGTTTACGTTTACTGGATTTTGTTTTGTGCATCATTTGGATTCGTTTTTTAATTAGTGATGATTTGAAATATTCATTGGTAAATGAAACTCCTTTTGTTTGAAATATGGTATTTAAAATAGATTGGGTATAGCTATCCATATCATCTTTATAAACCATTGCTTCATCTACTAAAAACTCGTGAAGTTCTGTGACTCGCTTTTGGTATAAATACACGAATGGATTAAACCAACATACTATTCGAAGAAGTTCAAAAAATAATAAATCTAAGGAGTGTCGCTGTTTAATATGAATTAGCTCATGATTGATAATTTCGCGTTGTTTTTCTTTTGAAATACCCTCTCCTAAAAAGATAATATTGAAGAAAGAAAATGCATTTGTACTTTCTGGAAGCAATACTAGTTTGCCTCCCTCTATTGAAATCGTTTCCCTTTTAACAATCTGTTTGAACAAACGAAAAATCTTAAAAAGGAATAAGCATAATGCAATAAACATCCCTAAAAATAATAGCCATTCTAACCTAAAAGAAAAAGCATTTGATTGAAAAGGCAAGGTTTCCAAACTAGTGACTCGATTGATATTTAAAGTTACTTCTTCATATGTATTAGTAAGTACTACTGGCATTTGCTTTTGAATACTAGGAAAATATACAAAGGGTAACAACAAGACAATACCTTGAGAAACTATGAGGTATAACCTATTCTCTTTAAATAGTGTTTCCTTTTTTAAAAGGAATTCGTAGATAAAGAAAAATACGGCTTGAAAAATAAGAGTTTGGATTATATAACTTATCATTTCACTCTTTTTTTGAATTAACTTCCTTTAAAATTTCTTCTAGTTCTTTTAAACTAATATCATTCTCCTTAACAAAGAAGGAGACTAAACTTTTAAATGAACCTTCAAAATACCCTTGCATTAATTTATTTATAGACTGATTACTATAAGCTGTCTTTTCGATGATGGGGAAATAGATATACCCCTTACCCTTCTTTCTATGATCTACAAATCCTTTATTTTCTAAAATTCGAATAATTGTAGATACCGTATTGTAGGCAGGCTTTGGCTCATCCATCTTTTCAATGAGTTGTGCAACATTTGCTTCTTTAAGACCCCAAAGAAGCAACATTATATCTTCCTCTGCTTTAGTTAATTGCTTTTTCATATTTCAAATATAACTAAAAAATTAGTTTAAACTAATTTTTTAGTTATAAAGATTTAAAAAACCTATAATACAGTCCAATTATATTTACTCGTTTAAATAAATTGCCATACCATGACTAACATGAAATTTTATTTCAGTTTTCTAATATAGAAGAGGAATAGCTTGATGAGAGCTCTAGTCAGAGATGACAAGTATTAAGAAATATGAAATCTAAAAAATGAAGCAATGCATATTTACTTTACAACGAATAGATACATTCAAAATTTAACAGTAATAGTATATAAGGCCAAAAAAAACCTCGAATCAGCAATGAAACGAGGTTTGTATTCTATATATCGAAAGCTAAATTATTTCAGCTTTGTCAACCAACTTTTGAAGGATGTTTTTTCTTCTAAGATGCGTTCTAAATCTGTAATAGCAACACGTTCTTGCTCCATAGTATCTCTGTCACGGATGGTTACCGTTTTATCTTCTAACGATTGATGATCTACAGTGATACAAAATGGAGTACCATTAGCATCTTGACGACGGTAACGACGTCCTACAGCATCTTTTTCATCATAGGCTACATTGAAATTCCATTTCAACTCACCAATAATTTCACGAGCCAATTCTGGCAAACCATCTTTCTTCACTAATGGCAAAATCGCTGCTTTTGTTGGCGCTAATACGGCTGGTAATTTCAATACCGTTCTGCTACTTCCATCTTCTAAGGTTTCTTCTTTCAAAGATTTAGAAAAAACAGCTAAGAACATACGATCCAAACCAACAGAAGTCTCCACTACGTAAGGCACATAATTCTCATTCAATTCATGATCAAAATACTGTAATTTTTTTCCTGAAAACTCTTCATGAGCTTTAAGGTCAAAATCAGTACGAGAGTGAATTCCTTCTAACTCTTTAAATCCGAATGGGAAATTGAACTCGATATCTGCTGCAGCATTTGCGTAATGTGCTAGCTTATCATGATCGTGGAAACGATAATTTTCTTCTCCTAGACCCAAAGACATATGCCATTTAAGACGCGTCTCTTTCCAGTACTCGTAATATTTTTGATCTTCCCCTGGGCGTACAAAAAATTGCATTTCCATTTGTTCAAACTCACGCATACGGAAGATAAACTGACGTGCTACGATTTCATTACGAAATGCTTTACCTGTTTGAGCGATCCCAAAAGGCAACTTCATACGTCCTGTTTTCTGTACATTTAAGAAGTTTACAAAAATCCCTTGCGCAGTCTCTGGACGTAAATATAAATCCATAGCAGAATCTGCAGAGGCTCCTAACTTCGTCCCAAACATCAAGTTAAATTGACGTACATCTGTCCAGTTTTTAGAACCCGATTCAGGGCATCCAATTCCTAGTTCCTCAATTAAAGCTTTTACATCTTCTAAATCTTCTTTTTCTAAAGACGACCCCATTCGTGCTAAAATCGCTTTATTTTCTGCAAGGTATTTTACGACTCTAGGGTTGGTTGTCTTGAATTGTTCCTCATCAAAATCATCTCCAAAACGCTTCTTCGCTTTGGCGATTTCTTTATTTGCCTTTTGAAGTATTTTTTCTGCATGATCTTCGATCAATACATCGGCACGATAACGCTTTTTAGAATCTTTATTATCAATCAACGGATCATTAAAGGCATCTACGTGACCCGAAGCTTTCCAAGTAGTAGGATGCATAAATATCGAGGCATCTAGACCTACAATATTTTCATGCATTTGCACCATTGATTTCCACCAATACTCGCGGATATTTTTTTTCAGTTCAGCACCATTTTGACCATAATCATATACTGCGCTTAATCCATCATATATTTCACTAGAACCAAAGATGTATCCATACTCTTTGGCATGTGATATTACTTTCTTGAAAGTATCTTCTTTTTTTGCCATGGAGCAAAAATAAAAGATTTACACACAATGTGCGTCGATTTTTTTAGCTTATTCCAATTCTACAAAGGATTGGACTTGGTTCTAGAAAAGAAAATACTGGTTATTGATTCTTTTAATCAAATCATCAGAAATTTTAACCTTGTATGTTTAGAATAATTCAAACTCCGAAGACCCTACTTTCTTGTGGTTATAATAAAGTTCGGTTTTGTAGGTCCCCGCCATCATTTCCTTTTTAGTTACTTCAACAATAAAACAGGCTTTACCTTCTTTCTCTACATATTCGATATCTTTTTTATCACTATAACTAACAATCGCTCCTTGGACTGTCGTTACATTAACGGGGACACCGATAAGTGTTCCCTCGGGATTTTTAACTTTAAGAAACATTACTAGATTCTCAATACTTTTGTTTTCGGAGACCACAGAAAAACATACCCTAACTTGTTCTGCCTTTTTTGCTTTATCTGTCAAAAATTTCTTCCCACTACTTCGTACACGTAAAGCTTCAGACTCAATACGATTAATTGAAATAGCGTATTTCGTACCAAATTTATCAATGATATTTTTATTATCATTTACAATAGATGCCAACCGTATATTCTCTTCTCTTAAGATGGCTGTTAAATCATTTGCTTGATTTAAAGCCATATTGCTTTGTGACAAACTATCTTTAATTTCTACATTAATGGTCAGTAAACTATCATTTAGGTGCAAAAGTCTAAATTTTTCTGCCTTCAATATTTCAACTTCCTTACGGTAACGCAATAAAGACCGAACACCTGGAGCTTTATCCAAGTCTAATTTTTTATTTAAAGCTTCTAATCGTTCTTTAGTATCTTGAAGAATTCTTTTCATTTGAATATTATCGAACTTCACGCTATCGTATTTGACAATGAGCTCCGATAATTCGTTTTTAATTGCTGTTTTTTCTTTTTCTAACTCTCCAACAACAGCTATACCCGATTGATAATCTTTATAGGTAAACACTCCTAGTATTAACAATAAACAAGCTAATACTATAGATAAGGTAATAAAGAGTGTTGTACTTTTTCTTAAATTCATAACAATCAACAAACAAAAATCCCGATGATAGGTTATCTTTAGTCAACCTATATATGACAAAATTTTAGTTTCGAAATATAAAGATTTCCAATGGGTTTATTACAGCTACTACTACCTAAAAGATGTTACTCGTGTGAGGATATCCTATTAGATGGAGAAAAACAACTTTGCACCACGTGTAGACATAGCTTACCCGTATTAACGCCTTTAAAGCTTCAATATTTCATACAGCTTTTCAATTTTCCATTAAATGACATCTTATATTTTGACGTTTTATTTCTTTACGAGAAGCACAATGTAGTACAAGCATTAATTCATAAATTAAAATATAAAGAATATTATCATATAGGTGATATGATAGGAAAATGGCAGTTAGCAAATATCGAAAAGGTACATGACACACTCCCTATCGACTACATTATCCCAGTGCCGATTCACAAAAAAAGACTACAAGAGCGCGGATATAATCAATTGGAATCTTACGGGAATGTCATCGCTGAAGCGTTACAAATTCCTTTTCGAACAGACATTTTACAAAAGACAAAATACCACCGCAGATTGGCAACCTTTAATCTCACAGATAGAGCGCAAAATATTAAGCATAGCTTTCAAATCACGAATACGTCACAATTACAAGGCAAGCATGTCCTTATACTTGATGATATCATTACGACAGGAGCTACTATTAAAGAAGTGATTTCTAATTTTGAAACTATTAAAAACTGCAAAATAAGTATCGCCTGCATGGCTATAACTAAGCCTGAAGATTGAAGAATTGCTTTGGTTTCACTTTCTTTGCAAACAAAAATCTATGATGAAGCTATTTAAACGTTTTGCAACCGTGCTAGTCATTGTACTTTCTATTATTAGTTGTGCAAAACGTGGCTCTATTACTGGGGGACCTAAAGACGAGACTCCTCCACAGTTTCTACGTAGTTACCCTCCTAACTTTTCGACCAATTTTAAAAGTCAAGAGGTTAAAATATATTTTGATGAACTCATCTCTTTAGAAAAGCCTGATCAACAAATTATTATTTCTCCTCCGATGAAAAACAAGCCAGAAATTACACCTTTGGCTGGAGCTAGAAAATATGTGAAAATTAAATTCAAGGATACCTTAAATCCCAATACTACCTATACTATTAACTTTGGATCGAGTGTTGTTGATTACAACGAAAAAAATCCCTTTACATTCTTTCAATATGTTTTTAGTACAGGAAACGAACTTGACTCTCTAGGTTTTAAAGGTGCTGTTATAGATGCTTTAAAAAAGGAAACGGATAAAAATATCTCTGTTTTTCTTTACGAAAAAAATGAAACCTACACCGATTCTACGATATATAAAACTGTTCCTAGATACGTATCAAGCACTTTGGACAGTACTTTATTTGAGTTTAAAAATTTAAAAGCGGGAGAATATAAACTCGTTGCTATTAATGACAAAAACAGCAATTATGTGTACGACCCAAAACAGGATGATATTGCTTTTTTAGATAAAACTATCAGCATCCCACAGGACTCAATAGCTGATTTACGACTGTTTAAAGAAAAGCTACCTTTTCGATTATCTCGTGCAAAACAAACCTCTAAATATGGTTTCGAAATTGGTTATTTTGGAGAAATAGACACCACCGATTTAAAAATATCCCCTATAGTTGAAGGTCAGCAAATGCAAGCAACTTATTTTAAGGCCGAAGAAAAGGATACTTTAAAAGTATATGCTAAGCCATTTGTAGAACAAGATTCGCTACTTTTTATCTTTAAGAATAAAATGGTAAACGACACTTTAATCTCACGATATAAAGATCAATATTTAGACACTTTAAAAATTGCAAAAGCGAATAAAAATAGTAGACTTGCAACAGATGAAGCTGTATTGCTTAAAGCAAACTCACCTTTATATAATGTAGATTCTTCAAAAATTCAATTAATTGACAAAGATTCTTTACCGCTCACTTTTTCTCAAAAACTGAATCGCTATAAAAATACTGTCGAAATAAACTTCAAGAAAACAGAAGCCAACAAATACAACCTAACCTTTTTTCCAGAAGCACTAGAAGACTTTCTAGGGCAAGTGAATGACACCATACACTTTAATTTTTCAACAGGGGAAAAGGCCGATTATGGAACGCTTTCACTTAGCATTAATGGAGTATCTTCAAATATCGTTGTCGAACTTACAAAATCAAAAGAAGTAGCTTATCAAAAAACATTAGTCAAAGGTCAAAATACTGTTGATTTTAATGAAGTGAACCCCGGAAAGTACGATATCCGTTTAATTATTGATGAAAACGCTAATGGCAATTGGGATACGGGAAGCTTTCTTGAAAAAAAGCAACCTGAAAAAACATATTTCTATCCAGAAACTATTAATATCAGAGCCAATTGGGATGTTCAGCAGACTATTAGTATACCAGAGGCTCTTATGAAAAGACCTTAAAGCAATGCAAAGACAGAAATTGACTTTGTAAATATTTTCTTTTTGTTTTTAGTTACTCTTTGCGGAACTGGTTTTTAGTTTAAAAAGTTAGTAGGTACTCGTTACAAACGAGCACTAGCGGAGGAATTAATACAAACGACTGCTAATAATGAATAGAATAGGAATAATTTTAGGTTTCATATCACTTTTGAGCATTTCTTTACATCCTCAAAAAACAATATCGATAGAAGATTATGCACGTGACTATGTTGATGGAAAAAAGAGTCTTCAAAACGATGGTGTAACGTATGTAAAAGATATCAATAATATAAGGGATAAATATGTTGGAAATTGGTTTGGACTCTGTGATGGCAAGCTAATTACTTTTAAAATCAGAAAGTTTACTGAAATTAATGATGTATTGCCACCCGAAATTAAACTAGACGTTTTGTCAATTAGGCATAAAATTACTAAAACTGGTGTGGGTGAAGTTATTGATGATACAATGAATCTAGATGACAATGATCCTTTGGTAATCACTGGGTCATATTTGGATACTAAATATGGTAATTATGTTTTGGACTTTATCACTAAGGATAGAACTTGTGGGAGAGACGGCACTTTATACATAAAAACTGACAGCAAAAACACTGATACTGTTTTAAAATGCACCTTAATTTTAGATAGCAAGTTTGTTGATAATACCGTGTGTAGTGAATCGGATAATTATAAATATCTTCCTAAGCATTTCGTTCTGCTGAAATCAAATAATTCAAATTAAAATTATTAGAATGATATCTAAGTAAAAGGATGGCGCTCGTATAAAAAAATAACGCTAGTGCTCGTTTGTAACGAGTACCTACACAGTTGACAAAACAAAGTCAAACACATTAAAATCAGGCAGTTTTTGTAATATTACAAAATGAGTAGAAAATACAAGTTTCATAATGTAAAGGGACTATATTTTGTAAGTTTCGCAATAGTATATTGGATAGATCTATTTACGCGAGAAGAGTATTTAAAGATTTTAGCACAAAGCATAGATTATTGTAGAAAACATAAAGGATTAGAATTATACGCATATTGTTTTATGCCAAGTCATGTACATTTAATATTTAGGGATCAAAAAGAAAACCCTTCTAAACTTCTTCAGGAATTTAAAAGACATACAGCAAAAAAGATATTACAAGCCGTTGAAAATAACCCACAAGAAAGCAGAAAAGAATGGCTATTATGGATGTTTGAGAAAGCAGGGAAATCTAAAGCAAACGTATCTAAATATCAAGTTTGGCAGCATCATAACAAGCCAATTGAATTATGGTCTCTATCAGTAATCAAACAAAAAATAGATTACATTCATCAGAACCCCGTTAATGCTGGTTTTGTTGTTCATCCTGAAGATTGGAAATATTCGAGCGCTAAAAATTTCCAAGAAGACCATACGATTCTTGAAATTGATGAAATTGGATTTTTAGCTTAAGACTCTAGTAGGTACTCGTTACAAACGAGCACTAGCAGAAGCACCCAGCTAGTACTCAATTCTTGGAATTTATTAGAATACAGAAATGGATGAATTACTTTTAGTCAACAAAGAAGAATTAGAAACTTTAGAAAAGGTATATTATTCAACTAATGAAGTAAAAAGAACATTTTTTTCCAGCAAAATACCACAGTTAAATGATTCCTTATCAAAATTAAATATTGATGATTTTGACGATACCGACTATAGTCTGATTGAAGTTAAAAAACATAGACTCAATAAGTATATAGAAAAAACTAAAAGTGATCTAATGAAAATCCAAGAGATGTTAGATCATGATATTTTATTGTCAAAAGAGTATCAGGCATATCTTCTTTCATCTTTTTTACGCAAAAAATGCTTTCTGCTTTATAATGAGTTTTGGTTTTTGCCAACGACATCACTGAAAATTGATTTGGGTTTTCGAAAGGTATTGAATGAGCAAGATTTTTTTGAAAAATCAAAGTTTAGTGACATAGATATCTTTACACAAGATTATAATATTTATTACAAGCGTATACATTTAGATAATGGTTATACACTAAAAATCTCAAAAGAAAACGAATCGATTCTAAACCGAAAAATAGAACTGATCAATGATTTTTTTAATGCATCTGAAGCTAATAAAAATTTAATTTTGGTAGCAACGTTCTATGTTGATTAGGTAGTAAAACAACCAGATAGCGAGCGTGGGAATATTTTCCTGAGAAAGCCCCCGTATTCTATGATTAAAACAAGTTTTTTATAAGATATTTTTAGGCAAACTTCATTGTGTTAACATATGGGGTTTGCCT
>CANMML010000042.1 GCA_947499005.1 uncultured Aquimarina sp.
CATAAAAGAGCGAACTCTAGATAATCTATCTTTAAAACAAGAACTTCGCTTAAAGGAAATAGCACCACTGATTAAACAAATAAAAATCTGGATTGAGCATGAAAGTCTAAAGGTGCTTCCTAAAAGTGCTATTGGAAAAGCGATGACTTACTTTTTAAAACAATACCATAAATTGGAAGCGCTTACTTTAGATCCTAGATTAGAGTTAGACAACAACTTGATAGAAAATGCTATCCGACCATTAGCTTTAGGTAGAAAAAATTACCTCTTCGCAGGATCTCATAAAGCAGCTCAGAATACGGCTATAATATATTCATTCTTTGCAAGCTGTAAGATCAATGATATAAACCCTAGAGAGTGGTTACAATATGTACTAGAAAATATCTCTGAATGGAATATTCAAAAACTAGAGCAACTGCTGCCTTCTAATTTTATGAAAAATTAAACTGCGTAGTTGCTCGTTGGGATACCAAATGTCTCACGACTTTGCGCTTTTTCACTATTGGGCAATATTGTCAACTTTAAGTTCTATCGATTTTACAGTGAAAAGTAGTTTTGTAAAGTGTAGTCACGCAAAGACCCCGCTCTACGAAGTCAATTGAATAAAAAATAAAAACAAGAAAGCTGCGCAAATGTCTCACGACTTTGCGCTTTTTCACTATTGGGCAATATTGTCAACTTTAAGTTCTATCGATTTTACGGTGAAAAATAGTTTTGTAAAGTGTAGCCCGCTCTACGAAGTCAAGTGAATGAAAAATAAAACAAGAAAGTTGCGCAAATGTCTCACGACTTTGCGCTTTTCACTATTAAGCAATACTGTCACTTTTAAGTTTTATTTATTTTATAGTGAGTATATATTAGGGAAGGTGTAGTTACTCAAAGACAGGAGTCTTTGCGTAGCGAGTCTTTAAGTAGCATAGTTATTATAGATATAAACAAAAGCCTGCTCTACGAAGTCAATTGAATAGGCGTATTCAGAAAATAGCTTACCCTGCTCTACGAAGTCAATTGAATAAATAAAAAAAGTAGAAAGCTGCGCAAACGTCTCACGACTTTGCGCTTTTTCACTATTGTGCAATACTGTCAATTTTAAGTGTTCTATTTATTTATAAAATAGTTTTAAGAAAATATAGTCACACAAAGACAGGAGTCTTTGCGTAGCGGTTGAATAAAAAGTAAAACAATAAAGCTGTGCAAATGTCTCACGACTTTGCTTTTTCACTATTGGGCAATACTGTCAACATTAAGTTCTATTTATTTTAAAGGGGAAATAGTTTTGTAAAATGTAGTTACACAAAGACAGGAGTCTTTAAGCAGCGCAGTTATTATAGATCGATAATAAACAAAAGCCCGATTCATAAATTTATGAATCGGGCTTTTGTTTATGTGTATTGGATGAAGGCTAATTTTCTTTTAAAAGTTGATCGATATCAATATCTTCTTCTTTTTGTTTTTTGCCTTTTTTCTTCTTTTTTCTTTTCTTCTTCTTTTTCTTACCCCCTTCGTTAATAGCATCTTTTACATCAAAAGTGTCATCATTTGGTGTAGTGATAGGTTCAGTTTCGTAACCCAAGTCTTGTGCTATCTTTTTCTTTCTATTCTTTTTATTTGCTTTTTGACGCTTCTTTTCTTCTTTTTGCTTTTCAGTTTCTGATAGATCTCCAAGGATTTCTCTTTCTAATCGAGCAATCTCTTCATCCATTTTTCGAAGTTCTTCTGCTTCTTTTTTCGCTTTGCGGATCTCCTTTTTGGACATTCCAGTATAATCAGGAGCAGGAATAGTATCACCAGTACTATCAATGCGAGCTTCTTCTTTTTTGTTTTTGCCTTTAAACCACCCAAAAGGACCTTTCTTTTGATTTTCTTTTTGCTGCTCTAATAGTAATAATTCTTCGGCAGTGCGTTCACCAGGAGTAATTTCTTTCTGTTTGCCTTCGATATATTCTTGATCTGCAAAATCTGTAACTCTTGTATCCGTTCCTAAGACGGCTTTGGTACTATCCGAATGAATTCTTTCTCGAAGACGTTTTTTCTTGCCAAATTTCCACCATTTGGTTTGTGATAATTCATATTCTGGGTCAATATCTACGTCTCCTAATTCGAAACCATCTTCTACAACTTCTTCTTCATTGAAGTCAGAAAGATCATATCCTTTATACTTACCAGTTAATGCATCTTTAGTAAGATTACCTTTTTCAATATCTTTCTTAATTTGCTTAACTATTTTTTTAACTTCTCTATATTCTGGAGAATCGATTCTTTCGTCGTCTCCATTTTGGCGTAGGTTTACCCGATAAGAAGCTCCAAAACCAAAGTTAAATATGCTAGGAGAATCTTTTAGGTTTTTTGTTACTAATGCATCTAGTTGGAAATCTTCTGTAATGGCATATGTGGCACCAGTTCTAAATATGTAATCTTTATAAATGGGACTACTAGCACCTTCATATTCTCCAAAAAATGACCATTGATCATTATAATTATAGGTTGAAGTCAATATAAAGCGTTTGTCAAATACATCCGATCCTATTTTGTCAAAAACTAAATTAGCAACAAACACCCATTCTTTACTCCAATTGTTTTGAGCAGATATAACTACTTTAGGAGATATTCCACTTTGAACGGTATTAATCCTATTATCTGGATTGTTTTGTGGAGCAAAATCACTAGAAGAGCTGTTGAAATTAAAACCAACATATCCAGAAACAGCAGGGATGAGTCTTTCCCAGTTGAAGCCATTATTAGCTTTCCAGCTTTTTAGATTTTTAGATTTTACAGGAACATATCCCCAAAAGGTTCTTTTGAAAGCCTGTTTTTTAAATTTATAAGGGTCGTAGAATAAATATTTTGCACCAATAGCATTAAACGGAAATCCTGTTCTTTTTATATCAGCATTAATGTCAGCAATGCGCTCTTCTGTAGTTGCAGAGCGATATAAACCTTGTACATTAAACTCTAATTGTTCTTTAATTAGGCCAAAGCGAAGATTGTATTCAATATGGGTTGCAGAGGTCTCGTTATCGAACACACTATGCTTTTCTTTTTGAAAAGATAGGCCCCCTTCTAACTGAAAAATGTTTTTACCAACAGAATATGCGCCTTGCGAACTACCGGGTCTATTAGTATTTATAGTCTCAGTAAACTGCGCGAAAGCACTTAAGAAGCTGATAATTAGGAAGTAACTCGTTAAAAACGTTAAACGCATTCTGTTAATTCAGTTTGTGTCAAATATATTAATGATTTTATCAATTTTATAGATTAGTTGTTAAATAATCTATGGAGTTCACTACTTTTGAAAAAATAGCACTTAAGATTAGTTATTTGGAGCTAATCATAATATTAACGTCCGTTTAGGCTTGATATTATATATAATTTAGATTCTTGACGTTTAACATTAAAATCACTTCATTGGAAATCAATTTCAAAAGAGTCCTTTCATATTGTATAGCAGTATTAGGGTTTGTTATCATTTCATTAGCTTATTTCAATCCAGTACTTCAAGGTAAGAAGATTTATCAAATAGATATTGCTCAATTTGTGGGTATGGCTAAAGAGGTTATAGACTTTAGAGAAGAACACAAAGAGGAAACGTATTGGACAAACAGAGGTTTTGGAGGAATGCCAACCTATTTGTTGGGTGCAAAATATCCGCATCATTATATTAAAAAAATAGATAGTGCAATACGTTTTTTGCCAAGACCAGCCGATTATTTATTTCTTTATTTTTTGGGGTTCTTCGTTTTGCTTTCTGTTTTGAAAGTGGATACTTTGCTCGCTTTTATAGGTAGTCTTGCTTTTGGTTTTTCTACTTATTTTATAATCATTCTTGGTGTTGGTCATAATGCAAAAGCGCATGCAATAGGGTATATGCCATTGGTATTATCTGGAGTACTATTGATATTTGATAAGAAATATATCAAGGGAGGTCTGCTTTTCTGTCTTGCTATGGCATTGGAATTAGTAGCCAATCACTATCAAATGACGTATTACTTTATGTTAATGGTAGCTGTTATTGGAGGAGTGTTTTTGGTTAAAGCAATTAAAGAAAAAGAAATCCAATCATTTTTTAAGTCTTCGGTAATATTAATAGCAGGGCTAGTTTTAGCAATTGCTATGAATGCCACATCCATGTTGGCAGTAAAAGAGTATAGTGCATTTTCAACACGTGGGAAATCTGAAATAAAAATAAAACCTGATGGTACTCCTAAAGTATCGAAAGGGCTTGAAAAAAGTTACATTCTTAGCTATAGTTATGGATTGCTTGAAACTTTCAATTTGATGATGCCAAGATTTATGGGAGGTTCAAATAATGAAGATTTAGGGAAAGATGCGGCCATAGTTAAGGAATTGGTGAAAATGGGTAGTCCTTATTCAAATGCTAAAGCAATCGCTAAATCTGGGCCAGGATATTGGGGGGAACAACCTTATGTTGGTGCTCCTGCATACATAGGTGTTTCCGTTATATTTTTATTTGTATTAGGATTGTTTAACTATAAAGGAGCAAAAAAACAATGGGTGGTAATCACAGCTTTATTAGCATTGACGTTGTCTTGGGGTAAGAATTTTGCTTTTCTATCCAACCTATTTATAGATTATTTTCCGCTGTATAATAAATTTAGAGCCGTTACTTCTATACAAGTCCTTATAGAGCTCTGTATCCCTTTATTTGCAATTTATACGCTGTATAAATTCCTAAAAAAAGAGGAAGAACGAGAATTACAATTTAAAAATCTATACAAAGCAACAGCTATTTGTGGAGGAATTGTCTTGGTATTTTTAATTTTTAAAAACACATTATTCTCATTTACTTCGTCAAGAGATATAGATATATTGAATTCGACAAGTAGGGGCTTCTTAGAAGCATTGAAAGAGGATAGAGCACGTATTTTTACAATAGATGCTTTCAGGAGTTTGGTATTTATAATTTTAGTTGCTGGGGTGTTATGGGCATATATCAAAGAAAAGCTTTCGCGAAATATAGCAGTAATTATTCTAGGAGTGGTGTTTTTATTAGACTTGGTTCCTGTTGCTTGGAGGTATGTTAATACGGACAAATTTGTTACAGAAAATCAAATAGAAGGGGCTTTCAAACCTAATGTAGCAGATAAGTTAATCCAACAAGATACCACACATTACAGGGTATACGATATTACAAGAGACCCTTTCAATTCAGCCCGAGCTCCTTATTTTCATAAAACACTAGGAGGGTATCATGCTGCCAAGCCTCAGCGTATGCAACATTTATATGATTTTTACCTTTCTAAAGGTCATGAACGTGTATTAGATATGTTTAATGTTAAATATTTTATTTACAGTGATAAGGAAGAAAAACCTCAAGTGTTACGTAATGAAACATCATTGGGAGCGGCTTGGTTTGTAAATGAGATAAATACTAAATCGTCTCCAGATGAAGAATTGCTAAGCTTGGAAAAATTAGACTTAGCGAGAAAAGCGATCATTTCTAAAAACGAAGTGCTTTCAGAAAAGACTTATAGTTTAGATTCTCTAGCTAACATTGAGCTTACAAAGTATTTGCCCAATAGCATGAAATATAAAAGTGAAAATAGGAAGCGTGGTTTTGCTGTATTTTCTGAATTATATTATAAGAATGGGTGGAGAGCGTTCATAGATGATAAAGAAACACCAATATTCAAAACAAATTACGCATTAAGGGGTATCGAAATTCCAGCAGGAAATCATATAATTACTTTTGAGTTTGTTCCGCAAGTAGTGAAAACAGGAAGCACGATCTCACTATTTGCATTTATTTTGTTTATAATCCTTTTGGGGTTTGGATTAAGGTATATCATAAAAGAAAAATAGTGTCAAAAAAAGTACTTATTGTAACTTATTATTGGCCACCTGCCGGAGGGCCTGGAGTACAACGATGGCTGTATTTCGTAAAGTACCTTTCGCAGTTTGGAATTAAACCAGTAGTTTTTATTCCGAAGAATCCAGATTACCCTATTCTTGATGATAGTTTAGCTAAAGAAATTTCTAATCTAGATATCGAAATTATACAATTTCCAATTGTAGAACCTTATGCGCTAGCAAAGCGTTTTAATAAGAAAGGGACTACAAGTATGAGTAAAGGGGTTTTTCCTAAAGAAAGTGAGCAAACAAAAATTCAAAAAGCGCTATTATGGGTACGAGGAAATTGTTTTGTGCCTGATGCTAGAGTGTTATGGGTAAAGCCTTCAATTGCCTTTTTAAAAAACTATATAGAAGAGCATCATATTGATAGTATAATTACAACAGGGCCTCCTCATAGTGTTCATTTAATAGGATTAGGGTTAAAAAGAAAGCTCCATCTAAATTGGATAGCAGATTTTCGTGATCCATGGACTGCAATAGGATATCACGATAAATTAAAATTAGGAAAAAAGGCAGCTAAAAAACATTTAGCCCTAGAAAAAGAGGTTTTAGAAGAAAGTGATTTGGTTTTGGTAACAAGTAAAGGGACTCAAAAGCATTTTAAGACTAAAACCAAAAATGAAATAAAAGTAATTACAAATGGTTTTGAGCCAGATGTTATAGGTCGTAAAGCCTCTTTAGATTCAGAATTTAGCATTTCACATATAGGTTCATTGTTATCGGATCGAAATCCCAAAATGCTCTGGGAAGTTTTATCGGAACTCATCCAAGAAGAAAAGAAGTTTGCTAAATATTTTAAATTGCGATTAGCGGGCGTTATTAGCGATGCAATTATAGAAAGCATTCAAGAGTATGGTTTAGAAGACTATTTGGATAACAAAGGCTATGTTTCCCATGAAGCAGCCTTAGAGCTGCAACAATCAAGTCAATTGTTATTATTGATCGAAATAGATTCCGAAGAAACAAAACAGATAATACCTGGGAAATTATTTGAATACCTTAAGGCTTCTCGCCCTATCATGGCTATTGCACCAGAAGGAAGTGAAGTTGCTACTATAATTGCTGAGACTAGCAGTGGCGAAACCTTCGGTTATCAAGAAAAAGAAGCTTTAAAAACACATATATATAATTGCTTCCGACTTTTTGAAAAGAAAGCATTAAATGTGCATACCTCTTCATTGGAAAAATACACAAGAGAAAAATTGACAGAACAACTTTCTTTAGAAATTAAGAAACTATGGGAGTCGTAGTCAAACAATCTATAAAGAACACGGTTATTACCTATATAGGTTTTGCTATAGGAGCAATAAATACGTTGTTTTTGTTTACGCAATACTTGTCTAAAGAGGAGTATGGTGTTGTAACTTATGTAATTGCTGCTTCCAATATTTTATGGCCTTTTATGGCGCTAGGATTTCATAATACCATAATCAAATATTTTAAAAAGTTTGAATTAGCCAATCATCATCGTCAATTTTTTACCTGGATGTTAATTTTTCCAGCCCTAGTAATAATGATCTTGTTTTTGTTTTTATGGTTGAATCAATCTTGGGTAGAAGGCTTTTATGAAAAGAATGAGAGTTTGAAAAAGGCCATTTTTCCTATTTTTCTATTGGCAGTAGCAACTGCTTATTTTGAAATTTTTTATGCTTGGGCAAGAGTTCATTTGCGTTCTGTTGAAGGTAATTTTTTAAAGCAACTTTTTAATAGAGTCGGGATAAGTGTACTATTAGTCTTAGTAGCATATAAAATAATAAATGAAGAACAATTTCTTTATGGGTATGTTTTGGTTTCTTTTTTAAGAGTGATCATGATGAAAATCATTGCTTATCGTATTGAAAAACCTGTTTTTAAATTCAAAGCTATTTCTGATGTAAAACAAATAATTACTTATTCGTTAGTGATTTTGGTTGCAGTAATGGTTTCCGTTTTTTTATTGGATCTAGATAAGATAATGATCGAAAGATATTTACCTGTAGAAGAAGTAGCCGTATATAGTATTATGATTTATATGTCTTCTGTAATAGAAGTTCCTTTGAAATCTATGATACAAATTACGACTCCGCTAACTTCAAATTATCTAGCCGAAGAAAAAATAGACGACTTATCAAGATTGAACAAGTCTACAAGTATTACTACGCTTATCGTTGCGGGTTTGATAGCGTTATTAATATTTTGTAATGCAGAAAATATTTACACATTTATACCCGATCAATATACGTTGCATATTGATGTGTTGTTATTGATGTGTTTTATTAAACTAACAGAGGCAAGTTTAGGAGTAACAAGTGCTATTCTTTATAATTCAGATTATTATAAGTGGTTATTGTTGTTTGGGGTCATTGTGATGGCTGTAGCTGTTATTTTTAATATTTTGCTTATTCCTATTTTTGGATTGAAAGGAGCGGCTTTGGCTTCGTTAACTGCTTACGTGATATATAATATTATTAAGCTTTTTTGGGTAAAAAGATGTTTTGGTATTCATCCTTTTAATAGGGGCTTTTTTAAAGTTGCCATTATTATTTTGAGTTTAGGAATATTGTTTCGTCTCATTTCGATGTATCTAGAGCCTACCTTTATGAATTTGATTTTAAAAAGCTGTTGTATTGCATTATTTTATGTGGTATTGGTGTATAAATTGAGCGTTTCTGGGGCGGTGAATTCTTTTTTAGAATTACAATGGAATAATCTAAAAAGTAAATTAAGCTAGCGTTTCTTTAATAAAATCGCCAATTTTGCAGCATGGAAGAAGTGCTAAATGAACAAGAGTTGCATAATCTAGCAATGAATATTGTGGGGAAGGATTTGGAAGATCAAGGTTTCGAATTCTTAGCCGTGAATAGTGAATTGAAGAAAGATCCTCAATTTGTAGCTCTTAAAAAAGGGAAACTTCATTTTGTCGTAGTACAGGCGATTAGTTATCCAGATGACCCTAATGTTATGGATACTATATTTTTGCAGCCGATGAAGGATCATGCAATAAAATTTAAAGCACGAACTTTTTATGCAGCTGTGGGTTTGGCCAATGCAAAAGATTATGAAAAGCCTGTGAATAAAGAAGATGATTATATTGTAAATTACCCAGGAATAAAAGAGGTGTAACTATCATTAATATAATTTCTCTTGAATAGCGTTATCACATCAATAGAAAAATATGTAACCCTTACTCAAAAGGAAGCAGAAGTATTGATGGAAAATTCAACCCGTCATACACTTTCTAAAAATCACTTTTTTTTAAAACAAGGAGAGAAAAATAAAAAGGTTGCTTTTGTCGAAAAAGGGAGTTTTAGGATGTTTTATTCAACAGATAAAGGAGACGAAGTAAATACTGAATTTATTTTTGAAGATCAATTCATAACAGATTTCACAAGTTTCTTACTCAAGAAAAACAGTGATGTTTCCATTATTGCTATGGAGAATTCTGAGATACGAATCCTCGAACTTATAAAACTTGATGATGCGCTACTTCGTAAATTAAGTTACTTCGGAAAAACATATGTGCAAAATATATGTTTACCAACATTAATGGATTACCAGATAATAATTTCCGAAAAGCCAGCTTTAAAATATAAGTTGTTGAGTGAAAAATTTCCAGAATACATTCAAAAAGTACCTCAAAAGCACTTAGCTAGTTATTTACATTTAAGACCAGAAACCTTAAGTCGTGTAAAACGAAAATTTCTTGATCTCAATCAACTTTAGTTTTATGAAGGCAGTATAATTTTGAGTAATTATTAATCTTAATTATTCATTATCATGCCATTTGTAAATATCAGAACATTTAAAGGAGCATTGTCAAGTACAGAGAAGAGAGAACTTCAAAACAAAATTTCCGATTTATTAGTTGAATACGAAGGGAAAGGAAATCCAGAATTTAAAAAGTTTGTTTGGGTAATGTTAGAAGAAGAGCCGCCTCAAAATTGGATGCTTGGAGGAGCTGTTATTTCAGATATTTTGGATAGTAATCCAGCATATAAAGAAATATATCTTGAGAATTTAAAAGAGGAAAATAATTGAAGTAGTACGATTTGCGGATAAGAATTTCGTATCAATAGATTGATTTATTTTTTAACGCAAGAATAGTAGAAAAAGAAACAAGGTATATGCGAAATTTTTGTTCGCAAATCGTATAATATGTGTAATTAGGGTTTGTAAAGTGAAATCGACAGTTTATCCTTAATAAAAGATGGTTTAGTAGATTTTTATAGTTAAAATAAGATGATGATTCTATTTTAGCTCTCAAACCAATTAACATATATCGTGGATAAACTAACACTAAAAAACTTAAGATTAGATTTAGCAATTAAAGCAAAAAGTGGGATTGATTTTATTATAGCTGCAGCTATTACTTGGGCTCTCGTAGGGTTTATATGGACATGGCCTAATTCATCATTTGATAAGAGTATTTTTACTTTTTATGTAGGTATGCTTATGCTGCCACTAGCATTTTTGTTTTCAAAAGTCTTGAATACTCAATGGAAAATTAAAACAAACCCCCTACAATCATTGGGAATGTGGTTGAATTTGGCTCAGTTATTTTACTTTCCTTTATTGTTTTTTATTTTAAAACAACATCCCGATTATTTTGTGATGGCCTATATTATTATAACTGGAGCGCATTTTTTTCCATACGCATGGTTCTATGATGAAATTGGGTATGCCATTTTTGCGGGAATTATTTCTGTAGGAGCCTTGTTAATAACACTTAATGTAGCGGTCGAAAACATATTTTATGTACCTCTTTATATGGTGTTTTGTCTTGTAATGCTAATAATTTGGCTTTCTATTTCAAATAGAAGAAAAAGGAATAGCGTTTTGTGAAAGCGTAGGGAGCTTTTTCTTAAATAAAACTACTTATTAAAGAAGTTTCTCTGAAATTTCGTCACGCTGATGCATATTAGCATCTCATAATAATAAGTTAGTGAGATGTTGAAAAGTCTGATAGTTGTAGGGGCAGCATGACGCTCAAAAAAAGGCATGATTCTTTTGAGAAAAGGTTAAATGAAATTGCCCTGATGAAAAATGAAGCAATAGCATAATCCTATTTTTTTGAATTAAATTCGCAGCTTACTAAAGTACTATCACAAATGAATAAAAGGTTTTTTTTGATTAACACAATTCTGTTATTGATAATCTCTTTAGCGGGGTGTAATAGAAGTGAGTTACTATTACAAAATGAAAGAGGAAATGCACTAGGGACTACTTATTCAATATTATATTTCGATCAAAATGATTCACCTAAGATTACATCATCATTAGATAGTATTTTTAAGGTGGTAAATCATTCATTGAGCACGTATATACCTACTTCAGATATTTCTAGAATTAATAAGGGAGAAAAGGTAGTTGTCGATCATATGTTTCAAGAGGTATTTCAGTTATCAGATGAAATTAATAAGTCCTCTAAAGGGTATTTTGATCCCACAGTAGGTATTTTAGTTAATGCATGGGGATTTGGCCCTAAGAAATCAATTCCTAACATGGATGCCAAAAAAGTAGATTCGTTAATGCAATTTGTTGGGTGGCGACATGTAGAACTAAATACTCAAAACCAAATAGAGAAAACAAATCCTAATGTCTATCTCGATTTTAATGCCATTGCTAAAGGGTATTGTATTGATAGGATTGCAGCATTCATGGATCAAGGAGATTATAGCGATTATTTAATCGAAGTAGGAGGTGAATTAGTGGCAAAAGGGATACATCAATTAAAGAAATCTCCTTGGACAGTGGGTATTGATGACCCTAATCAAAAAGAATCAAGAGATTTAATTGCTTTATTAAATCTGAAAAATCAAGCGATGGCTACTTCTGGAAATTATAGAAAATTTAAAACCGATAGTCTTACAGGTAAGAAGTATGTGCATACCATTGATCCACATACAGGATATACTAAGCCTTCAAATATTTTGAGTGTATCTGTGTTAGCAGAAAATTGTGCAATTGCAGATGCTTGGGCAACGACTTTTATGGCAATGCCGTTAGAGGAAGCAAAGGACTTGGTTGCTGATTTGAATTTGGAAGTATATATTATTTATTTGACAGCCACTAATCAAATGCAAATATTTAAGACAGGAGGATTTGAGCGTCTAATATTAGATTAATAATTTGTTTAGTTAAAGGTTAGTTGAATTAAGTGACTGGTTGTTAGTGTTTTATTAATTTTAAGTATTAAACTTTATTATTATGAGAACATTTAAAATCGGTGTCATTTTAGTTTCACTTTTTACTTTGTTTAGTTTTACAAGTGAAAAGAGTGATTCTTTATGTACTAGTGTAACTTTGGAATCTGAAGAAAGTGTTTGTTTAGAAGAAAACAGTAACGAAACAATAACAGTTGTTGTGTGCTTTGATAGTGCAAAATACTATCCAGATTTTAAAATTGTAGGGGTAACTATTTCTGCTGGTTGTCCATATAAACCATATGGTAGTGCTATATATAATGCATATATTATGAAGAAAATATTATAGATATAATTTTTTAGTTAGTAATATTTTAAAAAAGTCTTGAAAAATGAATTTTCAAGGCTTTTTTTTAAATAAAGTATTAAAGGTTTTCAACTGAATTTAGAAAAGTGATTTTAATGATTTTAAGTCTTCTTATTTCAGAGAAAAAGGATTAATTATTAGGTTTCTTGCAGACTGGTATTAATTCATTTTTGGAAAGTCTAAATCGATCAATTTCTTCAGAAGTAAATTTGTCTGAGTATTTAACAGGGTTTACTTCGAAACCTATTGATCTTAATTTATCAAAATAATCCATTCCGTATACGCGGACATGATCATATTGTCCAAAAATGCGCGCACGTTCCTTAGGGTCTGTTATGGAATCATCTTCAAATGTAGTAGCTCTAGAATAGTCTTGAGGGATTTGAAGAATGGCAGTTCCACCAGGTTTTAGAATTCGGTATAATTCTTCCATAGCTTTAGTATCATCTGGGATGTGTTCTAGCACATGATTACATAATATGAAGCTAAAAGAATTATCGGAAAAGGGAAGGTTACATATATCAGCCTTTACATCCGCTAAAGGCGAGTTGAGGTCTGTAGTTGTATACTGGATGTTTTTGGCCTTCTTGAAGCGCTTGTAAAAAGCTTGTTCAGGAGCAAAATGCAACAACTTGTGTGGTGTAGAAAAGAGATTAGTTTCTTGTTGTAGATATAACCATAACAATCGATGTCTTTCTAGTGATAGGGTAGAAGGAGACAATACATTGGCTCTTTGCTTTTCGTACCCATATGGGAGAAATTTTTTAAAACTCTTGCCGTCTATAGGATCAGTATATTGATTTCCTTTTAGGACAATACTAAATATTGGGCGAGATAAATAACTTACTTTAATTAAAAAAGGTCGAGGGAAAATCCCAAGACCTTTTTTGAATATCTTGTCGATCATACTTCTAAACTACCCCAGTTTTCACCAGATTTAATTCGGTATAATTGCATTTCCGAAACACCAAATTGCTTCGCTAATACTCGAATTCTAGTTTTTCTGTTAGGGTCTAATAATTTCTTCTTTAAGATATACGCTTGCGCTTCCGTTAACTTTTGGTATCCGCGGAAACCTTCTCTTTTACGACGCTCTTTTTCAGCTTTTATTCGAGGGCTTTTAGCAACATGTGCTACCCACTCTCTTTCCGTAGCCCAAAGAAGATTGTCAATGTCATTATTAGTAACATCATGATCCTTATGAACAACATAAGGTTTCTCTTCTGGGTTAGGGATATAGCAAATAGCTAGTACACGATGCAAAATAGCTGTCGTAGTTCTGTCTTTACCTGTGTCGTCTTTTCCTAGATACACAGAGAATCCTAATTGACCATACTTGTTGGTCTTCGTTAATTTTTTGTAGCGTCCGGTCTTTACATTTTTAATGCGACCTGTGTTGGACACCTCGAAAACTACGTGTGGGGGCCACGATTCTTTTCGATAAGTTTTCCATACTTCCATAATGATTATTAAATTAATTCAACTTTTTAGTTAGTCAAAGTCGTTGTTGTTTTCTTAAAAGGCTTTTCTTCATCGGTTTTAATCCCTAATACTTCATGAATATAATCAAAAGTAGAAAGGATTTCAGGGGCACCGTCAATGATAGCCACGTTATGTTCAAAATGAGCGCTAGGTTTATTATCCCTAGTCGTTATTGTCCACCCATCTTTATGTTGTTTAATGTTCTTTGTTCCCATGTTTGTCATCGGCTCTATGGCTACTACCATGCCTTCTATAAACTTTTTGCCACGACCTCTTTTTCCGTAATTAGGCATTTCTGGTGCTTCGTGCATTATTTTACCTAATCCATGTCCTACAAGTTCTCTAACAACTCCATAGCCAGCATCTTCGGTAAATTTTTGAATGGCATAACCAACATCACCTACTCGGTTATTAACTTTGAGTTGTTCTATCCCGACGTATAAGGATTGTCGAGTTACTTCTAATAGACGTTTATTTTCTTCAGAAATTTCACCTACAGCAAAAGTGTAAGCATGATCTCCGTAAAATTCGTTTTTAAGGGCTCCGCAGTCAATAGATAATATATCGCCTTCTTTTAGTGGAGTATCGTTTGGAATCCCATGAACCACTTGTTCATTTGGGCTAACACAGAGTGTGTTAGGGAAATCGTATAAGCCTAGAAAACCAGGTTCTGCACCATGGTCTCTAATAAATTGTTCGGCTAAGGCATCTAATTGTAAGGTGGTAACTCCTGGCTTTACTTCGCCAGCAAGCATTCCTAATGTTTTAGATACGATAAGTGCACTCTCACGAATGAGTTCTATTTCTTCTCTTGTCTTTTTTATAATCATGTATTATTTGCTTTTCAGGGGGTGCAAATATAACGGTTTGAGTAGTTGTCTCTGCTAAGTTATAAAAAAAGCTCCGTACATAAAAGATGTAAGGAGCTTTTTAGTTAAAGAGTTAAGGTCTTACGTTAAACAGTTTAAAACCTTTTGTTTTTTAGCGTATTATACTAACGGGAAACGAGTCATTGCTTCTGGTTGCTCGACACCGATTAGTTTTAGAATTGTCGGTGCAACGTCACCTAACACTCCATCTTTGATTTCTTTTAATTCGTTATCGATTAAAATTACGGGTACAGGATTCGTAGTGTGCGCAGTATGAGGACTTCCGTCTGGATTCATCATCGTTTCGCAATTACCGTGATCGGCAATTAGAATAGTAGTATATCCGTTGTCTAAACCTGTTTCGATAACATCCTTAACACATACATCTACAGCTTCACAAGCTTTAATAGCAGCTTCCATGATACCAGTATGTCCTACCATATCTCCATTAGCAAAATTTAAACAAACAAAATCTGCTTCTTGTTTCTTTAAATCAGTAACTAAGGCTTCTGTCAATTCGAAAGCACTCATTTCGGGTTTTAAATCGTAAGTAGCTACTTTTGGAGAATTTTTTAGAATACGGCTTTCTCCTTCAAATGGTTCTTCTTGTCCTCCAGAGAAAAAGAATGTAACATGAGGGTATTTCTCAGTTTCGGCAATACGAATTTGTTTTTTACCAGCTTTCGAAAGTACTTCTCCTAAGGTTTCGGTGATGTTGTCATTATTAAAAATAACTTTTATTCCATTAAAGCTTTCATCATAATTGGTCATTGTAACGTAGTACAAATTCAACTTTTTAGTTCCGTGCTCAGGGAAGTCATTTTGAGATAACATGTTGGTTAACTCGCGTCCTCGGTCTGTACGGAAGTTAAAGAAAATGACCACATCATCTTCTGTAACAGTTCCAATAGCTTTACCATTTTCAGAAGCTATTAAAGGTTTAATAAATTCGTCAGTTATATCTGCAGCATAATTTTCTTTCATCGATGCTACGATATCTTCGGTAAGTGTACCTTCTCCTTTGGCGATTCCTCCGTAAGCTAAAGCAACACGTTCCCAACGATTATCTCTATCCATGGCATAATAACGCCCGGTTACAGATGCGATTTTACCTGTAGTGGCATCCATGTGTTCTTGTAATGAAGCAAAATGCGAAGCTCCAGATTTTGGATCAACATCTCTACCATCAGAAAAACCATGTACAAAAACATCTTTTAACCCCACTTCATCGGCAGCAGTTAACAAGCCTTTTAAGTGGTTGATATGAGCATGAACTCCTCCATTGCTTACCAAACCGACAAAGTGTACTTTTTTATTATTTTCTTTTGCATAAGCAAAAGCATCAGCAATTGCTTTTTCGTCTTTTAAGGTATTGTTTTTGACAGCAAGGTTGATTTTCGTTAAGTTTTGGTAAACGATACGACCAGCACCAAGATTCATGTGTCCTACTTCACTATTTCCCATTTGCCCTTCAGGAAGACCAACATTTAGCCCGTCTGTTCTTAAGGCTGCATTAGGGTATTTAGAATATAAACCATCAATAAAAGGGGTGTTAGCTTGGTCGATTGCCGAAACTTTTGGGTCAGGAGATGTACCCCAACCATCTAGTATCATTAAGATTACTTTTTTATTCATTTTCCTTGCTTTTTTCGTGTGTAAAGATAGAACAAAACTTAATTTTTTTGTACTTAATACTTAAGTATTGTAATGGGGGTGATTCGAGTTTAATTTGAAATTAAATTTTTGATTAATAAATACTAGCCTTTTTTTGCGTTAGGGATTGCAGAGGAAATCCCGCAAGAATGCGATAGCATGATGAGGAATTGTATCGGAAAGCCCGACCCTTTACGAAGTAGAAGGGTAACGCCCTAAAGCATACTATAATAATATTTGTAAGAAGACTTTAGAATTGACGTTTTATCGGTCCAGTAATATCATCGATATCTTTTTTGACATCATCGAAAGTTTCGGATATTTCCTTTGTAATGTTTTGTTCACCATCTTTGATATCGAAAGCACTATCCGTGATTTCTTTTTTGATATCATTGGTAGCGTCTTTAACCATACGCATTCCTTTCCCAAGTCCACGTGCTATTTCGGGTATTTTGTCTGCACCGAATACCATAACCAAAATGAATCCAATAAATGCAATTTCTGCACCACTAATAAATAAAGGTAACATCATGATGCAAAGATACTATTTTTGGGTTTTAAGCAATAATCTTTAGCCATTAAGCTTTTTAAAATTTATTGTTGTTGTTTAAATTGATCGAATTTTGAAACCACAGCTTCTTTTGGCCAAGTGTTGTTGGAAATATTGATGTCTGCAGTTTCTTTATTAGGATCAACCTCAATTTTAGTTATTTTTTTAGATGCAGGAATAATTTTACTTACTTCTTGATCATTTTTACGCCATACTTGAGCAGGATATCTTAATGTTTCGCTTGTTCCGTCTTCGTAAGTGAATTTTACAATCAAAGGCATTACCAAACCTCCAGGCTTATTGAAAATGACTTCGTAAAAATATTTTGGATCTTTAATTTCTTTACGCTCTTCCTCTGTAAAATGATCGAATATGAAATTGCGTAACGTCGTCGAGTTTTCTGAAATCGTCTTGGAGGCGTCTACTAATGTTACATCTTCACTGTCTTCTTTAACTGGGTAAACTAATGGAATGATGTCTTTTTCACTTAGATTACGTTCTTGTAAGATCGCTCTCATTTCTTTATTTGGTTTTTGTGAAATAAAGAATTTATTAACCTCTTTAACTCCGATGTCTACAGCATCTGTTGTGTAAAACCAACCTCTCCAAAACCAGTCCAAGTCCATTCCTGAAGCATCTTCCATAGTTCTAAAAAAGTCTTCTGGAGTCGGGTGTTTGAATTTCCAGCGGTTAGAATAAGTACGGAAAGCATGATCGAAAAGTTCTTGCCCCATGATGGTTTCTCGTAGGATATTAAGTGCTGTGGCAGGCTTGCCATAAGCGTTGTTCCCAAGTTGAATTACGTTATCTGCCATACTCATGATGGGCACAATTTCGTTTTGATCTCCACTCATGTATGGAATAATATTTTCAACTGGTCCTCTTCTGCTAGGAAATCCTTCTTCGAATTCTTGTTCTGCTAAGTATTCTAAGAATGAGTTTAATCCTTCATCCATCCACCCCCATTGGCGTTCGTCACTATTAACTATCATTGGAAAGAAGTTGTGTCCAACTTCGTGAATGATGACACCGATCATTCCATTACGTACACGATCAGAGTAGGTTCCATCGGGTTTTGGACGACCAAAGTTCCAGCAAATCATAGGGTATTCCATCCCAATTTGTCTAAAATGTACAGAGACTGCTTTGTGGTAAGGGTATTGGAACGTCATATCACTATACGTCTGTAAAGTTTGCTTTACAGCCTTGGTAGAGTATTCTTCCCATAATGGGTTTCCTTCTTTAGGATAAATAGATACCGCCATTACATTTTTGCCTTGTACATCAACAGCCATCATGTCGTATATGAATTTACGTGAGGTTGCAAACGCAAAATCTCTCACATTCTGAGCTTTGAATTTCCAAGTTTTAGTAGCAGTTTCTTTAGTTTTTTCATTTTCGATAGCTTCTTCTTGAGTAACAATAAGTACTGGTTTTGTGTAACTTTCAGTTGCTTTTTGGTAACGTTCAAGCTGTGTTTTCGTGAAGACTTCTTTTCTGTTTTGAAGTTTCCCTGTAGCTTCTAAGATATGGTCTTTAGGAGTTGTGATTTCTACGTCGTAGTTTCCAAAGTTTAAAGCAAACTCACCATCACCAAGGAAAGGGGTGTTTTGCCATCCTTCTACATCATTATAAACACACATACGTGGGTAAAATTGAGCAATGATATATGATTTGTTGTCGTCTTCTTTAAAGTATTCATAACCCGAACGATCATCTCCAGGTATTTGCTCATTGATTTTATACCACCAATCAATATTAAAACTCAGCTTTTTATTTGGAGCTAAAGGTTGTTTAAGATCGATACGCATCATTGTTTTGTTGATGGTATAGTTTAAAGGATTTCCATTAGTACTTTCAACTTTGGTAATGTTGAATCCTCCGTCAAATTTAGGAGCTAAATATTTGCTGACGAACGATGAAGGTCTATAGTAAGTATCGATTTTATCTCCTTCGATTAAGGGAGTATCCGAGTCTTTGGCACGTTTGTTTTGGTCTAGCTGCAACCAAAGAAATTCAAGATTATCGGGCGAATTGTTTGTATAAGTAATCGTCTCGGTTCCTGTTAATTTGTCATTAGCTTCATCTAACTGAACCTTAATTTTGTAGTCTGCTTGTTGCTGATAATATTCGTGACCTGGTGCTCCAGAAGCTGTTCTGTAAACATTAGGGGTAGCAAATTCTTGATAAAGTTGTCTAAATTTATTTTGGTTAATATGACCTTTATGTGAAATAGTATCTTGTTGAGCCCAAGTGTGAAACATACTTAAAGAAAGTATTGCTAAGAATGTCTTTTTCATATATCTATATTATTCCTCTTCAGAATTAAAGAAAAGGAGTCCTTTTAATTTTGTTGACGTTAAATGTACAGAATTTGTTACGTTGTTTAGCTTAACATGAATAGTATTTATTTGATCGGAATAAATATCTTGTAAAACTGTGTTTGAAAGATCTATTCGTTTAGGTTTTCGTTGAATTTGTCCTTCGAGATAAATATAAACGAGGTTGTTTTTTCCTTCTTCCAATCCTAAATACGTAATGGGGATTGGTTTTCTATTAATGCTTAACTGGATTTTTGTGTTTAAGTATTCTTTTAAAATAGAGTTTTCAGATTTCGATAAATTATTTAGTTTATCTGGAGAAACCTCAAATCTTTTTTCGAACAAGTTATAAAGGTCATCAGTAAATAGTTGGATTGATATTTTAGCTAATCGTTCTTCGGTGTCAAGTTCTATGGTAGTAATACTCGCGTGATATTCATGCTCAATATTAGAAAGGCATAATATTGATGCAATAAGAATGAAAAAAAGCTTTGCCTTGTTCAAGGAATAATATAATTAATAGATTTTACTGATGAAACGGCTTTTTATTTAAGTCGTTGCAGTGGTAAAAATAATATTTCAAAAGAGATCCTTGAATTTATTTAAGATTGAAGTTTAAATTAATCCAAATATTTTACATTTAGGCATTAAAAGATGAAGCGTTAATTATGTTTGAAAACTATCCTAAAGAGAGAAGTGTATTACCTGAAGAAATGCAATTGATCTATAATGAGCATTATAGATCTAATAGGGATGGAGCTACACCAGCTTCGGGTTTGGCTCAGAAAATGGAACGTTGGTTGCATAAAAAAGTAGCAGCCGATGTAGATTTTAAGCATGATAAAACAACCTTAGAAATAGGGGCTGGAACTCTAAATCAGTTAGCATATGAGCAACCATCTCAATATGATATTATTGAGCCTTATGAAAGTCTTTTCAAAAATTCGCCTCTTTTGGATCAAGTAGGAGAAGTTTATAAGGATATAGATGATATCTCTATTGATAAAAGTTATGATAGAATTATTTCTGTGGCGACTTTCGAGCATATCACAGACCTACCTAAAGTAGTAGCCAAATCCTGTTTGTTGTTAAAACAAGATGGTGTATTAAGGACAAGTATTCCTAATGAAGGGACGATTTTGTGGAAGTTAGGATGGAAATTAACTACAGGGATTGAATTTAAAATGAAGTACAATATGGATTATGGTACTTTGATGCGTCATGAACATGTAAATTCGGCTAAAGAGATAGAGGAAGTGCTGAACTTTTTTTATGAGGATAATAAATGCCACACTTTTGGCCCTAGTAAAGGATTGGCTTTTTATAGGTTTTATGAAAGTAGAAAACCAAAAATAGATGTCGTCAAAGCGTATTTAGGTGTTAAATAATTAAGGGGAGAAGCTATTCTACTATTAGTACCCCTGTTACTTTATTGATCTCAAATCCAAGGCTTATCTTTTCTCCCTTGTCATTAGTATGGGTGTTAATAGTGTTAGGATAATTGAAATGCGCTCCATATTCTAATGCTAACTCATTATTATCAATATCATTATCATTGTTGAAGAGAAGAATGTTTCCAAAATCATATAAAAGGTGAATCTTTTTATTTTGGTAATACTCTTCACTTTGTGAATTGTGTAATCCTTTTTGTGTAGTATTTTGAAGAGATACTCCTTTTGTTTTTTCAAAATCGTTAATTGACATTATGGAGTCAATTTTAAAAACATCTGCATTGATGGATGAAAAATGATAATGTTCTTTGAGTATGTCTTTTTGTATTTGCTCTAATTGTTTTTGACTTGTCTGAGAATTGAATATTTCATCCCAATACTTTACTTCATCCCAATAATTCGATTCTCCTGTATCAGAGTAGCCAGTGAAAGGTTCAATTACTTTGGTCTTGAATTCAATAATTTTATTATTTGAAATAACACAAAACCCATATTCTACTCCCATGGGGCTATAGGCTCCCATTTCGTTTGCTGTGAAACGAGTTTTACAAAGTATTTCTCCTTTTTCATTCATCGAAATGGGTTTGATTTCAGAATGAACATAAGAAGGTCCAGTTGCCATTGATAGGGAAGAACATAAAATAAAGGCTATGATGGTATGCAAAATAGTCATCACTTTGTTTAAATATAATTTCTTCATTTGGAATCTTATTTTTAGATAATTAGCAACTAGTCTGTATCAGTTCTTTTCTTAATAATATATAGAGGTCTCGCTTTGGACTCATTAAAGATTTTCGAAACATATTCACCAATAATAGAAAGGATGAAAAGCTGAATTCCTCCTAAAATTAAAATAGTAATCAAAATAGAAGTCCATCCTTGAACATTAGATCCTGTGAAATAATTATATAGGATAAAAAGAGAATATAATATTCCAGAAGCAAAGAAGAATAAACCAAAGAAAAGAGAAATTCTTAGTGGTTTTGAAGACATACTTGTAATTCCGTTTAAAGCTAATTTTAACATTCTTCCTGTAGTATAAGAAGAAGTCCCCGCGTGTCTAGGGTGTGCTTGATATTCGATTAAGCCTTGCTTGTAACCAATCCAGCTTACTAAACCTCTTGTGAAGCGGTCGTGTTCGCGAATGCTTAAAAAAGCATTGACGGTTTCTCTTGACATTAATCTAAAATCGGCACCTAAAGATTCAACCTCAATGTCAGATAATCGATTTATAATTTTATAAAACCATTTTGAGGTTTGTTTTTTAAAGAATGATATTGAGCTGTCATCAATACGTTGCGTATTAACGATGTCATAACCTTCTTTAAATTTTGAAATTAATTGAGGGATTACCTTGGGTGGGTGCTGCATATCGCCATCCATAGTAATGATCATATTTCCCTTGGCTTTTTCTAAACCAGCTAATAATGCAATTTGATGGCCAAAATTTCTTGAAAATGATATGCCAGAAACGCGATCATCGTTCTGTGCAATACGCTCTATTTTTTCATAAGTTTTATCTTTACTGCCATCATCTACAAAAATGATCTCGTAACTAATTTCTATCGTTTTTAGAGTGGTATTCAATTCTTGATAAAGAATATCAATATTCTTTTCCTCATGATAGCAAGGTATAATTATGGATAGCTCAGTCATCATTTAGAAGTAATATTTAATTTTTTAGCTTTATCTGAAAGCATTTTCGTTGCTAATATTTGGATGTCTTTTACTTTGTACCCCATTTTTTTAGCTCTTTTAAAATCTTTTAAAGCAGCGTCATATTTTTTTTCTTTTACAAAAGCACTAGCTCTAATATAAAAATAGTCCGATTTTTTGTTATTTAATTTAATGGCTTTGTTAAGATAAGCAATAGCTTTTTTAGGCTTACCCGCTAAAAGACTAGAATGTCCAGCAAGGTAGTTGCAATAGTGGTTGTTGTGTTCGGTTTGAAGAGCGGTTTTTAGGTCATTCAAAGCTTTGTCATATTTTTTTTGTTGGAAAAATATTTTTGCTCTAGCGATTCGATACTTAATGTTTTGTGGTTTAAAGCCTATAATTGTGTTTAAATCTTTTAATAAAGGTTTTGTTTGCTTGGTTTTAGAATAAATAGCAGCTCTGTTTTCGTATGCTCTTTCGTAAGCGGGATTGATTTTTATAGCTTTTGAAATATGAAATAAAGCACTGTCATATTTTTTCTTGTTAAAATAAACCTTACCAATATTGCTATGTGCTAGATAATAGTTGGGATCTAGTTCTAGAGCTTTTTTATATAAAACAAAAGCTGTGTCAAGTTGATTTTGATTTCTAAAGTAGTAGCCCAAGCTGTTGTAAGCAAATTGGTTTTTAGGGTTTGCTTTTATTGCTTGACTCCAAAGGTTTTTCGAATCTTTAAAAACATTAACACGTTTAAAGGAAAGTATCCCTAAAATAAAAGAAAATACAAGTGCTACGGGGATTAATAAAGATTTTTGATTGAGTTTAGATAAAAGGAAATCAAAAATTTGATGTAGAATAATTCCATACCCTATAATGGCCACGTAAATATATCGATCAGCCATGTAAGAATCTCTAAGGTGGAAAAAAGCAAAAAGTAAACTAAGACTTAAAAAACCAATAACCCATAAAAAACCAAATCGGAATATTTTGTTTTTAAAGGAGGCATAAGTTCCAGCTCCAATAATCGTCAATGCTATTATAATCCATAAAACTCCATTACTCGTATTTTGTTCAGGGTAAGGGTAGGAGAATGATAGCCTTAAAGGTAGTATGGCATGTGAACTATAATCGAGTAAAGTCTTACAAAGTAGCGCAAATTTATTAAAAGTAGAATCGCCAGTATCAATGAGGCTAGGGCCTCCGGTTTTTGTAATTTGAATTGTAATGAAACCAAAAATTAAAGCGATAATAGACCAGAACGACATTTCTATAAAAAAGCGTTTAGTGAAAGGTTTTTCCAATTTAGTCAAGCTAATAAGGAAAAGACCTATTGGGAATAAAATAGCTTGTTCCTTATTAAGGAATGCTAGGGTAAAGAATAGAAGAACGAGAAGTAAGTTTTTTATTTTAAAATTGGATTCTAAATACCTTAAATAGAAAAAGTAGCCTAGAAACATGAATAGAACAGCATTTCTGAAAATAACAGATATCCAACCAATCGTTTCGACTTGCATCGGATGAATAGCGAAAATTAAGGTAGAGAAAATTACCAGAGATTTTTTCTTGAATACATTATTCAGTATCTGAAATAATATAAAGGTATTTGCTAAGTGTATAATTAATGCTGCGATTTTGAAAGCAGTAGCATTTTTTCCAAATATTGAATACAAGATAGAATGATAAATTTCCGATAAAGGAGAGTATTGACCACCTTGAACAGAAGTAAGAATGTTTTTAATGGATTTCCAGGATAGCTGGATCACATTTTGATTCTCATAAATATACCAGTTGTCATCATAAGTCAAGAAGCTTGAAGAAGAAAAAACTAAGGCAAATACAAGTATTGTGAAAATAAGGATTGAATAGGCTATTTTCGTAGAACTCGTTTTTTCAAGTAAATTGTTTAAATCCATTAAAGTAAAGGTACTATTTGTCGTTTTGATTTTTGTAAATATATAAAATAGCCGAATTGTAATTGTTTGAATTCAAATAGAGTTTGTTTAATGAATTCTTTTAGTTCTTATTTTTTTCTTACAAGATTCTTATAGTTATGTCCGTAAAAGTTTTTTTTTAATTAAAAATTAACTTATTTGTATATGTAACTTCCTATTTCTATTTTAGTTAAAGTAAAAATGTACCTTTGAGAAACCTTTATGTTATTGTTTTTTAACGAATTAATGTGTTTTTCGTCGATTTATCACTCAGTTTTCCCTTTGTTTTTTTAGTAGAGGAGCCTTTTTTTGTTTTATTTTATATAGTAAAGAACTAGTTCTAAGCCTATTTGTATGAGAATAAATTACTTTTTTTTAATATTATTTATCATTGGTACTTCTTTAGTCAAAGCCCAAGTTAAGATAGGGGATCGTCCACAGACTATAGATTCAAGTTCTTTGTTAGAACTTGAGAGTACTGATAAAGTTTTGGTTATTACAAGAGTTTCTAGATCAGAGATGAATGCAATAACGTCTTTGCCAGGTGGATTGGTATACAATATCGATGATAATTGTATTTTTCAATATAACGGAACAGCATGGGAATCATTATGTGAAACAGGGACAACAGTTTCTGTAATGGATAATGCTGATGGAACTTTTACAATTGATCTAGGTAACGGAAATACACCTATTACCTTTTTAGGTACAGATGATCAAACATTGCAATTTGATCCTGCTTCAGGAATTTTATCTCTAGAGAATGGGGGTAGTGTAGATTTATCTACTATTAGTGAAACATTGACCTTTATTACGAATAATAATGATGGTTCTTTTACTTATACAGACGAGAATGGGGGAACTACAAATATTGATATTTCAGATTTTGAAACATTAACTAGGATAGCATTAAATGCAGACGGAATAAGTATAGATTATACTGATGAAGAAGGAAATGTTACCAATTTAAACTTATCTGCATTAGTTTCTAATTTGCAGACGTTAACAACGCTAGTTGCTAATACAACTACAGGAGAAATAACGTATACCAATGAAAACGGAGTTGCTAATACAATTGATATAGGCGACTTACAAACATTAACGGTATTGTCATTGAACCCCGACAATACAAATTTGAATTACGTTGATGAGAATGGTAACACGAATCAAATCGATTTAACGAGTGCAGTTCAAAATTTACAAACACTTACGACCTTAGTAGCAAACACAACTACAGGAGAACTAACATATACCGGAGAGAATGGTATTTCCAACACTATTAATGTTTCAGATTTAGAGACCTTAACCGAATTATCATTGAATCCAGATAATATAAATCTGGATTATGTTGATGAGAATGGTAACACGAATCAAATCGATTTAACGAGTGCTGTTCAAAATTTACAAACACTTACGACCTTAGTAGCGAATACTACTACTGGTGAATTAACATATACAGGAGAGAATGGTGTTTCTAACACTATTAATGTTTCAGATTTAGAGACCTTAACCGAATTATCATTGAATCCAGATAATATAAATCTAGATTACGTTGATGAAGATGGTAATACAAATCAAATAGATTTAACGAGTGCTGTTCAAAATTTAGAGACGTTAACTACGCTAGTTGAAAATACGACTACAGGTCAGATTACATATACCGATGAAGATGGAGGTACTACCGTTATCAATGTAGGCGATTTAGAGACGTTAACCACTTTAGTTTTAAATGGTGATAACACGAATTTAGATTACGTTGATGAGGATGGTAATACAAATCAAATAGATTTAACGAGTGCAGTTGAAAATTTAGAGACATTAACTACGCTAGTTGAAAATACGACTACGGGTCAGATTACATATACCGATGAAGATGGAGGTACTACCGTTATCAATGTAGGCGATTTAGAGACGTTAACCACTTTAGTTTTAAATGGTGATAACACGAATTTAGATTACGTTGATGA
>CANMML010000043.1 GCA_947499005.1 uncultured Aquimarina sp.
GAATATTCAAAAACTAGAGCAACTGCTGCCTTCTAATTTTATGAAAAATTAAACTGCGTAGTTGCTCGTTGGGATACGTTAAGCTAGCTTACTGCATCATATTTTTTTTTTGAATCAAAGAGCTGATCATTGTTCGCTATAATTTGCTTTAAGGTTTCGGTATGTTTATTTCTAACTTTTATTTTTTCTAAATGATTAAGGTGTCTTAACTTATGGGTGTCTGTACCAAAATAATCATACATACCATCTTGTAAAAGTCTTATTGCTGTCTTATTGATTTTATCACCATAATAATCGCTTAAAGACAAGGCATTAAGTTGTAATTTTACTCCCTTAGATTTCATTATAGGGAAAGCTTCGTAGCTGTCGTGATAATAACCATACCTTTCAGGATGTGCTAATACAGGTATAAATCCATTCAACTGTAATTTGTAAATAGTTTTATCAAAATTATCAGAAGAACGCAAATATGACATCTCTACAAGGATGTGGTTATTTGCTAAAGGGATTAGTTCTGAAGGCTTATCTGCCTTTTCTTCAAAATCATAATCGATCATGTACTCGCTAGAACAACTCAATTCGATATTAATATTAGAATTGTGTATCGCTTCGTTAAGTTTAGCATGAGCAGAAGTAATTGTTTCTACTGTGTTTGGGTAATAATCACTCATGGTATGAGGAGTACCAATTACCTTTTTAAAACCGATTTCTTCATACTTAGCTAATAAAGATATAGATTGCTCTATGTCCTGGGCACCATCATCAATTCCTGGTAAAACATGATTATGGATGTCAGTTGCACCTACTAACAAGTCTTTAAGTAGCGTTTTTCGTTTAAATAAGTTCATCAAATAGTGCTTTTGCGTTGTTGTAATCTTGTAGTGTGTCTATTCCAATAGGCTCATGTTCTGTTGCGATCATTTTTATTTGAAAGCCATATTGCAATACACGTAATTGTTCTAATTTTTCTGTAAGTTCTAAATTTGATGGGGGAATTTTAGTAATGGTACTCAGGAATTTTTTGGTATACCCGTATATCCCTAAGTGCTTGTAATATTTTTGTTTTGTTTTGTTTTGATCTCGGTTATAAGGGATGGGAGCTCTAGAAAAATAAAGGGCTAAATTACTATTGTTCGTAACGACCTTTACATTATTTGGATTCTCGATTTCCTCGTCCTTATCTAATAAGTGCATAGCACTAACCATATAATTTTCTTCGGATACTGTTGTTGCAATTTCATTTATTAAGTTTGGGTCAATAAACGGTTCATCTCCTTGGACATTAATTATATTATTGCAATCGATTGAAAATATAGCTTCAGCAATTCTATCAGTACCAGATTGATGTGTTGCACTAGTTAATATTACATGGTTACAGAATAATTTACAATGATCATAAAGTTCTTGTGTATCAACTGCAATAATTACCAAATCGATATTATTGGCTAGTTTACATTGGTCAAAAACTCGTTGTACAATACTTTTGCCCCCTAAATCTAACATTAATTTGTCAGGGAGTCTTGTAGATGCTTGTCTAGCTGGTATAACTACAACGTTATTGTACATATTAAAACTTTATCTGGTGTAATTGAATAATTCCTTTTAAATCAGTTTTTTCACCAACTAATAAACAGGTTATTCTGTGATGCAACATTTGTTTTTTTGCTTCATTTAATTTGGAATGAGGCTTTATAAAGAGCGGAGCAGTCGTCATTATTTGTTTAAGGGTTAAAGAAAAGAAATTTTCTTTAAAATTCAACATGGCTCTACGTAAATCTCCATCGGTAATAATCCCTTTGATATCATTTTTATGTCCAACGATGCCCAAACCATATCTTCCTTTATTGATTATTTCTATCGCATCGATAATAGAAGTATCAATACTTAAAAAAGGGAGATTATCGGATGACATTAACTCTTCAACTCGATTTTTCAATCGCTGCCCCAAAACTCCACCAGGATGAAATTGAGCATAATTATCTTCAGTAAAACCTCTTTTATGCATAAGGGCTACCATAAGAGCATCTCCTAGGCATAATGTAACTGTACTAGAGGTAGTTGGTGCTAAATTGAAGGGGCAAGCCTCTTCAAATTCTCCTGTGTATAAGTGTATATCACTATTTTTAGCAAGCGTAGACGTAGGTCTACTGGTAATAGATACAATTTTAAGACCTCTTTGTTGTATATGAGGAAGTAAATTTAAAATTTCTACAGTTTCTCCAGAATTTGTTATGGCTATAATGATGTCATCGGTATTCATCATACCAAGATCCCCATGAATCGCTTCTGAAGGATGTAGAAAAAAACTTTGAGTTCCTGTGCTTGAAAAGGATGAGGCAATCTTACGACCAATAATGCCAGATTTCCCTATACCAGTTATGATTATCTTGCCTTTGCAGTTATATATTAATTCAACAACTTCATCAAAAGATTGATCTATAGCTTTAGATAAACCTTTAAGGCCATCATACTCATTTTGAATAACACTTCGTGCAATATGTATTAATGTATCTTTCAAAAATTATCTAAAAACTAATAAATAGAAACTATGGGTTTTCGTTGTAAATTTAAAATTATTCGTTGAAATACTTTAAGAAAAATACTATTTAATTAGCTTTTTTAAGTACCAATCAATGGTTTTGATAATTCCTGTATCAAAATTCTCTGCTGCTTTCCAACCTAATTCTTTTTCAATTTTGGTTGCATCTATAGCATAGCGTCTGTCATGCCCTGCGCGATCTTCTACAAATGTGATAAGATCTTTATAAGTTTTATCATTTGGGACTTTCTTATCAAGAATGTTACAAATGGTATTTACAATGTATAAATTGTTTTGCTCGTTGCGTCCACCGATATTGTACACTTCTCCTGAGCGCCCTTTATGATAAGCCAGATCGATACCTTTGCAATGATCTAATACATATAGCCAATCCCTAACGTTTAATCCGTCTCCATAAATAGGTATAGGTTCGTCGTTTAGTGCTTTTCTAATGATTGTAGGAATCAATTTTTCATTATGCTGACAAGGGCCATAATTATTAGAGCAATTGGTGATTACTGTATTCATACCATAAGTATGGTGATAGCTTCTAACAATCATATCACTGGATGCTTTGGAAGCACTATAAGGTGAATTTGGAGCATATGGAGTTTGCTCTGTAAACAAACCTATTTTACCAAGAGTTCCATATACTTCGTCAGTAGATACATGAAGAAACTTGCAGTTTTCATATCCTTCTCTAAAAGAGAAAGGTTTAATCATCCAATGTTTATAAGCTATGTCAATTAAGTTAAAGGTCCCCTTTACATTGGTTTCTATAAAAACATCTGGGTTTTTAATAGAATTATCTACATGAGATTCTGCAGCAAAATGAAGAACTCCTTTTATATCATATTTCTCAAACAAAGATTCTACTAGAGACCTGTCACATATCGAACCTTCTACAAAAGTATACCTATCTAAAGCTTCTCGATTAAGCTCGACATTATCCAAATTTGCTGCATATGTAAGTGCATCCAAATTAATAACATGATATTCAGAGTACTTTTCGGTAAAATAATTAACAAAATTAGCACCAATAAAACCAGCACCTCCAGTGATTAAAATATGTTTCATTTTATTATTTTATATTAGATAAACACTCTTTCAGTGCTTCTCTCCAGTGTCTAATTTCTATATTAAAATTAGATCTAATTTTCTTTTTATTAAGTACACTATAGCTTGGCCTAATGGCTTTAGTAGGATATTCAGATGTTGAAATAGGGGATACCTTTATTTTTTTGTCACTTAAGTCAAAAATAGCTACAGCAAAATCATACCAACTACAAACTCCTTCATTAGTATAGTGATATACTTCAATTTGTTCATTTTCAATTTTAGGTAAAATCTCTAAAATATGTCTTGCCAAATCTCGTGCATATGTAGGGCTTCCGATTTGATCAAAAATAATTCCTAATTGGTCTCTCGTTGTTGATAGCTTAAGCATCGTTTTAACGAAGTTATTACCAAAGCTAGAGTATACCCATGATGTTCTAATGATGATACTGTTTTTAGGAGCTACATTGATAATAGAAAGCTCTCCATTTAATTTTGAGCGCCCATAAATATTCAATGGTGCTGTAATTGCTGTTTCATCGTATGGAGTTGATAGCTTGCCATCAAAAACGTAGTCAGTAGAAATATGAACTAATTTCACATTCAGATTTTTAGCTACTTTCGCCAGATTATCAACAGCCTTGTGATTAACGTTATCTGCTATAGAAGTTTCATCTTCTGCTTTGTCGACAGCAGTATATGCAGCACAATTTATGATTGCATGAATGTTATTCTCCAGAACAAATTTAGAAACATCATCGTTTAAGGTGATATCAAGTGTATTTCTGTCAGCAAAATAGAAGTTAAATTGATCGAATTCGTTTTCTATAGCTTTTAAATCGGAACCTAATTGACCATTAGAACCTGTTACTAAAATATTATTCATACAGGTTAACATTTATATCAAACAAATCTTTACTGTCTTTTAAAAGAGGTAATTTGAGGTCTTTTTCAGATAAAATACAATGTTCAATTTCAATCTTCCAATCAATTTGTAAAGAGGGATCATTAAAAGAGATTCCACTATCGTGATTAGGACTGTAGTAATTATCACATTTGTATGAAAAAATAGCTGTATCGCTTAAGACAACAAATCCATGTGCAAAACCACGAGGAATAAAAAGTTGTTTTTTATTTTCTCCTGTAAGTTCTATACTAACATGTTCTCCAAAAGTAGGAGAGCCTTTTCTAATATCTACAGCAATATCTAATACACTTCCCTCTATAACTCTTACCAATTTGCTTTGGCAGTAAGGAGGTGTTTGGAAATGTAAACCTCGTAATACTCCTTTTTGAGATTTAGATTCATTGTCCTGAACAAAATCTATATTTTTTAGAGTTTCTGGTAATTTACTTTTATTGTAGGATTCCAAAAAATACCCTCGATGATCACCGAACACTGGTGGTTCGATTAGTAAAACATCGGGAATATTTGTAGGGGTTATTTTCATTAGAGTCACTTTTTTTGAACTAAGCGTTGCAAATAAGAACCATATTCATTTTTAGATAATGGCTCGGCAAGTTGCAGTAATTGTTGTTTGTCAATATAGTTTTTTTCGAAAGCAATTTCTTCAATACAAGCAATTTTTAGTCCTTGACGTTTTTCTATAGTTTGGATGAAATTAGCAGCCTCTAATAATGAATCATGAGTGCCAGTGTCAAACCAAGCATACCCACGTCCCATCAGTTCTACAGATAACTTTTTTTCATTTAAGAAATATTGATTTACAGAAGTAATTTCTAATTCACCTCTTTTACTAGGTGTAATTTCCTTAGCAACTTTCACAACCTCATTTGGGTAAAAGTAAATTCCAACAACGGCATAATTACTTTTAGCTTTAGCAGGCTTTTCTTCTATACTAAGTACATTTCCTTCATCATCAAACTCTACAACACCATAGCGCTCGGGGTCATTTACATTATACCCAAAAACAGTAGCTTGATTATGATTTACAATATTATCAACAGCCTGATTTAACATTTTGGGTAAACCATGACCATAAAAAATGTTATCTCCAAGGATTAAACAAACTTCATCATTGCCTATAAAATCTTCTCCAATAATGAAAGCTTCTGCTAATCCATTTGGTTGTGCTTGTTCTGCGTACTCAAATTTTATTCCCAAATCGCTACCGTCACCCAACAACCGTTCGAATGCAGGTAAATCTTGGGGGGTAGATATGATCAATATTTCCTTTATTCCGGCTAACATTAAGACGGAAATAGGGTAGTAGATCATGGGTTTATTGTATACAGGGGTTAGTTGTTTAGATACCCCCTTAGTAATAGGATATAAACGAGTACCACTTCCGCCTGCTAGAACAATTCCTTTCATTAGTTATTAAGCATCACAGGCATTACTAGCATCGTTACATTTTCACCGTCTTCTAATCCATCTAGAGGAGTTAAAATACCAGCCCTATTTGGTAAAGACATTGCTAGTTGAACATCCGAAGATTCTAGATTATTAAGCATTTCTACAAAAAATCTAGAATTAAAACCAATCTGCATATCATCACCTTCAAATTGGCAAGTCAATCTTTCTTCGGCTTTATTTGAATAATCTATGTCTTCAGCAGAAATATTTAACTCAGCACCCGAAACTTTTAATCGAATTTGATGCGTAGTCTTATTAGAGAAAATAGAAACTCTTCGTACAGAACTTAAGAATTGATTACGATCCATAGTCAACACATTAGGGTTTTCTTTAGGGATCACAGCCTCATAGTTCGGGTATTTCCCATCAATTAAGCGGCAAATTAATTCAACCCCATCAAATGTGAATTTAGCATTCGAATCATTGTAATCAATTGTTACATCAGCATCAAGTGCTGCAAGTACTCCTTTTAATAAGTTTAAAGGCTTTTTAGGCATAATAAACTCGGCAACTTTATCCGCAGTAACATCTGTTCTAGAATATTTTACCAATTTGTGTGCGTCAGTCGCAACAAATGTCAATTCTTGAGGTGAAAATTGAAAGAATACACCACTCATCACTGGACGTAACTCATCATTACCACTAGCGAAAATCGTTTTACTGATTGCACTAGATAATATGGCAGAATTAATTACAGTACTGCTAGCATCTTCTAATTGTATCGCTTTAGGAAATTCTTCTCCATTACTATAAGCTAAAGAGTATTTTCCTTGTTCAGAACTAATCTCAACGGTATTGTTATCATTGATCGTAAAGGTCAATGGTTGTTCTGGAAATGTTTTTAATGTTTCCAATAATAATTTTGCAGGGATAGCAACTACACCATTGTCAGATGATTCAACATCTAGTTTTGAGATAATTGTAGTCTCTAAGTCCGAAGCAGAAACCTGTAAACTAGTTCCGTCTAATTCGAATAAAAAATTGTCAAGTATCGGTAAGGCATTATTGTTATTGATAACCCCCCCTAAAAATTGTAATTGCTTTAATAAATAATTACTTGAAACAATGAATCTCATATTTTTGAATCTTTAGCTACTTACAAATATAGAAGTAAGCACTAAGAAAAGGTAGTAAGTTTATAATTTAATTATGAGAGAATTCAACAACTTTTGAACAAATGGAAAATAGAGGGGAAATCTCTCATTTTATAATTACCTTTTTAATTTCAGATAGCATTGGGCTTGAGAGTTGAATAAAATAGATTCCACTCTCTAATTGTCTTAGGTCAATGGCTTGATGTTCTTTAAAGTTTAATGTAAATATTGAAACCGTTTCTCCTAGAGTATTTAATACCGATCCATTAGTAGTGAATAGGCTAAACTTTGAATTATCTAACCATAATAACCCTTCAGAAGGATTTGGATAAACAATAGTTTCTGGTTCGATTTCTTTTGTTATAGAAGTAACCACCTTTGTACCTTCTCCATAAAATTGAATTCCCCATTCTTCGATTTTACTCGTGACATCTTTTTCTTCATTTGTAACGACTAATTGCCAGTTTCCAGCTGTAGTAGTTTTTTCTTTTTCAGATAAAAACGGAAGCATTCCTGTAACATTATCAGGACAAAGATCATATTGGAAAGCTTTAGAGCTATTTTCAAACCAATTACTAATAAATGTAGCTTCAAATTGCTCTAATCTTGTTTCGCATTCCAAATCAAATAATTCATATCGATTATTCGATGGGTCAATTAATCCTATTTCTAAATTTTCGTAAACTCCAGACTTTAGTTTTACAGAAACTTCGATATGTTTATTTTCGAAATCTTCATCAACTTTAAGTTTACTGTTGGTAATACTTCCATTTTCAGAGGAATAAAATTCCGTTGATAAAGTTGTATTGATGCTAAAGGGAACATCATTAATTGCATAGAAAATACTATTGGCAGCTTTTATCTTTATTCTGCAATGCTCACTTTGTAGTGAAGCTGGAACTAAAAACTTGAAAGCTCCATTATTAGTTACATTCTTCGCAATTTCATAATCAAAATGCAATCCATCTAAGGCCAAGCTAATATCTACCTCCATACAATTGAAAGGGGACTTACTTATGGCATCAGCGTTCCATGTAATCAATTGATTTTCGTTGGTTTTCCAATCAATATTTACACCTCTTTGAGAAGTAATTTTTAAGGGTTCATTACCTGAGGTGTATACTTTGAATTTTTTAGTATTAAACATGCGAGTAGTCTTCTCCATTTTTCTAGTGGAAGCTGTAAAATTATAAGTTCTACTGCTTTCCGACAGACGATTAAATTCCCCATGTAAATTATTGTTTAAAACATCTAGAACAGGAGGGAAGCAAATCGTGTTTTCTAAAGAAAGCTCTGGAGAAATGAATGATGGGCCAAATACAGAGTTTTGTGTGTTTTTTTGATTGCGAACGTCAGTGTCGACTTGTTCACAGTTAAATAAAACACGATCACTTTTAGGAGTTGTTTCTAATATGATCTCAAAAGGAGTGTCAATGGGTATATAATGATCGGGAATATCGTTAATCACTAATTGTTCATTTTTATTAGTTCTATCAAAATAAATATCTAAATAACTATTTATTTGCTCAATACTAAATACGTGATAAAACGGAGCACTATGATTACTAACATTTGAATTGAATAATGAACAAATACCAGCATAGCTCATAATACTAATGCCACTATCGATCTCAACAGAAGAATTTGAATTTCTAGCACAGTCTGCATTTTGTGTGTGCGAGGCCCCTAACTGGTGTCCTATTTCATGGGCGAAGAAATCAATATTAAATCTAGCACCTTCAGGTATTGGAGCACCTGTACTGCCTTGCCACTTTTTATCTGTAAAGGCAGTGTTTTTTCCTGAAGCTCCACCAATTTTAGTAGTAAAAATATGCCCAAGATCGTAAGCCTCTTTCGAAATCGTTTTCGGAATTATTTCCTCGGCTACCGTAAGTGCATCAAAATGGTTATTGATATGTTCAAAATAAATATTAGGCGCTACATAAATTAGTTTGTCAATGTCATTAATTAATTCGAGTCTAACATTTAAGTCTCTTAATGTTACTTTATTAACTTCATCAATTGATTTTTGTAGTTCTGCTTTTACAAGTGATTTTTTCTCTTTAGTAGTTAAACGCTCGGCATTATATTTTTCTATAAAATAATTCGAATAATCAGGAGACGCAATGATCGCAGTCCTTATGGTAATAGGTAGATTGCCATCTATAATTTTCTTACTAAGGATAACTTTAGAATTATTAACATTAGATATTGCATGGCATTCAAAAGTAGTTGACGCAATCTTTGAGTTTTCTGGAGGTAAATCTGATTTTGCGTTATTTACCTGTGTATCAGGTATTTGAGTTTCGTCTTTTTGTAAAAAAAAATAAGCACTAGAAGTCTGCATTGCAAAGGAAGTATTCCCTGCAATTAAGTAATATATAATTACCCAAACCCTTATTGATATGCTCATATACTCTTATCATTGGATAAGAATTTTGAAGTCAGCATTCTCTCTACCATTCTTCACTACATGAAGAAAATATACACCAGAAGCTAAGCCCGAAACACTTATCTGTTCTTCAGTTTCGGATATCGTGGTTTTTTGAACAAGTTGACCGTTCATATCGAATATACTAATCTCGATAAAATCATCATTAACCAAGGTGAATGATGATCGAAATGTAACCGATCCGTCAACATTTGTAGGAACTGGAAATATATTAATACTGTTCCTAAAAGATAAATTCAATGGAATAACACTTCCTTTGCTTTCTATTTTAGAACTTTCTTCACCATTAATAATTTCGAGTTCTAGTGTTAATTCTTCAATGGCTTGTTCATTAACAATTAAGTCAAATATAACCCTTACTTGAAATTCATTTACAAAGCTTGAACCATTAACTGTATTTTCAGTCAAAACCTCAAAATCTGCACCATTAAACGAAATTTCAACGTCGTTTGTCGTCAGATTTAACACTTCACCTGATATCGCATTCTTAAATGTAAGAATTATTTGGTTACTATCAACAAAGGTATTTGTTTTTTTAATGTTAAAAATCAGATAGTTATGTATTTTGTCTTGGTGGTTAAATACAATTAAATCCTCATTTTTTGTAGGAATTATACTGAAAGGATTACTTACATTATAAAAGATGTTATCAATAGCATTTACTCTAAATCTAAAATTAGTCCCTTCAAAGTCAGAAGGAATCTGAATAGTTTCATTTCCGTCATTAGCAGTAGATTCAATAAGTGTCTTTTGTTCTCCAGTAGTAGAGTTTATTAATTCGATGCTTACATTGGGAGTATTGATAATGGATTGATTACTCACTCCAACTACCCATGAAAGCTCAATCATTTCACGCTGTCTAAATTCTTCGATGTCATTATTATTCTCTCCTTTAGGCAGGCTTACTGTAAAGGGTATATTACCAACTGTATTAACAAGAGTAATATTAGAATATGTTATTCCTTGTGGATTTCCATCTCTAATTAATGCATTAAAGGACATCGAGCGTTCTTCTGTTGGTAAAACTTCAAACTCTGTACTAACAAAGTTAGAGGGGAAGTCTCTTCGGGAATTAGCAGTGGGGTTAAGAATTCTAAATTGAGGCCCGACTAATTGATCTTCAACAGGAGGGCTAGCTCCAACATCGATATCCATTTGTTCCCAACTATAAGTCAAATTATCCCCATCAGGGTCACTAGCAACTATATCTAGGAAAAATGGAGTGCCTACAGGAATAAAATAATCATTAGGTAGGAATTCAAATTGAGGAAGGTTGTTATTGATCGGTGTTTTTTGAACAGTACAACTAGCATCAAAATTTTCTTTATCGAGAAAAGTATCTAAAATCTGATCGATACTTACAGTATGAAAAAAAGGATCACTAGCCTCTTGAACATCCAATGCTCCGCAAGCACCAGAATATCCCATAATAGTAGTCCCACTACTAACTTCAACCGATGTACTAAAGTTTCGTTGACAATCGGCATTTTGAGTATGATTACCTCCTAATTGATGTCCTATTTCATGTGCAAACAACGTAAATTCAAAAGCAAAACCCTCTGGTTCACTAGACGCTGTAATAGCCTCGGCTTTAAAAGGACCACATAAACTAGAAATTACGGCTTCTCCTCCAGCACCGTTTCTTGGGCTAGTAATGATATGCCCGAGGTCAAAATTATCAGCACCTATAGTGTTTATGATATATTGATTGGCTTCACTGCTAATTTGACCAGTACTTGTCGTATTTACATCACTAAAAGGGTCGGTATTTCTGTCTAAAAATATTAAATCATCACTACGATCAATCAATACAAGTCGAACTCCAAGATCACGTTCAAGAGCTACATTTACATTATTTACACTTGCCTCAATACCACTTAATACCGCTGCTTTCCTTTGCGTAATACTAGCACTTTGTAGTCCAGCCTTATTAACAAAATAATCTGAAGTTTCTCCAGCAACAGCAATAGCAAATCGAAGCGTTCTTAACTGTCTATCTGGAATATAATTGGGAACATAAAATTGTTGAGATTCTAGGTTTTTAGCAGCATTCACTTGCTTGTGATCTGTGGTACATTTAAAACCTCTTGGTTGACTAGTTTTATCTTTTTTAAGAATATAAACTGCCTCATTCTTAGAGGTTAAATTAAAAGGTAGCCCTCGATCTAAAAGCCTAATGTTAAACTGATCTTTATTGCAAGTAATAGTGATTTCAATAGTACTGTCTAAAGATTTACCAGCAAAAGAATGAATGTCAGGAAACTTTTTCTGTAAAGCAGGAGACATGCCTTCATGTAAATATATATTGAAGTTTGTTAAGCCGTTTTCAGCGGTAGGAAAAGGAATTAATTCAGATTTACTTGCCCCTTCAACTAGTTTAGTTAGGCGTTTTATCAATAATTCTTTTTCTAAAGTAAATGAATTATTGGTTCGACTAGGAATCCAAATTTCTTGTGCAAATCCAGTTAAATAGAAAAACACAGAGATAACAAAAATATATTTCTTCATGAGCAAAAAAAGATTAACAGCTATCGCAACAATTATCGGCCTTAATTAATTTACAAGAAAGTACCGCAAGAATCGCTCCAATAACTGGGGCTATTAAATATAACCATAAATTTTCCCAAAACCCAGAAACTAATGCTGGAGCAAATGATCGTAAGGGGTTCATAGAGGCATTAGTCATAGGGCCAGCAAATAGGGCTTCCAACATTACCACTCCACCAATAGCAATACCTGCCATCATTCCTGTCTCTTTCGAACCTGTCGATACATTAATAATCACAAGCATTAGGAAAAAGGTTAATAATAATTCTAAAATAAAGGCTTTTTCGGGGCTTAGTATGGTACGAGTACCTCCTAAAGTTTCACTATCAGGAAATAAATAGACTACCATAAGACTAGCTAATACTCCACCAATGGTTTGAAACAACACATATTTCGGCACTTCTTTCCATGGGAATTTTTTTGCATAGGCAAATGCAATAGTAACAGCAGGGTTAAAATGAGCACCCGATATTTCACCAAAAGCATAGATAAGGGCAATTACAGTAAATCCCCATGTGATTCCAATACCTACATGCGTTACAGCGCCACCAGTAACTTCATTGATGGCCATTGAAGCAGTTCCGCAAAAAACTAAAATAAAAGTTCCTAAGCATTCAGCGATGTAGTTTCTTAAATTCATTAGTGTGTTTTAAAAGTATTTTTTAAATGTTTGTCTTTCCTTGTGCTGTACAGAGTCGTAATCTTTCCATAATGCTTGTATTGCCTTATTTTCGATTAATTCTGGATTGGTTTCTACATTCATAATGCCGTTAGCTAGAAACACTTCATTCATTTCTTTAAAGATAAGGGCAACTACTCCTTTGTTTTGGTATTCGGGATCTACACCAATCAAGTAAAAAGCAGCGGTGTCATTTTTTCGCTGTGCCTTTAATATGTGATAAAACCCAAAAGGGAATAATTTTCCATTGGCTTTTTGCAAGGCTTTAGAAAAAGAAGGCATTATAATAGAGAAAGCTACAATTTTGCCTTCGCTATTAGTAACGCAGGTGATGTATTTAGGATTTACAAATGGAATATATTTCTTTTTGTAATGATCAATTTGATATTGTTGAATTGGAACATAAGTTTGTAAACTACTATAGGTTTTATTGATCAATTCAAACATCTTATCTACATGAGGAATAATTTGCTTTGTAGATTTAAATTTTAATAAACGTAGTCCATAACGTTTTTTAATGATTTCGCTAACCTTTACGACTTTTGGTCGAATACTCTCGGGTATTTTTATTTTATATTCTACCCAAGTAGCACCAGTTTCAAAGCCCATTTTTTTTAGGTGGTCAACGTAGTAAGGAGCATTGTACCAAGTAATCATGGTATTTAGTTCTTCATACCCTTTGGTAAGCATTCCTGCTTTATCCATTTGAGAAAACCCTACAGGGCCTTCAGCATATTTCAATTTAAATTTTCTTCCGTATTCGAAGACTTTCTCCAACAAGGCTTTCGTAACCTCGATATCATCAATCATATCTAGCCATCCAAAACGAACCTTCGGTTTTTGTTGATCATCTATTTCTAGAAAATTAACAATTGCGGCTACACGGCCAACAATCTTTCCATTCCTTTTTGCGATATAAAAAGCTGCTTTAGCATTTTTATAAACTGGATTTCCCTCTTTAGTAATAGCAGTGTATTCTTCCTTAATGATGGCAGGAACATAATAAGGGTTTTCTTTGTAAAGTTCATTCGGGAATTTTATAAACTTTAAAAAATCTTTTTTATGATGAATTTCTTCTATGGAAATCATACAAACAATCATTTCTTTTAGGTAGTCAAATATACTATTATTCATGATGGTCAAATGTTCATTTTTTTAGATTTTTGATGTATCAAAGTAGCCTTAGTGTTATTTTGTTTGATCAAAGCAAGAAAGATGAAAGTAATTGCAACTAATATTGGGCAGAAGCGTATTATAAAATACAGAGGAAAAGAAATAGAAACAGGTATTTATAAATCTCCTGTTGAAGGAGGGATTTTCTTAGAAAAAGAAGATGTTAAAGGAGATGATGTAGTTGATCGTCGTTATCACGGCGGAGTAGATAAAGCTTGTTATTTATACAGTACAAAGGCTTATGAATATTGGAAGCCTCTTTATCCTAATTTGGATTGGAACTATGGAATGTTTGGAGAAAATATAACTATTGAAGGGCTAGATGAGGAAATATTAAAAGTTGGAGACCGATACAGAATAGGGGAGGCCTTGATCGAAATTTCACAGCCCAGACAGCCTTGTTTTAAATTGGGTATTCGAATGGGTACGCAAGCAATTTTAAAGCAATTTATCAATAGTCCTTTTTCGGGTAGCTATGTTAGAGTTCTTGAAAATGGTCAGGTTAACGTAGGAGATATGTTACAATTAGTTCATGAAGAAACAGCATCACCAACAATACTTGAGATTTACGAAACATTATACCAAAAAGAAATTTATACTTCTAAAATTAATAAAATATTGAATTGTCATTTAGTACCTGAAAGTGCTAAAAATGATATCAAAAAACGATTATAACAATGCTAAATATTGTACTAGTATACCCCGAAATACCTAATAATACAGGAAATATAGGAAGATTGTGTTTGGGGACAAATTGTAAGCTTCATTTAATACATCCTTTAGGTTTTGAAATTACAGATAAGCAATTGAAACGTTCGGGTTTAGATTATTGGCCTCAGTTAGAGGTTCAGGAATATGAAAATTTTGAAGCTTGGAAGCTTACTGTAACTAATCCTGATCGAGTTTTTTTGTTTAGTGCAAGAGCTAGTCAATCTTTTTTAGAACCCAATTATATGGAAGGGGATTGGTTAGTATTTGGGCAAGAGTCTAAAGGGTTACCTGACGAAATTTTAGAAGAGTTTAATTCACATATCAGCATTCCTACCACGGGGAAAATACGCAGTTTTAATATTGCAAATGCTGTTAGTTTTGCTATAGGAGAGGGCTTAAGGCAGGTAAATCAATTTAAAATAAAAAAATTATAAGTTTTTTAAGCTTTTCTTTTTGATTAGGGGAATATCTTGTGACCCAAATAGCTTTTCATGAAGGAAATTACACGATTACTTTTTGTATTACTGGTATTGGGTTTTAAATCAGTAATATATAGTCAAGATAAACCTGTAGATTTATTCAATAAAATCCTTATTGAAGCAGAAGAAAATTATACAGAGAAAGTATATCTGCATACCGATAAGCCTTTTTACAGTTCTGGTGAGACTTTGTGGTACAAAAGTTATCTAGTAAATGCGATAGATCATAAAGCTACGCAAAAAAGTAGAGTCATATATGTTGATTTGATAAATCCTAATGATAGTCTAGTCTTCGATGCCAAGTTATATATTCCAAAAGATGATTTAGGTATTGCTGGTGATATAGAGATATCTCCTAAATGGGAAAGTGGTAATTACCAATTGCGAGGTTATACAAATTATATGCGTAATGAAGACGAAGCTTATATTTTTAGGAAATCAATTTTTATTCAACAGTCTAAGAAGAAAAAGAAATTAGAGGTCGTCGATTTTAAATCTGTTCCAAAGTTTGAATCAGCAAATCCTTTTATAAATAACGAGACTCAATTTATTGATGATTTAAAAGTAGTATTTTATCCTGAAGGTGGTGAAATTGTGGCGAATCAAGAGAATATTCTAGGAATTAAGGTTTTCAATAAAGAAGAGCAGGGAATACAATTAAATGGAATTATTAGAGAACAAGCTTCAAAACAAACGATAGGCTATTTTAGAACATTTGAATTTGGTCTAGGAAAAGCAGTACTTCATTTTGAGAATAATAAAACTTATGAGGCAGTCATAAAGACGAATGAAAAAGAAAAGGTATTTGTACTTCCAAAACCAAGTTTGGGTGCGAAAAAGCTAAATATCATAAAGAAGCCCAAAGAGATTATTCTAAATGTAATAAGCAATCAATCGGTCTTCAATCATTTTGTGATTGGGCATCAACGAGGTAAAGTTGTTTTCAATAAAGAGATTAGTAATAAAGGGCTAGATAAAGGAGTCAAATTAATTACTAAAAATTTACCTAGTGGAGTAGTACATTTTACATTATTCGATCCATCGGGAAAGCCACTTAGTGAACGTTTAGTCTTTATCGATAATCCTGGTAGTGAAAAGCTAGAGTTAAATGCTAAGAGTTTAGAAAAAAGAGCTAGAGTCGAATATAGCTTAGAGAAATTAGACCATAAGTTTGATCGAGCCGACTTATCGGTCTCGGTTACTGCTAAAGAAACAATTCCTTTAAATAGCGGCGATCATATTAAAAGTTGGATGTTGTTGAATTCAGATTTAAGAGGGGAAGTGCCTAATGCTGCAACATTTTTTGATACTAATAAAACTCAATATCAACAAGATTACTTACTAGAATCCTTAATGCTTACACATGGTTGGAGACGTTTCAATTGGGGAAGTATCGTTGCAGATTCTTATAAAAAACAGGAAAAAATTACTCCAGAAAAAGGCGTAACAATCACCGGGCAAATATTTGCGAAAAATCAGCAATATGCAGCTAATAAAATAGAGGCAAACTTATTTTTTCTGGGACAATCTTCTCAAATCGAAACGGCTATTCTTTCGCCCAATGAAAAATTTAGTTTTGGTCCTTTTAATGTGAAAGATAGCTTACGTACTATGCTCGTTGCGAAGTTACAAGGAGTAAAAAAGAAAGAAGAAAAAGATTTGGTGTTACTTTTTGATAAAACCCTTCAAAGACCTAAAATCAATAAAATTCCTTCACACAGTACCTTAGATGCACATCCTTTTTTAAAGCGATATACAAAGAAACAAGACTTTTTTGATATTGTAGACTTTACTTTCAATGGAGATAATTTATTGGAAGAAACCATTTTAACTATCGAAAAGAAAACCATAGGAAATATTTATGATGAAATCTTAGACAATAGCCCTGCGAGTTATTCATTTCCTACCCATCGTCTAATTTTAGATTCTTTACCAGGGGCACAAGGACAAACGGCAATCGATATGCTAAATCGAATTGCAGGAGTACGTGTTGGCGGAGCTTTTCCTAATTATACGGTAAGTATTAGAGGAGGGAATAGTGCATCTTCTGGGGTGTCGGCAAATCCTGGGGAGGCTTCAGGAAATCCCTTGGTTGGTAATGGGCCTTTGTTTTTGTTAGATGGTGCTATTAGTGATATTAACTTTGTAAATAATATTCAAGCAGTAGATGTTTCATTTATTGATGTACTAGCAGGTCCAGATGCTTCGATATATGGAGGATTAGGAGGCAATGGAGTTATTGCTATTTATTTAAAAAGAGGAAGGACGGGTAATATCGTTTCTACAGATACTGAGATCAAAGGAGTAGCCAATATTTTAACGACACCATTTTATCAAGCCAAAGAGTATTTCGATAAAGATTACTTAAAGACTAAAGGAGATCTTCTAAAACCTGACTATCGTAGTACACTACATTGGAAACCCAATTGGATCGTGTCCAAATCTCAGGATAACACTCAAGCCTTTTACACCAGTGACGAAACAGGTGTATTTCAGATTGTCGTAGAAGGAGTGACTAACGATGGTAAAATTATTAGACTAGTAGAAGAATTTGAAGTATCCGACTAGTGGCCACCTTCAATTTGTATCAAGTAATTTTTACCTCTCCCGTTATGGGCTTCTAAGATTAATCGATGGTCACTTATTGGAAGTACTTTATCCATTTGAAAACTAGAGATACGTTGTTTTTCGACGTCTAAGGAGTTAATTATAGGATCTTTGGTTACTTCTCCTGTAATCTCATTAATTTTAAATGAAGTGATGAAAAGATATTCTTGTCTTTTCATTTCTAACAATTCGGCAAAATCTCCTACGTTCTTATAAATGTTACGGTACATGTCCCAATATAACAAGTAGTGATAGCCTCCAAAACGTTGATGCACGAAAGACATTGCCCGTTTTCCTCGAGTACTAAACTGATTTTTTGGAAGTTGATTGAACCAAAGTAAGTTCCCAGTTCCGTCAACTTTTGCCGCATATGCATTTCGATAATAGAGTTGATAGTATACATTAGTCACTCCATTTAGATAAGTGCTATTTCGCTCGGCATAACGTTGCTCTGCAAACACATTAAAACTACCATCGGCATTACTCACAACCTTATTAATTTTTAATCCTTCCAAATCTTCTTTGTCATCAATAAAGCGTTGTCCTTTATCAATTTGCGAAGCTTTTCTTTTTTCATAACTAATAATCGTATCTATTGGTACGGCATGATGGGTAACACTAATCTTTTGATTTAAATCTTTAATTTTTGAAGTAAGAATTCCACTAGCGTATCCTTTTGCTTCTTTTTCTGAATAAAAACCAATAACTACTGGTTCATTATTCGTGTCAAGAAATAAAACCGATTCACCTAAAGCTTTTTCTGTGTCTAATTGACTCGTAACCCAATTGGTATCTTCCTTTCCGATTTTTAAGACATAACTGCGGTAATCATCTTTATTCTTATCAAGGGTAGTTAATAATGAAACATCTTCGAATTTAGTTCCTAGTATGTAGAAATTACCTGAAGCATCTACCATAAAATCTTCTGTCTTTAACTCTTTGTTATTGAAAGGTAAGGGAAGTGTTTTTTTCCAATCAAGGGAAAAATCTTCATTAAATACATGGATGTTCAGGCTATTGGTTAATCCTGCTTCTTCATTAGTTTTGTGTTTTACTTTACTAAGCACTACAAATTTAGAACCATCGAAAGATTTTTTAATTCCAAATGCGTTGATACGATCTCCAATATCATAGCCATAGCGAGAACTAAAACCAAAATCATCATTGATATTATCCTCTTCGCTAACAAAAACAAAAGGACGGCTGACTTTTGGTTGTGTAATCAATAGCTTCTGAGCTAACAATCGGTTCTTTTTTCTAGCAAAAACGACCACCGTGTCCTTAAACTGTTCGATACCTATAAATTGCCCCATTTCGGCCAAACTACCTTTTTTGGGAGCTCTATTAAGTGTGATTAATGAATGCCTTTCGATAATAAAGTTTTTGTTTACTCTTTTTAAGGATAGCATTCGAGACCCATATTGAAAATGATATTCGTCTAAGGTTTTTACTCGTTTGTAAGGTTCTCCAACGCTAATATTGAAATCTTCAGATAAATCGGGACGTTGTGCCATTATCAATGAAGAAACCATGAAGAAAAAAGGAAAAAAATATTTCATAGCACTAGTAGGTCTTTACTGCAAATTAATCAATTAATAACTTATATACTAGTTTCACTAATTTAGATAGACTAAAAGTTATGAATAGCTAGTGGGAAAGCGTATAATATTTGCTATTTTTGATTGAAATACATAAGCTATATTTTGAAAATTACAAAAGAAGTCAAGGCAGCATTAACCATTTTATCTGCTATAGCATTACTAATATTTGGGTATAACTTTTTAAAAGGCAATAATCTGTTAACCCAAAATAAAGAGTTTTATGCCTATTACAACAATGTAGATGGTTTAGATAAAGCCTCTAAAGTTACGATTAATGGATTTCAGGTAGGAAAAGTTCAAGATATTGGATTTGCTGATGAAAGTGGCAAATTGAAAGTTACTTTTACTATAGATTCAGATTTTAAATTTGGAACAAAAAGTACAGCGCAAATATACAGTGCAAGTATCATTGGAGGGAAAAACTTAGCCATTATACCAGAGCCTAATCCTACTGAATTAGCAGAGAGCGGGGCCACTTTGGTTTCGGAAATCGATAGTGGAATGATTAACGAATTGACAAGTAAGTTAGATCCTATTTCATCGAAATTAGAGCTTGTGCTGACAAAAGTAGATACCACTTTAACAGGAATTAATCGCCTGTTGAATAAAGATAATACTGCTTTAATCTCGCAATCATTAAAAGACTTGTCGTCGACACTACAGTCTTTTAAATCGGCAACAACTAGAATAGATGGGATGTTAGCACAAAATGAAAGCAATTTGAATACGACATTAGTCAATTTCAAAAATGCATCTGCTAATATGGATCAATTTTCTAAAGATCTTGCCGAAGCAGATATTAAAGAAATTTCAGTTCGTTTGAATAAAGTGTCTGCAGATGTTGCAGATATCACAAATAAAGTAAATAAAGGTCAAGGTACTGCGGGCAAATTCATCAATGACTCATCGGTTTATGATAATATTGATCGAGCTACAAAACAGCTAGACAAATTATTACAGGACATGAAACTGAATCCAAAACGCTATGTACATTTCTCTGTTTTTGGAAAGAAAAATAAAGCATACGAACAGCCTTCGGACTCTCTAAAGTAAATTGATTTATGAAGTACATTCCTAACATCCTGTTTCTATTATTATTTATTGGCGCAATCGTTTTTTTTGCGACTAATGTTAAAAAATTGATCCGAAATATAAATCTTGGATTAGATGTCGATCGCACCGACCAAAAGAAAGTTCGTATTTCTAATGTAATCCGTATCGCATTGGGTCAAAGCAAAATGGTAACTCGACCAATAGCAGGATTTTTACATATCATTGTATACGTTGGTTTTATTCTAATCAATTTAGAATTATTAGAAATCATTATAGACGGAGTTTTCGGTACTCACCGAGTATTTTTTCCGTTAGGAGGACTTTATAACTATTTGATTGGTTCTTTTGAAGTCTTAGCATTTTTAGTTTTAGTAACAGTCATCATTTTTTGGATTAGAAGAAATGCATTAAATATTAAACGTTTTGCTACTTTAAAAGGCTGGTCTAAAAAAGATGGTAATAACATTTTATACTTTGAAATTGTATTGATGTTGTTGTTCTTAACAATGAATGCAGCAGACTATCAATTACAAGTATTAGGAGCCGAACATTATGCCAAAGCTGATGGAGTAGCAGGAGCATTTCCTATTAGCAGTTGGTTAATTCATCCTTTATTAGAAAATCTTTCTCAAGGAACACTAATTATATTAGAAAGAACTGTTTGGTGGCTGCATATCGTAGGGATTTTGACCTTTTTGAATTACCTATATTATTCGAAGCATTTGCATATTTTGTTGGCTTTCCCTAATGTGTATTTCGCAAATTTAAACCCTAATGGTCAACTAGACAATCTTGAAGCAGTTACAAAAGAAGTCCAATTAATGATGGATCCTGATGCTGATCCATATGCAGCTCCAGAAGAGAATACCGAAGAAGAACCAGCAAAATTTGGAGCAAGTGACGTAACAGATCTAAATTGGGTACAATTGCTTAATGCCTACACCTGTACCGAATGTGGAAGGTGTACTTCATCTTGTCCAGCCAATCTTACCGGAAAACAATTGTCTCCACGTAAAATTATGATGGACACAAGAGACCGATTAGAAGAAGTTGGTAAAAATATAGATGCTAATAATGGCGAATTTGTCGATGATGGAAAGCAGTTATTGGGAGATTATATCACTAAAGAAGAATTATGGGCATGTACTACATGTAACGCTTGTGTTGAAGTATGTCCAGTAGAAATAAGTCCACTATCTATTATTATGGATATGAGACGTTATTTGGTAATGGAAGAAAGTGCCGCACCTACAGAGCTTAACAATATGATGTCAAACATCGAAAACAATGGAGCTCCTTGGCCATATAATCAAATGGATCGTTTAAATTGGGTAAACGAGTAATGTATTAACAAAACATCACGGATTATGAGTGAGGAAATAAAAGTACCTGTAATGGCAGATTGTTTTGCTCAAGGCAAACAACCCGAAATACTATTTTGGGTAGGATCTGCAGGAAGTTTTGATGATAGAGCTAAAAAAATATCACGTGCATTCGTTAAAATCTTAAACAAAGCAAATGTAGATTTTGCAGTTTTAGGAACCGAAGAAAGTTGTACGGGTGATATCGCTAAACGTGCGGGAAACGAATTCTTGTTTCAAATGCAAGCGGTTACCAATATCGAGGTATTAAATGCTTATGAGGTAAAACGTATTGTTACTTGTGACCCTCATTCATTCAATTGTATAAAAAATGAATATCCAAGCCTAGGAGGTAAGTACGAGGTATTACACCATACACAATTTATAGATGAACTTATAAAAGGAGGTCGTCTAAAAGTAGAAGGCAATACGTATAAAGGAAAACGCATTACTTTCCATGATCCATGTTATTTGGGGCGCTCAAATAGCGAATATGATGCACCAAGAAATGTACTATCCAATACAAACGCAGACATTATAGAGATGAAGCGTAATAAGCAAACAGCGTTATGTTGTGGTGCTGGAGGTGCTCAAATGTTCAAAGAACCAGAAAAAGGGGATATGGACATTAATGTATTACGTACAGAAGACGCTCTAGAAACAAAACCTAATATCATTGCCACAGGTTGTCCTTATTGTAACACCATGTTAACCGATGGGGTGAAAAATAAAGAGAAAGAGGCCGAAATCGAGGTGTTGGATATTGCAGAGTTGATAGCGAATTCTTAGAGTTGGTATATTGAAATAGTTGAAATTCTAACCATAAACTTCTTTAACACTTAATCACTATAAAAACTTTCATAAGTCAAATAGAATAGTGATTTTTACACCCTTATTGAGCAAATTTAAGCTATGAGTAAAGAAATTTTCCTATTAAATATTTCGGGACAAGATAAACCGGGATTAACTTCTGCTTTAACAGACGTTTTGGCTCAATATGATGCCAAGGTATTGGATATTGGACAAGCCAATATACATGATACTTTATCGTTGGGTATTTTATTCGAGATTGAATCAGGAAAAAAATCTGCAGCGGTTTTAAAAGACTTGCTTTTTAGAGCATACGAACTAGATATAAAGGCTAAATTCAAACCAATTAGTTCCGATGATTATGAAAATTGGGTTGGTCTACAAGGGAAAGACCGATATATTGTTACGCTTTTAGGTGAAAAACTTTCGGCAGAACAGATATCAGCGGTTACCAAAGTAGTTTCGGACAAGAAACTAAATATTGATTCTATAAAAAGATTAACAGGGAGATTGTCTCTGGTAAAGGATGATGAATACCCAAGGTCTTCGATCGAATTATCTATTAGAGGAGAAATATCCGATAAGGCTGAATTTACAGAGAAATTCATGCAAATCTCAAGAGACTTGGATGTAGATATTGCATTCCAGGAGGATAACATTTATAGAAGAAACAGACGTTTGGTTTGTTTTGATATGGACTCTACTTTAATTCAGACCGAGGTAATTAACGAGTTAGCCAATTTAGCTGGAGTAGGAGAGCAGGTAGCAGAAATTACAGAATCTGCTATGCGTGGAGAAATTGATTTTAACGAGAGTTTCAAGAAGAGAATGTCTTTATTAAAAGGCTTAAGTGAAGAAGTACTTCAAAATGTAGCGATTAACTTACCAATTACTAAAGGAGCTAGACGATTGATCGATACGCTTAAAAGCTATGGATACAAAACGGCTATTTTATCTGGTGGTTTTACCTATTTTGGACATTACCTACAAAAAGAATTAGGTATTGATTATGTGCATGCCAACCAATTAGAAATTAAAGACGGTGCTTTAACAGGAGGTTATATCGGAGAAATTGTTGACGGACAAAAGAAAGCCGAATTCTTAAAAGAAATAGCAGCAAAAGAAGGTATTGCCATTGATCAGACTATTGCGGTAGGGGATGGTGCCAATGATTTACCGATGCTTAACTTAGCAGGATTGGGTATTGCTTTTCATGCAAAACCTAAAGTAAAAGATAATGCACAGAGTTCTATATCTAGTATCGGGTTAGATGGTGTTCTTTATCTACTAGGATATCACGACAGAGATATTGATTTGGTTAAACCAGAGTTGAGCTTATAGTTTATAGAGCAAATGGTGGTTTTACTTAATTGAGTAAGCTTATACTGATAGAGCCCTTATTTCAAAAGAATAAGGGCTCTATCAGTATTGTATTATGGTAAAAAAGAATATTTGTGGAGAATTTTAATGCTAGTCGATTATGTTTAATAAATCTTTGCTAGTGCTCGTTTGTAACGAGTACCACTAATTTTTAAGATTAACTAAGGGTTAAGTGTATTACTATATAGCAATCTATATATAAACCCTAATTCTTTATCTATTAACCTATAATCTATGCTTTGTTTTATCAACTGTGTAGGTACTCGTTACAAACGAGCACTAGCGTTATTTTTTTATACGAGCGCCATCCTTTAGATTAGCTTCATAATTATTTTATGATTAAATTTTAAAAAGAACGGAGTG
>CANMML010000044.1 GCA_947499005.1 uncultured Aquimarina sp.
AGTACGCTTTACGTAATTTGAATGTGTTGATTCCATAAATAACATTTGACTGTAACGCTATTTTAGGACGGGACAAGTCTAAGACAAAAAAATCAAGCGTAGCCTAAGTTACGGTTGCTTTTTTAACGAAAGAATAGTGAAAAAGAAACGGCAGATATGCGAATTTTTTGTTAGATCGTATTAAATTATTTGTAATTGAAGTTTTAATGTATAAAACCCGCTACACTTATTAAAAGTATAGCGGGTTCTAATTAATAATTTGTTATAAAACCTCTTATTTTTTGATAAGTTTTATAGGAGTACTGCCAGTTCCATCAGTAGTAATTATTAAGAAATATACTCCAGATTGAAAAGATGATATATTTAAACTATTAGTATTATCAATTCCTGTTTCTAAAAGTAATGTTCCTGTTAGACCGTAAAGTCTTACTGTAGTTTGTCCTGAATTATTCAAGCCATTGAAGTATAGAAGGTCAATTACTGGATTAGGATAAACACTAACTGTCGAATTCTCGTTTTTAGAAAAATCATTAACACTTAAAGAAGTCTCTGTAATAGATAATATAACCTTATCCAAGTTCCATTGCCAGTCATTACTTCCCGAAGCTGTAATTCGTATAGTTTGTGTACCAGTACTAAGGTTTATGTTATTACTAGATTTTATGGATCTATAATCATCCCATTCACCATTATTAGGTATATCATCAGTTACAGCAATATTGCCATCAATACTCAATTGAATTTGTGCATTGTCCGATGGAGTAGAAATTTGATAGCTAATTTCATACTGTCCCGCTGTGTTTACATTTATAATATATTCTGCAAAGTCACCACTATTTACATAATTGATGGTTTCAAAGTTTTTGTTCACTCCAAACCCAGGACCTCCATCACCAGAATCATCGAAAGTTCCATCTGTATTAATGAAATCTTCGGCTTCAATGATAATTTCTTCAGAAGGAGTGTCGTTATCTCCATCACCTCCATCTCCATCTCCATTTCCTCCAGATCCTGTAACTGTAACTGGAATGGTATCTGTTTTATCTCCATCTAAAGTAGTTGCTGTAATTGTTGCATTTCCTTCAGCTATTGCGGTTACTACGCCAAGATTACTTACAGTAGCAATATTAGGATTAGAAGCAGACCAAACTACGGATTGAACTGTAGCATTAAAAGGAATGATACCTGCAGTTAAAGATGATGTGTCTCCTGTTCCTAATGTTAGACTTGTAGGGGATATGCTTACTCCAGTTACAGGGGTATTGGTATCAATATCTCCGATAGGTTCGCCAGCAACTTTAACTGTTACTCTTCCTAAAAAATTACCATCTTGTGTAACGGCATCAGCAGTTACGGTACCTTCCATAATTCCTTTGATAATACCTTGCCCATTAATAGTCGCTATAGAAGTATTACTTGTTGTCCAAGTTACAATTTGTGTAGTGGCATTGCTAGGTGAAATTTGAAAATCAAAATCAAAGCTCTCTCCAGGTCTTATAGTGGTTTCTGTAGAAGGAATTAATTCAATACCTGTAACAGGAATTCGCCCTCCTTCAGGCACACCATCATATACTCTAATCCAATCGACTAAGAATAAATTTTTTCCATTAGCATCATTCAATTCATCTTGGGTAGGAAATACATTTTGAGCACTCAACCAAGATTGTTGCTCCATATTAATAATAATATGTTGAGGTTTACTTAATCCAGTTCCACCAGTATATCCATATTTATCAATTGCATCGAAAGTAGTCGTATGTTCGGAAAGGCTACCATCTGGAGCGATAAAACTATGTTCAAATTGTTTTATGGTACGTACTTTTATACCATTGATATAGTATTCAGCATGGTGAGGATTTACCCAATATACCCCGATCGTAAAAAAGTCTCCTCTCCATGTATCTCTTCCTTCTTCCATATACCATGTTCCAAAGACTCCTTCTTCATCTCTCGGTTGATAATCGGTAAAGGGTTGTCTAATAAAAGTGTGATGACTTAAGTGAATACGCTTGTCAAAATATTCTCTTCCAGGTTGGCTATTTGGATAAGATTCTAACATATCCAACTCCTCTGTTTCATCCTCACTAATCATCCAAATATTATTTGCAAGCATGCAATTAGCCTGTTTTACCCTAGCTTCCATAAACATAGGATAGGTCATTGTCGCTTTTGAAGAAATACATCCAGTATAGATAATTGGTAATGTGGCATCCCAGGCTCCATGAATATTTAAATTTCCACCTGTAATCCAAGTATGATCTTTATGATAAGAAGTGGCAGAAGGGCCAGAAAAACCATTAATATAAAGTTCATTCCACCGTTGTGTAAATTCAGGATTTAGATTCTGACTATTAGATTCATAGTTAAAGCTATCAGATACAGGGTTTAATTCCCAAATCATTCCAGAAGGTGGGGCAACAGGGATAGGCATGTCGCTCCAATCTTGTGCATTTATACCCGTCAATAATGAGCTAAGGCATGTTATTAGAAATAATTTATTTTTCATAAAAATGTTTTTGAGCGAAATATTCTAAGAAGAATATTTCAGATGTAGTAGTTTGGTAATAAATATATAGAAGCGTATTTAAAAGAACGCTCTAGTCTATGTTATGTACAGATTTTTTGAGTATAAAACCTTGATTTTAAATAAGGGACATCTTGATTTTTGTTAAAAAGGTAAAAATCCCCGCTACATTAATAAAATGTAACGGGGATATTAGATAAATGCTATGCTGCATTGTATTTAAAAACAACTAATATTCAGTTATTTTTTGATAAGCTTTACAGGTGCACTACCAATTCCATCAGATGAAATCACTAAGAAATATACTCCAGACGCTAGTTGAGAAACATCAATACTTTCGGAAGTTATGATCGTATTTAATATAACAGTACCAGTAATATCATATAATAATGCCTGATTCGTATTATTGTCATTAAGACCATCGATAAATAAAAGTTCTGCAACAGGATTTGGATATATGCTAATTTCAGGAGCAACAATAGCCTTCGATGCACTAGCAGGAGATAAAGTAACTTTATCTAAATTCCATTGCCATTGATTCGATCCAGAAGCATTAATTCTCACATCATGATTTCCACTACTTAAAGTAAAAGTACCACCATCAACAGTTCCAAAACTATCCCAAGAACCATTGTTAGGCACATTCGTAGTATCTACGGTAACCCCATCAATTACTAATTGAATTTGCGCATCATTAGAAGGAGTTGAAATTAAATATTCAATGTCAAAAGTTCCTCCTACAGGCACATTAATAGTGTATTCTGCAAAGTCTCCACTATTTACATAATTGATGTTTGTAGCATTATCATTAACTCCTAATCCAGGTCCTCCAGCGAATGCATCGTTAAAAGTACCTCCCGTATTATTAAAATCTTCAGCTTCTATAACAAGAGTAGAAGGAGTTCCTCCACCACCGTTGTTACCACCAGCAGCTTCGAAAGACATATAGTTCAAGTTGATACCATTTTCAATGATTTCAACACGTAATACTTGAGAACCAGCACTTAGGTTTACAGAAGTAGTAACTGTTTGGTAAGATTGCCATCCTCCAGTAGTAGGAAGATCAATATTTCCAGTTTTGTCAGTTCCGTCAGAAAGAATACGAACGATTCCGTCTTTGGTTCTAGATGCATAGCGAATATCTACATCATAATCTCCAGCGGAAGGAACATTAACAGTATATTCTAACCACTCTCCATTACTTGTCCATCCAATATTAAATCCGCCTTCACTTGCAGCTTGTATATCCACTCCTTCGTTTGTACGATAAGAGTTTCCGTTATTGGAAGCATCCGCATCATTATAAGCTATTCCTTGTCCACCATTATCAAAATCTTCAAATTCGATTTGACCAGGTATTACATGATTAGCAAATGGTGTTTGACCACTAGTTGCAGGGTTTACTGTAATGCTTGTAGTATCCGTTCTATTTCCATCAGTAGTGGTTACTGTAATTGTAGCAGTACCAGCAGCAATAGCAGTTACAACACCACTTCCATTAACAGTAGCTACATTCGTATTGCTAGAGCTAAAAGAAACTGCTTGATTTGTAGCATTAGATGGAGCAACAGTTGCAGAAAGATTTTGAGTATTACCAATATCTAAAGTAGCATTCGCAGGAGTTAATGATACCCCAGTTACAGCTACTGTATTATTGTTGTCATCTGTTTTGGTTAAAGTAATCTTATCAAGATTCCATTGCCATTGTTCACTTCCTGAAGCAGTTATTCGTACTGATTTTACTCCAGCTGTTAATGAAACAGTACTACTACCATCAATAGTTCTGTAATCATCCCAAGAACCATTGTTAGGAATATTTGTAGTATCTACAACAGTATTATCAATTGTTAATTGAATTTGCGCATTGTCAGAAGGAGTAGAAATCAAGTATTCAATTTCATAATCACCAGCAACCCCCACATTAATAGTGTAGTCAGCAAAATCACCTGAATTCACAAAGTTGATTGTAGTTCCGTTATTGTTTACTCCTAAACCAGAACCTCCAGAACTTGCGTCATTGAACGTACCACCAGTATTGGTAAATGTTTCCGCCTCAATTACAATAGTTTCTCCAGCAGGTACACTAACCTCAGGAATTCTATTTACTCTAATACGATTTGAAAGATCAAAATTACCAGATAAGTTAGCTATGTTTTGATCTGCGGCCAACCCAGTTATTCCATCCTCATAACTTAGATGATATATAAAACACGTTCCTGTTCCAGCTTCATCAAAATTAACTGCAGAAGGAGTAGGAGGTAATCCTAAAATATTTCCTTGATCATCAGTTACGATATATTGTGAATTAGTTCCTGTATTTCCAGTCAAAGAAACACCACTAACATTATCCGCTATTCCATCACCAACTGTAAAGGTGAAAGGGCCTCCATTTAAAGTTCCTCCATTAACAACAGGGTCAGTAGGATCGGTGGGGTCACCTCCGCCATCAGAACCTTCAGAAACAGTCACAGGAATTGTATCTGTTTTGTCTCCGTCTAAAGTAGTTGCCGTAATACTAGCCGAACCTTCTGCCACAGCAATAATATCACCAACATTACTAACGGTTACAACATTTGAGTTTGAAGAAGACCATACAACAGATTGTATAGTAGCGTCAAAAGGAATAATACCAGCAGTTACTGTTGTAGTATCACCCGCTTCTAGTGTAAGACTTCTTGGAGAAATACTAACACCTTCTACAGGAACATTAGTATCTATAGGACCTATAGGTTCTCCAGCAACAGTTACAGTTACTCTTCCTAAGAAGTTCCCATCTTGTGTTACTGCATCGGCAGTAACAGTACCGCTCATAATACCAGTTACCACACCTTGTCCATTAATAGTTGCAATTGTCGTATTACTGGTTGTCCAAGTTACTATTTGTTGTGTCGCATTTGAAGGAGAGATTTGATAATCAAAATCAAATGTTTCCCCAGGTCTAATAGTGATTCCTTCAGAAGGAATTAATTCGATCCCAGTTACAGGAACTCTTCCTCCTACAGGCACACCATCATATACACGAATCCAATCTACCTTAAATAAATTTTGACCATTAGCATCATCTAATTCATCTTGAGTAGGAAAAATGTTTTGTGCACTTAACCAAGATTGTTGCTCCATATTAATGATAATATGCTGAGGTTTACTTAGTCCAGTTCCACCAGTATACCCATATTTATCAAGGGCATCAAAGGTAGTTGTGTGTTCAGAAAGGCTTCCATCAGGAGCTATAAAACTGTGTTCGAACTGTTTTATAGTTCTTACTTTTTGCCCATTAATATAATATTCGGCATGGTGTGGGTTTACCCAATATACACCGATAGTGAAATAATCACCTCGCCATGTTTCCCTGTCTTCTTCCATGTACCAAGTTCCGAAAACACCTTCTTCATCTCTAGGTTGATAATCGGTAAATGGTTCTCTAATAAAAGTGTGATGACTTAAGTGAATACGCTTGTCAAAATATTCGCGACCCTCTTGGCTATTTGGGTACGATTCTAACATGTCTAATTCTTCGGTTTCATCTTCACTAATCATCCAGATATTGTTGGCAAGCATACAATTGGCTTGTAATACGCGAGCCTCCATAAACATAGGATATGTCATAGTAGCTTTAGAAGAAATACAACCTGTGTAAATTATAGGAAGTGTTGCATCCCAAGCACCATGAATATTTAAAGTTCCACCAGAAATCCAAGTGTGATCTACATGGTATGAAGTTGCAGAAGGACCAGAGAATCCATTGATATACAATTCATTCCATCGTTCCGTGAATTCAGGATGTAAATTCCGGCTATTAGATTCATAATTAAAGCTGTCAGAAACAGGGTTTAATTCCCAAGTCATTCCTGCAGGAGGGTTTGCTGGGATAGGCCTACCATCCCAATCTTGTGCATAAGCACCTATCAGCACCAAACTAAGGCATGCTGATAAAAACGTTTTGTTTATCATAATTGTTAAATTGAGCGAAATAACCACAGAAGGTTACTTCAAAAATTAGTTGTTAATTCCATTTAGAAAGCATTATGAGCCAATAAATACTTTCTTAACAACAGATCGTAAAGATTTTGATCTTTAAAAAAAGGAGAGTATTTCTTCAATCTTTTTGAGCTTTAAAAGATTAGAAATTGTTCGTTTTTTTCCAAAAATAAGTACTATAACGATTTAGTTGTTAAAATAAAATTAACACAATGAATACATTCGAAATGTTAATAGATTGGTTTTTCGTTGAAATGAATTGAAAGTAAGTTTAAAGGCATAAAAATTAAAAATGTAGGAAGTATTTAGTTGTTTTTCAATCGTTTGTATTTGTTAAAATATTAAAACGAGATTTTCTTTACTTAATTAACTTTATCAAATTGCCATCATATATGTCATAATCTGTAGCAATAGATTCTATAGTATATGAATCCGATTTTTGCCAAATAGTATATCCTTTAGTTTTCCAAGTTTCAGGTAATTCAGGTTCTGTTTTGTTATTATATTCAGCCAACCATAAAGGATATTTTGAAAAATCAGGATTGTTAAGGTATTGATTTGCAAAATCGAGATTCGTATAGATCATGGGTATACGTCCAGAAACAGTTGTCAATGTTTCTAAAAAGGAAATTAATCCGGTTTGGAGGTCTTGTGTAGTTATAGATGTTCCAGTAGGAATACTTCCGTTTTCAATGTCTACTATTGGGGCAATATCTGGGGTTCCTTTACTTTTTAGTGTATTCCAGTAAAAATTTACTTGCTCATCGGGATCATCATTGGTCCTATAAAAATGGTAAGCTCCTAAAATATATTTTTGATCTTCGACCAAATCCCAGTTATTACTAAAGTCTGGGTCTTCGTAGGTAACTCCTTCGGTGGCTTTTATGATGACAAAAGTAATACTGTCTTCTTTAGTTAAAAGAGAGACTTCATTTCCGTTGTAATGAGAAATATCAATACCATAGTACACTTTAGATTGTGCTATCTGTTTTTTTTGTTGCTTTAAACTATCTAGATTTTTTTTAAGAGATATATTATCTGAATGTAAATGGTTAATTTGATGTTTGTGATAAAAGTATGTTAGTAATCCACCAATAATTAATAAAGAAGCAATTCCTACAGAAAGCCATTGAAAAAAATGTTTTTCTTTTTGAGGTGTAGCGTTTTTTCTTTGTTTAATTCTTTCTTTGCGTTGTATTGTATTACTAGATGGATTTGAAGGAGGATTATTAGCTATCGACAATAACTCTTTTACGAGGTCTTTTTTTGTGTCAAATTGTTTTAATTGACTACTTATGATAAGATTTCCTGTCATTGTAGCACAGATCGTCTTAAACATATCCCCTTTAAAAAGGACTCCTTTATAAATAACCGTGTTATCTATATCTTGTATGGTATTATTTGGCTGAGAAGTATAATCTCCTTTAGCATTAAGAATGATTGTATCGTTTTCTACGGAAGGTGCGTCAAACGTATTATTAAGGATATATAAAGGTTTAATGGGGCTTGCATGACCATGATGAAAACTAATGTAACCTTCCTTTTTTAGATAATTTAAAAATAGGATAAGATCTAAAAATTGTTGTAAAGCGCTATTTTTTTCAGAGTCGTCATCAAAGATCTTTGTCTTTATATAAAAATAAGCATATTCAAGATTTGCGCGAATAATAAGAGCTCTCCCTAATTCATCTGTAAAAAAGAATTCGTTAAGAATAGATTCAATAGATGGTATATGACCATCTGTGGGATCTATAAGAGCAGTAATGATATTTTTTTCAAAAGAATTAAAGTCTCTCATTGATTGATAGTTAAATGTCTAAAATTTTAAAAAAAGAAAATATTTTAGACGGACTTGATAAAAAGCACAATTAAATTTATCTTGAATTTAAGAGTACATTTTTTAACTATAACAAATAAATGAGTGAACTTGTAAATATGATTAGTGGGGAGTATAAAAATAGGTTATTACTGAAAAACTTTTTCTCCATATTTGGTCATCCAACCTCCAATAGCTCCACTAAATAGTACTTTATCAATGGTTTGAATTTGTTCTTCGTTTAAATAATGAATAAGGGCACCTTCTGGAGTTACGAAATGTAGTAGCCTTATGATAAGAATGACAATTGCAATAAACCAAAGGATATAGATGGATATTACCAATAGTCGATGCTTCACTTTGGTGATTTCTCCTTTTTGTTTTTCTACGTCAAGCTCTCGAAGTTCTTTTTCTGCCCGAACATCATCTTTAAATGAGCGACTATCTTTACGAAGCGCTTCTTTTAGATCTTTCTTTATATAACTCATATTAAGAACCTAATTGCGAATCTAATTGAAGTAATTTTTCTTTATAATATTTCATGATAACAAGATCACTAATAACGGCTCCATACTTGTTACCACCTCCATACTGATTCCATACGGTGTCCCAAGGAGAGTCTTTATCATGAGTAAGAGCAGACAATTGTATGCCATCCAAGTCACCATAAATATCCCAAATATCTTCGATCATGTCTTCTTGATCTTCAGTTACTAGGCGTGCTTCCTCTAGTTCTTTTGAAGAAAGTCTAATGAAATTGTTGATTGGTTTTCTTCCATTTTCATTGATAGAGTAGTACAAATCGGGAATTACAGGTCCGTATTTCCAAGCTTGAATTTCTGATGTTATAAGTGGTCTTTCAGTAAATGCTAAGTTCCATCCATGAGAAATGTATACTAATTTTAGTAGCTTCATTACTGTCAAATCATATTCAGAATCGAAAGCATTTTTGATGAATAAATTCGCTATGACTTTAGAACTATACATGGGCAATTTTGTAATCTATACTGCAATTTAAGCAAATAGAATTTGAAAAGGAATCACAAATATTCGAAACTTTAGAGAATAGACCGTTTTACTGAAAGAATATAGAGTATAGATGTTTGTAAGACCCTGTTTTGATAAGGTGAAAATTGATTAACTCTTAAGCTTACTAGAATTTATTTTTCTAACTAAAAATAAATTTTTGACAATTACATAAAATACTAGACGATTAATATAAACCAAATCGATCAAAGTTAGATCGATATTAGACTTTCGAATAACAGCTAAAAGTAATCAAAAAAAGGTTAATTTATTTTTTGGTATTCTAACCATTGTAAAGGAGAAGGTAGAGGAGTCGTAGATAATTCTAGGTGGATTACTCTTCGTTGCTTTTGGTTTGTGGTTCTGCTAGAAGCATGTAATGTAAGTGGTTTCATAAGCATAACTCCACCTTTTTTAATTTCACAATAAATTTCTGAATCAGTATTTAATGTGTTTTGATCTACCCTAGTAATTCCGTTTTTATGAGAATAAGGAATAACCCTTAAAGCACCATTTTTTTTGGATGTATCGTCTAAATGAATTCGAATTGTAATGGTATCCTCAAGTATTGATAGAGGTGGTTGAACTCCATATTGCCCTTTTTTGAAAGTCCAATTAATGAAACCAGATTTTTCTTCTCGTTCTTTTACAGAGATGCTTAAATCTTGGTGGTATCCAACAAACCAATTAGAGTTTTTAGGCTTATCAAAATAAATAGCTTTTGATAAAAAGTAATTTTTATTTTCAAACTGATTTATAAGATGTAGTAGTTTGTTATTGAAAATTAAAGGAGATAATTCGGGAATATTATTCAATAGTTGCCGAATAGCAAATAAATCCTTGGTTCGAGATTGATTCGTATTTTGAACATTTTCCCCTTCGATTAAGGTTGTAATCGCTGAAATTTCTTCAGCATCATATATATTAAAGGCTAATGCATATCCGTTTTCATCTAGGATATTTTCAATTTCCTCAATCATTACAATACATTAAGCAGCTTCTTCCTCTTCTCCAAGGAAACGACCTAAACCTAATCTTCGTAACATTTTCTTTTCGAAATTCCAGAAAAATTCGAACTGACCAAATAGCCAACCAAAACACACAATTAATATTTGATACATTACAAACATTAAAATAATACGAATTGGCCAAAATATATACCCTGGGGTAGTTGCTCGAGGAATACCAATAAATTCAGTAACTGGTGCTGCAATTTTTGCAGCTGTTGATCCTGTAACAGCGAAAACAATAAAAATAATAGCGATTTGCCAATTGTTTTCAATCCCCCAACGTTGTTTCAATTTTTCCATGTGTGCAAAGATAGTTTTTTTGGCTTTAAGCCACATGCATTAAGCAATAGGCTAAACATATATTAATGATATTTTTTGAGTGTTTTATAATAAAATAATTTTGCTTACAGCTTACAGCTTACAGCTTACAGCCAATAACTATTATTTCTTCCGTTGAACCAATTCTAACAAGTCGATACTTACATTGGTTGTAAACATTCCATAATCGATTGTAGCTTTTCCTTTTTCGATACTATCTATGACACCAATAGCTTTACCGTCTTGCATTCGTACACGATCATTCACTTTTAGTATTGGTTTCGGTTTTTCGACAGCTTTAGCTTTTTCAGCCTCTTTTTGTTTTTTCTTTTCTTGACGAATTACTTCCACTTTTTGCTCAACTTCTTTTTGAGCTTTTTCTTGCTTGGTCTTTTCCGCTTTTCGTTGTTTGGCTGTCTGTTGTTTCATTTTTACATTCTCAATTTCGAGAACTTTCATAAACTCATCAATGACAGGCTTTTTCTTTTTAGTTTTAAAATAGGTTTCACTTAAGCCTTTAACTTTAGTACCCAAATAAATCAAACGTTGATTGGCATCATAAAGCTCTTGGTAGCTTTCCAGTTTTTTCTGAACGCGATCATTAATTTTTTCTAATCGCTCTTTTTCCGACCCTGCTTTAGAAGCTTCTGTATCTAGCTTTGTTCTTGTTTTCACTAGTTTACTGCGTTCTTTTTGGAGATCTGCAATTGATTTATCAAAGCGAATCTTACCACGCTCTACTTTCTTTTTGGCCTTGTTGATAAGGCTATATGGAATTCCGTTTTTCTGAGCAACTTCAAAAGTAAATGAGCTACCAGCTTCTCCTAAATGTAGTTTGAATAAAGGCTTTAAACTTTTTGTATCGAAAAGCATATTAGCATTCGTGATAGCGGGTAATTCATTGGCTAACATTTTCAGGTTAGCATAATGCGTTGTGATGATTCCGAAGGCTTCACGTTTGTAAAATACTTCTAGGAATGCTTCTGCAAGCGCACCTCCCAATTCAGGGTCAGAACCCGTTCCAAATTCATCGATTAAGAACAACGTACGGTTATTACATTTTCGTAAGAAATAATTCATATTCTTCAAACGATAACTGTAGGTACTTAAGTGATTTTCGATAGATTGATTATCTCCAATATCAGAAATGATAGTATCAAACAAACACATACGACTGTATTCGTGTACAGGGACCAACATTCCACTTTGAAGCATAACTTGTAATAAACCTACTGTTTTTAATGTAATACTTTTTCCACCTGCATTGGGACCAGAGATTACAATTATGCGACTGTCTTCATTTAATCCAATCGTCTGTGGATAGGTTGTATTTCCTTTTTCTTTATTGTTTAAAAGTAATAAAGGATGATAAGCGTCTTTTAAGTGTAGGTCACGATTTTCCGAAATTTTCGGAAGCAGCCCATCCATACTTTCGGCATATTTAGTCTTTGCAGCAATGATATCAATATCACTTAAGTATTCTTGAAATGACACTAAAATTTCTTGGTAAGGACGAATTTCATTAGTCAGTTTCTTTAAAATTCGAATGACCTCTTCTCTTTCCTCGTACAATAAATTGGAAAGTTCGTTATTGTAATTTCGAGTAGCTTCGGGTTCAATATAGACAATACTTCCTGTTTTAGAACTTCCTAAAATGGATCCTTTTACTTTACGACGATACATTGCTTTTACCGCTAGTACACGACGGTTATCTACAACGGTTTCTCTAATTTCATCCAATACTCCAGCTGCCGAATAGCGATTAAGATCTCTACCGAAACTTCCATTTAATTGTCCTTGAACACTAAGAATACTACGTCTAATATTTTGAAGTGCAGGTGATGCACTATTTTTGACTTCACCAAACTTATCAATGATGACTTCGATACTTCGAATGATATCTGTAGTAAACGTAATCTCTCTAGAAAACTGAGCTAATATTGGATAAAGTTCTACTTTTTTCGAGAAGAAGTGCAGAAGTTCATTGACCGTTAAGTTTAAAGAAACGATCTTTTTAAGATGATTTGCTTCTAGAAAAGTGTTCTCAATCCCAAGTAACTTCAATTCATTATCGATACTATCATATCCATGGTTTGGAATGCGAGCATCTTGTAAAAAAGACGACTTGTATTCATTAACCATTTCTAAGGCTTCGAGAAGTAATTCCTTTTCTGTAAATGGTACAATATGTATTGCTTTTTCTTTTCCCTTATCCGTGTTACAGTATTCCGAAACTTGAAGCGCTACTGTTGGGAATTCTAAATCTTGAAGGGTTTTGGGAGAAATTTTAATCATTTATGATGAATAGGGACTATAGGTGTTTCTGTTGTTATTCTGAATAATTACGCTTGTAAGTGTCTACTTCTTTTAAAAAATTTAATCTGCAACAAAATTAGTAATAAACTAACATTGTTTGACACCAAATAAAATGAAAGAAGGTTAAAATTAGTTAAGAATTACGTACCAAATATTCCAGTAAATACAAACGGATTTTTAGATTCTTTTTAGATTCTTTTTTGAATCGTCTCAATAACTCGGGGTCATTTTTGAGTATAGCTTTTAAATCACTAGTATTTAAAACCTTAGTTATAGTGTTGTTTTTAAAATCGATTAACTCAATACCTTTAACATTGCAATGCATAGGAAAATTACCAACGCCTAAATTTTTATTGATTCCGATAACGAATAAAGAATTATAGATACCAAATCGTTCACCATACATGGTTACATGGTTGAAAAATGGTTTGTTTTTAAGCTCGGGCTTTTCTGCATTAAAAAATAATTCTTCTCCATTACTAAAGGCTAAAATATTGCGCTTAGCATCACTTTTGATAACAGCAATACGATGGGGTTCTACCTTTTCTTTATCCGTCATTACCTTTTTGTACACGACTTCAGATTGCAATTCACTATCGGGAGTGTTTGCTTTTAAGGTTTCCCAAGAAGTATAGATTCCTTTCTTAAAATTTGTTTGAGCATGACTAGAGAAAAGAATAAATAATAATAGATATGTAATGGATTTTAAATTCATAGTTCACATCAATAATTGAGTTACTAAGTTAAGAGAGTTTATTGGAAAACGTCAAAACTTAGTAACTCTGTACTAAAAAGTACTTATTTGGTCGTTAATGGAACTCCTTCAAACTGGATTCCTTCCCAACCATGTTTTATAAAGTTACGAATATTTCCATGATCAGTTCCTTCGGGATCTTCTAAAACATCCTTACGGTAGTAATCACCAAAACAAGCTAATGTAGCTTCTGGGGTTAAATTATTTATTTGCGCAAAAGCAAACAGTTTACAAGAACCTGAATTTTGTCCAGCTTCATTGTAAGTGTCTCCATTTTTAAAAGCAGTTTCAGTAAATGTATATTCGTTTTCTACGACTGCCATAGTTTCTTTAAAATCTATAGCGTTTGGTGTAGCATTTAGTTTGTCTAAGAATTCCGTTTTGTTCATTTATTATATAATCTATTAGTAATTCATGTTTTTTTAGAATAGGCTTGTCATTAACTTATACCAATGGTTGCTTTTTTCTTAATTTGAAATTTACAAATTCAATAAATAAAGAAAATGCTATGGTAAAATATAAATACCCCTTAGGTATTGTCCCAACGCTATTTCCAAAGACAACCAAATGAGAAAGGTGAGCCGCTTCGGAGATTAACATAAACCCGATCAGTATTAAGAAAGACAATCCCAGTATTTGTACCGTAGGGTGTTTATTAACGAATTTACCTACAGGATTTGCAAAGGCAAGCATAATTAAAACCGAGATCACTACAGCGATAATCATGATAATAAGTGTTTGATTAGGATCATCACTTAGCCCATTCGTCATACCTACTGCTGTAAGAATTGAATCAAAAGAGAAAACTACATTGATTACCGCAATTTGTGTGATTGCTTTTCCTAAAGTTGAAGCACTTTTTTCCTCCAGTTCTTTTTCTTCCTCTCCTTTTTCTTCTACTTTTTCATGAATCTCATGTACACTTTTATACAATAGGAAAATCCCTCCAGCAAATAGAATAATAGCTTGCCAGCTAATACCTCCTTTAATCCAAGATTGATTGATATGCCAAAAAGGAGCTTCCAGAGCTACTAACCAAGAAATCCCAAATAATAATACGATACGCATTACCATGGCAAGGATCAATCCGATATTGGTAGCTTTCTTTTGTTGCTTTTCGGGTAATTTACTAGATGCAATTGAGATAAAAATAATATTATCTATACCTAATACAATTTCTAAAAAAGTTAATGTTAACAATGCCATCCAAGCATCTGGAGATTGAAAGATTTCGAACATGTTTAGTTGATTTTTGTTGCGTTTCCTTTTTGTTTTTTAGAAGACCCAACGAGCCCATATTCAAAGGTATAATTATTTTTGTTTGTGGTAAGGATTTTTACAAGTAGCGGTTTTTCTTCCTTACGGTTTTTAGGATTTAAGTTTTTTAAGATACACTCACAGTCATTTACCCAACGAATACTCGAGGTGTCAGCTTTTCCTCGAAAGTAATCGATTTCAATACTATCATTACGTTTAAAGGTAGTAGTTTCTATTTGACTCCCGATAATTTCAGAGTATTCGAAAGTCCCTTTTTGAAATTTCTTGCAATTACGTTCAGGAGTATAACACCCAATTAGTACTAAAGAGAAAAGGAAAAGTGTGGTAATTTTCATCCAAAAATTTTGGTATCAAAATTATCAATACTTTTTGTGTTTTTGGCCGCCCAATAATTATTTATGCCTTCTTCACCTTGTTTATCAGCCCAATTTTTTAGAATAACGCGTTCTTCTTTGAAATCGAGAAGGGGAACTGCAAACCCACATGATTCTTGAACGAGGTCAACGTTCATTTCTATGATTTGTCTTTTTCCAGGTATTTCGGGGAATAAAGCATTCAAGTCATTGAATTTTTCATCCCTAGGATGATAGATCGTAGCATTTCCGTATAAACGAAGAATTAAAGGTTTTCCGTCAAAAGCACAAAACATAATCGTCATACGGTCATTTAATTGTAAGTGAGCCGCAGTTTCATTACCACTTCCTGTAAGATTTAGCCAAACGATTTTATGATTATCGATGACACGGAAAGAGTCCATTCCTTTGGGCGATACATTTACACGGCCATCCGAAGCAGCAGTACCTACAAAGAAGATTTTTTGATCAGCTATAAAAGAAGCTTGTTTTTCGTTGATTTCTGTAAATCGTTTTCCCATTGGATAGTGAATGTTAAATTTATAACGGAATATAAAAGAACAGATTTTAAAGAAACTTTACTGTTAGCAATTCGTTAAATGAATTATTAAGAATTGAAAATAGGTTCTGTTCTAAACCTTTTTTAGCTACAAGCTTTAGGCAATAGGCTATAATACCAATTCTGATTTATATTGTTCTGCTTACTGCTTAAAGCCTATAGCTCTATAAAAGTTGAAGATTCCTAATCAAACCCTCCAGAAATAGTAATTTTTTGGCCTGTAATCCAAGCGGCATCATCAGAAGCAAGAAAAGCAGCTAATTTTGCGATATCACTGCTAGTTCCGATTTTTCCTAATGGCGTATTCGCAGTCACAAAATTTTTAATATCGTCGTTCATTTGATTTCCCTCCGTTGGAGTAGGGCCTGGTAAAATAGAATTTACTCGAATATTTCTTGCTCCTAGCTCCTTAGATAATGATCGCGTAATCCCATCCACGGCACTTTTGGTGGCTGTATATAAAGAAGTCATGGGAGTAGCTTTAACACTAGCTACAGAACTAATATTGATAATACTCCCTCCATGTTCATTAAAATGCTTTAGTGCTTCTTGTATGGTTAAGAATATACTTAACACATTAGTATCAAAGTGCCTTCGGAATTCTTGCTCGGTAATAGTTTCTACCGGCTCGAATTGGTAAACTCCCGCATTATTGATTAGAATGTCAAGTTTACCATAAGTTTCTTTAATATTCTTGAAAAGAGAAACAACATCATCTGATTTTATAAGGTCTCCTTTGATAGCTATTGCAGTGCCACCTTGCTTTTCTATATCGTTAATTACACTTTTAGCTCCAAGGGAATCAGTATTGTAATTTACAATTACTTGTGCTCCATTTTGTGCTAAAGATTTAGCGATTTCAGCTCCAATTCCTTTAGAAGCCCCTGTTACGAGTGCTACTTTGTTGTTTACTATTTTCATCTTTTTATGTTTTATAATGTTTCATAAAACTAGATGAACAGAAAAAGAGAATTTTTGCTAAAAGGCAAAAAATTAAACTCTAATTTGAATATCCGTTATTCGGAATGTTTCAATTTATTGGTATCGCCAAAGGGTATAATACCCCAAGGCAGTTTACTGCTGTCATTTTTTGCTAGCTAAGGAATCACGTACAGTCAATTTGATATCCTTGATGGAATCTTGATTTGATGTTAGCACTTAGTTATATGACATCAAGAAAATTCGCACAAAAATATCTATTGATACACGATTACAATATTTAGACTATTTAGTAGTTTAGAATTTAACTAGTTATAAGATATGAGTGTACATGTAGAACTACACATCGATGGAGAAATATTTCCATTGAAAAAATTCAAATGGGGATTTTCGCAAGGCACCAACTACGATGGTAACCCTTCTAACAAAATACGTCAAAAGATGATGCTCTTTAGCCTAGACATGATCAGAGACGAGTTATTTGAAGCTTGGGCCTATGCCAATTTCATGAAAAAGGACTTCGAGGTACATATCATTCCCAACATTTTAGGGGGTGGTAGAACGAGAGTCATTAGAGCTTTCGAGGCTTTCCTAATAGAATTTACTACGGAGTATCACCGCCAAAGTAAAGAACAAACTACTTACCATTGCAAAGTCACGGCTGGGCGTTATGAAACAAATACCTCTACAGCAGTTTATCGAGAAAATTGGGCCCAAGAGCCTTTACCGGAAGATACAGTGGTGCATTCTTCATCCGTTGAAGAAGAGTACAATTTTTCAGAATATTACTTTGAAGATATTGGTGGTAACAAGATTCAACAAGAAAAAATAAATTATGGACAAGAAGTCTATCTCGTGATTTTGACTCAAAATGCAGTTGGTAAAACAATCACTTTAGACTTAGATGATGAAAGACTTGATTATGAATATCAAGGTAACTTACTTGCAAATGATATTATCTATAATCTAAGAATTTCTGCTGATACAATGAAAATAAGATTAAAAGCTGTAAAGCAAAACTAAAATGGCGAGAATATATTTTGATGAAAATCCAGAAAAATATATGGATATTATTTTTCCAGAGGTAAATAAGGAATCGTATCCGATTGTAAGAATAACTAAGCAAAAAACAGGAAAAAAAATTAAGCAAAAAATTATCGGATCCTATTCAGGTAAGTTACAATATGCAGATGTTGATACTTATAAAGTTAAAGTAACTGACAAAGGAGATACTAATTTTAGTTTAGAATTTTCTGTAGCTCGGGATGCATTCGCTGTAATTCCTGGAGATGATAAAGGAACTACTATGATTTTATCTAATATGTCTTTTGAGCCTAAAGATGGAAAAATAAATCATTATTCAGGTAAATACATGAAGGCATACCCCAAAGGTAATGACACTCCTGCAATAAAATTGACGCAACGAAAATCAGAAGTAATGCATGCTGAATCCAGACCAGATGCACTACTTCTAAAATATAGATCCAAAGCAGATGTAGCTGCAGGAGTAATGATTCATGTTGGAGGTCATTATAATAATGAAGATCATGGTCATTCTATTTCTGCCTCAGAAGGTTGTTTTGGGATTGTTAATGATAAAAATTCTAAAAATAATACTTCAGATAAACGCACTAAAGAAATAATAAATTCAATATGGGAGCAAGCAAAAAAAAGTGTTACAAACCCTAAACATATTAGAATTATAATTGAAAAAAGAGATGAACTTACAATTCCAAATAAAATCACTTTTACAAAAAAGTAGTTTAATAATATTTTTAATATTTACTATTTCTTGTAAATCTCAATCTGACTATTCTAAAATTACTACAGGAGAAATTATTCCTCCCGATCAAGATTTAGTCTACAATGATGCTTCAATTGTAAATATTAAGGGTAAAAAGATTTTTATACAAAAAATTGAATTATATGATGAAACCAATGATCTGTTGAAAGCTATTATATCGAAACCCGAAGGAGCTATAGAATATTATCGTGATGATTTATTAATTGATAAATTACTTATCGATTATTATCAAATTTCTATTAAAAAAAACATTAAAACTATATCCGAAAAATTAATATCTATAAATGAAAATATTTATGATGTAAACTATAAATCAATAGATACAATTATAGCTAATGATAAAAACAAATTTTTCTTAATTACAAAGGAATAATGTTTTACAAAAGAAAAGGCTCTATTTAACCTGAATTATGCATTAGGATTTAAAAATTTTGATTGAGTTCTAGTATTTCTTAGCTTTTGGTTGATTTTAAGATT
>CANMML010000045.1 GCA_947499005.1 uncultured Aquimarina sp.
TCAGCGATACCATCCATATCAGTATCCATGATCTCTCTAAAGTCAACCTCTGGTGTTGTTGGATTATCAACATTTGGAGTATCTACAGCTCCATTGTTTAACTCATCGTTTACATCAAAACCATCATTGTTATCTGCGCCTTCGAACGTATCTAATAACCCATCATTATCTGTATCTGTAGTCGTACCATCATCCGTTAATCCTGCTTCATTTGTATCTGGCAGTCCATCATTATCTGAATCTAAATCCAAGTAATCGGGTAAGTTCTCTGTAGCATCTCCGTCTGTATCTTCTGGAACTAATGGGCTTACGCCTGCCTCATCAACATCATAAGCATCATCAATACCATCACCATCTGTATCATTTCCTGTTGGTGCGATATAACCTGTCGTAGTTTGTACCTCTACATTATCTGGAATACCATCATCATCACTATCGATATCTAAGAAGTCTGGACTTCCCGTAGTATCTGTATTTGGTGTTGGTAATGGAGTACCTGTAAAGTTGTCTGGATCCGTTAAGTCATCATCCGTAGGATCTACATTATCACTTAATCCATCATCATCTGTATCTGTGAAACCATCAATGATTCCATCTCCATCAACATCTGTTCCTCCTGCTTCCGTTACATCTGGAAGACCATCGTTATCACTATCTAAATCTAAGTGGTTTGGAACACCGTCCCCATCGTTGTCAAATGTATCAACTACTCCATCTCCATTGGCATCATCCCCTGGTGTTGCTGGATCTAAATAATCTGGAATACCATCATTATCACTATCAACATTTGGATCTACATTTCCTGGAGTTTCTTCCGTATCTGGAATACCATCGTTGTCATCATCTAAATCTACAACATCAGCGATACCATCCATATCCGTATCCATGATCTCTCTAAAGTCAACCTCTGGTGTTGTTGGATTATCAACATTCGGTGTATCAACCGCTCCGTTGTTCAACTCATCATTAACATCGAAACCATCGTTATTATCTGCGCCTTCGAACGTATCTAACAACCCATCATTATCCGTATCTGTTGTCGTACCATCATCCGTTAATCCTGCTTCATTCGTATCTGGCAACCCATCATTATCACTATCTAAATCCAAATAATCTGGTAAGTTCTCGGTAGCATCTCCATCTGTATCTTCTGGTGAAGTAATTGGTGTACTGCCCGCTGCGTCTGGATCATAAGCATCATCGATACCATCACCGTCTGCATCATTCATTGTAGGAGCTACATAACCTGCTGTTGGTTGTGCCTCTACATTATCTGGAATACCATCATCATCACTATCAATATCTAAGAAGTTTGCGCCTCCTTCGCTATCTGTATTTGGTAATGGTAAGTTTGTTCCCGCTACAGGATTAGAAGTATCTGTATCCGAAGGGGTATCCGCATTTCCATCGCCCGTAGTATCTACTACAGGATCATCACTTAAACCATCACCATCATTATCTGTCATACTAGAAGGATCTCCTGGGGTTGGATAATCTACTTCACCATCACCGTCTGTATCTACTCCACCTGCTTCTAAAATATCAGGGATACCATCATTATCTGCATCCTTATCTAAATGAGATGGAACACCATCGCCATCTGGATCGAAGCTATCTACAACTCCGTCTCCATTAGCATCTGGGCCAAAGTTTAGATCTAAATAATCTGGCGTACCATCATTATCTGCATCAGCTAATGGATCTGTTGGTACCTCATCAAGATCAGGAATACCATCATTATCATCATCTAAGTCTACTGTATCTGGTATACCATCATTATCATTATCTGGAAATTCTCTCCAATTTGGTTCATTTCCTACAATAAAGGTATCAGGGAAACTTGTAGCTGTTTGACTATCATTGGTTGGATTTATAGTAGGAGTAATTGCTATATCAACCGCATCATAAGGGTCTAATAATCCATCTCCATCCGAATCTGTTGTACCAATAGGAATATCTATTATACCATCATCGTTAGTATCATAAGCTTCTAGGTTATCACTCTCCCCATCATTGTCACTATCAATGTCAATGTAATCTGGTAAATTTTCTGTCGTATCTCCATCGGTATCTTCCGGTGTAATTGCCGTACCTCCATTATCTGGGTCATAACGATCATCGACTCCATCACCATCTGTATCAACTCCTAATGGTGCTTGATATCCAACAGTAGGTTGTGCTTCTATATTATCTACAATTCCATCATCATCAGAATCTATATCTAAATAATTTGGTCCATCTACAGTAGTTACTACACTATCAAGAGGTGTTGTTCCTGTAGCTGTTAGGGCATCATCATCGCTATCTACTTCATTTGGAATACCGTTTGCTCCTGTTGCATCTCCAATAGCTCCGATACGTCCATCACCGTCAGGATCTAAAGTTGCAGGATTTGCAACTCCTGATTCAACTAAATCGTAAATACCATCATTATCACTATCTAAATCAACACTATTTGGAATACCATCCCCATCAAAGTCTGACAGGTTACAATTATTAGCGTTAATTCTAAAATTATCAAAGGTTACCAATCCATTACCAGTAGTATCTTCCGAAGCAAATAGTAATAATCTTAATTTATAAGTTGTATTTGGTGCTAGAGGGAAGTTTGGAATTACTTGAAATTCTTCATGAGAAGGATCTCCTAAAGCATTCCCCCCAGGAAAGGCACTTCCATCCTGTGTTCTTGCAGTAACTGTTGTTCCAACTAAAGTCGCTGAAGTTGCAAAGTTATCCGCACTAATATCTAATTGATATGAGAAGTCTGCATGTATAGGGAATTGTATTGGATTTGCCGATAAATTGCTCCCTCTTGCTGTTTCAAAAGTTCCTGGCAAGAATGTAATCACATCTTGTACATTGATAAAACGAGCCATTGTCGTCTCATCAGCCAATGTAGTAAAGCTAAACTCTACATAATCACCAACTGTATTTGCTGCTGCTGCACTTGCTTCTGTTGCTCCACTTAAATAATAGTATCCTTGTACTTGTACATCATTTGCTGGGTCTAAAGATTCATCTACTAAACCAGGTCCTATAATAGAAGCCTCTACAGTTGGTTGTACTAAAGTTGGATCTACAAAATTAGGTTCATATCTATTTAACTTTGGTGTTCCTGTATTACCATTATTCTCATTTCCTGCTCCAGAACCTGCAGCATTAGGATCCCAACCAGCTAATAAGCTAGGTAGATTATTTGCAGGGTCACAATCACTTTCAATATCATCTCGAATACCATCATTATCATCATCTAAGTCTACCGCATCTGGTAACCCATCTCCATCCGTATCTAATGGCTCTAATAGATCACGGAAATCAACATCCGTATCTATTTGTGTTGGGTCTGCCGTATCTGTATTAGGGGTATCTGATGCTCCGTTATCTAAATTATTATTAACATCATTGGTACTATTATCTGCATCAAAGGCATCTAATAAACCATCCATGTCTGTATCATCTGTATTGGCAGGTACACTTAAACCTGCTTCGATAGTATCATTGATACCATCTCCATCACTATCCGTATCTAAATAATCTGGAATCGTATCCGTATCTGTATCTTCTTGTGTAGCAATACCTGTCGTCTGATTATATACTAATGGAATACCTGTAGTTCCTACATCTCCAGGAGCGACAACTCCATTTGTACCTGGCGCTGTATATGCACCTGTCGGCTGAGCTTCTACATTATCTGGAATACCATCATTATCACTATCGATATCTAAAGAATTTTGAATACCATCTCCATCGATATCTCCTGTACCTTCAACCGTATCTAAAATACCATCATTATCATCATCTAAATCTACACTATCTGGAACTCCATCTCCATCCGTATCAAACCCTTCTCTCCAGTCTGGTTCTGCACCAGGCATATCTGCATCTGGGAATGGACTCGTTGCCGTTTGTCCTCCATTAGTTGGATTTGTCGATGCTGTACCTGCTGAAAGAATAACTTCTTCAAAAACATCGTCTAAACCATCTCCATCGGTATCTGCAGGAGTAACGATTACTGTATCTGCTACACCGTCTTGGTCTGTATCATAAGCTTCAATAGTATCACTTTCTCCATCGCCATCACTATCCGTATCTAAGTAATCTGGAGTTGTATCACTATTTGTAAATGTTGCATCTGTATTCGTAGGTGTAATTGCCGTACCTCCATTATCTGGATCATAACGATCATCAACTCCATCTCCATCGGTATCTGCTCCTAAAGGCGCTTGATATCCTGCTGTTGTTTGTGCTTCTATATTATCAACAATACCATCATTATCAGCATCTATATCTAAATAATTAGGTGTTAGTCCATTTGCAAGATCATCGGTATCAATTGGGTTTGTAGCTGTTGCTGTAATTGCATCATCATCGCTATCTACCTCATTTGGAATACCATTGTCTCCTGTTGCATCCCCTATAGCTCCGATACGCCCGTCACCATCTGGATCTAAAGTCGCAGGATTTGCAACTCCCGATTCAACTAAATCATAAATACCATCATTATCACTATCTAAATCAACACTATTTGGAATGCCATCTCCATCAAAGTCTGAATTATTACAATTATTTGTATTAAATCTGAAATTGTCAAAAGTTGCAAAACCATTCCCCGAAGCATCTTCCGAAGCAAATAGTAATAACCTTAATTTATAAGTTGTATTTGGTGCTAAAGGGAAATTTGGAATTACCTGAAATTCTTCATGTGAAGGATCACTTAATGCTCCTCCTCCTGCTCCTGGAGAAAATGCACTTCCGTCTTGTGTTCTTGTGGTAACTGTAGTACCTACTAAGGTTGCTGAAGTCGCAAAGTTATCAGCACTAATATCTAATTGATAAGAGAAATCTGCATAAATTGGAAATTGTGTCGGACTTGCAGATAAATTAACCCCTCTTGCCGTTTCAAAAGTACCATCCAAGAAAGTGGTAACATCCTGTACGTTAATGAAACGAGCCATTGTAGTTTCATCGGCAAGTGTAGTAAATGTGAATTCTACATAATCCCCAGCCGCTGCCGCAGCTGTCGCATCAACTTCATCAGCGCCACTTACATAATAATATCCTTGCAACTCAACATTATTCGCTGGATCTAAAGATTCATCAACTAATCCTGCTCCGAAAACCGCACTACCAACACTAGCTTGCACTAAATTTGTATCTACAAAACTAGGCTCATAACGATCTAACTTAGGCGATCCTGTATTTCCGTTATTACCATCATTAGCCGAACCTGCCTGATTAGGATCCCAACGTGTCATTAAAGACGGAGCGTTATTTGCTGGATCACAATCGGCTTCTATATCATCTCGAATACCATCATTATCATCATCTAAATCTACCGCATCTGGCAAGCCATCTCCATCTGAATCTAATGGTTCTAATGGATCTCTAAAATCTACATTTGTATCTATTTGACCAGATACTCCTACATCTGTATTAGGGGTATCTGATGCTCCGTTATCTAAATTATTATTAACATCGTTCGTACTATTATCTACATCAAAGGCATCTAATAGACCATCCATGTCTGTATCATCTGTATTGGCAGGTACACTTAAACCTGCTTCGATAGTATCATTAATACCATCTCCATCACTATCAGGATCTAAATAATCTGGAATCGTATCCGTATCTGTATCTTCTTGTGTAGCAATACCAGTCGTCTGATTATATACTAATGGAATACCTGTGGTTCCTACATCTCCAGGAGCGACAACTCCATTTGTACCTGGCGCTGTATATGCACCTGTCGGCTGAGCTTCTACATTATCTGGAATACCATCATTATCACTATCGATATCTAAAGAATTTTGAATACCATCTCCATCGATATCTCCTGTACCTTCAACCGTATCTAAAATACCATCATTATCATCATCTAAATCTACACTATCTGGAACTCCATCTCCATCCGTATCAAACCCTTCTCTCCAGTCTGGTTCTGCACCAGGCATATCTGCATCTGGGAATGGACTCGTTGCCGTTTGCCCTCCATTAGTTGGGTTTGTCGATGCTGTACCTGCTGAAAGAATAACTTCTTCAAAAACATCATCTAAACCATCTCCATCGGCATCGGCAGGAGTAACAATTACTGTATCTGCTACACCATCTTGATCTGTATCATAAGCTTCAATAGTATCACTTTCTCCATCGCCATCACTATCCGTATCTAAGTAATCTGGAGTTGTATCACTATTTATAAATGTTGCATCTGTATTGGTTGGGACTATCGCTGTTCCCGTTCCTGCTACTGGAGCAGAAATATCTGTATCATCAACGGGATCATAACGATCATCAATTCCATCTCCATCGCTATCTGTTCCTAAAGGTGCTTGATATCCTGCTGTTGTTTGCGCTTCTATATTATCTACTATTCCATCATCATCAGCATCTATATCTAAGAAATTAGGAATCGTGTCTGTATCATCAGCCGAATCAACTGGAATAGGAACATTACCATTATCAGGCATCCCTTCAACTAAATCTGGGATACCATTAGCACCTACAGTAGGAATACCTGTCCCTACTCTACCATCATTATCAGGATCTACCGCATCTGTATCTCCACTCTCTATTAAATCATAAATACCATCATTATCACTATCTAAATCAAGATTATTTGGAATGCCATCTTGGTCTGTGTCTATAACTGGACATGTTGATGTTTGTAATGCAAAATTGTCAAAAGTTGCAAATCCGTTTGCTCCTTCTTCTGAAGCATATAGGTATACTCTTATTTTATAGGTTACATTATCTGTAAGTGGAAATGCATTCGCTGAAAGATTTACAAACTCTTGTGTATCGGCATTTGCAGCACCACTAAAGGCCCCCGATAACGGTCTTGAAGTAGTTCTGTTAGCTACTAAAACACTAGATGTATTAAAGTTATCTGAACTAATTTCTGTTTGGAATGTATAATCTGCATAAATAGGGTTTAATACAGGATCATCTCCTAAGTTTGTTCCCCTTGCCCCATAAGTTCCATTGATAAATGAAGTAACATCATGGATATTTACCGCTCTAATAATTGTTTGAACATCGTCTTGAACTGTGAATGTAAATTCTACATAATCTCCATTGGCTTGAGCTGTTACCAAATCGGGGGCATCTGCACCACTGACAAAGTAATATCCTTCTCCTTGAACATTATTTGGAGCTGTTAAAGTTGATTCATCTGTAAGACCAGGTCCAAAAGTTGCTGTGGAAGCATTTGATACAAAAGAAGTATTATTGACAATATTAGGCTCATATCGATCTGCTTTAGCAGCTCCAGTATTTCCATTATTGGTTCCAATATTTGAATCCCATACAAGACCAGCACTCGCTGTGACTCCAAGGTCGCAAGTAAATTCTTCAATATCTTTTATACCATCATTATCATCATCCAAGTCTACATCATCAGGAATACTATCACCATCTGTATCTAATAACTCGAAAGGATCTCTATAATCAACATTGGTATCTGTTTGAGTAGGATCACTTACGTCTGTATTTGGAGTATCTGCCGCTCCATTATCTAAATCATTATTAACATCATTCGTACTATTATCAGCATCAAAAGCATCCAATAACCCATCCATATCGGTATCATTGGCATTAATAGGCGTTGTCAATCCAGCTTCAGATGTGTCCAACAATCCGTCATTATCCGAATCTAAATCTAAATAATCTGGCAGATTTTCAACAACATCATTATCAGTATCCTCTGGTGTCAAGCCAGTCGTCTGATTATATACTAATGGAATACCTGTGGTTCCTACATCTCCAGGGGCTACAACTCCATTTGTACCTGGCGCTGTATACGCACCTGTTGGTTGAGCTTCTACATTATCTGGAATACCATCATTATCCGAATCTATGTCTAAAGAATTTTGAATACCATCTCCATCAATATCTCCTATACCTTCAATAGTATCTAAAATACCATCATTATCATCATCTAAATCTACACTATCTGGAACTCCATCATTATCCGAATCAAACCCTTCTCTCCAGTCTGGTTCTGCACCAGGCATATCTGCATCTGGGAATGGCATTGTAGCTGTTTGACCTCCATTGGTTGGATTTGAATTTGGCACTAAAGCTAAATCTATCTCATCAAAAACATCGTCTAAACCATCGTTATCATCATCTGCTGGCGTAACGATCACTATATCTGCTACACCATCTTGGTCTGTATCATAAGCTTCAATAGTATCACTTTCTCCATCGCCATCACTATCCGTATCTAAGTAATCTGGGATAGTATCGTTATTTACAAAACTAGCATCAGTATTTGTCGGTGTAATTGCCGTACCTCCATTATCTGGGTCATAACGATCATCAACTCCATCTCCATCGGTATCTACTCCTAAAGGCGCTTGATATCCTGCTGTTGTTTGTGCTTCTATATTATCAACAATACCATCGTTATCAGCATCTATATCTAAATAATTAGGTGTTAGTCCATTTACAAGATCATCGGTATCAATTGGGTTTGTAGCTGTTGCTGTAATTGCATCATCATCGCTATCTACTTCATTTGGAATACCATTGTCTCCTGTTGCATCCCCTATAGCTCCGATACGCCCGTCACCATCTGGATCTAAAGTCGCAGGATTTGCAACTCCCGATTCAACTAAATCATAAATACCATCATTATCACTATCTAAATCAACACTATTTGGAATGCCATCTCCATCAAAGTCTGAATTATTACAATTATTTGTATTAAATCTGAAATTGTCAAAAGTTGCAAAACCATTCCCCGAAGCATCTTCCGAAGCAAATAATAATAACCTTAATTTATAAGTTGTATTTGGTGCTAGAGGGAAGTTTGGAATTACCTGAAATTCTTCATGTGAAGGATCACTTAATGCTCCTCCTCCTGCTCCTGGGGAAAATGCACTTCCATCTTGTGTTCTTGTGGTAACTGTTGTTCCAACTAAAGTCGCTGAAGTCGCAAAGTTATCGGCACTAATATCTAATTGATATGAGAAATCTGCATAAATTGGAAATTGTGTCGGATTTGCAGATAAATTAACCCCTCTTGCTGTTTCAAAAGTACCATCTAAGAAAGTGGTAACATCCTGTACATTAATGAAACGAGCCATTGTCGTTTCATCGGCAAGTGTAGTAAATGTGAATTCTACATAATCCCCAGCCGCTGCCGCTGCCGTCGCGTCAACTTCATCTGCGCCACTTACATAATAATACCCTTGTATTTCAACATTATTCGCGGGGTCTAAAGATTCATCAACTAATCCTGCTCCGAAAACCGCACTACCAACAGTAGCTTGCACTAAATTTGTATCTACAAAACTAGGCTCATAACGATCCAATTTAGGCGCACCTGTATTTCCGTTATTACCATCATTAGCCGAACCTGCCTGATTAGGATCCCAACGCGTCATTAAAGATGGAGCATTATTAGCTGGATCACAATCGGCTTCTATATCATCTCGAATACCATCATTATCATCATCTAAATCTACCGCATCTGGCAAGCCATCTCCATCTGAATCTAATGGTTCTAATGGATCTCTAAAATCTACATTTGTATCTATTTGACCAGATACTCCTACATCTGTATTAGGAGTATCTAAAGCCCCTAAATTTAAATCATCATTCACATCAAAAGGATCTCCTGAAGGTGTATTAACATCGTCATAAGCATCTAACAACCCATCCCCATCGATATCATTGGTATTCGCAGCTGGTGTTTCTCCCGATTCTACTACATCAAGTAGTCCATCCCCATCACTATCTGTATCCAAATAATCTGGAATACCATCTGGTATAGCCTCACTATCTTCAGGTGTTGTTATTGGTGTACTTCCCACAAAGCTTGGATCATATTGATCATCCAAACCATCCATATTAGTATCATTATTCAATGGAGGTTGATACCCTGCTGTTGATTGCGCTTCTACATTATCTGGAATACCATCATTATCCGAATCAATATCTAAATTATCGGGAATACCATCATTATCTGTATCTGGACATGCCAAACCTGATAATGAAATATTAATATCAAAATTATTAGTTGTGTCTGCTGAAGTTGTAGTAATTGTTAAATTATCAAGTACCTGAGGATCCACAAAATTCGCTACTGTAACATTACTTTCTGTAGTCGTAACCGTAATAGTTAACCCATCAGGAGAAATGGTTGTTCCTCCATCTGCCGTAAAAGTAGTAGTATCAACCTGCGCACTCAATTGGTAAGTACCTATTGGCAAGCCTGAAAGCGTAAGGTTTGCTTGAGACGCCTGCACTGAGAACTGTGTACTTTGATTAAAAATTAAATCACTTGGCGAATCTGCTGGCGTAGTAGTTATACCACTAGCACTTGAAGTTGCTGTTCCTCCTGCATCACTATAGATTACATTAAACACCTCATCTCCATCGGTATTATTCAATATACCTGTTATTGTATTACCAGCTCCTGAAAAAACAGGATTACCTGTATATGAAGTACATTCTAAACTATCAGGGATACCATCATTATCATCATCTATATCAACTAAATCTGGTAATAAGTCATTATCAGTATTATCAGCTAAAGCAGGTCCTGTTGGATCTAAAATTTCTGCTGTATTCAATGAATCATCTCCTAACCTACCATCTGTTAACTGATATTCTACCGTATATACTTGAGCACCATTTACATTTTCTATAGCTTCTGTGATAAGAAAATTTCTATAAATCTTATCTACAATACCAAATACTTTATCTCCATATTTACGATACGCATCTCTTTGCTCTAAAGCATCGATTCCATACCAATAAAATTTCACTGTCGCCGATTGCCCTACAGCACCACATTCTAGTGTAAAATCGACTAAACCAAATGGGTATTCATAATCTTCATCTTCAACACCTCCATTAGATACAATTTCTGATTCTTGAACAATCTGCATATTGGTAATTTGAGCACAATCACCAGTAACAGCAATCGAAACATAACTACCTGATCCACTCCCATCAGGAATAGACGCTACATCTGGTTGTAAACTATCTAAAGTCCCATCATTATTTCCATCTCCTCCATTTGGCGCTCCATCTTCAACTGCGACATCTACATTATCATCGTCATCACAATTTTGCATAGTTGCATCCTGTGATATGTTTAGCGCTTGATTTGCAGGACTTGGAGTTACTGCCGTGCCATCTTCCAAAGTCAATACTTGTCCGCTAGCACTTACAAAACCATCTCCTTCTGGATCAGCAGAACCATTAAAATTTCCTGTAAGGTTAGTTACTACACCACCTACTGTAGGGTCACCCGTAAAGCTTCCTCCAGTATTTCCTCCAAGAATACTAGAGTTAGAAACATCTGCTTCTGTAAAACCTGCATCTCCTTCAACGGCATCCGCACAACCATCACCGTCTGAATCCAAATCTAATTGATTAGGGATTCCATCTACATCTAAATCAAATGAAGCACATCCGCTAGATAAAAATCTAAAATTGTCAAACGTTACTAAGCCAGCATCTGGCCCCGTTCCTTCTGCACTATATACATACATACGTACCTTATAGGTCGTACTGGCTGTTAATTGGTAATTTAATCCTGAAAAATCAATAAATTCTTCATGAGTTGGTTCTTGCAACGCATTTCCAAACCCACCAGAAAATGCAGAACCATCTGCTAGACGCGTGGTCTGCATATTAGATACTAACACTGTAGAAGTAGAGAAATTATCTGTACTGATTTCTACTTGATAGGTAAAATCCGAATATATTGGGAATCGAACATCTGTCGATAAATTTGCTCCTCTTGTAGTATTAAAATTACCATTTGGCAAGAATGTAATCACATCTTGAACCTGAATAAATCTTGCTATAACTGTAGCTGTATTTAATGTAGTAAAGGTAAATTCTACAAAGTCTTCATCTGCAAGAGCCCCTGCAGCTGTAGTCTGGTCTACACCACTAAAATAATAGTATCCCTGGATAGCCACATCATTATTAACGGTATCCAAAGATTCATCTGTTAACCCTGCACCAAAAATAGGAGCCGTAACATTGGTTTCAATCGTATTATGATCTACAAAGTCAGGCTGATACCTAAAATCTTTAGCTACAGGTGTAGTTGATAAGGTATTCCCATTTAATCCAGCACCTGCTCCACCTGGCTGGTTAGGATCGAATCTAAATGTAGGTACACCAAAGTTAACAGTACCTGCTGCACCACAACCCGATTCTACAATATCTAATATTCCATCATTATCATCATCTATATCTGTGATATCAGCAATTCCATCTCCATCAGTATCAATAAAAGGAGCCGTTACCGCTACCTGAACAGGCCCTACTATTGCATTACACAATGATGTTTCTATGATACTTAAATTATTTCCTATCGTTAATTGAGGACTTGTACCATCAAAAGACAACAGATACACCAAATATTGATTTGGCACATACATTCCCAAGTTAATAGTTCCTGTATTAGGAAAAGGAGAAGCAATTCCATGAATATTCAACCCTCTATCAGTAACTACATACACCGTAGTACCCCCTAGATTTGTCATACCCGTTGCAGTAGCTTGAATCGTAACATCTTCTGTACTTAAGAAATTACTATCTGCCACAAATGGATTAGGTACCGTAGGAACAATTGGAAATTGTGCCCAAGATGAGACCGAAACCAATAAGGTTATAACATTTAAAAGAATAAAACGTAATAGGGGTGTTTTCTTGAAAAAAGACTTCAAAAAAACGGGTAGCGTAATTATTTTCATAATCCTATTATTTTAATACTGTATTCTTACATTCTTAAATGATCACGCAAAAGCGCAAAACATAAAGTGTTCACAATAAACATATTATAAATTTAACTTTTCTTTTTCAATTGAAAATCAAGTATTTAGCAGTATTGTGTTTTTTTCGACGATGTGTTAAATAACAAGGTTAAAAATCATTTTTTTTCGACGAAATACATATAAAAAATATTAACACTTACACTTAAATACCTGTAAAACAACATTTTAAATACATATAAAGATTGTAGACACCTAATTACAAGATATTGATTATCAGATATATAAAAAAATAAGTAAGAATTATTAAAATCATCAAAATAGGAGAACGAAACAGTCCTTCCACCTCATGTATCTTTGAGGGTAAAAGAGACTGGAAAACATCCCCCTAACCCCCTTCGAAGGGAATTGTATTCCTCAATAGAAATACTTATCGATTTAGGTAACTTGAACATTTGGCACTAAAGCGGAGGAGACCCCGACGACGTTGGATTGAATAAAAAACCCACAAAGCCTATTAAACCTTGTGGGGATCAAATGATTGATATTTGTGTTGAACGTTTATCTAATTTGTTGTGCTAGGGCAAAACTAAAAAATAAAATCTCTTTTAAATTAAATCTTTATTAACTATGTCATACCACAAATTATGATAAGAATTGTAGTGGTATCTCAAACACTAGAAGTACTTTTCTTAACAACTCCTGAACATACCTACTTCTTCTGAGGAGATACCCGCCTGCGCGGGTATGACCCTTCGACTGTCGCTCAGGGTTCGAATATCCTCGAAGCCCGTAGCAGGAGCACAGCATAAACTCTTAGCCTAATGTCAGACTGAGTACTTCGATAGACTCAGCATAAACTCTTAGCCGAAGCCTAATTCGGTGCAATCGTTGGCGGTACGATATCACAACAAGAAGTATCGTCATTCACATCTTGACTCCCCCCTATACCTTGGGTATTGGGTGTATTCGCTAAAGTGGACAATGGTACACCATAAGTTGCAGACATTGGATCGGTATCTACAGTTGTTCCTAAATTAAATAACACACTTTCGGTAGTGCTACCTAAATAACCCGTGGTAATACTCCCATCATTATTATTGTTATTGGGTTGATTTAATAGTGTTGTAGAAGCATCGCTCAAATCTGTTTGCTCAAAACTTAAATCCCCTTCGATTGCGTCAGGACAACCGTCACCGTCGCTGTCTAAGTCTAAACTGTTAATGATTCCATCTTTATCTAGATCTAATCCTTGAGTACAACTTGAAAAAGTAGTCAAATCCAAATAGAACCTATGTTGCATAGGGTTTAAAATAGCATCACTATTCCCATAGTAAATTTCAATTCTCTTAATTTCTTTAAAATTAGAAAATGTAACTGAAGATGGATTTATCTGACTATTACTTGATGCTGTTCCTCTTAACCCTAATGTAGGACTTACTCCGTCTGAAGGATAATTAAACATTTCATTAGATGCATCATAAACCTCAGAAACCGAACCAGGTGTTATAACACTAGGAAGAATGAC
>CANMML010000046.1 GCA_947499005.1 uncultured Aquimarina sp.
AGTACGCTTTACGTAATTTGAATGTGTTGATTCCATAAATAACATTTGACTGTAACGCTATTTTAGGACGGGACAAGCATTAAAAAGAAAATGCCAGACTGTGCCTAGTTAGAATCTTTTAAAATTATAAAAGCCCTTAACTCTACTCAATCTGACATTAAATCTATAAACAGTATAAGTTGTAACTTATAATTTCTTCGCCGCTTTTACTTTTTGCTTTGTAATGGCAATTTCCAATACATCGCTCATTTCAGAAACATAATGAAAAGTTAGACCTTTTAAATAATCTTGTTTGATCTCTAAAATATCTTTTCGGTTATCTTCACAGAGAATGATTTCTTTAATCTTAGCGCGTTTGGCTGCTAATATTTTCTCTTTAATTCCACCTACGGGTAGTACTTTTCCTCGTAAAGTAATTTCTCCTGTCATTGCAAGGCTTTTCTTTACTTTTCGCTGTGTAAATAACGAAACTAAAGAGGTAAGCATTGTAATACCTGCACTTGGGCCATCTTTTGGTGTTGCTCCTTCTGGCACATGGATATGTACATTATATTTTTCAAATACCTCTGGATCTAAATTTAACTCATCTGCATTAGCTTTAATATATTCTAAAGCAATTGTAGCAGACTCCTTCATTACCTTACCTAGGTTTCCTGTAATGCTTAATTGTCCTTTCCCTTTAGAAAGAATAGATTCAATAAACAGAATATCACCACCAACACTAGTCCAAGCTAGTCCTGTCACTACCCCTGCTACATCATTGTTTTCATATTTATCTCTTAACAATCTTGCTGGCCCAAGGATATCTTCTAAATCTTCTTTGGAAATATTGACATTATAAGTCTCTTCTAAAGCAATACTCTTGGCTGCAAAACGAACGACTTTAGCAATTTGTTTTTCTAATCCACGAACACCAGACTCTCGAGTATACCCTTCTACTATTTTTTCAATTACAGGCTTGGCTACTTTTAACTGATCGTTTGTTACGCCATGTTCCTTTAATTGCTTTGGTAATAAATGTTTTTTAGCAATCTCTACCTTTTCTTCAATGGTATATCCAGAAACATTAATTACCTCCATACGATCTCTTAAAGCCGGCTGGATTGCTCCCATATTATTAGAAGTAGCAATGAACATTACTTTAGATAAGTCAAAACCTAGTTCTAAGAAATTATCGTAAAACTCGCTGTTCTGTTCGGGATCTAATACTTCTAATAAAGCCGATGATGGATCGCCATTATGACTAGATGCCAGCTTATCAATTTCATCCAAGACAAAAACAGGATTACTAGTCCCTGCCTTTTTTAAACTCTGGATTATTCGACCAGGCATCGCGCCAATGTATGTTTTTCTATGTCCTCGAATTTCTGCTTCATCACGAAGCCCTCCTAATGAAACACGCACATATTCGCGTCCTAAAGCTTCTGCTACAGATTTACCTAATGATGTCTTTCCAACACCAGGAGGTCCATATAAACACAAGATCGGCGATTTCATATCATTACGCAGTTTTAACACTGCCAAATATTCTATGATACGCTTCTTGACGTCCTCTAACCCGTAATGATGCTTATCTAATATTTTCTGACCTCTTTTTAAGTCAAAATTATCCTTGCTATATTCATTCCAAGGTAATTCTAAAAACAACTCTAAATAATTGCGTTGTATTGAAAACTCAGGTACCTGAGGATTCATACGCTGCATTTTACTTAATTCTTTTTCGAAGTGGATTTTAACATCTTTGGTCCAACTTTTCTTTTTCCCTTTTAGGCGCATTTCTTCAAGCTCATCCTCATGAGAAATACCTCCTAATTCTTCTTGAATCGTCTTTATTTGTTGGTGAAGAAAATATTCGCGTTGCTGTTGATTCATGTCACTTTGCACCTTGTTTTGGATATCGTTTTTCAACTCCAATTTTTGGTACTCTAGGTTCATGAACTTCAATGTTTCTAGTGCACGATCTTGCAGATCATTGATCTCAAGTAAATCTTGCTTTTCAGTAAGATTCAAATTCATATTAGACGAAACGAAGTTCACTAGAAATGAATTACTTTCAATGTTCTTTATTGCAAATGAAGCTTCCGAAGGAATATTTGGGCTTTCTTTAATAATCTGTAAAGACAGGTCTTTAATCGATTCTATAATTGTAGAAAACTCTTGACTATCTTTTTCTGGACGTGTCTCTTGTACTTCACTAACCTCTGCTTGCAAATAAGGTTCGTCGGTTATTCCTTTTTGAATTGCAAATCTCTTTTTACCTTGAATGATGACTGTGATATTTCCATCAGGCATTTTCAACACCTTAATGATACGAGCCACTACTCCAACATGATGAATATCATCAAAGGTTGGGTTTTCTACGTTTTCATCTCTTTGAGAGACTACACCAATAACTTTTCCGCCTCGGTTAGCATCATCAATTAACTTAATTGATTTATCTCGACCCGCGGTAATAGGAATTACAACACCAGGAAATAAAACCGTATTTCGTAATGGAAGTATTGGCAGCGCTGCAGGGATTTCTTCTTGTCTAATTTCCTCTTCATCTTCTGGAGTCATTAAGGGAATCAATTCTGCATCTTCATTCATATCTTGAAGTGACAAGTTGTCTAGACCTAATAATTTAGTTTTTGCCATATGTTATATCATTGCCAAATTGGCATATTGCAGCCTTTTGTATTTGACAGTTAAGTATATTATTTTAATAATAATGGTTTGAAAGCTTCCTCTCTAGGATTACTCTACCTTCTTTATAAAGTATCCCAAAATGTGTGCCAGTCATTACAAAGGTAAGTGTAATGATAAAAATGAGTTCAAAAATCTGATTTAACTTAGTAAACCACCTCGGGGCAAGCCTTGGGGCATTATACCCTTTAGCGGTACCAATAAAAAAACGGGTATGTAGTACTATTTTCTACCGAAAATTATATCGAGAGAAACAATCTAAGATAGATTAAAAAAGAAAATCTTTTAATAGGTAAGATCTGTAATGTTACCCGTTGTAATTTCCACCTCTTGCCTTGTTGAGCCTCCAGATGCAGAAGTTAGTTTTGCTGTAAAACTAAAGGAGCCATTTAACATTCTATTATCGACGTCAAGATCAATTGTACCTTCACTATTATTTTCATCATCTATGCCTCTAAAAATCGTTTCGTATACATTACCATTAGCATCAAGAAATTTTCCTTCAAAAGCATCTCCACTCAAAAACTCTTCATTTATTATATATTCTTTATCTGCTTCAATAAAAATAGGAATCGTTAAACTTAACTGACTATTTTCACTAGAAGTATATTCAATAAGTATACTAGAAACACCCGACACTGTAATTAGTGTAGCTGTAGGATCATTATCATAAAAGAAATTTTCACCATCAACTTTGGCGACTAATTTATCTAGTGTATTTTTTAAAAATGATTCTGGAATAAAAGCAGAAGTTGGCGCTTCATCTTCGCAAGACATTAGTAATGGAAATAATAAAACAACAAAAACATATTTAAACATAAAACCTATTTTTTCTTTTAAGAACATCAAATCCTATTTTTTATTGCAATCTACTTGATTTTATAAGTCGATACAACAAAATTATTCCTATTAGAAAGAAGAGACTAAAAAAGATAATCGTTAATCGCGCACTACCTGTTTGATGTTTTATAAAACCATATAAAAATGTCCCTATAATAATCCCCAGCTTTTCGGTAACATCATAAAAACTAAAAAACGAAGTGGTGTCAACAGTATTCTCGGGTAACAACTTACTATAAGTACTTCGAGACAGCGATTGCACTCCTCCCATAACTAAACCAACAAATGCTGCCGTTATATAAAACTCTACAGGTTTATGAATCGTGTAAGCGTATACACAAACTACTAACCATATTGCATTCACTAATACTAAAGCTTTAATATTCCCTATAGATTTTGCCAATCTAGACGTTCCTAAAGCTCCAGGTATTGCTATCAAATTAATCAATAAAATACTCATAATTAACCCCGATTTAGGATCCTTACCGCCCCAATCTATTTCATTAATTCCAAAATAGGTAGCTACAATCATTATCGTTTGTACAGCCATACTATAGGAGAAAAATGCACCGAGGTATTTCTTTAACAAAGGGTTGCTTTTTATCAATTTCCAGATACCCAATAATTCTTTATACCCGTTCCAAACAATATCCTTGTTAATCTTTTTCCCATTCTTAAAATTAGGAATGTGCTTAAATGTGTACAAACTAAACACTACCCACCAAAGACCGACAGTAATAAAAGAATACTTCATCATTTCAAAAGCACCTGCTTTATCATCTCCTTGACTAAACAGCATCCAAAGGTTAAACACTAATAGAATGGTACTCCCCAAAAAACCTAAAGAAAACCCTTTTGCACTAATACTATCTTGTTTATCTACGGTTGCAATATCTGGTAAGTACGAATTATAAAAGGCAACACTACACCAAAAGCCGATCAAGGCAAAAAAGTAACATGTTAATCCATAATATACATGGTCAATCGAATCGAACCAATACATTCCAACACATGAAATAGCACCTAAATAACAGAAAAAACGAAGGAATCTTTTCTTTAATCCTGTATAATCTGCTACACCAGATAAAATGGGAGTAATTAGCACAACTACTAAAAATCCAGCAGATGTCACATAAGTGATTAAACTTTCGTTATCTAATTTAAACCCTAAAAAATTAATGAATTCGCTTCCATTTTTCTTTACCAATACGCTCCAAAAAATAGGGAAAATCGTAGAGCCAATTACAAGTGAATACACTGAGTTCGCCCAATCATAAAAAGCCCAAGCGTTCATTACCTTGGGTTGGTTCTTTGGAAATGCTTCTGGGGATATCATATTCATATCTTGGAGGTAAATGGATCTTTATTAAGCTAGGTCAATATATAAAAAAATACCCCACTTTTCAGCAGGGTATTTTCGATATATGTTCTAAAGTATTTATTGAAAACTTGTGACACCGAATTTTTTAGCCTTTGCTTTGGCTGCTGGTGCCCAAGCTCTTAAATTAGCAATTCGTGTATCATTACTTGGGTGCGTTGACATAATTTCTGGTGGTGCTTGCCCTCCCGAATTCGCTTTCATGCGTTGCCAAAGTAAAGCTGCTTCTGTAGGGTCGTACCCAGCAATAGCCATCAATTCGATTCCCATTTTATCAGATTCGGTTTCGTGCTTTCTGCTAAATGGTAACATTACCCCTAACTGACTTCCGTAACCGAATGCCGCTGCAAATAACTGCGGATTCTTTTGACCTATAGTCGCTGCCCCTACAACTCCTGCTACTTGCTGAATTTGTCCGGCACTCATGCGCTGTTGTCCATGATTTAATAACGCATGCGCCACCTCATGTCCCATAATGGCTGCAACACCTCTTTCATTCTTTGCTATAGGTAAAATACCTGTGTAGAAAACTATTTTTCCTCCAGGCATACACCATGCATTGACTTTATCATCATTTACAAGGTTATAATCCCATTTGTAGTCTTTTAAGTATTCTGGATGACCAATTGCATTTGCCCAACGCTCTGCTGCTTTAGAAATCTTACGTCCTACTCTACTAATCATTTCAGCGTCTTTTGTGCCTGTAATGACCTTATTTTCAGTTAAGAATTTATCATATTGCTGAAATGCCATTGGGAAAATTTGACTGTTTCCAACAAGTGCTAATGTCTTTTGACCCGTGTAAGGATTTGTATGACAACTCATAAATAAAGCTGTTCCTAAGATGGTACGTATCAAATATTTAAACTTCATCTTCCTTAAATTTAAATGTTTACTATTCAGTAATTTAACAAAAATTACTCCAAAATTTTATGTAAAAATAGGGTTATTTTAAACTTAAGTATAATACTTCTTAAAACATTTAAGAATTATCGATTATAAACCAACTAAAAAGATAATTGGCATGAAAGATGTTAATACAATTGTAAGCGTGTGCATTTTTTGAGACCTAATAGATAAATTGTACAGATATGAAAACATTTATAATTACTATTGCTAGCTTATTTTCGATGATGGCATGTCAAGGTCAAAAGTCAAAACAAGATGGCAAAGCCAATTCAAAAAAAGAACACGTATTTAAAATACAAAAAACAGAATCCGAATGGCGCGAACAACTATCAGATATGCAGTTTTACATTCTAAGGCAAGCGGGTACAGAGCGTCCATTTACTGGATCTTATAATAGTTTTAAAAGAGAAGGTACTTTTCTATGTGCTGCATGTGCTACACCATTATATGAAAGCAAACATAAATTTGATAGTGGTACAGGTTGGCCTAGTTTTTGGAAAGGTGTTGAAAGCAACATTGTCTATGATGTAGATTATAAATTAGGATATTCGCGAACAGAGTTGCTATGTGCTACTTGTGGAGGGCACTTGGGACATGTTTTTAACGACGGCCCTGCTCCTACAGGAAAAAGGCATTGCATTAATAGTGCTTCATTGCAGTTTGAAGAGAAAAAATAATAGTATTTAGTCCCTAGTCTTTAGATAATAGAAAGGACTAATGACTAATGACTAATGACTAATGACTAATGACTAAAAAATATGAAATTCAACATAGACAAAACAGAAGAAGAATGGCTAGCCCAATTGGGTCCCGAAGCGTATCGTATTCTACGACAAGCTGGTACCGAAAGACCTTTTTCTGGAACGCTTAACAAACACTATGAAGAAGGAATCTATGATTGTAAAGGATGTGGTTCTGCATTATTTACAAGTACTTCTAAATTTGATAGTGGTTGCGGATGGCCAAGCTTTGATGCTTCGGAAGAGGGAAAAATTTTATATAAAAAAGATACCAGTCACGGCATGATTCGTACAGAGGTTCTTTGTGCAAATTGCGGTGGACATTTGGGGCACCTCTTTAATGATGGGCCAACCGAAACTGGGCAGCGCTATTGCGTCAATTCATTAAGTATTAATTTTAAAAAATGAACATTATGAAATATTTAGCTTTAACTTTTAGTCTTATTACCGCACTTTTATTTTCTAGTTGCGAAACAGAAGGTCCCCAAGGACCACAAGGCCCTCCAGGATTTGATGGGCGAGATGGTGCCGAACTATTAACTCAGATTTACGAAATTGCAGATGTTGATTTCAATGAAAACAACAATTTTAGTCACTTCGAAGTTTTTGCAGATGCTACCGATTTAGAAATTTTAGACACCGATTTGGTATTGGTATATCGTCAAAATGGTGTAGACCCTAATAGCGGAGACGTTTGGCAATTACTTCCGCAAAATTTCTTTTTAGATCAAGGGATTTTACAGTATAATTTTAATCACACACTAAACGATGTTGAAATCATATTAGATAGTGATAATAATTTTGATTTAACAACAATTAATGCCACCGATAGTGCGAATTTCCTTGAAGGACAAATTTTTAGAATTGCAATTATCCCTGCCGAAATTGCTCCTGATCCAAACACAGCCGCTAAAGTAATTGGTGGATTTAACCCTCTTAGCTATGAAACTATCGCCAAAGATGCGGTCTTCATTAACTAAGTTTCATATAAATTAATATCCGTAATTACTAATTTTCAATACCATGCGATTCTTTGTTAAGTTTTGTTAAGTAAAGAATAACAGGACGAGATTAGCATATTACACACAACGGATTCTTGATATAAAAACAAAAAAATGGCTTTTCCTAATTTTAGGAAAGGCTGTTTTTGTTTTTGCGAAATACTTAAGTATTTATTTAATAAACGACTAACCTAACAAGAATATTTCCTCTTTTCACAGAAGTCAACAACAAACAGCGAATATTAACTCATTTATACCAATTTAACGAGAACATTAGGCTTTTAAAAATCGCAAGATTATGCGTATTTTCGTGCATCAAACTAAATAAATATTCGATATATGAGCGCATATGATGTAATTGTATTAGGAAGTGGTCCTGGGGGTTATGTAACTGCCATAAGAGCTTCTCAATTAGGGTTAAAAACTGCTGTTGTAGAAAAAGAAAGCCTTGGTGGAGTTTGTTTAAACTGGGGATGTATTCCTACAAAAGCATTATTAAAAAGTGCCCAAGTATTCGATTATTTAAAACATGCTAGCGACTACGGTCTTACGGTTAACGAGTTCGATAAAGACTTTGGTGCTGTTGTAAAACGTAGCCGTAATGTTGCTGGAACGATGAGTAAAGGGGTTCAGTTTTTAATGAAGAAAAACAAAATTGATGTGATCAATGGTTTTGGAAAATTAAAAGCGGCCGGAGTATTAACCGTGACTGATGAAGCAGGAAAAGCTACAGACTATACTGCAAAAAATATCATCATCGCTACAGGAGCTCGCTCTCGTGAGTTACCAAACTTACCACAAGATGGTGAAAAAGTGATTGGTTACCGACAAGCAATGACGTTGAAAGAGCAGCCTAAAAGCATGATCGTTGTAGGATCGGGTGCTATTGGGGTAGAATTTGCTCACTTCTATAACTCTATGGGGACAGAAGTAACTATTGTAGAATTCCAATCGAATTTAGTACCTGTTGAGGATATTGATATTTCTAAGCAGTTTGAAAAAAGCTTCAAGAAATCGGGTATTAAAGTAATGACAAACTCTGCTGTAGAAAGTGTAGACACTTCTGGAGAAGGCGTTGTTGCTACTGTAAAAACAGCTAATGGAACAGAAACCCTAAAGGCAGACATCTTATTATCTGCTGTAGGTATTAAAACTAATATCGAAAATATTGGTCTTGAAGATCTTGGTATTGCTACAGATAGAGATAAAATTTTAGTAAACGAATGGTACCAAACAAACATCCCAGGTATTTATGCTATTGGTGATGTTGTTCCTGGTCCTGCATTAGCACACGTTGCTTCTGCCGAAGGAATTACTTGTGTTGAAAAAATCGCCGGAGCGCATACTGAAGCTGTAGATTACGGTAACATCCCAGGATGTACTTATGCTACGCCTGAAATTGCAAGCGTTGGATTGACCGAAGCAAAAGCGAAAGAGCAAGGATATGAGCTTAAGATTGGTAAATTCCCTTTTACAGCTTCTGGAAAAGCACAAGCTAGTGGAACTCCTGACGGTTTTGTGAAAGTGATTTTCGATGCTAAATACGGAGAATGGTTAGGATGTCACATGGTCGGAGCTGGTGTTACCGATATGATTGCCGAAGCCGTTGTAGCACGTAAATTAGAGACTACAGGTCATGAAATTTTAAAAGCCATCCATCCTCACCCAACGATGAGTGAAGCGGTTATGGAAGCTGTTGCTGATGCTTATGATGAAGTGATTCATTTATAGGAAAGTAATCCTTTAAAATATATTGAAAGGCAACAATCTAAGGATTGTTGCCTTTTTTTTGTTAAACACCCATCCTAGCCTTCCCTCTAGGGAAGGAACTTTAACAGGTTTTTAGCTTGATACAAAGTGCTCTTTTTTAGTATCACACAAAGAGACGTCATTACCACGTAGGCGGTAATCTCCAGCTCAGAAGTACCAGTTTTCAATTCTTACAGGTCTATTATACTGCAATATTGCAGTTCTACACCATAAAAAGGCTAAGTACTTCCGTAAACTCAACATAAACTACAGTCGAATCCTGATTCGCAATTTCAGATTTTCAACCCACCCTTCGACTCCGCTCAGGGTTCGTGACTGCCTTAGAACCCTGAGCGCAAGCCGAAGGGTGACACTACAAAAGAGAACCTTATTTGGAAACACTTACTTCCAAGGAGGAGATTACCGCCTGCGCGGTAATGACGGTTACTTGATTGCTTTTTTCACGTATGCCTTCTTTATAGGTTTTCTATTCAACCGCTCTCTTCAAAAAAGGAATTAATAACCCACCCTTCAACTCCGATCAGGGTTCGTGGTTGCCTTCGAACCCTGAGCGAAAGCCGAAGGGTGACACTACAAAAGAGAATCTTATTTGGAAACACTTATTACTAGGGAGGAGATTACCGCATACGCGGTAATGACGGGTACTTGATTGTTTTCTTGCGTATGCCTTCTTTATAGATTTCCTATTTAAACTTCCCTCTTTGAAGAGGGATCGAGGGAGAAGTCCCTAAAAACACACTTCTCACCACCACATACTAAAAAAGCGACCTCAATGTTTGGGGCGCTTTTTTAGTGTGTGATGCTATTATTTATAGAGGTTACTCATCACTGTCCTCTGCTTCTAGTCGATCTAATTCTTTTTGAATTAAATCTAGCTTTTCTTGAGCTTCAAGGTCAAGCTTATTCTGAAATAATTTAACATGTGATAGTGCCTTATAGACTATAACAAAGCCAACAGTTAAAAGAAATGCGTACAATATATTTACATCTGAGTAATGCACAAAAGATTGAGCTCCAAAAAGCCATACTAAATCTATACTATAAACAAACACTAAAGGAATATAAGATATCTTATATGCATTTAAAAATACACCTATTATAATTATAACAGGAGCCAATGACATACTTGAAAAGAAAATAAAATCTCTAATATTTGTGAATCCCATAAATTTATTCGTATCATAATAAGGGAAAAATCTATAGGCGAATAAAATTGGTATAACTAATAAAATGGCAATTGAACTAAAAATTCTAACATTAAAGCTAAAATTGACTTTTTCAAATAATAATATTATCTTTTTTATGCTCTGCCTTTCATTCATTAATTTTTTAAAATTTTATGGATATGACCTTTTAGTTCTATCGTTTGCTGGCGAAAAAGTATCTACCTCACTTACGTTATCATTTCCTGGTTCTACATCAGCGGTATCAGGGGAACAACTTGCTGCTAAAATTACTAATAATGATCCGAATAATAAAGTTTTTAAAGTTTTCATGGGTTTGGTTTTTTAATTCTACAGTTGTAAAATTACTACCTCACTAGCTTTTAAAAACTATCGCAACACCTTAAAAATCAAGTGTTTATACACAAATTAACATTTTTATAACGACAAGATATCCACACAATTAGAATACTATAAATATAAAAACTGTTTAAAAGTTCGGAAAAAATTATGGTGAAATTTAGCAAAAAAAATCCTTAACCAAGGGAAAACTCTGGTTATTTATTGATATTTCGTGATGACAAAATACTATTATATGTAATCTCGTACTATCTAATCTTATAATTCAATAAAATTGTTAGCAGGTATTTTAATACGCTCGATAAATATCGATTCATTATATATCGTCTTTCGCATCATACTCCTAAGACATCCACCATATTTTTTTTGGTTAGATTGAGTATTCCCTCTTCTTTCCTCGACAGAAAATTTCGTGTTTAACCCAGATTTATTCATAAGATATGTATAAGCTCCTTCGTTTTTCTTGAAATTTGACATAGATGTTAATGAATTATAACATAAAATATTCACAATTATTATACCCTTTTATACTTTAAATAAAGATTTTTAACTCATTGTTATTCACCTCAAATTCATTGTATAATCTTTTGTAAAAGATTTCCTTTACTATTATAAATATTGTATGTTTGTTAATAAGCATATGAGCAATATACGAATTTGAAACATAAATGAAACATTTTTTCGTTTCAAATTTATAATCATTTTTAACATAAATGATTCTATAAAGAATGAATCCTGAAGTAACAAGCAAAAGATTAAAAGAATTAATGGAGTCTGGTGGGCTAAATGCCAGCCGATTAGCTACCAAAACAAAAGGTGACAGAGCCACTATAGGTCGCATCTTAAGAGGTGAGACTATAGCTAGGGAAAGCACCCTTGCTCCCATTGCTAAATTCTTTAAAGTTTCAATTGAGTATCTTCAAGGTATCGATAATACCTTCGAACATAAAAATAGCAAGGGACAATTAGAATTTGAGTCTAATTTGAAAAAGAAAATTTCGGATAATAATGCAGAAGCATTAACTCCTAAAGAAATAGAAATCTTTTTCAAGGTATTGTTTCTTCATAGAGAAGAGATCGAAAAACTCGAATTATATAAAACCTTCGAAAGATCTATTAGAATCGATGAGCGCGAAAAAGCAATTAAGGAAATATTGATGAGCAAAATCAATACACTACAAAACAAAGGGGAATGATTTAAAAATCATTCCCCTTTGCTCTTTTATCTACAACTATCTAAAACTTAAACAAAAGGTTAGTACACTACATTACCTTTAGAAGTTTTAAATTATTTATTCGTAATATTCAATACTCTAAACAGTCACTTTAATGATATCAAGTAGAAAGATGTTATTTCTACTATCTGGCTACGTTAAGCAACGCAACCAAATTATCTTGATCCGATGCAAACTTATCATCATTTAAGTAACTAAATAACAAAGAGATGGTATCCTCTTTTTTCTCGATCATTTTCTTCATCTCTGTATGAGCGAAAATCACTTCTTTAAGTTTATCAACTTCTGTATTAAGAAAGTCAATATCTGGGTTCTGAGAGTCTATCTCATATTGATTTTTAAAAGAAAGTGTTTTTTCTTTTAAGCTTCTAAGCTGGCTAATTAAGTGTGAGTTCTTTTTATTCATCTCTTTCTATTAATATGACTGTTGTTATACTTATACAGTATTTGTTTATTGAGCATATTTTCAACAAAAATCTCGCAAAAGTAAACATCAAAAATCGAACCAAAGACTAATTAATAAAATCTCTTAATATTCTTCTTGATTAAAACCATGTTTTTTTTTACAATTACCTGATCTTCAATTAAAAATATGATATAAAAGTAAACAATTTTGACTGTATAAAAAACATAATTCACCTGTTTTCACGCTTTTTGTTTAATTTTTTAAAAAAAAGAAAAAACAACTAAGTATCTGACAATCAATATACTAAACACCTTTAAAACATTATAAAAACAAAAACGACTAATAACTTCTATTAAGGTTTTATATTTTTGCAGCTTAAAATAGTTCAATAACAAAGGATCGCATGAATACCATCACATCAACAGCATACCAATTTGAAGGACAGAAGTCCGTATATAAAGGAAAAGTTAGAGAAGTTTACAGTCTCGAGAATGATTTACTTGTAATGATCGCTACAGATCGTCTATCTGCTTTTGATGTAGTAATGCCTAAAGGGATTCCTTACAAGGGACAAATTTTAAATCAAATTGCGACTAAGATGATGAAAGCCACAGAGGACATTGTTCCTAATTGGCTAATTGACACTCCTGACCCTAATGTAGCGGTTGGGCATCACTGTACTCCTTTTAAAGTAGAAATGGTTATTAGAGGCTATCTTTCTGGTCATGCTGCGCGTGAGTATAAAGCGGGAAGGCGTTTGATTTGTGGAATGCCAATGTTAGAAGGCATGAAAGAGAATGACAAGTTTCCAGATCCTTTGATTACGCCTTCTACAAAAGCTGATAATGGAGAACATGATGAGGATATTTCTAGAGAAGAAATTTTAGCTAAAGGGATTGTTAGTGAAGAAGATTACGTACAGTTAGAGAAATATACACATGCTCTTTTCCAAAGAGGTACCGAAATTGCTGCAAAGCAAGGGTTAATTTTAGTGGATACTAAATATGAGTTTGGAAAAACTGCTGATGGAAAGATTGTATTAATCGATGAGATTCATACTCCAGACTCTTCTCGATATTTCTATGCAGATGGCTATGAAGAACGTCAAGAAAAGGGGGAATCTCAAAAACAATTGTCTAAAGAATTTGTGCGCCAATGGTTAATCTCTAATGGTTTCCAAGGAAAAGAAGGACAATCTATTCCTGATATGGACGATGCTTATATTAATTCTGTTTCGGAACGCTACATCGAATTGTATGAAAAAATTACAGGGGAAACGTTCATTAAGGCTGACGCAAATAATATCGAAGCACGAATAGAAAAAAATGTTTCAGAATATTTGAGAAAATAATAATTGCATTTCGAGTGCGCTCAATGTCATTTCGGCTTCGCTCAATGTGACATGGGTATCTCTGTTTGTGATAACCTAATTTCACTAAGAAGTATATCAAACGATTATTGTCAGACTGAGCACAATCGAAGGCTAGACAAGGGCGATAATACATTTCGAGTGCGTTCAATGTCATTTCGGCTTCGCTCAATATGACATTGGTATCTCTGTTTGTGATAACCTAATCTCACTAAGAAGTATATCAAATGATTATTGTCAGACTGAGCGCAATCGAAGGCTAGACAAGGCCGATAATACATTTCGACTGCGCTCAATGTGACCCTTGGTTGTCATTAATGTAGCTTTCG
>CANMML010000047.1 GCA_947499005.1 uncultured Aquimarina sp.
TAATCTAATATCTAGAATGGTTGAAGCCGATAACATAAATCAGTCAAAATTGATAGGTAACTAAATACCGACCTCTAAATTTATTTTTAGATCGAACATTAATTCCGATATCTAATACATTTTCAAAGGCGGCTTCTTCAGATTGGGAAAAGAAGTACCTAGCATACGAACCACTAAGTCGTAAAGTACCGCTATTATTGATTTTTTTCCCATAACCAGCAGATAAAATGGTCACATCCCATTTAGGATCTTCGTTGTCTAAATAAAGCCCAGAGATTCCTCCATAAAATCCATTAGTGTGCAAATAGGTAATCTGAGGAGAGAGATTTATTTGACTTTCAGCTCCAGCTCTTCCTGCAAAGTAAGTGTTACTATTGATGTTTAAAGAAGTGTAGATGAAGTGTTTTTGATTAGAAAATTCCAATAAATCTTCCAGTAAATCATCGTTTTCTTCTATTAAAAATTCATCTAAAAAATCATCGATTTCCTCAGGGTTTGGTTGTTGTCCGAAAATTGATATTGTGTATAAAAAAACTATAAAAAAGGTTAGCGTGTATTTCATAATTTAGTACAGGTTAGTTGAAACTAGAAAGAAGAAGATCTCTAAATTTAAGTTTTCGTAATACCCGAAACAATCCAGTATTACGAAAACTTAAATTTAGAGATCTTCTATTAGAGGTTGATAAAGATTTTATTGATTTTGAATCTCTTCTCTTTTTTCTTTGATCTTTTCTCTACGCTCTTGAACGCGTTCTCTTTGGTTTTGGCGGCGTTCCTTTTGTACATTTTTAATACGATTAATCCCTCTCTTTTCTTTAAACTCTGCACGAAGCGTTCTTAACTGTTGTTTTTGATCTTCATTTAAAGTGGCTCTAAATGCTTCTCTATTTGCTTTTGCAGCTTCTCTGTTAGCTTTAAAAGTTTCCTTCTGTGCGTCTGTTAATGTTTCTCTTAATGCTTGCATTCTTTCTTTTCTGTCTAATGAAGCGTCTTGTAGGATAGCTAATTGGTCTTCAGTAAGAGTGGCCTTAAAAGCTTCTCTTTTTTCTTTAATAAGTGCTTTGTTTTCTTGTAGAATGGCAATTTGTTCTTCCGTTAAAACTTCTTTTACAGCATCTTTAACAGGAGTTTCTTGTGCTAAAGAAATGTTTGAGATAAGTAGTGTAAATACTATTCCTAAAATGAATCTAACCTTTTTCATAATGTTTGTTTTTAAAATATATTATCGTTTTATTGAACGTTCTGTAATCTTAGACTAGTGATTAAAGAAAAGGTTTAATGGAATGTTGAAAATTAATAGATAAAATCATGATTCGATAGTTATATGGTAATGTTTCTTTGAAATAATAGAGTTAGCTAGATGTTGTTATCTAAAGATATTTACTAGTGTGAGGGGTAAAACAAACAGGCGCTTTTTCTTTCAAAGAAAAAGCGCCTGTTCCTATATTTTAATGGGTGTAATCAACTAATGCAAGCATATGAGGGGTGTAGTCGAAAACTACTTTTGCTAAATTCGATGCAAGCATCGGGGAATTCAACCTGCAATGTGGGATTAAAAATCCTCTTCCATAGTAGATGCAATTTCTTCCTCTAAAAGAAAGTCATTGATTAATTCATCAGAAGCAGTATCGTCAACAAAAATAGCAAGCATTTTATCTTTTTTAGACAATGGAGTACTATGTTGGATACCTTCTTTTTTATTCAATAACGGGTCTTTTAAAGGTGCTGTCTCGACTATTTTAGGGGTACTTTGAGTGTTTTGTTGGTAAAAGGTAAAAGTTAATAATAGTAACACGGAAGCAGCAATACCTATAATGATTCGATTTTTAAATAAGGAAACTACTGGAGTTTCTTTTTTCGAAGTTTTTATGTTATCCAAAATTTCTTTTTTTGAAGTTTTAAAATAATCTTCGGGTACATTGAAATTACTTTCTTCGCTATGCTTTTCTTTAGAAATAGCATCTAGAATAGTATTCTTATTGTTTTCAAAATACCCTTTAGGTACTTCAAATCCCTGGTGTTTGTTTTTGGAAGTCATCTTTCTTGGGTTTATTGAGTTAAATGTGCTTGTATTTTTTTTGTTGCATGATGATAAGAAGCCTTAAGTGCTCCTTCGGAAATGTCTAAAATTTCAGAGATTTCTTTAAATTTCAAATCATCATAATATTTCATTTGAAAAACGGTGCGCTGTTTTTCGGGTAATTTTAATATAGCTTGTTGTAATTGCCATTCAATATCATCACCATTAAAATAAGCATCTGCTTTAAGATCTGTTAAAATCTGAGTATTCATTTCTTCAGAATTCAATTGTAACCTTTTTTGTTTCTTTCTTAAAAAGGTAATGGCTTCATTGTAAGCGATACGATACATCCAAGTATGTATATTGCTTTCAGCTTTAAAGTTTTTCAATCCTTTATATACTTTTATGAAAGTGTTTTGTAGCACATCATCGGCATCTTCATGTACCAAAACAATTTTTCGTACATGCCAGTATAACCTTTTTTGATATTTATCTAATAGCATGGTAAAAGCACGTTCTTTAGTGCTAGGGCTTTTTAGATTTTCTATTAGTGTTGTTTCTGCTATCAATGTCAAAGGATTGTGATTTTGTTATTTAGACGCGTCATTTTAAAAAAGGTTTAATTGTTGAAAAAAATAATAGCATTTAAAATCGTTTTTAGGATTTTCATCCTTTAGATTTGCTGTTATCAACTCCGTTTTGTGAGTTTTATAACACTCTAAGTTAATAAGATTTTCAATGCAACAAGATACGTTTCGACATCAAGGCATGAGAAATAGATTGGTAAGTCTATTAAAAGAAAAAGGCATTCATTCCCAAGATGTATTGACTGCGATAAGTCAAGTGCCAAGACATTTGTTTATAGATCCAGCTTTTGAGAGTCATGCCTATCAAAACAAAGCTTTTCCTATAGGGGCGGCCCAAACGATTTCTCATCCGTATACTGTAGCTTTTCAGTCCGAAGCACTAGAGTGTGGTCAGGGCACTAAGGTGTTAGAGATTGGTACGGGTTGTGGGTATCAAACGGCGGTCTTATGTAAAATGGGTATTCATGTATATTCCATAGAGCGTCAGCAGGAGCTTTTTAAGTTTGCAAAAAAGAAACTCCAACAATTAAATTATTTTCCCAAACAACTCATTTTTGGAGATGGTTATAAAGGGCTAGAAGCTGAAGCTCCTTTTGATGGAATTATTGTTACTGCGGGAGCTCCTTATGTTCCTAAGCCGTTACTTTCACAATTAAAAGTAGGAGGGAAGCTTATTATCCCTGTAGGAGCAGGACACACACAGATTATGCATATGTATGTTCGTGTGGATGAAAAGACATTTAAAAAGCAAACTTTTGGAGAGTTTAAGTTTGTGCCGCTTTTGGAGGATAAGAATTGAGCTGACGCAGTACAGAGTACAAAGTAATTAGTACATAGACTTGTTTATAGTTAAATTAGAATATTTTCGTTTCTATTGATAGTACTCTTTTACATCTTTTAAGAGTTACTTATTCTGTTCAGAAGATAAATTCTAAACAAAGGAAAAGCTGAGCACTAGTCCCCGATCGCTCGGAAATAAGAAATAGAAAATAAGGTGATAGCGCAGAAATGTTTTCTGTGCCAACACAGAGGATAAAACAAAGAGCTATATGAAAGATTGTGTAGCTTTTTTGGAGTTTAACTTTTTTTACCTGCTCGGCAAAGTTAAAGCAATAAAATACAAAAGGAAAGTTGTGCACTAGTCTCATGACTTTGCGATTTTTTACTAATATTAGGGTTTTTAAGTTTAATTTCTATTGTAGTATTAGTAGTAAATAACGATCGTGATTATTCAACGAAAGGAGTCTTAGCTATAGAGGAGAGGATACTAGCCTAAGTCAGTGTGACGGCTAATTTTAAAGTGTGGATACCTATTAAGTTCGAGTTTGCCTAAAGTTTAATAAACAAATTCGATAACCCCAAGCATCCAGCATCAAACACAATACCAATGAGACTCGATCTCCTGACTGCCGACTAAAAACTTTAATTAATGTAAATTATTTGCTTGTTCATTTCTAAAGACTAAGGACTAACTACTAAAGACTATATAAATAGCTTTGCAATTATAAAGAAATATCGTAATTTTGCACTCCAATTTACGGAGAAGGACTTAGTAGATTGATTTATAAATAGTTTGAACACTTTTGTTTTATTCCTTAATAAGTCCTGATAAAGCAGAATACAAATTTTATCTTCAATGTCTGAAGAAACAAAAAACACAGAAGCACAAGTTGCTGAAGCAGTTACCGAAACTCCAAAGGTAGATCCTGCTCAATTCCTTAAAGATTTTAACTGGCACAACTACGAAGAGGGAATCGACCCTATCGAAGATGACCAATTAGCAGAGTTTGAAAAGTTAGTAGCAGAAAACTTTGTAGATACTTTAAGTAATGAAGTAGTATCAGGTACTGTAATTAACATTACTGATAGAGATGCTATCATCGATATCAACGCAAAATCTGAAGGGGTTATTTCTTTAAATGAATTCCGTTACAATCCAGATTTAAAGATCGGTGATAAAGTAGAAGTTTTAATTGATGTTCGTGAAGACGCAACAGGTCAATTAGTACTTTCTCATAGAAAAGCTCGTGTAATTAAAGCATGGGAAAGAGTTAACAATGCACACGAAACAGGTGAGATTGTTAATGGTTTCGTAAAGTGTCGTACAAAAGGAGGTATGATCGTAGACGTATTCGGTATCGAAGCGTTCTTACCAGGTTCTCAAATTGATGTGAAACCAATCCGTGATTACGATGTTTATGTAAACAAAACAATGGAATTCAAGGTGGTTAAAATCAACCATGAGTTTAAAAACGTTGTTGTTTCGCATAAAGCACTTATCGAAGCGGATATCGAAGAACAAAAGAAGGAGATTATTGGGCAGCTTGAAAAAGGTCAAGTACTTGAAGGGGTTGTTAAGAATATCACTTCTTACGGGGTATTCGTTGATCTTGGAGGTGTAGATGGATTAATCCATATTACAGATCTTTCTTGGTCTCGTATCAATCACCCTAACGAAATCGTTGAGCTTGATCAGAAGTTAAACGTTGTAATCTTAGACTTCGACGAAGGTAAGACAAGAATCCAATTAGGATTGAAACAATTGAAACAACACCCGTGGGAAGCTCTTGATGGTGAGTTGAAAGTTGGTGATAAAGTAAAAGGTAAAGTAGTTGTAATCGCTGATTACGGTGCATTTATCGAAGTAGAAGAAGGTGTAGAAGGATTAGTTCACGTTAGTGAAATGTCTTGGTCAACACACTTACGTTCTGCGCAAGACTTCGTAAAAGTTGGAGATGAAGTAGAAGCTGTTATCTTAACATTAGATCGTGAAGAGCGTAAAATGTCATTAGGTATTAAGCAATTAACTCCAGATCCTTGGACGGATATTACTTCTAAATACCCAGTAGGTTCTCGTCACACAGGTACAGTAAGAAACTTTACTAACTTCGGTGTGTTTGTAGAATTAGAAGAAGGTATTGATGGATTAATTTACATCTCGGACCTTTCTTGGACTAAGAAAGTGAAGCACCCATCGGACTTCTGTGCTGTAGGTGATAAGCTTGATGTTGTGGTATTAGAATTAGATGTTGAAGGACGTAAATTAAGTTTAGGTCACAAACAAACTGAAACAAACCCATGGGATAAGTACGAAACTGAGTTTGCAGTAGGTACTAAGCATACGTTAGCTTTAGAAGAAGTTTCTGATAAAGGAGGTACTGTTAATGTAAACGAAGACGTACAAGCATTTGCTCCAGGTCGTCACTTAGAGAAAGAAGATGGATCTAAGTTAGGTAAAGGAGAAACAGCAGAATTCGTAGTAATCGAATTCAGTAAGGAATTCAAGAGAGTTGTAATTTCTCATACTGCAATCTTCAAGGAAGAAGAAGCGAAAGCTGTGAAGCAAGCTGCTAAGAAAGTAGCTTCTAGCAACCAAGCATCTACTTTAGGAGATATCGATGCATTAGCTGAATTAAAAGCTAAATTAGAAAAAGGAGGAAACTAGTAATAGATTTCATCTAAATAAAAAAACGGAGATCTTTTTTAAGGTCTCCGTTTTTTTATGTAATTTTTTAAAAGCTTTCAAATCAAAAATAAATATCCTTGCAATAGGCAATTAATGAGTAAATGAATTTATTTTAGAAGAGTCAAGATTCAAAGAATCAAGATCTTTTCATTGTTAAAATATTCTCTTATTTTACAGATTCTTTGAGCCATGATTTTATTAAGCTGTGTGCTAGAGAAGCAATAGGTAAGCTAAACTTAGAGGCGATCAATATTAATATAGTAGTAGGTAAGTCTTTGTGCTTAATACTAACTACTTAATACTAATAAATTATGACCACATTAAAAATAGGAGATAAGGCTCCAGGATTTTCAGTAAACAATCAAGCAGGTAACTTGGTATCTTTAAATGATTTTAAGGGTAAGAAGTTGGTGTTGTTCTTTTATCCAAAAGCTAGTACCCCTGGTTGTACTGCAGAAGCTTGTAATTTAAATGATAATTATGAGCGCTTTCAATCCAAGGGTTATGAGATTTTAGGAGTAAGTGCAGATTCAGAGAAAAGACAAACGAATTTTAAGAATAAGTATGAATTTTCATATGATTTACTAGCAGATATCGATTTAGAAGTGATAAAAGCTTATGGCGTTTGGGGACTCAAAAAATTTATGGGAAAAGAATATGAAGGAATTCATAGAACCACTTTTGTAATTGATGAAAACGGGAAAATCGAGCAGATAATCGGGAAAGTGAAGACAAAAGATCATACAAGTCAGTTGCTTTTGGAAGAATAAATAGTGGGGTATTCGAAATTTCAAACGTTATATAAAAGTATTCAAGCGTACAAGTTGTTATAAATCAATTTTTTTTAAGTATAATTTTATTAAAATCGTTATAATAATTATTTTTTGAGAAGACTTGGCAGTTTATTATTACTTTTGTTGACCTAAAAACACAACGGATCATATTAATATGATCCAATATGACTAATTATTTATTATAATTTAATTGTTGACTTTATGAAAAACAAAACTAGATCGAGCAATCGATTGCACAAGATGTTGTTTTCATTGTTTGCATTACTAAGTGCTATTACACTTAATGCTCAAACTAAAACGATATCGGGAACTGTAAATGGAGATGGATTACCCTTACCAGGAGTAGCTATTTCTATTAAAGGAAAAACCGCAGGTACAATTACAGACTTTGACGGTAATTATTCAATTGAAGCAGCTAAAGGAGAGGTGTTATCTTTTTCTTACGCAGGTTTTACTACCCAAAATATTACAGTTGGGGAGTCGGACACTGCAAATGTAGACTTACAAGTAGAAATCTCTTCTTTAGATGAAGTTGTAGTAGTAGGTTATCAAAAACAAAAGAAAAGTGAAGTTACTGGGGCAATTTCTTCAATTAAAGGAGAGGAATTAACTAAACAGGCGACAGGGAATTTTGCTGAAGCACTTCAAGGTCAAGTAGCGGGGGTTAGTGTCCAAGCTGCTTCTGGAGCTCCTGGGGCTAAAGTTAATGTACAAATTCGTGGTGCAAATTCGTTAAGTACAACAGATGACTTGGAAAATAATCCCACGGGAAATTTAGCAAACCCACTTACTAATAGTACTGGGCCTTTATGGGTAGTTGACGGTGTTCCTTTTCAAAGAGACCCTAATTTGAGTCCTAGTGAAATTGAATCAGTTGAAGTCTTAAAAGATGCAGCTTCTACAGCAATTTATGGTGTTCGTGCAGCAGCTGGAGTTATATTGGTTACAACTAAAAGAGGGAAAGAAGGTAGTCCCGTTATAGAACTAAATACTTTTACGTCTATTAATAAGATTACTTCAAGGGTTCCTACTGTAAATACAAATGAAGCAGTGCTTTTAAATTTCGACTTTGTTAGAAATAACGATTTATTAGGGAATTTTGGACAATCAGGTGTATTTGCTAATAATCCAAATGCTTTGGATTTTAATACAGATTGGCAAGATTTAGTCTTGAATGATAATGCTTTAACGTTTAATGCTAACGCAAGGTTCTCTGGAGGAGCTAAAGGTATTAGCTATAGTTTAAATATAGATCATTTTGATGCAGAAGGTACTTTTAAAAACACTTCTAATGTTCGTAATAATATTAGATTAAATTCTTCTTTGAAAAAAGGTAAATTTTCTGTTTGGTCAAGCTTAAGTATGTCAGATAGTAACATAAAGTTAGAACCATGGAGGATTTTATACGGAGCAATTTCTACTCAACCATATGAGCCAAACCCATCAGGTCTAAACGGAATTTCAGCATCTGCAAATTCTTCTAATGCATTGAGACAAGGTAATTTGCTTAGAGCGTTAAATCAACAGAATGAAAGAAACCAATTTAGTGCTAGTGCTTATGTTTCTTTTACTTATAATTGGTTTGACGGATTTAATTCTAGAATTAATTTTAGTGCTAATACTTTCAAGATATCAGACAGATTTTTTGATCAGCAAGTTACTTTTATTGATCAAGAAACAGATCAAATTACAAATAATCAACCAGCTGAATTAAATGTAAGAACAGGAGAGAGTGCTAACGGACTTGTTGAATTTATTAATGAATACAATAAAGAGTTTGGAAATCACAAGCTTAGCTTCCTTGCAGGATTAACAAGGGAGAAAAAATCTTGGTTACAAAGAAATAATACTGTTATAGGTTTTCCAGATAATGTTTTTCCTACAGCAAGTAGATCTACAAATACAAATGAGTCGAGAATATCTGAACAGTTGACGCCAAATAATTTAGTTAGTTATTTAGGTACTTTTGGATATGGTTATAAAGAAAAATACCTTTTGAGAGCAAACTTTAGACGAGATGGTTCATCAAACTTTGGTCCAGGGAATCGTTTCGAAAATTTTTATGGAGCTTCTGTAGGTTGGGTTGTAAGTAAAGAAGGATTCTTTGAGAATTCTAATTTTTTAGCAGGAATTAGCAATCTGAAATTTAGAGCAAGTTGGGGGCAAGTTGGAAATCAAAATATTCAAGCATTCCAAACCACATCGAATCCATTAACAGGTTCAAATGTAGTTTTATCAGATGAAATCGCTTTAGGTTCAAAAGTTTCAAGATTAGGAAATTCATTAATATCTTGGGAAACAAGTGAAACTACAAACTTTGGTTTAGATCTTGAATTATTTAATGGAGCTGTAACTTTCACTGGAGAAATTTACGAGGTGAAGAAAAGAGATTTGTTATTGGAAGCTAATTTACCTTTCGAAGCAGGTTCAGATCCTGATAATAACAATCCTTCTAAGTTATTTACTAATATTGGAGAACTTAGTAACAAAGGATTAGAACTTACTTTAGGTTATAGAGATATAAGAGGAGATTTTAAATGGGGAATTAATGGAACATTTACAAAAAATGTAAATGAAATTACAAAACTATCTGAAGGTACTTCTCAAATTCCTGGAGGGCCAGTAACACCTGGAGACAATAGACTAAATAATGGTCCTGTGACTTTTGGTAGAATAGGAGAACCTATAGGTTCATTTTATTTATTAAAAACAAATGGAATAATTAGAAATCAAGAGGAATTAGATGAATATAAGCAATTGGGAGGAGAAACTTCTAGTGCTCAAATTGGTGACTTAAGATATGTAGATTCAAATGGCGATGGTATAATTAATTTAGATTCAGATAGAGTGAATTTGGGAGCAGGTGTTCCAGATTTTGAAACGGGTCTTAGTTACAATATGAGCTACAAGAACTTTGATTTCAATATGCAATGGTTTGCATCTTTCGGTTCAAAAGTTTATAATGGACCTAAAGCTTTAGCATATAATACTCAAACTCATAGAGATTTATTATTTGCATTCAACCCAGGTTTTAATGAAGAATCGAATATTCCAATTAACAGGGGAGATACTAGGCAGTTAAATTATAGTCCTTTCTCTGATTTATTTTTAGAAGATGGAGACTATATTAGGCTGAGAAATATTCAATTTGGATATTCATTACCTAAAAGAGCAATTAAAGAGCTTGGTTTGACTAGAATGCGTATTTATTTGGCTGCGTCAAATGTATTAACAATAACAGATTATACTGGATTTGATCCTGAAGTTGGTGGTAATGGTTTGTTATCTAGAGGTATTGATAGAGGATTTACTCCTGTTACAGGTTCAGGAAGAATAGGTGTAGAATTAACTTTTTAAGGGTTAGAAGATGAAAAAAATAGCAATTTTATTTTTAGCAACTCTCTTTACACTAGGTTGTAAAGATGATGAATTTTTAGATGATGTAAACCCAAACCCTAATGCTGTAGATTTAGAAGCAGCTTTCTCTAATGAGAATGGTGTACAAAGTTTACTTAATGGAGCTTATAGTGCACTACAGCTTAGAGGAAATATGGGAGGTATTTTTCAAAATACAGCTTACTTATTATCAGAAGCAGGGAGATTAGGTAATTTTGTGCCTAATAATATTCCCGATATACCAGCATTAGGTTCACTTTCATATAATTCTTCATCAGAATATGGGGAAAGAATTTATTTAGATATATATAGATTGATTTTCAGAGCTAATGTTATTATTGATGGTCTTGAAGGAAATAAAGAAATTGATGCTTCAATGGCACAGTTGTTTACTGCCCAAGCAAAATTTTTAAAGGCACTAGGTCTTTTTTGGGCGACAACAACATTTAATAATGGAAATGTACCTATGCCTTCAAATGCTGCAACTTCTATTGTAGACGCAGCGACTGGTATAAGTGCAAGAGATGATGTTTATAATGAGGTGATTGAATTGTTAAAGCAAGCAGAAGTAGTTTATCGAAGCGGAAATCAATCAATTCAATCTGAAATAAGTAAATTTCCTAAGGGTAGAGTTTCTCTTGGTGCTATTAACTCATTATTAGGGAAAGTATATTTATACAATGATCAAAATGATTTAGCTATACAAGAATTCGAAAAGGTGATCTCTAGTGGTGATTACCAATTAACAGCTGATATTGGAGAAAATTTTAATGAGGCAGGAGAATTTAATGAAGAGTCCATTTTTGAAGTAGGTTTTGTAATCAACGTTGAGAGAGAAAATTTTGGAGATGGAGAGCCTAGTGAGTTTAATATTGATGAATTTTCTAATGAAGCTACTATTAGAAACGTAACGCATGCACGTTCTAATGGTGGATGGGGATGGTTATATACATCTCACTTTATTGCAAACTTATACAAAAATGAGGTGTTGAATGACGCAAGTAAAGCGGAGCAAATACAAATTTTTGATGCTGATGGAGAAGAAGTATCAGGAGAGACTTATGATAGAGCCTTTTCTAAAAGAATGATGGCTTCTGTAGCTTATGAAAATGATAGAACGAAGTTTTACAGTAAAGGAGTTGTTGCTACGTCAAATAGAAAAGGAGATCAGGGAACTTTTATTACGGTGCCTTCTAGAGCGCAACAGAAAAAATTCTTGAACTGGAATTTAGAATCAGAGCCTCGTGCAAGGTCAGGTATTAATGAAAGAGTAATAAGATATGCAGATGTATTATTAATGTGTGCTGAAGCTTATTTGAAAGATAGAGGAGATGGGGGTATTGCTAAGGCTACTGAATATATAAATTTAGTAAGAGATAGAGCTGGTTTAGTCCCTGTAGAAACTTTATTTGCAGGTGTAGACGAAGCTCCTATAGTCACTCATATGAGTGATCCGTTTCTTAATCCAGATTTCGATTTAGAAATGAATGACGCTGTAGCTGCGTTTGAAATACCGGAAGCTTGTTCTACTCCTAATGGTTTTTTAATTGATTTTAACAACGATTCTGATCAAAGTTGTGATAATATTACTTCAGATTTAATGGTAGCTAATAAGATAAGTACTGATGAAGAATTACAAAATGTACTTGAAGCTAAGAAAAGCTATATAGAAGAAAATCTTCCAGAGATATTTAAATTAGAAGCAAAACCTGTTAATGCTCAAAATTTATTAGAGCATTTATTTGATGTTGAAAGACCTGCAGAATTTGCATTTGAAGGGCATGGTATTTTATGGAATGATTTAAAAAGAAGGCCAGGAGGCCCTGAAGCTAGAATTCGTGAGTTAGCTGAAATTGACTATATAGCTCTTACACCAAATATTGATACAAATATTTCGTGGCATAAAGTTAGAGATGTTGCTGGTAATAATCACGATCTCTGGTTGCAGGATTTTAAGAGAGATAAATTAGTAGGTTTAGATAGTGGAGATGATTTAATTAAAAGTCTTTATTTATACATTCCATTACGTGCTATTCGAGAAAACCCTTCATTAGAAGGACCTTTATTGGTTAAATAAAATATACAATAATCATGTTAAAAAAGATATTTAAAAATCGAACAATAAAGAGTAGCATCTTAAGTGCTTTAGGGCTGCTAACTATTGTATCGTGTACGACGAATGATGTCGAGGATGAATTACCTGCCAATGCAAGAGGTAGAGCTTTTGCATTGACTAGTTTAGATAGAAATCTAGCAAATAGTGAATTTGGATCCGAAATTACAGGAATGATTAATGTCGCTCCTGCTAGTTTTAATGATTTATCAATTTTAACTAATGGTAGAACTTGGACTTTTCCTGAGGGCTTTGTTGATATTTTAGGGGCTTCAAATAATACCACTTCTTCGGATAAGGAAGTATTTGTAGTATTTAAAAGAATTGGTGAGATAGAGGTTAAATTGGAAGTAGATAAAGGAGGGGAGACAGAAGAAATATTTTTCCCTATTAATGTTTTACCTCGTGTAGATGGAAGTTTTGGTGCTAGTATTGAACCTGTTGATGGAAAGATTACTATACCAGCGGGGGAGAATTTAGTGTTTAATCCTACTAATATAGGTAACCCTGATGAAAACATTTTTGTGTTGACAAATATTTCAACTGATGAAATAATTGATCAAGTTGGTGTTTCTCCAGATAACCCTACAGGAGTTGTCTATAATATTAAATCCTTAGGGAATTATAGATTAACTTATAGTGCAGAGAATACTAAGTTTGATGTAAAAGCCACATCTTCGGTGCTTGTAGAAGTAGTTCCTTCGGATGAGCCATTGGAATTTAGTTCTGTAAATTCAATTGTTAATCTAGACAGAAATATTGAATTAGCTGCCAATAAAGAAATACAAGAATTTGATGGGGCTGCTGAGACTTCAAATTTCATAGTGAAAGTTGACGGGGGTAATGTAGTAGTTACTCAGGTTAATTTAAGTAATGATGATGCTTCTAGAGTTATAGTAGAAGTTGACCAAACACTAGTCCCAGGACAAGAAGTGGTGATTTCATATGTGGGAGGTAATATTGTGTCAACAGACTTTAGCGAAGCTACTCCATTTGATAATTTTGAATTAGAGTTTGATATTATTAATTTCTTTGCTGACACATCTTATGATGCTAATAATCCTAAATATGAAAACGGAGAAAGATTTGATATTAATAATGGTATTAACGCAGATGATGAATTCGCTTTCGGTATTGGAGGTGGTTGGTTTGTTATAGAAGGTGGAGAAACTCGACCAGATGCAAAAGATAATAGAACAACAGAATTTGTTTCAGGAGATACTAAAAACTTTACGAGCTTTATTATCAATGTATTTCCGCAAAGAAATGATGTTCCTGATTTTACACCTACAGCTGTAGATGCTAGTAAAGAATATAGATATTCTTTTTGGGCAAAAGTAAAAGACCCTAGTTTTGCAGGGCAGGCAGCATTACAAATGTGGAGAGGAACATTTGAAAGACCATTGCTTTTCGAAAATGAATCAGGTCAACAGTTTAACCTTGACAATGGATGGAAAAAATATGTTTCTCAGCCATTTAGTGAGCCAGAGGGAGATATTAACTTTACATTCCAATTCAAAAATATTGCTGGGAATGATTCATTTACTTTGATAATTGATGATATTGCTTTAGAGCAAGTTGAAGAATAGAATGTTTTTATAAAGATTTAAAACCACCGCAATTGCGGCTACCGTCTGGACACAAATATTTTTTTAACTTTCAGTTAAAAATTGCAGACGAGATATTTTGAAGATTTAAAGGA
>CANMML010000048.1 GCA_947499005.1 uncultured Aquimarina sp.
TAAAATCCATATCCTTCATAAGGAAAAGATACGAATAATATCGCATTTAATCTAATTATATTACCGCTATGTTAATAGCTAAAAAAGCAGCAGTACTTATCGGAATCATGGGGCAATTCTATTTAGTAATTATTACAGCCATAGTCGTAGGGAAATTATTAAATCAAAAAACACAGCAATAATCCGATGAAGCGTATACTTAACGTTAGTCTATTCTTAATGATTTTTGTGATGTACTCACAAAAAGAAGCCCCTGAAAAAACAGCTGACTTATACAAAAGATTAGATGCAAAAACTAGAGGGAAGCTTAATGGAAATAATCATAAGTTTTATCCTCAATTTTCAGCAGCATACTCCTATGGACTTAATTTTATAGGAGAAGACAACAAAGATCTTGCCCAAAAAGCAAACTACTCTTCATTAGATTTTAGAGGAGGATATCAAACGATAGGGAATAATATTTACGATCAATTGTGGCGTTATCCCGAATGGGGAATTGGCTATTATAGTGCCGAACTTTTTAGTGATGGAATTTTAGGAAATCCTAATGCCGTATTTTTATATATCGATGTGCCTTTTTATAAATACAATACCCATCGAAAATGGAATTTTAGTTACAGTATTGGAGGAGGATTAAGCTTTAATTTTAGACCAAACAATCCTCAAGATAATCCTTTAAATACGCTTATTGGATCCTATAATAATGTATATATCGATTTAGCTTTTTATGCAAATTATAGAATTAATAATAGCTTAAATGCGAAGATGGGATTGAGTTTCGTCCATTTTAGTAATGGAGCGAGTGCGTTACCAAATACGGGGTTAAATTTAATAGGACCTAAAGTAATTATACAACATAATTTGGTGCAGGAGTTACCCGAAATTCACCAAAGTCCTGATGTTCCTAAGTGGGTGCCAAGACATGGGTTGTTTATTTATCAAGCTGTAGGATCTAAGCAAGTAGTTGAAGGAGGGAAAAATTATCTAAATACGACCACTTCCTTAGCTTATAAATATTGGTGGAAATATAAAGGACAGTGGATAGGGCAACTCGATTTATTTTATGATGGTTCTAATAATTCGGGTTTAGGCGCTCGTGATATTGTTCCCGAAAATGATAGAAATAGGAATTCTAATTTTTACAGTTTAGGTGCTTTTATAGGTTATGAAGCAATTTACAATAGATGGAGTTTTGTAAGTGGTTGGGGAACGTATTTGTGGCGTAATTACGAGTATACCAAACAGAACTACCAACGTTTTGGAATTCGCTACCGAGTTTACGATGGAATCGTAGTTGGAGCAGGTTTAAAAGCTAGATCTTTTGCTGCTGATTATATTGAATGGTCTATTGGATATAATATTTTTAAATCTAAAAAGTCTAAGAAATGAAGAAAGCTCTTTTTGTAATTTGTTGTTCATTGTTTTTTATAAATAGTAACGCATATAGTCAAATATGGGTAGAGGTTTTTGGGGTGCAGTCATTTCCATCTAAAGATATTTTTGGAAGTGGTGTAATAACTGTAGCACAAGAAGCTGCAGTAACCAATTTGAATGCTACAGAAATTAAAGAATCTGAGTTATTTAAAACCTTAGCAGATCCTTCATTTGGTATCGGTTTTAATTGCCGCTATGCAAAATCAAAAAAGGTTCTAGGTATTGAATTGAGTTATGTGAAATATAAGAAAGCCAGTAATTTGTTAGATATACGAACGTTTAGAATAGGGCCTTTTTTAGAATATTATTTCCGTACAGATAAAAAGTTGTTACCCTATGTAGGAGGAGAATTTAGCTTACAACAGTCAAGAGTAAGTTTTAATAGGAATATTGTAGATCAAATTAGGATTTCAGACACCAATGTAGGTGTTGGGCCTCGACTCGGTTTAGTTTATAATTTTAATAATAAATGGTCAACCCGTTTGGGTACCAAATATGTTTTTACAAAAGATTTACCTTATTATGATGTTATGCTTGGAGTGGCTTTTAATTTAGGTGATTTTTAATGTTTTAAATCCTGTTTTTTATTACAGATTTGATATAAGGTATTTGAACGCTTGTTTTAGTCAGTTCGAGTAAAAATAATTGTTGTTTTTTTATTTAATCATGATATTTAATACACAAGAGATAACAGTTGTTTTGAATGAATGTCAAATGATCATAGGTTTAATGCTTTGATTTATTATAGTGTTTTTAGATTTTTTATAATCAATTAAAATGAACGTCCGTAAATACTAATAATTAACACTATGTCATCCTGAACTTGATTCAGGATCTCGTTAAGAGTGTAAAAATCAGCAAGATGAGATTCCTTGTCAAGCAAGGAATGACGAAACTATAATGGATATTATTAAATATGGATATTCAAAATTAATTAATCAGTAACTCATCAATTAATTGAGATTCAAATACAAAATATTGCCAAAAAAAGGAACACAATGGCGCACCATTGCAGTTTTCTTTATTGCCTGTATTATTGGGCTGGGACTTTTTATGGCGAAAGAATCTGAAATCGTTTCCTATCTTGGAGATAACCCGCAAACCTGTGTTAATTGCCATGTAATGACGCCAGTTTATAATAGCTGGATGCATAGTTCGCATAGGGAGGTAGCTACCTGTAATTCGTGCCACGTGCCACATGACAATATCGTTAATAAATACTATTTTAAAGCTAAAGATGGTTCCTACCATGCCTCTGTATTTACAATGCGAGCAGAGCCTGATGTTATAAAAATGAAAGAAGCTTCTCAGCGTGTGGTTCAAGCAAATTGTATTCGCTGTCACGTTCAGCAAGTAACTCAGGTAAAATATGATGGTTGGTTAGAGGATCATCGAGAAAATAGAACAAAAAGACAGTGCTGGAGCTGTCATGTAGAAATCCCACACGGGAATAAGCAAGGAATTTCTACGGTAAAATACAATTTAGCACCGATACCTACAGACAAAGAAGGTGATGTAGTACCCGATTGGTTACAAAAAGAAATAGAATCAAAATAAACACAGAATTATGAAAAACAAGGTGTTATTTATAGTTACAATTGTCGTTGTCTTTTTATTAGGACTACTTGCATCAAGTATTATTAATAGAAAGAGTGAAGCCAAGTATGCGTTTGTTCCTAAAGTTAGTATTGGTGAAAATGAGCCTAGAAATGAAGTATGGGGTCTAAATTACCCTAAAGAATATCAATCTTCATTACAAACCTTAGACACTACATTTGCTTCTTTTCAAGGAGGGTCTCAAATGCGAGATGTATTAGAAGAAGATCCAAACTTAGTAGTACTTTTTGCGGGTTATGGTTTTTCAAAAGATTACAATCAAGGTCGTGGTCATGGGTATGCTATTGAAGATATTAATAATTCACTAAGAACAGGAGGACCCAAAGGAAAAGGTGATGGACCAATGCCTGCTACTTGTTGGACGTGTAAAAGCCCAGATGTACCACGTTTAATGAATGAAATTGGTATTGCTGAATTCTACAAAGGGAAATGGGCAGACAAAGGAGCCGAAGTTGTAAACCCGATCGGTTGTGCAGATTGCCACGATCCAAATAGTATGAAATTACGCATTACACGTCCTGCACTTGTGGAGGCTTTTGATGCTATGGGGAAAGACATTAATCAGGCTACACACAACGAAATGCGTTCTTTAGTATGTGCTCAGTGTCATGTAGAGTATTATTTTGATAAAAAAATACCAGGAAAAGAAGGAGTTCCTTATCTAAAATTTCCATGGAAAAACGGAATGTCTGTTGAAGATATGGAGAAATATTATGATGATATCGCTTTTGCAGATTGGGAACATAAAATTTCAAAAACACCAATGCTAAAAGCACAGCATCCGGGTTATGAAACTTTTGTAACCGGAATTCATGCACAGCGAGGAGTTTCTTGTGCAGATTGTCACATGCCTTACAAAAGTGAAGGAGGTCAAAAATTTACAGATCATCATATACAATCGCCTCTAAACAATATGCAAAATGCTTGTCAGGTCTGTCATCGTGAAGAAGAAAGTAATTTATTTAAAAATGTATACGAGCGTCAACGTAAAGCCAACGAAACGAGATTAAAGTTAGAAGGCTTATTGGTGAAAGCACACATAGAGGCAGGTAAATGTTGGGAACTAGGAGCAAGTAAAGATCAAATGGCGCCTATTTTACAAGATATTCGTCATGCGCAATGGCGATGGGATTATGGTGCAGCATCTCATGGAGCATCATTTCATTCTCCTGTAGAAACGGGACGTGTACTAGCTAGTGGTTTAGTTTTAGCCCAAGAAGCACGTGTGAAATTAGCACGTATGTTGGCTACTTTAGGTCATAATAAAGAGGTTCAAATGCCAGACATTACTACTAAAGAAAAAGCACAACACTACATTGGTTTGGATATGGAAAAGTTGCGATCAGAAAAAGCTGAATTTAAGAAATCATTATTGCCGAAATGGATGGAAGAAGCAGAAGCAAGAGAAGCTACTTATTCAGACGTCAAGGCAACAGCTATCGATGCAACAAATGCTATTTCTAAATAGAAATTAAAAATTTTGATATACAGTATTAAGATACCGTCTTTGTGTTGAGGTGGTATCTTTTTGTTTTAAAATGAGATATGAATAGACTTTACCGTATTTTTTCTTCTTCTAGCCTTGCCGTTTTGTTATTGTTGATTTACGCAATTTCAATGGCTGTAGCCACTTTTGTGGAAAATGATTATGGAACCGCAACTGCATGGAAGGTAATCTATAATGCCTGGTGGTTTGAAATGCTTATGGTGGGACTTGGGTTATCTTTTTTCTTAAATACTTTTAAATACAAACTATGGCGCAAAGAAAAATGGGCCTTATTGCTATTTCATTTGGCTTTTATTGTCATTTTACTCGGTGCAGGAATAACACGATATGCTTCTTATGGGGGTATTATGCGAATTAGAGAAGGAGCAAATTCAAATATCATTATATCTGAATCTAATTATTTAACAGCCAAAATTTCTGATGGCACCACAACCAAAGTCATTCGAAAAAAGATAGCGTTTTCTCCAATAAGCAATAATGATTTTACACTCAATACAACTATCAAAGGTGCTTCTGTAGAAATAGCATATAATGACTTTATCGCAGATGCTATCCCACAGGTGAAAGAAGATTCTCCTAATGGAAAGTCAATGATAGAAATGGTGGTTACAGCAGGAAAGGGACGTCAAAATTTATTCTTGGAAGACGGAGAAATTGAAGCGGTCGGAGCGCATCAACATTTAATAGGGTTTAATACAGAAAGGGAGGATATCATTAATATTTCCGAAAAAAATGGAACACTTTTTATAAAGACGCCTCGTGACTTGGGTAATTTTGTGATGGCTACACAAACTGCTAGTACGATTAAAAAAGATAGTTTATATAAGCTAGCATTAAGAACACTATATCGTGATGGAGATGTCTCTTTTGTACCTATGATACATTACCCTAAAGGGGAATTAGAGTTGGTGAGTCTTGCCGATAAACCAAAAGATAATGATGAAATAAAAGATGATGCTGTAAAAGTAGATATTACCATAGGAAATAGTACCAAAACAGTTACCATGCTGTATCGAGATGGGTTTTTGCCAACTGAGCATGCAGCAAAAATGGATGATTTAGATATTACACTATCTTATGGAGCCGAAGCTATAGAAACGCCTTTTAAGGTAGCATTAAATGACTTTCAATTAGAGCGCTATCCTGGCTCTACAAGTCCGTCTGCATATGCGAGTGAAGTTACAGTCATCGACAAAAACAAAAATATAGAAATGCCCTATCGTATTTTTATGAATAACGTGTTAGATTATGGAGGTTATCGTTTTTATCAAGCAAGTTATGATACGGATGAAAAAGGGACTGTTTTAGCAGTTAATCACGATGTATTGGGTACTAGAGTTACCTATTTTGGTTATTTGTTTATGGGACTGGGTATGTTTTTTACCTTGTTTGGAAAAAAATCTCGATTTGCTATTATTAATAAGAAGTTGAAAAAGTTAAAGGCCAGTACTTTCATCTTTTTATTATTGCTGTTGCCTTTTTCTTCAGAAATAGTATCGCAAACATTGGATTGGGTTCCAACAACTAATATCAATGTCGAGCAACAACGCATAGATAAAAGTCATGCCGAATTGTTTGGACGTTTATTAGTTCAAGATCTTGATGGACGTATAAAACCAATAAATACATTAGCTTCTGAGTTTTTGAGAAAGCTTTCAAGAAAACCTTATTTTAAGTTAATTCAAAATGGAAAAACTTTTTCATTGGATGCCAACCAAGCTTTTTTGGCCATGCATGCAGACCCAAATACGTGGCAAGATATTCCGATTATTAAAGTCGATCTAAAAAAAGGGGGAGCGCTTTTTAAAAATTTACCAATAAGTGACAATGGACTTGTCCCATTTTCTGGATTTTTAGATAAAGACGAAGTATATCTTCTTGCTGAAGAAGTTGAAAAAGCAAACAAGAAAAAACCAGCTGAGCAGTCCGAGTTTGACAAAGAAGTGATTAAAGTAGATGAGCGCTTTAATATTTTATATAATGTGTTCTCTGGGAACTACTTAAAAATATTCCCAAATAGTAGAGATACTAACAATACATGGCATAGCTATTCACACGATTTTAAAGACTTTCCTTTAGAAGACGCTCGCTTTGCGAAAGGGATTATCCCGAAATATTTTACGGCATTATTGAAAAGAGATTATGAAAGTGCTTATGAAAGCTTGACTTACATTAAAAAGTTTCAAGAAGTTTTAGGAAAAGAAATTATACCTAATAATAAGAGAATTGCTTCGGAGTTATGGTATAACGAATTGAACCTAAATTTTTGGCTCTTTCAAGCGTTCTTTACGTTAGGGTTTATTCTATTATTACAAGCAATCATTAAGATATTCAAACAACATAAAAGTATAGAATGGACTTGGAATTTTACCGTAATTGTAACACTTATTAGCTTTTTAGTATTTACAGGAAATATTATACTTCGGTGGTATGTTGCACAGCATGCGCCGTGGAGTAATGGTTATGAAATGTTAGTGTTTGTGGCTTGGGTATTATTGCTTTGTGGCCTGATGACATTTAAAAAATCGGATTTTTCTTTACCACTAGCCACACTTTTTTCAGGAGCCTTATTATTTGTTAGTTATTTGGATTGGTTAAGTCCCGAGATTACTAATTTAATGCCTGTATTAAAATCCTTTTGGCTTAAGGTCCATGTAGCGACTATTGTTAGTAGTTACGCGCCTTTAGCATTATCTGCGGTCTTAGGGTTTATGGCATTGTTACTGGTTATATTTAAAACTAAAAAGACAGCGAAAGTCATAGATATTCGCATAAAGGAGCTTACTTATATTAATGAAATTTCAATGACCATTGGTATGTTTGTTTTGGCTGTAGGTACTTTTTTAGGTGGAATTTGGGCAAACGAATCTTGGGGACGTTATTGGGCTTGGGATCCTAAGGAAACATGGGCTTTGATTAGCATTATTGTTTATGCAGTTGTATTACACTTACGATTGATTCCCCAATTAAAGAGTCGTTTGGTGTTGAATATTGCTAGTGTTTTTGCCTTTGGTTCTATCATAATGACTTCTTTTGGTGTCAATTATTATTTAACAGGTCTACATAGTTATGCTGCTGGTGATCCAATTCCTGTACCAACATTTATTTATGTGCTGGCAGTAATAGTTATTTGTGTTTCTATTTTGGCTTATTTTAGAAAGAGAAAATTTCAAAATAAAGGAGCATAGTATGCTTTTTTATATGAATTATTAAACCTCTTTTTTTTAATGATAGAAAACAATTAATACTTCAAATATAATTAAAGTCTTTTCAGATTAAACTTAGGACTGTTCAGTTAAAATTCACCTATTTAAAATGTAGAATGATGATACATTTATATTGAATTTAAAAACGGAATAAGATGAAAAACTTCAAGTATTTACAAATTATGATTGTTGTCCTTTCAATATCTTTAGTATCATGTTCAAAAGACGACGACTTTGACCAAGGACATGACTTTCACTTAGAGAAAGTTAATGTTGTAAGTGCAGAACTTCCACAAGAATTCAACTTTGGAAGTACTTATGAAATGATAGTAACTGCATCACTACCAAATAGCTGCTATTTCTATTATGATCAATTGGATTATGTTTATGAGGGAACGTCAAGACTTATATATCCAATAGCACATGTGGATGATGGTATTTCGTGTAACTTAAATGTTACTGAAACTACATTTCCGTTACGAGTAACAGCGCTTCAGATTGAGCCTTATATTTTTAAATTTTATCAAGGTAAAGATGCTGATGGTAAAGAGATGTTCTTAACTATTGAGGTTCCTGTTAGAAGCAGAAATCAAAAGAATCTTGATAATTTAAAAACAAGCGATACTGATTATAAATAGTTATAAAAGAACCAATTGTAAAATGTAATCCATTTTATAATTGGTTCTTTTTTTTGAGAAATAGTGTAAAAAGAAAACAACAATCTTTAAAACCAGAAATTATGTATAATTTATTAGAATACTTAAAAACCATATTTCTTATATCTTCATTAGCTACAATTGGTATTTATGGATTAATTAAAGTAAAAAGAGAACTGTCTTTATTAAGATATGCCTTTTTGTTATTGATGAGTGTCTCTTGTCAAAATAATACAAAGCAAAATGAAATAAATTCACAAGAAAAGGGAGGTACAGAAGCTAGAATTCTTTTAAATGATATATGGGTACTTCATAAAATAAGTGATGACGCTTTTGACAAAACAACAAAAAAACATCCACAGTTAGAGTTTAATATTGCTGAGAATAAATTCTATGGAAATGACGGTTGTAATCGAATTTTAGGAGGATTAGATCAACTTACAAACACAGAACTAGTCTTTGGTGCTATTGCTGGGACTAGAATGCGTTGTCCAGAAATGGGAGCGGTAAATAAGTACCTAGGACTACTTAAAAAAGTAAAACATTATAGTATATCAAATCTCGAATTATCGTTGCAGGATGCAGATAAGAATGTTTTATTAGTTTATCAAAAAGCAGATTAATTTAACCCCTCTTATTAAAATGAACATATTTAAAATATTATTTATCCTAGTAACTTTTACTCTTGTTTTTCAGTCTTGTAAAACTGATGAAGGCTGTCCAGATGGAATAAGTGGAACCTTGGTGGAATTAAATCTTGATGGATGTTCTTGGGTTATTGAACTCGAGGACAATAAAAAGATTATACCCGTAAATTTTGATAGCTTCGGTATCGAAAAAGAAAATGATATAAAACTATTAATTACTTATAGCCAATTAAATGATGTTGCAGGAATTTGTATGGCTGGTAAAATGGTAGAATTGTCCTGTGTTCAGAAAGTTAAGTAATCCTATCTTTTGTGTTTGATAATAATTAGCACTAAAATCGAAATTTAGCAATAAATCTAGCATAAACGTGATCTTCATTAGGGATTACTTCTCCAAAAGAAAAGAAGTGGTCTAAGGCAATCGAAACTTTGTGATATGAAAAATAAATGCCACTACTCGCTTTAATATAACTATGGTTTATAGTATCCAAAGTATTCTCCGAATTTCTTCTAAAAATATTGCCTTGTGCCGTACCATTAAAAGCAGCTAAGGTAGTACCGATAGAAGATTGTAAATACAATTCAAATTTTTTGTTTTTGGATAAAATACTATTTCCAAAAGCTACAGTTTGATTTATTTCTCCAAATTTTCCTATGCGTAATCCTAATGATGATGTAAAATCTATATATAAATTTCCTAGCTGTCCTTCTGCACTTCCAAAAAGATCGATCCAATTATTGTTAGGGGTAAAATCATATACTATTTTGGATCTTAGATTAAATATAAATTGATTAGAAATTTGATACTTCCAAGCATCAAATACAGAGCCTCCTGTGATTTCTTTATGAAACCACTCTTGAATAGCATCTGAAGACGACAATGGACCCATCACACCAGCTAAAACACTAAAATCTACAAAAGATCTTTTAAAAGCATAGTTTACCTTAAAGTTTCCATATAAAATCCCAGCAAATGGACGATCAAATCCTGAAGATGGATTTTTAAATAATTCAATACTTGCAAATTTATTTGTAGGCGTATAGCCTTCGGCCTTTACTTCAGTACTAAAAAAATGATCGCTTTTTGAAGGGAATAATTTTTCTAAGCCCAATAAACGGTCACTTTTAAAAGCAATTTCAGTACCCAGTCCAAAAGAATAATAACGGTCTTTATTTTGCCAAGCAACTAAAGCATCATTATCTGTAGATAGCGTAATTTCATATTTAAAACCCTCACCTTTTTGTGCTCTTAATGGTGAGATCCACAACAAAAATAAAAAAGCTGGGTTGATATAAAATAGAGGTTTCATAGTCTTTCTAATAACTATGATTGAAGTTATTAGATTATAAGGGGTAATTATTTGTTTTTTATCTGAAGCTTCTAAAGAATAAAGTGAAGTGGATTAAATTGAGAGTAAAGTAGTATCTGTAGATTTTCAATTTAGTTATATCTAAAAAAGATTCATTAACGTTCAATTAGCATTTTAGTTATTTCAGTAATTAATAAAGACGTTTCAATCAAAAAGAGTAAAATGTTAAAGCTGTATGAGAGTACATTTATAGTATTAAGTTAAGTAATTAACAACTAAATTTTAGATTATGAAAAAGACTATAAAAATTTTAGGAGTGCTTACAATGTTATTGCTAGCGAGTTGCTCAACTGTAAAAGTAACGGATGTGTGGAATAGTAATAAGAGTATCAATTTGAATGAAAAGAAGATACTCGTCGTAAGTAAAACAGATCAGAAAAGCGTTAGACTTCGTTTTGAGAGTGATTTAACATTGCTTTTGAATGAAAATAATTTAACTGCAGTTGAAAGTTTTCGAAAGTTTCCAGATTTAAATCCAATGGAAAAAACGGACAATGATAAAGATTTGGTTAAAAGACTATTAGAAAATGATGTTCAAATAGTAATTCTTTCTCAATTAATTGATTCTGAAGATTACAGAAAAATAATAGAAACGAATACACCAACAGCTCAATTTCATACCTATTATGATCATCGTTACAGAAGGTTTAGAGGGTTTTACACTTATCATAATAATTATGCGTATCGAGAGTACTCAGGTACTAAATATATTATCGAAACCATTATTTATGATTTAACATTATATGGAAATGAACAATTAGTTTCGATCATTACACTAGAGGTTGATACCCCTCAAAGTATTAGTGCAACCTCAAGTGATTTTGCAAATCAAATTGTAAAAAATATAATGCCTTAATAACATTTCAAAAGGAGGATGTTATTTCACCCTTTTATGAATGTTTTAAAGTAAATAATGTTAACCATTTTTGGAAGAATAAATAATTTAGGTAAGTGCTATTAAAGTTAAAAAAGAAGTTACTGTTTTTCTTTTTGGAAGTCTCTTCCCCCAATAGAGGCTTCTACTTTAATAGTCTTAATAATTTATTCTTTATCTTGAAGTGTTAATGTAGAAATTGTATCGTAGTTTGAGAAAAGAAATATCTAATTCTATAATATTAAAAATATCTGCTATCATATCAGGGCTTATAAGTATTCCTCGTATTCTAACCTTATTTGATATCACAGAAAAAATAACAGATTCTTACACAGACGTAAATATTAAAGACATAATTGTCCGTTTTTTAAGCTTATTTTTACTTTGCATACTTACCTTTTATTTGAATATGCGTTGGAAAATGACCTACTCGCACTTTTCAATTCTTACAAGAAATACAATAACTTTTTTATTGAATAGTTTTTTATTAATAGTTATGGTTCAATTGTTTGTCATAGTATATAGCAATGTAGTTGGTACGAGACTTACAGAGTCTGAAATTGGACTAACCTATTTTGTGTATTTTGTGATTCTCATTATTACTTTTTTCATTTCACGAGTGCTTCGGTACCAAATTATCCATCAACAAGATTTATTAGAAAAGCAGCAACTGAAACAACAAAGTTTAGAAAGCGAGCTTACTGCTTTAAAGAATCAAATTAATCCTCATTTTCTTTTTAACTCATTAAATACATTAAAATCTATAGTTCAGGAAAATGAACAAGCCGATACATTTATAAATAAGCTATCGTATATGTATCGCTATATTTTACAAAGTGGAGTAAGCGATTTAGTTACTATTGAGGAAGAATTAAAGTTTCTAAATAGTTATATTCACTTACTTCAAAACAGGTACAGAAATCGTTTAGAAGTACATATAGATATAGAAGATAGATACTTTAACAGGGAAATCCCTCCATTGTCTATCCAACTTCTTGTGGAAAATGCTGTGAAACATAATGAGATTTCAGAAAAGAATCCATTGCAAATTCTTGTTTTCTCTAAAGATGAAATGATTCATATAGAGAATAAGATTCGGTTAAGGAAAGAGCTTGTAGAAAGTACAGGAAATGGATTAATAAATATTAATAAGCGATTTCAATTATTGAAAAATGAATCGATTATTATTCAAAATAAAGATGAAATGTTTATTGTAAAACTTCCCATAAATTAATCTTAGATGCGTTTAGTTATAATAGAAGACGAGCTTGCGGCAAGTGACCATTTACTATTTTTATTAAAGTCCATCGATGATTCTATTCAAGTAGTAAAAATTTTAGATTCGGTGAATACATCTGTCGATTATTTTTCGAAGTCTCCAGAAGTAGATTTAATCCTTATGGATATTCATTTAGCAGATGGAGTTTCATTTGAAATATTTGATCAAGTATCTATAAATATCCCTGTTATTTTCACTACAGCCTATAATCAATACGCCATAAAAGCCTTTAAAGTAAATAGTATCGATTACATTTTAAAACCCATAGATAGAAACGAATTAAGCTTGGCTTTTGACAAATTCAATAATCAAAATAAGAAGACCAATATTGAACAGATTCAAATGCAAAGTGTGTTAGAATTACTTAAAAAGAAAGCTAAAAATTATAAAAGCACTTATTTAGTACATCAACGAGATGAGTTAATCCCAATAAAAACAGAGGATATTGCTTTCTGTTTTATTGATACAGGTATTGTTAGAGGAGTTCTCTATGGAGGTAAGACTTTTTTTTTAGATAAAAAATTAGAAGACCTTGAAGAAGAATTAAATCCAGCAACATTTTATAGAGCGAATAGACAATTCATTATTAATCGAAATGCTATAAAAAGTATAAAAAGTTATTTTAATGGAAAACTTATTATAAATACAGATCCACCATCAAAAGAACGTATTGTCGTAAGTAAAATAAAAGCAACAGCTTTTAAAAGGTGGGTTAACGATTAATTCTCCTTAAGTTGTTTCACCCCCCAAAAAAAGTCTTTTCACCTCTGGATATAGTTGTCTTAGTTACTATGTTGGAAACTATCATAGCCCTCTAAATTACATTTGTAATAAAATATTATAAATAGTTACAAAATGAATAAAAGCATCTTAAACCCGAATTATGCATTAGAATATGTAAAAGGAGGGCTTAAATTTTTGATTTGAGAGAAAAGTCCATCCATCC
>CANMML010000049.1 GCA_947499005.1 uncultured Aquimarina sp.
TTCTGGATTGGACTCCAAAAATTCGCCTCAATAATGCAAGGCTGGTTGCTTTTTAAAGATGTGTCCAGACGGTAGCCAAGCGTACGGGTCGCGTACTTGGCGGTTCGTTAATGATGCTTAATCACTTAAGTTGTCTCCTTTAATCATAGGCTATAACAGTACTAGAAAACTATCCTTAACGTACCGCTACTCCTATGTTCATCAAAAACACATTAACGTTCAGCCCTTCCTTATTTGTGAGTCCTCATTGTTTTTTTTCCTCATTTCACAATGCTCGTTTCCCATAAGTACTATGGCTTCTGCTGACTTCTCTTTACATCCAAACTCGTGGGTCAAGAGACCTCCCTCAGTAAAGTAAATACCCTTTGGTCAATATCTACTGCTTCGGTTATCGCTTAAAAAAAAACGTTTTGGACGTTGCAGTTATGTGCCTACTCATCCAACCTTACAGCCTCGTATCTACCAGCCACATCACCGCTTTATTTATTCAAATGTCTACTAGACATTTGGTTTTATTTCATAAAACCTCATAAAAAAGTGTTACTCAGAACCGACCACGCAGTCTGGCTTACTTCAGTCATTGGGTCACCCTAACCAACCTTGCCACTTGCTTTACTTAGGAGCGTTACTTCCTCGTATCGGGGACTCACACCCTTTGGGACATTCTTTAAATGAACTATATTTACCATTCAAGGCACACACAATACCTATATGCAATGCGGATTCAGGCTAAATCGAAAGGTCCATTTATATATGGGGAGCCTTACAAATCATTGATTTGGTATTTACAGTAAACAATAAAACAAATAGAACGTATAGTTAAGTGATATGAGGTAAGGACATCGCTTGTTTGTCCCACACTGCATATAGCCAACAGTTACCACACATTAAAAAATGAAATTAACTTTATTTAGCATAATTATTAGTCTAATGTTCTTTAATTGTACTACGGCACCTAAAGATCAAAAAGATCTAACGCCTGTATATTTTGATTTCGAAAATGCGCTACAAGAAAAAAATTTATATGGTAATGTTAAAAGAATTGAATACTATAAAACAGAATCTTTAATCACGCAAAAAACTAAAGAGCCAATTTTAAATAAGATTGAAGAATATACCAACTTTGGAGAAATAGAAAAGGTAGAGCGTTATAATCAGAGAGGAAACTTGATCCAAATTGATCATCTAGAATACAATGATAAAAATGATTGGATTAAAACTATTTCTATAGATAAAACTTCAAATTCAATAACTTCTACAAGAGTTGTAAAATATGATTCAACACATAATATTCATAAAAGACTTGTTTATAAGAATGATACACTAAATTATCAAAGTGTAACATATTCAAACAACAATAATGACCCCTTAAAAAATATTGTAATTAAAAAAAATGATACTGTAGCAATAGTTGATTTTGAGCATAGATATAATTCTAAAAATCAAATAATCTTCACAAAACGAAATGTAATAGACGACAATTATAAATATTCAAATTCGGAGAAGAACATATATGATGACAATAATAGATTAATCAAATGCATATATTTAAATGAAGTTGTAAAATCTGAGGGTATTTATGATTGGAAACAAGGAAGAATTATTCAGATTACTAGTTACTTAACTTCATCTGATTCGATAAGAAATATTAGTAATATCACTAAATTTGATTCTCTAAATAACACTACCTATTCAAAAGAATTTGAAGATTCTGATTTAAAAAATGAAATAAAAATTGATTACGAATTTGATGAAAATGGTAATTGGATCAATAAAACTGTATATCGAAAAAAACACAAACCAGAATTAACCGATTTTGAGGTGATAAACGTTTATAGAAGAAAGATAGGTTATTGGTAAAAAACGTGTGCCAACACTAGTAACCGTTGCACAACCCATTAAATTCACTAAAAACCTATTTCAAAAAAGTTTTTAAGGACGAATAAGATGTTGAAATGAGTAATTCCTTGAAATAGTTACAAATCTTAAAAAGACTTTATTAAAGTCCTCAATGATATTTTTTAGTGAATTTCAGATGCTTTTTAAAAAACTCCTTCTGGAAATAGTTGATGGGTACGAATAATCGTAGAATACCTTGGAAGCTCTTCATCAATAGCATAATCTAAAAAATAGAGAATGTACAATCGCAAACTAAAATGCTCCACAAAACAACGATCACTAATCATATTTTCTAAATAATCTACCAAATACATTTTAAAAAACATTGCTGGATCAATGCTCTTTTGATCACTCAATTGAAAGTGATTGAATAATTTTCCCTGATAAAACTTGACTCCTTGTATATATTAAGTTTCGAAATAATTATACCTTGAACAAGGATTGTGCAACAGGCGCACTATATATACGTCATGCGGAGTAACCTTTTTGAGCTAATGTATGGTTTCTTTCTGCTAAGCCGTACATATAATTTTGATTAGTAGCTGGTTTGAATTAAGTTAGCGACGAACAAAAAGATATACGATTGTGCACTACCAGGAAATTCAAGAAATTCCTTAAGCTAACAAGCGGAATTTTGACGTTTTCTAAAGAACAAAATTTTACCGTTAGTCGAGATGCAAAAAACAACAGACTAAAGGTAAAATAGCAAGTAATAAATTATATTTGTCTAATGGCGACAAGGATAGAAAATATAAATTCTGACATTATAAACTGGGCAATTACTCGTGCAGGTAATAATCTAGAAGAGTTTTATATGGATAACCCTGATGTTTTAGATTGGATAGAAGGAAATAAAAAACCTACTATTAAACAATTAGAAAACTTTACTCATAAAGTACACGTCCCTTTTGGTTATATGTTTATGAGTGAGCCACCAAAAGAAGAAATACCTATTCCTTTTTTCAGAACTGGAGCTGCTCCTAGAGATAAAGTTTCTTTAAATGTTTACCATACTATCCAAATAATAAGAGATAGACAGAATTGGTTAACAAATTACTTACAAGAAAGTGATTATCCTGATTTAAGTTTTGTTGGGAAATATAATGATGATTCTGATTACAAAGAGATTGCAAACGATATTAGAAATACTTTAAAATTACCTATTAACTGGGCTAGTAAACTTGGTACTTGGGAACAAGCTTTGGATTATCTGACATTACAAATTGAGGAAGTCGGAATAATTATTAATTTTAATGGAATTGTTGGAAACAATACTAGAAGAAAAATTTTAGTTGAAGAATGTAGAGGTTTTGTACTAGTAAACAACAAATCACCTTTTCTATTTATAAATTCCGCAGATGCAAAAGCTGCTCAAATGTTTACTCTAACACACGAAATTGCTCATATTTGGCTAGGTGAAAGTGCTGGTTTCGACAATGCGAAAATGCTCCCAGCTGATGACCCTACTGAACTATTATGTGATAAAGTTGCGGCTGAGTTTTTGGTGCCTGAGATCTTTTTTAGAGAAAAATGGAATAACAGTCAAAACATAAAGTATTTAAGTAAAGTTTTTAAGGTTAGTCCAATTGTAATTGCAAGAAGAGCATTAGATTTAGATTTAATATCTAAAACTTCTTTTTTTGAATTTTACAACAATTATACAGCTGAATTTAAAACCAAAAAAGAAAATCAAAGTTCTGGTGGGAATTTTTATGCAACTGCTAAAAAGAGAATTAGTTTAAGATTTGCTAGTTATGTAAATAACGCAGTCAATGAAAACAATCTTTTGTACAGAGATGCATATAAATTAACTAGTTTAAAGGGGAATACATACGAGAAATTCATCAATGAATATCTATATCAAGTATGAGTAAATACATTGTAGATTCAAATTTCTTCATACAGGCTCATCGTTCAATTTATCCTCTTGATATTGTTCAAAGTTTTTGGTTAAAAGTCAATATCTTATCCCAAAATGGTACAATCCTAAGTATTGATAAAGTCAAAAAAGAGATTTATGATAATTCTTCTCACGAAGATGAACTTAAATTATGGTGTGATTCTAATTTACCAAATGATTTCTTTATTAATACAGATACTGTTCTTCAAAATTATATTGCAATTGTAAGTTGGACTAATTCGATGTCTCATCATTACACACCAAATGCAATTCAAGAATTTCTCGAAACTGATCTTGCTGACCCTTGGCTTATTGCTTTTGCTATGAGTAATAATTGGACTATTGTTACTTATGAAAAAAGTCAACCTGAAAGAAAAAATAGAATAAAAATACCTGAGGTGTGTAATCACTTTAATATCAGATATATTGATACTATCCAAATGTTTAGAGAGTTAAACGAAAGCTTCTAATACACTACCTACAACAAGGGTAACCGTTACACAACCCATTAAATTCACTAAAAACCTATTTCAAAAATGGCTTCTTTAGGAAGAATAATGAGGTGAGCTGAATAAGTTGTTGAAATATTTATAAAGCCTTTATTTAAGTCTTCAATAATGTTTTCAAGTACTTTTGGCGCAACACCTAAAAATTTAAAATCAGAAGATTTTAAAGGATTTCGTACCCCCAATGAGACTAAAATCGAACTTTTTACGTTCGGATATTGAGTTAATTCTCTCAAATTCAAGACTTATATGGTCTAATAAAAAATAAGTATATCTTTATTTTCTACAGGAACTACTTCGTATTGATCGAATTGTAATAACACTTGAGCTAGTTCTGTTTTCTTTCCCTCATGTGGAAGTACTAAACAGCTTCTAATTGACATAAAAAACTTAATTGATTTATAATGACTTTAAAAGTTACAGGAGGCTATTTCAAATGAATCATCATTTTAGCTTAGAAACTTTCTAAAAAGTATACATCGTTTCAATTTCATAATTTCTATATTCTTCGAATAAATTAATTTAATGTGTTTTAGATGCATTGATCTAAATTGATAATTCGAAGACTATAGTTAGGCTCTATTTTTGGAATAAATCCAAAATCAATGTTTTTAAAAAAAACAAAGCTTCTTTATTTCCTAGTCTTTTTGTCTGTTTTTAAATTATCTGCGCAAGATTTATCGAAGTTATATGAAAATGCGAATACCGCAGTAGTCACTATTTTTTCCTTAGAAGAAAAACTACAAGAAGTAAATGGAACTTTCAAAACGGTATCTACGGATGGTTTAGGTTCTGGATTTATGATTTCGGAAACAGATATTATAACAGCCGCTCATGTAGTGGATCATGCAGAACAAATAAGAGTACGATTTTTAGATGGTACTATTTTATCGGCAAGAGTTATTACCACTCATAAAACAGCTGATGTCGCCCATATAAAATTAGATTCCCCAAAATATAGCACACAAACATTAAGGTTAGCTAATTCTGATAACACAAAAATTGGAGAACAAGTTTTTGTTATTGGAGCTCCATTTGGCTATTCGCACTCCTTATCCTCAGGTTATGTTAGTGGCATTCGAAAATCAAAACTGGGAAAAAATATGTTTACACAATCCGAATTTATACAAACAGATGCTTCTATAAACACAGGGAATTCGGGAGGACCACTGATAAATATGAATGGAGAAGTAATTGGTATTGTAAGCCAAATTTTATCGAACTCAGGCGGATCAGATGGTATTGGGTTTGCAGCCTCTAGTAATATGGTCAAAAAACTGGTGATTGATAAACCTACTCCTTGGATCGGTATGGATGCTATACCACTAGTTGGAAAAATGAAATCCTATTTTAATTTACCTCAAAATAGCGGTCTATTAGTTCAACGAATTGTAGCTGGCTCATGGGGAGATAAAATGGGACTTAAAGGAGGAGATGTAGAAGCCTTAATTGGTAAGCAAAAAATGATTTTAGGAGGTGATATCATTCTTTCAATAAATAATATTGAGTTTGATATGAAAGATGAATCATTACATAAAATTGGAGAAATGGCAACAAACCTTTCCCAAGCTTCTACAATATCAATGAAGGTACTTCGAGATGGGAAAGTTATTACTCTTAGCCGTTAGTTAATTTATTTAAAAGATCATTAATGCCTATAATTAAACCCTGTATTCTTACTGTTTTAATTGCTTTTCAAGCTGTTGTAAGCTATGGACAGAACCTTTCTGAAAAAGAGCAAACTACATCATTTCGAAAAGGAAGATGGTTTACTGGATTATCAGGATCTATAAGCTCTAATACGAATCAATTTCAAGGAAGCAATACTCGAACTCAAACCAACGAATTTGGGTTAAGCATGACTACAGGTAAATTTTTAAAAGATCGATTATTATTTGGAGGTATTTTGAATATCAATAGATCGAGTAGTGACAATATTTCTAAAAGTAGTACTGAAAGTTTGTTTATAGGGCCTTCATTAAGGTATTACCTCCAGAAAGCAAAAGAAGGTTCTATTTTCGGAGAATTTTCACCAGGCTATGTTCGCTATAAAGAAGCCATTGAATCTGTTAATAATAACTCAACCGAAATAAACCAAGAAAGTATTGGTAGTGGCTTTGGAAGCCTTTTAGGTATTGGATATTCGTATGTGTTACACGATCGAATCACTTTTGATTTAGGTTTAAGACTGAACCTGTTTTGGCTTTCTTTAGAAAACGAATCTCTACTTGATAATAGTACCACTGATATAGATGTAAGATCAAGTAATATTTCTTTTTCTTTTGGATTTAATGTTTTACTAGATGATTTCTTTTTCTAATGAATAAAAAATATTACATATATATTATTTGTGTATTTTATGCAACTATTGTTCATGGTCAGAATAGTAAAAACACTATTCAAACCGACACAATCACTAGCATAAAAAACACTAAGTTTATTGGATTACCTATAGCCTTTTTTACTCCTGAAACAAATTTTGGGTTTGGTGGTGGTGGACAATTATTTTTATTAAACAAAACTAATAAATACAACGATCGCCTATCTAATATTTTATTTAGCGGAATCTATACACTTAATAAACAAATTCAATTTGAAGCAAGCCCAAAAATCTATTTAGGAAACGGAGACTATTTTATCGATATGCGTTATTTCTTAAATATATTTCCCAATTCTTTTTGGGGCATAGGAAACAATACGCCTAACACCAATGAGGAAGCTTATAATACTACTTCACATAATATTAGAATTGCCTTTTTAAAACGCTTACCCCCTAAATTAAATTTTGGCTTTGAATACGTATTCGAAAATCACGAAGTAACAGAAAAAAAAGAGGATGGAATACTCGACATTTCAGGTATTCTCGGAAATAATCGTGCTGTTATAAGTGGTCTAGGCGTAATATTTAATCTTGATTCTCGAGATGCTACGGGCTCCCCTCTATCAGGTAGATACTATAAAGTAAATGCTCGATTTTCTAGTAAATTATTAGGCGCAACAGATGACTTCAACAAGTTTATAGTTGACCTAAGGACTTATGAAAAGTTATCGAATCGAAGCACACTCGCTATGCAAGTTTATCTTGAAAATAATTATGGCAACATCCCTTTTCAGGGTTTAGCTTCTTTTGGAGGAGGAAATACAGCTCGAGGTTATTTTAAAGGGCGTTTTATAGATGCTCACATGTACATAGCCCAGGTAGAATATCGTTTGCGTTTTAAACCTAGATGGACTGCGGCCGCTTATAGTTTAGTAGGAGAAGTAGCCCAAAGACCTAATGATTTTTTTAGTGCTAAAAACTTAAAACCTGCTGCTGGTGCAGGGATTAGATATAAGGTAATAAAAGATCAAGACACATGGTTGCGCTTAGATATTGGTATTGGACAGGACAACAGTAATGGTATTTATTTTGGTATAAATGAAGCCTTTTAAAACATATAAAACTCAAAAAAATTAATTATGAAAAATATATTAGTTCCTATTGACTTTTCGGATTATGCAAATAATGCGCTTTACATAGCTGCTAACATTGCAAAAACACAAGATGCTGAAATTCACCTATTACATACTTTAGGTATCAGTAATTCTATACTTCCTCAGGAAGAGGATCAAATGAATACTGCACTGTATATTAAACATGCTGAAAATAAGTTAAAAGAATTTATTGGTGAGAAAACCTTTTTAAAGAGCTTAAAAATAAGTTTCCATATCAAGAAACATTTGGTTTACAAAGAAATCAATGCTACTATCAAAGAAGTTAATGCTGATCTTGTAGTGATGGGGTCTCATGGATCAGATGGTATGGAAGAAATACTTATAGGATCTAATACTCAAAAAACAGTACGTTACTCCGAGGTACCCGTAATGGTCGTTAAAAGTAAAATGATAGGCTTCGAGATAAGAGACGCTGTATTTGCATGCGATTTTCAATTAGAAAATGTCCGATCTTATGAAAATGCTGTAAACTTTTTCAAATTACTAAATATTAGATTAAACCTAGTCTATATCAATACACCAGCAAACTTTATAACTACCTCGAATTTAAATAAAACTTTTAGTGAATTTTTTAGAAACGTAGATGCGGATTACAAGAGACCTCTAGAATCCATTACCATATTTAATGATCTTGACATCGAAAGTGGTATTATGAATTATTGCAAAAGTATTGATGCGGATTTTATAGGAATTCCAACACATGGAAGAAAAGGAATATCGCATATTTTCAACGGAAGTATTGGGGAAGATTTAGTGAACCACTCTGCTTTACCAGTGATTACTTTTAAGATATAAGCTGTATTCTTTTATGTCTAAATAAAGATGTGGAAAATGTAAAAAAGAACCTAAAGATTCGTCGCTTTTAATAGTGAATTTGGTATTAATGCTTAAAACATTATAGTTTAAAAAATAACATATGTCTTTAAACGAAAGAGAAACTTTAATTCTAGCTGTACTTGTTTTATTCTTAGGGAAATATGTCAATAAAAAAATTAAATTTTTAAAAACATATAACATCCCCGAACCTGTAACAGGTGGAATTATAGCATCAATTATTACATGTTTTATTTACCTGCTATTTAATAGCACTGTAAGTTTTTCTTTAAATCAAAGAGATGCACTTCTTGTAGTTTTCTTTACCTGTGTAGGTTTATCTTCTAGGTTTTCAACCTTACTAAAAGGAGGAAAACCTTTATTAATAATGCTTGCAATAGCAATTGGCTATTTATTCATTCAAAACTTTACAGGTATTGGTATCGCATTGCTTACAGGCATTGATAAAGCAAGTGGTCTTATCGGTGGGTCTGTTGCGCTAAGTGGTGGACATGGTACTGCTATAGCTTGGGCTCCTTCATTTATTAAAGATTATGGTATTACAAATGCTATGGAAATTGGTATTGCATGTGCAACATTTGGTTTAGTTTTAGGAGGTGTTGCAGGAGGACCAATAGCTAATTTTTTAATAAAAAAATACCATTTAAAATCTTCAAGTGATCAAATACTTAGTGTTGGAATAAGCAATCCTAAAGAAGAAAAAATTAATGTCGATACAATTTATTCATTCGTATTAATTCTCTGTGTTGCAATAGGGATAGGTATTTACCTTCATACGCTTTTATTAAGCTTTAACATTCAATTGCCACTATTTGTACCTTGTCTTTTTGGTGGTATTTTATTAACCAATACCATACCACTTATTTGGAAAAAAATAAATTGGCCTACAGATAAACCGGTAATTGGTCTTATATCAAATTATAGCTTAGGTCTTTTTTTAGCAATGTCATTAATGAGTCTTCAATTGTGGACACTTGTAGATCTAGCGATTCCAATAATTTCATTACTTATAGCCCAAGTAATCATAGCTGCTTTGTTTACCATATTTGTCGTTTTTAAAGTCCTAGGCAAGACCTATGATGCTGCCATTATCGGGGCTGGTTATGTAGGTTTGGCTCTAGGAGCAACACCTACTGCAATTGCAAATATGACAGCAGTTACAAAAAAATACGGAGCATCACCACAGGCATTTATTATAATTCCACTTATTGGCGCTTTCTTTATTGATATCGCTAATGCCGTTATCATTAAAGTAATGCTTGAATTAATTGGTTGACTGTTATTAAATTCAATAGTATTTTTAGCATTTCAGGGCTAAGTTATAGTATGGTTTTGTCTTAGTGTTAAAAAAAGTGATGTGAAAAATTTTTAAAGCTTGAATTTCTTAATAAACTCAACTGAGTAAGAACATTATTCCCCTAACTGTAATCACCCTGAATTTCAAAATTTAACGACAATATTTCGTGTCTAAAAAATTCAGTGTAGGCACTTATTGCATTGGATTTTTTCACTATTTCTACAAGAGGACTTTCTAGCATAGAAGCTACAGATATTAGTGGAAAGAAAGATTTTTTTTGTAAATTATATTCCTATCATGGTTTCTGAACATTATTATTTAAATGAAATAAATAATATTACCCCGCATTTCGGAGTTCAATTAGATGCAGTAAGACATTGCAATGCACTACAATTGGTTCTTTTGAAATACAAAATACTAATTGGCATTTTGGTTTTACTCCTAAGGTAGGAATTTCAGTAACTTTAACAGAAAGTTTTGGAGTAAAACTATCTGCAAAATACAATTATACTCCAGGAACAGATGATAGTATTGATTACAGCTTTTTATCTATCAACTTAGGTATTTTTACCCTTTGATAATTAAATTTTCTCTAAAAAATTACTTTACGATTTTATAATATAGAACTACTTTGATTTTTTAAACGCATCCCTTTTTTAATAAAAAAATACCCGACTGATAACACTAAAATTAAAGAGCTTATACCTACAAGTTGTAAAGGCTGTAAATGTTCTATATCTAAGTCAATTACATGTCTTGAAATACCTATTAATGCTACCAACAATACAATTTCCACATGTACTACATCTTCTCTTAAGTACATTTTAATAGTGTGTAATAATTCAACCCCTATTAAAACTGAAAGAAAACCACCAAAAATTGTATGTAAATGATTCATAATATTCTCATCTGGCGAAAATGAATTTTGAATACTTGAAAATATCCCATCAAATAATAATCCTAAAAAGACTATCGATGTATAAACTACAACTACTAATAGAGAAAAAAGTAATATAACAATCAAAACTCTTTCTGCTTTTTCTGTGATATTTAACCTGAATTATGCATTAGGATTGAAAAATTTTGTTTGAGTTATAGTATTTACTAGCTTTTAGGTGATTTTAAA
>CANMML010000050.1 GCA_947499005.1 uncultured Aquimarina sp.
TTTGCCCCTTGAAAATGTCCATGTTTCAACATATTTATTAATACTAAAGATAGGTATTTAAATAGTGACCTCTATTTTTATTTTTTCGGCTTCGGTTAAATCAATATCCATGAGAGCAAAAATAGGATTTTATACTTAAAGGTATGTTTAGTTTTATTGATTTAGAGATAATTCAAAGTTAAATTAAGTATCTCTTATTATTGTATATGAAGAAATCTAGAGAGTCTATTTTATAATATTCACAAAGGATAAACAGTTAAAAAGTGAACAAAATTTCAAAAAATATATCAAATCGGGTATAATTCATTCTTTAAGTAAAATAATATACCCCAAAAGGTATATTTTGAATCCATTTTCATAAATTGCACCCATAAGGGTATATCTATGAAAAATTGGAATAGACATAATGCTATTTCTAAATTTGTTAGAAGCAGCAGAAAAGATAGTAAAATGACACAGTTAGAGTTATCAGATTTGACTGGCGTTGGATTACGCTTTGTGAGAGATCTTGAACAAGGAAAACCAAATTTAATGACCGATAAAGTAAATCAGGTGTTACTTTTTTTTGGACATCAATTAACACCAAAACCAATAAGCGATGAGACAAGGAGAGATTTGGGTGCATAACCAAAAAGCAGGAATGCTTATTGAAAATGATGAAGGCTATTTATTTCAATATGATAAAGCTTATTTATCATTGAAAAATGCAACACCTATATCATTAACATTTCCATTGCAGGAAACCTCTTTTGTATCTGATAATTTATTTCCGTTTTTTGATGGTTTAATACCTGAAGGTTGGTTGCTCGATATTGCTCAAAAAAACTGGAAACTCAATCCGCGTGATCGTATGGGATTATTATTAGCAACTTGCAGAGATTGTATAGGTAACATAAGTATAATAGAAAATGAGTAATTGTTTAGCTTGTCATAAAAAACTAAATCAAGGAGATATTAAATATCACCCCTCTTGTCTTACTTCTTTTTGGAAAGGCGATACTCCTGTACTTCAATTAGATTACGAAACTTCTCAAATAAACGAGCTCGCTGAAGAAAATGTAGCACAACGTATTATTGTAACTGGCGTACAACCCAAATTATCTATGGGTTTTACAAAAATAGGAACTGAGGAACGCCTAACTATTGTAGGTGCTTTAAATGGCAGATATATACTAAAACCACCGTATATAGAATATCCACAAATGCCAGAATTAGAGGCTTTATGTATGTTACTTACTCAGGCTTGTGGTATTGAAACGGTACCCTTTTTATTACTCCCACTAAAAGGAGGAGAACTCACTTATATTACAAGGCGCATAGATCGTAATGCTCAAGGCGAAAAATTTGCAATGGAAGATGCGTGTCAATTTAGCAAACGCATGACAGAACATAAATATAGAGGCTCATATGAACAAATAGCGAAAGGGATTCTCGTCTATTCTAAAAACCCCTTAAAAGACGTTGTTCATTTTTATGAACAAGTAATCGTTTCATTCTTAATTGGGAATAATGATATGCATTTAAAAAACTTTTCGCTTATAGCAAAACAGCCCAATGCATACGAACTTACTCCAGCCTATGACATGATTGCGGCACAATTGTTACTACCAGATGATTTGGATGATTTAGCGTTACATATCAATGGGAAAAAACGAAAATTAAAACGAGAAGATTTTACCAAAGCAATGTTAAGTGCACATATACCAGAAAAAGCGATTGAAAATCTTTGGAAACGAATTGAAAGAGGAATGAGCGAGTGGGCAGAACTTATTGAACATAGTTTTCTTTCTCAAGAACGAAAAATGAATTTTAAAGAATTAATAAATAATAAAATAGCGCAGTTAGGAATAACCGTGACTATTTAATAAATATAATGATTAGTAATAATCATATTGAAGTTAAAAATTAATGCAAAAAACAACTATAAAACTAGCCCAACTGGAAAGCTTCTTAATGAAAGCAGCAGATATCCTACGTGGTAAAATAGATCCTTCTGAATACAAGGAATACATATTTGGAATGCTTTTCTTAAAGCGAATGTCTGATTTGTTTGATATAGAAATGCAAAGACTCAGAAAAGAACATGCACATTTAGACGACACTACACTTGCTGAAATATTAGAAGATCCAGAGATATACGGAACTATATTTTTTGTGCCGCCACGTGCAAGATGGAACACGGGATTTAAAGATGAAAACGGAACAGAGCATCCTCCAATAAAACATTTGTCTACTAATATTGGAGAAATGCTTAACAAAGCATTAGATGCTATTGAAGAAGCAAACGCAGCAACACTTGCTGGTGTATTTAAAGGACGTATCAACTTTAATCGTGAGGTAGATGGCAAGCAAATTGTTAAGAATAAAGATCTTAAAGATATGCTCGACCATTTTAATAAATTTCCAGCTCTTGTAAATGAAAACTTTGAATTTCCAGATCTTTTAGGTGCCGCTTATGAATATTTATTAAAGTATTTTGCAGATGAAAGCGGTAAAAAAGGCGGTCAATTTTACACTCCTAATCAAGTAGTACGATTATTAGTTCAATTATTGAAACCCAAAGAAGGACAGTCAGTTTATGACCCTACAGCAGGTTCAGGAGGTATGCTTATTCAAGCACATTCTTATATAGGAGAACAAGGTGGAAATCCAAATAATTTAGAGCTTTTTGGTCAAGAGCTAGAACCGTCGGTAGTGGCAATTTGTAAAATGAATATCATCTTACACAATATTAGTAAATACACTGTTGAATTTGGCGATACACTTTCCGAACCTTTAAATCAAGAAGGTGGTCGTATTAGGCAGTTTGACCGCGTGATTGCAAATCCGCCATTTTCTCAAAATTACAACCGTCAAGAAATGGAATTTAGCAATCGCTTTTCATACGGTTGGGCGCCTGAAACTGGAAAAAAAGCAGATCTAATGTTTGTGCAGCATATGCTAGCCAGTTGCAAGCGAGAAGGAAAAGTAGTTGTGGTAATGCCACACGGTGTATTGTTTAGAGGCGGTAAAGAAGGAGAAATACGTGAAAATATGCTAGAAGCAGATGTTTTAGAAGGCGTTATTGGCTTACCACCGCAGTTATTTTATGGTACTGGTATTCCTGCGAGTATTATGATATTTAATAAGAGTAAACCAGATGAATTAAAAGACAAAGTTTTTGTTATTAATGCCGATAAGGAATATGCTGAAGGTAAGAAGCAAAATAATTTAAGACCAGAAGACGTAGAAAAAATAGATTACGTTTTTACCAACAAAATAGAAGAACCTAAATATAGTAGATTAGTAGATCTTTCAGAGATAAAAAACAACGAGTATACGCTGAATATTCGTCGCTATGTAGATAATACGCCAGAGCCACAACCAGAAGATGTAAAAGCGCATTTAATTGGTGGTGTTCCTATTGCTGAAATAGAAGAGATTCAGCAAACACAATGTCAAAAATTCAACTTTAAAGGTGCACAGTTATTTAAGGATAAAAACGAATTGTATAAAGATTTTGCTTTCGCGAAAGTAGAAATTATAAAAGAAACTATTGAAGAAGATGACGATGTAAAGCATACCCTTTTACAATTGGGGCTTAAACTCGCAGATTGGTGGCAACAGGCAAAAGAAGACTTCTCTTCACTTGCGCCTATAAAAGAAACGGATACTAAAAATACAGTAAATGAACCAATGGTATCTTATGTAACACTAAATAACGATAAAACTCCACGTGTACGTAAGGAACTTTTAGATACCATGAAAGATACTTTTGTGTCAGTTGGCGTGTTAGACAAATTTCAAGTAGCAGGTGTTTTTGTAAACTGGTGGGATAATATTAAATATGATTTAAAAACCATTATGCAAAATGGTTGGGAACCAAGTTTAATTCCAGATAATTATTTAATTGAAGCCTATTTTAAAACTGAAGAAGCCGAAATTGAAAAGTTAAAAATTAAACTTTCTGAAAAGCAAACCGAACTAGAAGAAACCGTAGAAGAAGCTTTTAATGAATTAGAGTATGAAGCTGATGAAGATGAAAAGTTAACCACCACGCTAGCTAAAAAAGAGCTGAAGTTACAGATAGACTATTATATAAATGAAAAGAAGAAGCCAAAAGCAGCAAAACCATTTACAGCTATTGAAGAAAACATAAAGTCTTTAGAAAAAACTATAAAAGAAACCAAAGCGACGCTTAAAGAAAAACAAGAAGAACTAGCCTTAAAATTAGTCATTAAACGTTACGGCACCGAAGATGTAAAGTCAGAAGCTTTAAAATTAAGAGGTGTCGCGGAACGTGAGTTGCAAATATTAGATACTACTATTGAAAAACTCATTGTATATTTTTTACCAGATTTAGATAAAATAGATACCTACGAGCAAATTAAAAAAAGTGCTACCAATTTAGAGAAGCAACTTAAAAAAGATAAAACTAATCCTGAAAAACTACGTTTAGTAACTGCTGCAAAAACGGAGTTTAAAAGCATTACCAAACCATACAATGTTGCACTAAAAAATAGTACAATATTAGAAATCAAAGTAAACAGTATTGATGAGTTGCTAAAAGCAATAGGCGGACAAATAAGTGATGCCGAGGCGCAAAAGCTTATTCTTAAAAAACACTTTGATCTTATAAACGATCAGTTGCAACGTTACTTAAACAAAGAAATACGCATATTGGTAGCAGCTTACCAAAACCTTTGGGATAAATATGCGGTGTCTTCAAAAAGTTTGGAGGAAAAACGAGAAGAAACGATGGCAGATCTTACTCATTTTTTAACCGCTTTAAATTATTTGAATTAAGATGGTGGAAGAAAAAGAAATACCTGTTGGTTGGTCTTATAAAAATTTAGTTGAAATTTCGAAGATAAAAAAAGGAGTTCAGTTTAATAAATTAGATTTAGATAAAAGTGGTTTATATCCTTGTGTTAATGGCGGTATTGAACCCTCAGGTTACAGTTCTAAATGGAATACTAAATCAAAAACTATAACAATAAGCGAAGGAGGTAATTCTTGTGGTTATGTAAATTTCTTGGAAACTAATTTTTGGTTAGGAGGTCATTGTTACGCGTTGTTAGATTTAAAAGACGGTCTTGATAAAAACTTTCTGTATCAAGCTCTAAAAGGTGTTGAAAGTGATATTATGGATTTACGTGTTGGGTCAGGTTTACCGAATATCCAGCAGAAAGCATTGAAGGGATTTGAAATTAAAGTGCCAAGTTCCATAAAAGAACAACAAAAAATAGCCCAAATCCTTACCAAAGTGGATGAAGCCATTACGCAAACGCAAAAACTCATTGCGAAATACCAGCGTATTAAAACGGGTTTAATGCAAGATTTATTAACAAAAGGGATTGACAAAGAAGGAAATATACGTAGTGAAGAAACACATGAGTTTAAAGATAGCCCTTGGGGGCGTATTCCAGTGGAGTGGAATATTCTACATTTAAAAAAATGTATTGAACTTCATAATAATCTTAGAAAACCTATTTCAGCTATAGTTAGAGCTAAAATACCAGGGGAGTATTCATATTATGGAGCAACAGGAATTATTGATAAAATATCAGAATTTAGAGTTAGTGGTAAATTTGTTCTTTTTGGTGAAGATGGAGATCATTTTCTTAAATGGAAATCACAAGAGCAAACTATATTAGTGAATGGTAATTTTAATGTTAGTAATCACGCTCATATTGTTAAAGGAAATGATTCTTGTTTAACAGAATGGATTCATACTTTTTTTATGCATCGCGATATTACTTTCTTCCTAACCCGACAAGGAGCAGGAAGATTTAAGCTTAATAAACAGGCTTTATTAGATTTACCAATTAAATTACCTAATTCTCTAGATGAGCAAAATAGAATAATTGATAAGATTGAAATTCTCAATAAATCATTAGCTAATTATAGCTCTAAAAAAGCCAAACTAGAAAATCTAAAAAAAGGTCTTATGCAAGATTTACTTTCAGGAAAAAAACGTGTGACAACGCTACTAAAAAATACAAGCCTATGATATTAAGTAATGATAATAAACATCGTGGTAATTTAGGAGCTAGTCTTAAAATGAATGAGCTAGATACTGTAGAACGTCCATTACTAGAACAACTTATAGGTTTAGGTTGGAATACAGGAAATAACGAAGTGTTGTCATTAGAAATGCAACAAACACCAGAGCAAAGCTATCGAACAACGTTTAATGAAGTGGTGTTACAACCCAAATTAAGAGCAGCACTAAAAAAAATAAACCCATTTCTTACCGAGTCTCAATTAGACGAAACCATTCGCAAGATTACTAGTTTTTCTAAAAATAGTTTGTTAGAAAATAATCAACACGTTTTAGAATTATTATTAGAGAATACCACCGTTTCAAAAAATGAAGTAACAGGAGAACCAAGTCCTACAGTACGCTTTATAGATTTTGATACACCCGAGAATAATATTTTTACAGCCATATCTCAGTTTAAAACACAGGTACCTGGTACAGATCATCATATTATTCCAGATGTGACACTATTTATTAATGGCTTGCCTGTTGTGGTCATAGAAGCAAAATCACCCAGAGTAAATGATGCCATACCAGAAGCTATAGACCAGTTGATGCGTTATAGCGAGCAGCGAGGTCATGTAGGAGAAGGAAATAAGGAGTTGTTTTATTACAATCAATTTATAATCACGACCTGTCGTACTGAGGCAAAGTTTGGAACTATAAGTACCCATACACCAAAATATTTTTATCGTTGGACAGATCCTTATCCATACAATTTAGATGAATTAGCCCACGGAAAGTCATCTCCTAATGATCAACAGCGTATTGTAGCAGGTATGTTAGATAGAAAAAATCTACTAGATATCATTCGTGTTTTTACAGTATTTAAAGTAGATGATAAAGGCAAGAAAATAAAAGTGGTAGGTCGTTATCAACAATTTAAAGCGGTAAAAAAAGCAACTAAACGTTTAATAGATGGAAAAAACCCATTAGAACGGGGTGGTATTATTTGGCATACCCAAGGTTCTGGTAAATCGCTAACCATGATGTTTATGGTACGCGAAATGAAACTGCTACCTAAACTATTGTCTTGGAAAGTTATTTTTGTAACAGACCGTACACAACTAGAAGAACAATTGGGAGAAACTGGTCAAAGCGTTGGTTTTACGATAAATACAGCTAACTACATCAACCCTAAATCAAATCCCAATGGTAAAAGTTTAAAAGAGCTCATCGCTAATGATAATAGCGATTTAATCATGGCAATGATTCATAAGTTTCAAGAAAACGGCGAGGATTTAAAAGGTTTAGAATTGTTTCCAGAATTGAATAATAGTTCCAATATCCTTATAATGACCGATGAGGCGCACCGATCACAATATTCAATTCTTGCGGCAAATTTAGATCGAGCAATGCCTAATGCAACCAGTATTGGTTTTACAGGAACACCAACAGGAAAAACAGAAAAAAAATATAAAGATTATATAGATCAATACACCATGCGTCAAGCCATAGACGATGGCGTAACATTAGAAATCGTCTATCAAGGCTTTACCAATAATGCTGAGGTTGAAGATGCAGTAGGAATGGATAAACGTTTTGAGGATGTTTTTAGTGAATATAACCTTACAGAACGTTTGCAAATTTTAGGTTTTGGTTCGAGAGATGCTTATTTGGAAGCTATTGAAACTATTACAGCCAAAGCAAAAAGCATGATAGATCATTATGTAGGGCAGATTTATCCTAATTATTTTAAGGCTCAGATTGTAGCAAATTCAAGAGAAGCCTGTACGCGTTATAAAGTCGCAATTGATTCAGCATTAAAGGAAAAAATTGCTGAATTAGTAATTAATAATCCCATGAACGTGGATATAGAATTGCTAAGAGCATTAGAAACAGCAGTAGTTATTTCTGGTACTCATAACGACTTACCACACATTAAGGCTTTTACAAATAAGCAGTATCATAAAAAAGCAATTAAACGTTTTAAATTACCGTTTCGTGAGAATGATGAAGATGACAATACCATTAATGGAAATGTAGGGATTATTATTGTGCAGAATATGCTTTTAACAGGTTTTGATGCACCTGTTGAGCAAGTATTATATATGGATCGGGTAATGGTAGAACATAACCTACTGCAAACCATTGCAAGGGTAAACAGAATTGGCCCAGAAGGAAAAGAGAAAGGTTTTGTTGTAGATTATATAGGCATTGGGCATCATTTAAAAAAAGCCATAGATACCTACGACGAAAAGGAAAAACAAGAAATACTAGGATGCCTCTCTAATGATGAAGCGGAATTAAAAGAATTAAAAGATAAGCATGAAGCAATTTGGGGGTTCTTAAAGAAAAATGGGTTAGAAGATTTTGAAGATATCGATGCGTTTTATGATGTGTTTTACGATGAAGACATTCGTTTTGAGTATCTAAGTTTGTATAAAAAGCTAACGGCTGCTTTTAATAATGTGCTTCCTCGAAAAGAGGCATTAGATTACCTTAATGATTGGCGTTCTTTTACAGAAATCAATACTCTAGCAAATACTCATTTTAGAGATGGTCGTTTTAGCATGAAAGGTATTCCACCTAAACTAAGAACGATTGCAGACGAGTTTTTAAAATCAAAAGGTATAGAAGAACTGGTAAAACCAATCTCTATTATTGCAGACGATTTTCAAAAAAATGTAAAAAACAAAAAAAGAGATAAAACCAAAGCTGCTGAAGTTGAGCACGCAGTACGTCATTATATAGACATTAATTTAGATGAAGACCCTGAATTATTTGCTTCATTTTCAGAAGCTCTTGAACTTATCTTAATACAATTTAAGGGGAATTGGAGGGCAATTTATGAAGAATTGGAAAAACTACGTGAAAAAATTAGAAATCGTGAAAAAGAAGAAACTTATGGTTTAGACCGTAAGAAGCAAATGCCTTTTTTTAGAATTTTTAAAAAGGAAATTTATAATAACCAAGAGTTAACTGAAGATGAGATAGCCCAAAACGTAAATCTGACACAACATGTTTTTAACCTTGTGTCAACTGAGCTAAGAATGACGGGTTTTTGGGATAGTGTACCAGCTCAAAACAGGTTAAAAGCAGAGGTACAAAAACTTTTTATATCACCTGATTTTAGTACGCTTCCTAATATTGTGAAAAACCGAAAAGCTATTACATCGCGTGTTATGGAAGTCGCAAAATCTAATCATTATAGAATCATAGAGGCCTAATGACTTTAGACTACGAGATAAAATATAGTAATAGAAAAACACTGAATATCACAGTAGAGCGTGATAGAAGTATTATTGTGCGTGCACCAAAAACATTATCTGTAGAACGCATTCAAGAAATCATAGATTCAAAACGACAATGGATAAGAGAAAAAATAGCACATTCTCAAAAATACCCTTTGGACTATAGTCCAAAAGAGTTTGTTTCTGGTGAAACCTTAATGTATTTAGGAAAAAACTATCAATTACTTGTAAAACAAGATAATTTTGATGGGGTGAAATTTAATCAGCGTTTTACAATTTCAAAATCCAATCAGAAAGATTCCAATCGTTTATTTAAAGATTGGTATATGGGGCGCTCGTTATTCAAAATAAAGCCTTTGGCAAAAAAGTATGCTGAGAGCTTGGGTGTGGAATATAATGATTGTAAAGTTTCAGAAATGAAATATCGTTGGGCATCGTGTACGCCTAAAAATAACATCATATTCAACTGGCGTATTATTAAGGCACCACAGTATGTTGTTGAATATTTAGTGGCACACGAACTCGTGCATTTAATAGAAAACAATCACACACCTCAATTTTGGCATATTTTGTCGATACAAATTCCAAATTATTTAAAAGCAAAAAATTGGTTAAAAATAAATGGACATTTATTAGAAGTGGATTTTTAAATAAAAAATTATGACTAAAACTATTTCAGAATTGTATTATTTACTAAGTGTATTAGATAATATAAACTTTCATTATTTAAGATCGTTCAATCAAATACACAAAGATTATTTTTCTTATCCAACTGCGTTTTTTAACCATGATTATAGAGGTCGACCAATAATAGAATTACTAACAGAAATAGAGTATGATGCTATACTAAGCGACAGCTTTAAATCTGGTAAATTTTATTCTGAAAATTTTAGCAAGGGTAAATGTGTTATTATTGATGATAATTATATCTCATTTCATTGCAATTTATCCCAAGCATTATTTTGTAAACTTGCTCAGTTATTAGAAGGAGATATACGAACAGTTATTGATGTTTTTAGAAGAGAAGAAATGTTTCAACGTCCTTTTTATGGCACTCTTAATCAACTAGGGTGTTTTTCTTATCATCCAAATAACCACGATACCATTTGGGAAGAACTAAGACCAAGTTTAATTATTAACATAGCGGTAATATAATTAGATTAAATGCGATATTATTCGTATCTTTTCCTTATGAAGGATATGGATTTT
>CANMML010000051.1 GCA_947499005.1 uncultured Aquimarina sp.
TTTTCTAATTTTAAAGAAATTAAGAGAATTGAAATTTACTATGGGAATAGTGATGCTATTTTAAACCCTATGCAACACAGGTTCTATTTGGATTTGACTACTTTTTCAAGTTGTACTCAAGGGTTGGATCTAGACAAAGATGGAATCATTAACAGTTTAGATCTAGACAGTGACGGTGATGGTTGTCCAGATGCGGTAGAAGGTGATTTTAGTTTTGAGCAAACAGATTTGAGCGATGCTTCTACAACACTATTAAATCAACCCAATAACAATAATAATGATGGTAGCATTGCTACAGGATATCTAGGGAATACAACAGAATCCGTAATAGCGAACTTAACAAATAGTAATGGAGTAGATACGGATCCAATGTCAGCTACCTATGGAGTTCCATTAACAACTTTAGCCAACACACCAAATACCCAAGGTATAGGTGGAAGTCAGGATGTTAATGACGATACTTCTTGTTGTGATATAGTACCGCCAACAATTGCACCGAATTAGGCTTCGGCTAAGAGTTTATGCTGAGTCTATCGAAGTACTCAGCCTGACATTCGACTAAGAGTTTATGCTGAGTCTATCGAAGTACTCAGCCTGACATTCGGCTGAAGTTTATGCTGAGTCTATCGAAGTACTCAGTCTGACATTAGGCTAAGAGTTTATGCTGTGCTCCTGCTACGGGCTTCGAGGATATTCGAACCCTGAGCAACAGCCGAAGGGTCATACCTGCGTAGGCGAGTATCTCCTCTACGATAGTATAGATCATTCAATATGGTTGAATGTTTACTGCTCTAGTGCTGGAGACACCGTTCTTCAACGGTGTGACGTTGTATTGAAGGGTCTAGTCTTTCAACCCACCGTCATGCCTTTGAAGATTCCATTTCTCAACCTACCGTCACTCCGACGAAGGTCGGGGTCTCCTCCGTGGAAGTATTTGATATTCAAATAACCTTAATCAATAAGTACCTCTATTGATAAGATACCCTTCCCTTTCAGTTTACACTAAGTTTGTTGAAGTGTTTGCCAGGTGTGACGTAGTCAGTGTCCATAGAAGGGTGTAGTGATTCCCCCTTCGAAGGGGGCTAGGGGGATGTTTCTTCGTTCAACACAATACCATGCTCTCGAAGGCAGGTATCTCCTCAGTGATAGTATGGGTTATTCAATATGGTTGAACGTTTACTGTCTCTAGTGCTGGAGACACCGTTCTTCAACGGTGTGACGTTGTATTGAAGGTCTAGTCTTTCAACCCACCGTCATGCCCTTGAAGATTCCATTTTTCAACCTACCGTCACCCCGACGGAGGTCGGGGTCTCCTCCGTGGAAGTATTTGATATTCAAATTACCTTAATCGATAAGTACTACTAATTAATGAGACACCCTTCCTTTCAGTTTACATTGAGTTTATCGAAGTGTCATCTAGATGTGACGTAGTTAGTGTTAATTATTTTAGGGGTTTAATATATTGAATTTAAGTAATTTGTGAGTCTTTAGGTGTTTTTTGTCGTTTGAAAAAGTGATTTAATCGATTAAAAACGTGTTTTGTCTAAAACAATGTAAATCAGTTATTTATGAAAGTTAACTATTGTAAATTTATTTATTAAACTATTGTTTTATAGTTGATTACGTTTTTAAATATGATTAGGCATGAATAAAAATACTTTAAGTCTGTTTTTATGTAATAGTATAATAAGACTATGTATTAGTTGTAGTCTACTTATATCTACAGGAGTAGTTTATGCTCAAGACGCTGATGGTGATAGTATAGAGGATTTTCTAGACTTAGATGATGATAATGACGGAATTTTAGATCGTATAGAAGGAGGTTGTGATATCAGTGGGACTTTTGCACAGATCGCACGTTGGGATCCCAATCCAGCAGGAGCTGCCAACGATGGTAATAATGGAAATACAGGAGCCGCCAAGGTAGATCGTTACGAGCCGAGTTTTACCAATAGTGATTATGTTGATTTGACCGTAAGTAATTTAGGCTTTGGTACTGGATTGGTAGATGAATCTATAGATACTTCGGTAGCTACAGGAAATGATGTAGCTTCACATGGATATGTTTGGGTGAGTGGCGTTGATGGAGCCACAGTAGCTGATGCGCGTACCAATAATGATTATTTAGATTTCAGCTTTACTCTGCGAAATGATATTGATGTGGTCGCTCGTTTTGATAATCTGATCGATGTGACGACTAATATTGCAGGAACTTACGAAATAACGAGAGGACTCAATTTATCTTCAGAGCCTCGAAAGCCTATTTATGCAGACTGGTCGTATCAGATAGAAATTAGCTCAGATGGATTTGCATCCAATTCACAAATACTACAAGTAGCAAAAACGACCACAAGGATTCAAGATGGTACCATTTTTACAGATACCAATAACGATGCAGGAGGAGGAGTAAATGCTTTTAACGAATTTGATAATTATCAAGATGGGGCAGGGCCTAATAATGATGTCCTTTTACAAGGAGGTACGACTTATACCATTCGTATCTATTTATTTGCAGCGGAAAATGCCGCTGATAATGTAACGATGGATAATTTTAATATTTCTGTGAATCCATGTACAGAGTATGATTTTGATAATGATGGAATAGCTAATATATACGATTTAGATAGTGATAATGATGGCTGTGCGGATTTAGAAGAAGCGGGAGGTAATTTTACGGTTGCGGATGATGGAGTGACTGCTATGGGAACGGTATCTGATGGAAATGGAAATTTAGTGACCCAAAATTTAGGAAATACAATTGGTGCTTCAGCGGTTGGAGTGCCAGATGTTGCGGGAGCGGGACAAGCCTTAGGAAATACACAAGATGGTATTGATTATTGTAATGATTGGGATGGAGACGGGGTTCCTGACAGTGTAGATCTGGATGACGATAATGATGGGATTCTAGATGTTGATGAAGGAGTGTGTATTGTTGGAAGTGAAATAACAGAAACCCAACTGGGAGCAGGTGCTAGTGACCCGCAAACCTTTACTTCCACGGATACTGAAACAGTGATCGTTGAAAATGTAACAGATAATGTAGTTACGAATGATGCAGGTATTGGGTATCGTTTAGGAACCGCTACAGCGACATCAGATAGAGACTACACGATAACTTTTTCTCAACCTATTCGAGCAGCTAGGCTATCTTTTGCCTTTATTAATAATAATATAGATGGGGAAGAAGAGATAAATAATTTTTCTATCAATAATGCTGGAGCATTACGTATAGAACATACAGATACAAGTACAGGGATTGCATCAACTTTTATAAGTAATAAGCTAGGAGCTTTAGTAGGAGGTGCAGATGCAACAACAAGTGGCGATCTTCTTTTTAGTAGTGATCAAGACTTTTCAGAAATTTCATTTAGGTATGATTTTATAGATTTCAATCCAGAATTAGGAACAAATTCAGATAATCCTTTTGGTGTTATTTTAACGGGGGTTTGTATTATCGATTATGATATAGATAATGATGGAATAGTAAATAGCTTAGATCTGGATTCGGACGGAGACGGTTGCCCTGATGCCGTAGAAGGAGGCGGTAGTTTTGTCATAGGAAATTTAACAGATGCTAATGGTATAGGAGCTATAGATGGAGGGAATACAGGAGGAGGTTTTAATGGAACAGCTAGCTCTGGTGTTACAACAAACCTAACGGGAAACTATGGAGGAACATTAGACCCAGTAGCTGCTAATTATGTAGATACACAAGGTCGAGTAACCATTACTACAGCAACAAATACCGCTCCAGGGACCGATGCTACAGTAACTCAAAGCTTAGGAAGTGGTCAAAATGTATATATAGAAAACTGTACAGATACTGATGGAGATAATATTCCTGATAGTGTAGATCTCGATGATGATAATGATGGAGTATTAGATCGAAACGAATGTATAGGTTTTTTATCACAAAATACAAATGGTACATGGAAAGGGAGAACTTCTTCAACTGTAACTGTTGATTTTCAGGGTTCAGGTACACAGTCAGCCGCAGGTGTTTTTAATGATGGGCAAGTAAACTACAATATAGAAACTAATGGAGGAGAACCTCGGGTAGCAAGATCAGGTGATGTAAATTTCTCCATTGTATTTTCGCCAGCTGTACCGGCAAATGAAATAGCATTTTGGATATTAGATGTAGATCCAACTACCATAGGTCTGCCACCAACGGCAGTTTATACAGTAACAATTAATGGCGGAAGTACACCAAACGGTGCATTTCAAAAAGCGCTAGGAGTACTTAACTACAATACTGCTAACGGAGCAATCACACTTAATGGTACGGTAGATAATCAAAATTTGGTTTTTAAGGGACAAAGTAATATACTAATTTCTAGTGTTGAAATAAATTCTACTGGGTTTAGTGGAGATTTTATTGCTTATTCATGGTTTGCTTTATCTCCTTGTGATAGCGACAATGATGGGGTAGATAATAATCTAGATTTAGATAGTGATGGCGATGGTTGTCCTGATGCTGTAGAAGCAGGGGTCGATCCCACTACGGGTTTAGGTAATGGTGATATTCAAAATGGTAGCGGAGGAGCTGTAACTAACACCACAACTACGCCAAATGCAAAATTTAATTTTGTGTCAAATAACACCAATGATAGTAACGGTGATGGGCTACTAGATAGTGTTGATGGTTCAGCTATTGATGGGATTCCGCAGTATGCAAGTACTTATGAAAATATAGCTTTGAATAACACTATTGAAAATTGTACCGATACCGATGGAGATGGTGTACCAGATATAGCAGATTTAGATGACGACAATGATGGAATTTTAGATCATGAAGAGTGTGGAGACCCTAACATATCAGGGGCAATACCTATTGATATTTCTAGAATCGCAATTATTAGTGGTGATGCCTCATTTGACTCTTCAAATCCTGACACCATTGAGCTTACTCCAGATGTAGGAAGTAACGCAGGTACATCAATGTCAACACTAAAAATAGATTTTACGCAAGATTTTACCTTAAGTTACGAACTTAATTTTGGATCAAATAATGACACTAATTTATCTGGTCATACAGCAAATTTTGGATCAGGAACAGTAGGAGGTGCCGATGGAATTTCGGTGATTTTTCATAACGACCCCAATGGGGCATCAACCGTTGGTGAAGCAGGAGCAGGAATTGGTGCTGCAGGTATTACTAATGGTATAGCCATTGAGTTTGATACATTCGACAATACACAGTTCTTTCCAGGAAATGAGGGAACTACTTCTGGACCAACGAATAGAGGTCCCGACCATACTTCAATTTGGGACACCGATGACGGCATCAATCCATTTGGTGGTGGTTCAGGAAACCCATTCAATCCTATTTCAGGGACATCAGTAGTGGAATTAGGGGAAATTGAAGATGGGCTTTTTCATGACGTAGTCATCAATTGGGATGTTTCAACAACAACATTGACTTGGAGTTTTGATGGATTGAATGTTGGTACTTTAGTAGAAGATATTTCTACGATTCGTTTAGCAGGAACTAGCGCATTTTTTGGATTATCAGCCTCTACAGGAGGATTACGAAATCAACATCAAGTTACTTTAGAAAGTTTTGCAGGAAATTTAATTTTCTGTGATACCGATCAAGATGGTATTCCAGATTATCAAGATTTAGACAGCGACGGCGATGGTTGCCCCGACGCTGTAGAAGGAGGAGGAAATTTTGTAGTTGGAAACTTAGCTAATGCTAATGGTATAGGCGATTTAGATGGAGGAAATTCAGGAGGAACTTTTACAGGAACTGGAAGCCCTGTGACCACCAACTTAACAGGAAATTACGGAGGGGTTACAGATCCAGTAGCTTCTAATTATGTAGATGCGCAAGGGCGTGTTACTATTACTACAGCGACTAATACCTCACCAGGAACAGATGCTACTATAACACAAACAGAAGGGGTAAGTCAAGATGGCGCTATTGATGCTTGTTTAGATTTTGATATGGATACCATACCCGATTATGTAGATATAGATGATGATAATGATGGAATTTTAGATGTAGATGAATTGGGATGTGGATTAAGCACATCGACGATCACTACAGCAAATACGGTATTGACTGCTGCTTCAGGACATTTCGAAGGAACATTTGCCAACGATACAGCCACAGCAGATTATGACGTAGATTTTACCAATGTAAATACTAACTTTCAAACTGCAAATTTAACAGCTACAGCCTCGGGAGTTCATTATATTGTAGATGATTCAACACCAGGAGGTGCTTATGAAGCTACGTTTATGATTACACCTCAAGCAGGTACCGTACTTGGTTTTGTAGAATGGGGGCCGAATTTAGTGGGGAATGCAGATGCTGAAAATGATAATGACGAACAAGATATTACTTTAACCTGGTCACCCAATTTTGTAGCTAAAATTATAGATCCTGACGATCAATTAGATGTAGGCGCTACTACAGCAGTAAATAATTTAGTCATTACTTCAGGAACCACCATTACACAAGGGGCAGAGTTCGAAAATATAAATCCACCTACTTGGCGTATACGTTTTGAAACCAATATTTATGATGCAGCTTTTACTTTTACTACTGCTCATGTTGGTTTTACAGGAGTGTCTAATTTAACAGATGAAGGATTTAGTTTAATTACGGGAGTATGTACCTTATTAGATTCAGGAGGTACCGCAGAGCCTAACCACCGAGATACCGATAGTGATGGAGATTCATGTAATGATTCTTTTGAAGCCAATACGCATACGGATAACTCGTTACCGGTTTTGACTACGGTGGCAGCTGCTGTAGGGGCTAACGGATTGTTGAATACCTTGGAAACTTCTTTAGATAGTGGTGTCATTAATTATGATGGTGCCTTTATAGGAGATTCACAGACAACAGTGTTCAATAAGTGTACCGATGAAACAGGAAGCTGTGATGATGGATTTGATAATGATCGTGATGGCTATACAGATAATTTTGATGCCGATTGTAACCCTTTAGGAATACCAGGCTGTATTGGAGATGCCAATGCTCCAGATTTTTCTATACAAGAAGATATTTGTACTACTACAGGAGGATATACAGCTTATCAAACCCCAATGGTAGCCGATATCGATCAGGATGGAAGTCCAGAAATTATTGTGGGAAGTACTACAGGTGGAAGCAATATTCGCATGCTAAATCCGATTGATATGTCTATAGACTATACATTTCCTGTAGATGAAGGAACGATCTTAGGGAAATGGAATGCTGTTGGTGTTGCCCAATTGGATGGTATAGGCTTTTTAGAAGTGGCCTATATTACTTCAACAGATAAATTGTTAGTAGCAAGATATAACGGGGCTACTTGGGATAATTTCGAATCTACCACGATTCCAACTACAGTTATGAATTCTACAGGTGATGGACAGACCAATGGAACTGTTTCATTTGCTGATTTTAATCAGGACGGTACTCCAGAGGTATATGTAGGGAATCAGATTTATACCATTGATTTTGGATGTACAACACAGCCGTGTATCAGTGTAATAAATGGTCAGAATTTCGGAGTTACAAATGGGGATAATGGAAATAATTCAGGAGCGTTTTCCGTAGCTTACGATATATTAAATAGAACACAATGTAATGGTGATCCAGATTGTGATGGATTGGAATTAATTGCAGGATATCAGGTATACTCTGTCAATATGACTACTGGAATCATGAAGGTACAAAAAGATTTACGTGTTATTCAAACAGACAACGGATTCAATGATGGACCTACAGGAATTGCCGATATGGATTTGGATGGAGATGTAGATGTAGTTGTAAATTCAGGAACACGTCTATACATTTGGGATCCAGCCAATGATCAGTTAGTGCGTTCCTTTGCTAGATCGGGTGCAGGTGTTGCCTTGCCAGTAATAGGGAATTTTTACGATGATGATTTGGCAGATGATAATGTAGTGAATAACTCTGTAATAGATTTTCCGGAAGTTACCGTTTTAGTGGGGTCTACTTTAACCACTTATAATATTAACAATACAAGTGCTATTTGGACATTAGCCACAAGTGATGGTAGTGCTTCTACTGCCTTGACAGCATTTGATTTTAATGGAGATGGTTTTGATGAACTCGTATATCGCGATACGTTTACCCTTAGGGTTATGTATGGAGGGCCAGCGGCGTTTACGCCAGCTGGAGTAGATGCCAATCGTAATTATCAAACCTTTGCTTGTACTAGTGGAACAGGATGGGAGCATCCTGTGGTAGCGGATGTCGATGAAGATGGGCAAGCGGAAATTGTAGTGGCTTGTAATCCTCAAATATGTATATATGAAACGGCAAGTGATCCATGGCAACCTGCTCGTGAAATTTGGAATCAGTTTTCATACAATGTAGTGAATATCAATGAAGATGGTACGGTACCTTCAAACCAACAAAATATTTTAGCTGTTTTCCCACAAGGAGGGCCTGGAGAAATGATTTTTAATGGTTTTGGAAATCAATTAAATCCTATTCGTACTGTGATAGCCAAAGATGATGTGGCAGTGCCAGATGGCATTTTAACCATCACAAACACTACGGTCGATTGTCCTAATGTTACAATTGAATTTAGCATAGAAAATCAAGGAGATGCTCCATTTCCGTTGAATTCGTCTATTACCGTCTATGATGGTGATCCAACGGCTACAGCAACAACCGCAGTAGCTTTACATACCTTTACCACCACTACAGCGGTAGCGGTCAGTAGTACAGAAAACTTTTCTGAGACCTTTAGTGTACCAACTACTATAGCGAATCCTTTCGATTTGTATATGGTCATTAATGATGATGGGACAACCACCTTACCGTTTGATACTACCGCTGCGAATTTCCCAGCAAGTAGTACCAGCGAATGTGATTACACCAATAATATTGCCAATACTACAGGGAATATGTGTGCAGATTTTGATGGAGATACGATTCCAGATTTTGTCGATGTAGATGATGACAATGATGGGATTTTGGATACAGATGAGTGCCCTGTGGCTTTTACAGTAGCTGAGGTAACTGCAGCTGCTAGTCAGGGAGGATACATTTATGATGAATATAATGCCAATGGTTCTTTTAGAGATCAAATAAATTATAGTTTTACGAATCCTCATACAGGAATGGTAGGATTTGTAACCCAACCCAAAGCTGGATTTGGAGAAGTATTGGAGCCTTTAAATTTACAAGATGGGAGTGCTTTTGATAGTGTTAATTTAAATGAAAATGAAGCGATTACAACAGTAGGTACTTCTTTTGCATTTAGAGATCCAGGAGGAACTTCATCTAGCTCTGCCACGGCATGGCAAATTGCTAGGGGGTATTTGTACATTCCAGATAATATTTCAAGTGATTTTACCATTCAACTGACAGAGACTTCGATATCAACAAGTCATTTGTATTTAGCCACAACAGATAGCGGAATATATGATGCTACAAATAGTACTTTTAACTCGGGTGTCATAAACGAGGTTACTACTGATTTTAGTAATTTAAAATTAGTAAATGATGTAGGTATAGGTGCATCAGGGGCAGTAGGCGATGGAGTTACTGGGCAAGGAAATGGTGCCGCTGCGGGGAACAATGAAATCATTTCCATAAGTCAGACACAAGCAGGAAAATTTGTTGCTTTTGTAATGCTTACTACAGATAATGGCGTACAAGGTAGAGTTACTATGACAACAGGAGCTTCAACCTTTATTTTTGGAGCACTACCAACCTCTTTTGCAAATACATTAGCCTGTGATACTGATGAAGATGGTATCATAAATAGTCTAGATTTAGACAGTGATGGTGATGGTTGTCCTGATTCCGTAGAAGCGAATGTTAGTCCAACGACAGGAAGAGGGCAAGGAACTTTAGAAAACGGAACAGGAGGAGCTGTAACTACAACTACACCCAATGTAGATGATGCGGTATTTACTTTCGTGTCAGACATGACCAATGATAGTAACGGAGACGGATTGTTAGATAGCATTGATGATAATGGAGGTATAGGAACTTTAGATGGAACACCCGAATATACATCAACATACACCACTTTTGCATTAGATAATACTGTTGATGCTTGCTTAGATTCTGATGGGGATTCTATTGCAGATGTTTTCGATTTAGATGATGATAATGATGGGATTTTGGATGTGGATGAAGGTTGTACCTCCCCCGATACATATGATTTGGGAGTATTTCAGTCAGATTTTAATACGACTGTTGGAGGTACATTAAGCCC
>CANMML010000052.1 GCA_947499005.1 uncultured Aquimarina sp.
TTTGACTTTATTTCTGCTAAATATTCTTTACAATCTAAGTCTGATTTGAAGCGATCAGAGAACTCTAGAAGATTTTGACCCTTGAAAATGTCCATGTTTCAACATATTTATTAATACTAAAGATAGGTATTTAAATAGTGACCTCTAAACGTTTTTTTAATGATTCGCAGTAGATAGATTAAAATACCATAGTTTGAACTAGACTTAAGAACAAAGAATACGATAATTATTCATTAAACTCTATAATCGTCTTTTGAACTAAAGGCCATTCTGTAGCATTACTCCAAAAATTATCATTGTGCCTTTTCCAGTCTTTAGGTTGCTTAGATTTTGATTCATCAACTTGCTGAAAAATAGCTTCATTGATGGGCTTACTATCCAGTACGACATAATCATAATGACTTTGAAAACTCCCTTTTAGCAACATATCAAACTTCACCTTATTCTGGGTTCTCCTTCCTCTTACATTTTTATTCTTTTCAACAATCACAAATGGGCGGTCGATACCAAATTCCATATTTGATACTTTTTTTATGTATTTGATTTCATACTTACCATTACTATTCTTCTCAAAAGCAATAGTCCCTCTATTCCCTTTTTCTTTGAAACTTAACCCAAACAATTTGAAAGTAAACAGTGCTTTTGTGCTATTGAAATCTGCCTTCAAAATTGAAAAATCTTCTTGGTTGACATATAATTTTCCCTGATATTTTTTCTTCGATTTTGGTTGAAAATTCAATACAAAAACATCATTCTCGTCAATAACCGCATCATCAATATATTCGAATTGATATTTTTCCAAATCTTTTAAGAAATCAATATTAGTATCTTTTCTTAAAAAAATATCCTCAAAAACTCTACCTAACATTTCTTTGCGATCGTTAAGGAAAAAGTTAGCCTGTTTCTTTGCATTCCCCATGTCATTGCGAACATCGACCACTTCTCCGTCTTTTAAAAAAGCTTCATTTGCATCAGTTTTAAAACTCAATATCCCCGTTCTAATCTTAAAGTATGAATCTGATTTTACATGCTCATTAATAATAGCCTCCAGTTTCTTGTAGTAGTTTTCTAAATACCCAGTACTTTCAGTATCATAGGCTTTATAGCCTTCTTCTATAAGTAATTTTTGCTTTTTTAAATCCCCATAATGATTTCCCATAACCTCTGTAAGAAAATCATTTTCTTTAGGCATTTCTGCGATCATTTTTTCAGCAAAAGCATCATCAAATACTGCAATGGTACTTTTTTTTATGTGTACATCTAGCTGCTCTACTCCTCCATCATCTTTTTGCCTCAAGAAAAAATGCCTGTTCGTTAAGTTGAAATTGTAATTATCCTTCACATGCGCTTGAATGGAATCCATAATTTGATTAGCTGACAGTAATGCATCTTTAGAAATAACTACCTCCGACAGCGCTTTAGATGTTGGCTGCATTTCTACTTTAGAAGTTACTCCTTTCAATAGAATACTTCGATCTTTATACCCAACATAAGAAAAATGAATTGGTTTTTTTATTCCTTTTAAAACATCTTTATCAAAACTTCCATCTTCTTCGGAAACCATCCCTTCCCCTTTTTCACCCCAAGTAATATTAACACCAGCAAGAGGTTTTTGAGATTGAGCATCTACAATTATAACTTTTCGCTGGGCAAAAAGTTGAGCTGCTCCTATTAGAAAAACAAAAAATAACTTTCGATTCATAGAAATTTTTTATTTAAATAAACGAAAACAACTTCAATAGCTAACAAAAAAAAGAAGGTTAAAGCGAACTTTAACCTTCTTTTGACATTTACCTTCAATTTGTTAAGACATCTATAACAAATCGTCAGACTCTTTCATCTTCTCTGTATTTTCTACTAATTGTAATTCGTCTAGGATTTTTTGAATATCTCCATTAACAATATTTTGTAAATCATAAAGCGTTAAATTAATTCTATGATCTGTTACACGCCCTTGTGGATAATTGTAAGTTCTAATTTTTGCTGAACGATCTCCACTCGACACCATACTTTTTCGCTTCGCAGAATCAGCTTCCATTTTCTTAGCCAGCTCTAATTCATATAAACGGGAACGTAATACTTTTAAAGCTTTTTCTAAATTTTTATGAGAAGACTTTTGATCCTGACAGCTAACAATCATACCTGTAGGTTCGTGATGCAATTTAATCGCCGAGTAAGTTGTATTTACGGATTGACCTCCAGGCCCAGTTGAAGTCGTTCTTTCAATACGCACTTCTGTCATATCCAGTTCTAAATCAAACTCCTCTGCTTCGGGCAACACCATTACTGTCGCTGCACTAGTGTGTACACGACCTTGCGTTTCTGTTTGAGGAACACGTTGCACACGATGTACTCCTGCTTCGAACTTCATAGTTCCGTATACATCTTCCCCATTCACTTCAAAAATAACTTCCTTGAATCCTCCGCTTGTTCCTTCACTTGTACTTACCAAACTGGTTGACCAACCTTTACTAGAACAATATTTCGAATACATACGATACAGGTCTCCTGCGAAAATACTGGCTTCATCTCCTCCAGTACCAGCTCTAACTTCAATCACACAATTCTTTGCATCTTCAGGATCTTTTGGCACCAACATGAAACGAATTTTCTCTTCCAATTCAGGTAATGCGCCCTTAGCTTCATCCAACTCCATCTTTGCCATTTCAACCATTTCGGCATCACTTCCGTCAGCAATAATTTCTTGTGCCTCCTCTATGTTGTTGGTAAGATTTACATAGATCTCTCTTTGATCCATGAGTGCTTTCAAATCTTTGTATTCTTTGTTGATCTTTACATAACGTTTTTGATCGGCAATGATATCTGGTTGGATAATCAAATCGCTGATCTCATCAAAACGCTGTTTTACTATATTTAATTTGTCAAGCATATTCGCAAAAATTGTGCGCAAATTTAGTTAAAATTCAAGACTTTTTAGCTGTTCTTTAAACTCCATTACCCCAACACTTGCACCTTTCTCAATTAAATGTATACTTGATGGAATTCCACTAGCTGGTTTGGGGTCAATATAAAAAATAGGAATATTTTCAGGAGCAAATTGATATAAGCTCGCTGCTGGATATACTTGTAAAGATGTGCCAACAATAAGCACTACATCTGCCTGATTAACAATACTTACTGCTTTATCTAACATAGGTACTGCTTCTCCAAACCACACGATATGTGGTCGTAATGAATAACCATTAGGATCTTTATTTACAGCCGTTAACTCTTTATCCCAATCTACAATATAAGTTTCATCTACTGTACTTCTAGCTTTTCTTAATTCTCCATGAAGATGCAATACTTCTGTACTTCCTGCTCTTTCATGTAAATCATCAACGTTTTGAGTAATGATGCTAACCTTAAAAGAACGTTCTAAATTGGCTAATTGAAGATGACCTTCATTTGGTGTTACATCGAATAGTTGTTGGCGTCTTTGGTTGTAAAAATCATATACTAAATCGGGATTCTTCTGAAATCCCTCTGGACTTGCAACTTCCATAACATCATGCCCTTCCCATAAACCATCTGCATCTCGAAATGTATTAATCCCACTTTCTGCGCTCATTCCTGCTCCTGAAAGGACTACTATATGTTTCATTTTTTTGAGGATTTAGTAATTTACCCCAATGTAATATCTTTAGATAATTGATACAAGCTTAGGGTAAATTTTCACCTTTCAACAAATCGACATCATTACTTATTAATTTCATAATGGATTTAGGGTCTTTAGGATCACAAGATTTATTCATCACCTTCGCAAATAAAATCAAGTATTTAGAAATATAAGCTTGACGCTGCTTACTATCTTCAATGCAATCTTTACCATCTGTAACAATAAAACTCATAAGATTGCGAACAATCTTTGTGAGCTCTTTGATACGTTCTTTTTCAGCTGTTTCCATTATAAATTCTAGTTAGTCACTACAAATTATAAACAGCTCGCCACTTGATACAATTATCAAAAAAAATCAAGCATCAAAATCGATAAACAGTAAAAATTAAAGACTAAACGTTAACTATTTTTTTCGGTTTCATCTTAAAAATTTTCTCTTTTGGAATATTGAAAAAAGGAGGAGCTAAAGATTACTTATGGCTTTCTTAAAACTATCTGGTGAATTTTTCTATTATACCGAAATTCTTAACAACCAATTCTTTTTCAGTAATAGTTTCAATTATTAAAACCAATGGTGTAGATACTAATGACGGATCTATTTCTTCTGTTTCATTGCCAACATCCCCACCTAATAACTCTCCTAAAAAAACTCCTAAAGGTCGCCCATCCACTACATTTACTATTGATGACTCATCAATGGGGGATGTTGTATTTTCAGTATCTCCAAGTGAAATCACTTCTGCTGTATCAAATGTAATTTGATCTTCAAATATCGAAAATTCTCCTTCTATTACTCCAAAAGAATTTTCATTTATTGAAGTTAAAATTTGTGAGACTGAAGGTTGAAATTTAACTACCTGACTGTAGGTCATATCTTTATTAAAAAGAATCTCTTTCAAATTTGAAGATTGAGATACATTTATCCAAGATCCACCATAAAGCAAAGACGCTTCTACACTTCTTTCATTATTATCATCACTACTACACGACAACACACTCATTAATAGAATACAAAAAACAAGACGCCTAATCTTCGAAGAAAACACTAGTATTTTTTTCATGTTCCAATGATACAAAAAAATACATATTGAGATTTAAGAAAGCTCACATGACTAATTTCCACCTAAAAACTACTATTCACCATCATATAAAAAAACCAATTGTCATAAAATTTTATCATCCTTATATATAAACCTTTCTATTCACAAAGCTTTTTAAATTAAATAAATGATAATTGACTAAAAATTAATTAATACATAAAAATGAGTTAACACTTAGTTTGAAAATCCAAAAATTAAGTATTAATACGTAAATGTTGTTATATTTGTCCCCTAGAAATTAAAGTTTAACTGTTTTATATACCATTATGAGTAAAGCTAAATTAGAATACATCTGGTTAGATGGTACTAAACCAACTGCTAGTATGAGAAGCAAAACTAAGGTCGTAGACGATTTTAGTGGAAAATTAGAAGACTGTCCAATGTGGTCTTTTGATGGAAGTTCTACAAACCAAGCAGAAGGTGGTTCTTCTGACTGTTTATTAAAGCCAGTTGCTATTTATCCAGATCCACAACGTAAAGGTGGATACTTGATAATGACTGAGGTTTTAAATGCAGATGGTACTCCACATGTTGATAATGCACGTGCAACTATCGAAGATGATGATAACGATTTCTGGTTCGGATTCGAGCAAGAGTACTTCTTATATGATGTAGAAACTAATTTACCTATTGGTTTCCCAAGAGATCAAACTCCTCAAGGTCAGTTCTACTGTTCAGTAGGTGCTAAAAATGCATTTGCTCGTGATATGGTAGAAGAGCATTTAGACGTTTGTTTAGAAGCTGGTCTTAATGTTGAAGGTATCAACGCAGAGGTTGCTGCTGGACAATGGGAATTCCAATGTTTTGCACAAGGAGCTAAATTAGCTGGTGATGAGATTTGGGTATGTCGTTACTTATTAGAGCGTATCGGTGAATCTTATGGTTTACAAGTAATATGGCACCCTAAGCCATTAGGTGATACTGACTGGAATGGTTCTGGTATGCACGCTAACTTCTCTAACACTACGTTAAGAACTTGTGGATCTAAAGAGACTTACGAAACTATTTGTGAGGCTTTCCGTCCATTCGTAAAAGAGCACATCGAAGTATATGGAGCTTATAACGACCAACGTTTAACTGGTAAGCACGAAACTGCTGCTATTACAGATTTCTCTTATGGAGTTTCTGACCGTGGAGCTTCTATCCGTATTCCAATTATTACTGTGGAAAAAGGATGGAAAGGATGGTTAGAAGATCGTCGTCCATCTTCTAATGGTGACCCATACAAGATCGCTGCACGTATCATCAAAACTGTTAAGACTGCTAAAGTATAATTTAGTATTTCAACATATATTTGAAAAGCCTTCCAAAAATTTGGAAGGCTTTTTTTATAACTAAAAATTAAAAACTCAAATTATAAACTTTTTACATATAAACATTATTTTAGCTCTTACTAAACCAAACTATCTAAAAATGAAAAAATTAAAAATTATTTCAGCTTCGATTATAGGATTAACACTTCTATTTTCATCATGTAGTGATTCTGATTCTGATGAAAACAACGCTACTAACACAGGGAATCCAGCTGTTGCGAGCGAACAAAACCTTCAAGAAGAAGAACCAATCACTATTACAGAACTTAAAGAAGGAATTAAGATCGATGGTGCTCTCGTTGAAACTGGAACTCCTCCCTCACCTAATAGTGACATAGACTTTTCTTTAACAGAATCTTCCTCTGAAGCTTTTCAGGAAAGTGGATTAAATATTGGTTTTAACTCTACTACCAATGTAGCAGGAGCTTATATTCAATTTAAAGATGTAAACGGAAACGCCACGGGAGAGTACTTTGATGTACCTAGTAATCAATTTGATTTTGAAAATTCATCTAGAAAAGTACTTAAAAGATCGAAAAGAAGAAGTTCTAAAAAAGAAATCAACGTATCTACTGAAAATAATATCATTGTTGATTTTGAAAACAGTATCCCTGCTGGAGAATTTTGTTTTGATATATGTATTTACGATGCAGAGAACAATATTAGCCAAATCATCGAACGCTGTATTACTGTAGAAGCCTGGGGAGGTAATTCAAGTATTGTTGGTGAGTGGGTCTTAGATTTTGAAGGAAATCTCGATAACATAGTTGATGGGCTCGATGATTTAAATATTGATTTTGATGAGATTACTTTCCCTTTCAATTGTAACAATGGCAATGAAATAGATATTGATTATCCTGATACTTCGAGTATTCATACATTAGTTTTTAATCAAGATGGTTCTTATTACGAAACATATATAGGTAACGAGAGTATCTTTGATGATAATACAACTGCAGAAACTTGTTCTCCTACATTTTTTACTAACGATTTTAATGATCGTTATTTTGGAAATTGGGCCTACAATGAAGAAGCTGAAGAATTAACTGTTATTGATTTTGGATATGAGAATTTAATTAACCCTAATGGAAATATTTCTTGGCCTGATGGTGCTATCTATTTTGAAGCAGTACAAGTAGTAGTAGAAAACAATAAACTTGTTATAACTGAAGATAATTATACCTTAATTTTTAGAAGAAAATAGTCCAATTTTAAGTTCATAAAAAAAGCTCCTTTTCAAGCTACCGTCTGGACACAAATATTTTTTTAACTTTCAGTTAAAAATTGCAGACGAGATATTTTGAAGATTTAAAGG
>CANMML010000053.1 GCA_947499005.1 uncultured Aquimarina sp.
GCTAGACAAGGCCGATAATACATTTCGACTGCGCTCAATGTGACCCTTGGTTGTCATTAATGTAGCTTTCGAGTGCGCTCAATGTCATTTCGGCTTCGCTCAATATGACATTGGTATCTCTATTTTCGATAACCTAATCTCACTAAGAAGTATATCAAACGATTATTGTCAGACTGAGCGCAGTCGAAGGCTAGACAAGGCCCATAATACATTTCGACTGCGCTCAATGTGACCCTTGGTTGTCATTAATGCAGCTTTCGACTGCGTTCAATGTCATTTCGACTGCGCTCAATGTGACATTGTGTTAATGTATGAAATGATTTATTTTGAAATTTAGATTAAAACATTTTACCGAGTAACCAATAAATAACAATAAAGACTATAATGGTGGAGAAACAGCCTCCACCTAGTTTTTTTGATCCAAATGCTGCTATAATAGCTCGTATAATAGTATTCATTTTTCTTTTTTAATTGTGAATAGTACAAATTCCATTCCACAGTGCACATTTGGCTATTTAAAATAGCCTTATCAACACCTCATAAAAGTGATGTAAATAAATTGCTAATAAAATGTAGATAATTTAAGCTCTGTTTGAGCTACTTCTTATTGATTATCGTTAATTTTGCGCATCTTAAAATATTAAAACGTTATTTATGCAACGCGACGAAAAGATTTTTGAATTAATTGCTCAAGAAAAAGAACGTCAAATCAATGGTTTGGAGCTTATTGCTTCTGAAAACTTTGTAAGTGATCAAGTAATGGAAGCTCAAGGCTCTGTATTAACAAACAAATATGCAGAAGGTTATCCTGGCAAAAGATACTATGGAGGATGTGAAATAGTAGATATTGTAGAGCAAATTGCTATTGACAGAGCAAAAGAACTTTTTGGTGCTGCATATGCTAACGTACAACCTCATTCGGGTTCTCAAGCTAATACAGCTGTTTTTGCTGCTTGTATTAAGCCTGGTGACAAAATCTTAGGTTTCGATTTATCTCACGGAGGTCACTTGACACATGGATCGCCTGTTAACTTTTCTGGAAAATTATACAAGCCAACTTTCTATGGTGTAGAAGAAGCTACTGGAGAACTAGACTATGATAAAATAGAAGCTATAGCAATAGAGGAACAACCAAAGCTGATTATCGCTGGTGCTTCTGCTTACTCTCGTGAAATCGATTACAAGCGTTTCCGCCAAATCGCAGATAAGGTAGATGCTATTTTATTAGCAGATATGGCTCACCCAGCTGGACTTATTGCTACTGGTTTGTTACAAAGCCCTATCGAACATTGTCATATTGTAACCACTACTACTCACAAAACATTACGTGGCCCAAGAGGTGGTTTAATATTAATGGGAGAAGATTTTGATAATCCATTCGGTCTTAAATTAAAGAGCGGGAAATTACGCAAAATGTCTACGTTGTTAAATAGTGCTGTATTCCCAGGAAATCAAGGTGGACCATTAGAGCACGTAATTGCTGCAAAAGCAATTGCATTTGGCGAGGCTTTAGATCCTAAATTTAAAGAATACTGTATCCAAGTACAAAAGAATGCAAAAGTAGCTGCTGATGCATTAATTGAAAAAGGATATAAAGTAATCTCTAACGGAACTGACAACCATATGATGTTAGTAGATTTACGTAGTAAAGGGGTTAATGGTAAAGAAGCTGAAGAGGCTTTAGGAGTTGCTGATATTACTGTAAATAAAAATATGGTTCCTTTTGATACGCAATCACCATTTGTAACTTCTGGTATTCGTATCGGTGTAGCTGCTGCTACTACTCGTGGATTAAACGAAGAAGACTTTAAAAAAGTAATCGATCTTATCGACGAAGTAATCCTAAATATTGGAAATGAAGAAGCATTGAAAAATATCGGTAAACAAGTACACGAATTAATGGGACATAGACCATTATTTGTAGCCTAAGTTTATCTATTTTATAAGTATTACGAAGCGGGAAGTTGAAACACTTCTCGCTTTTTTTTATCTAATACCAATTAAGTTTTAAATGGGAAAATAGCACTTATTTTTATGTCGTTTTTAATGCTTAATTGGTATAAATCTTATGCATTTAGCAATCACAGATATTCAATATTTTTTTTGATAAATTGCAGAAATACTAAAACCTTCTTTAATAAGTGACAAATCGAATTCTTTTATGTGGCGCTCCTAGTTCTGGAAAAACAACATTGATTAATGCGTTAAAAGAATTAGGCTATTCTTGTGAAGAAGAAATTTCTAGAGAAATCATTCAAGAAGCACAGCAAAAAGGAATAGAACAGCCTTTTTTGGAAAACCCAAAAGCATTTAATAAAGCATTGCTACAAAAACGTATTGAACAATTTCAACGTGTTGAGAATAGCAGCTCTAAAACAGTCTTTCTGGATCGAGGCATCATAGATGTAATCGCTTATATGAAATATGGAAAACAAGTAATCCCTGCTTATTTTGATACTGCAATAAGGCAATATCGTTACGATAAAGTCTTTCTTCTTCCTCCTTGGGATAAAATCCATGTAATTGATCAAGAACGTTACGAATCATATGAAATTTCAAAGGAAATTCATTTAGCCTTTATAGAAACCCTAAGTGCATATAATTACAGCGCTACTGAAATTCCTTTTGGTACCGTCAAAGAGCGTATTTCCTTTCTTTTGAAAGAAATATTGTAACTTATAATTACATTTACCTTTAAGGATGACGTCTAAGGAAGTATTATTAAAGTATTGGGGCTACTCCTCTTTTCGATCACAACAAGAACAGATCGTTTCTTCTTTAGTTGATAAAAAGGAGGATACACTTGTATTAATGCCTACTGGTGGTGGAAAATCACTGTGTTATCAAGTCCCTGGGATGCTCAATGAAGGCTTGTGTATTGTTATTTCTCCATTGGTTGCGTTAATTCAAGATCAAGTAGATGATTTAAAACAAAGAGGAATTAAAGCCAAAGGGCTTACTGGGCATATTCCTTATACAGAACTTATAGATATTTTAGATGCTTGCGAATATGGAAATTATAAGTTTCTATACCTCTCTCCCGAACGCTTGTTACAAGAAGTAGTTATTGGTCGTCTACAAAAAATGAATGTAGGCCTTATAGCCATCGATGAAGCACATTGTATTTCGGAATGGGGACACGACTTTCGTCCAAAATATCTTGAACTTAATTGTCTTAAAGATCATTTTCCGAAAGTTCCTTTTGTGGCATTAACCGCAACGGCTCCCGCTAAAGTTAAAAAGGATATTTTAAGCATTCTTAGCATTGAAAGTGCACAGCTATTTCAATCGTCTTATCTGCGTAAGAATCTCAGTTATGGAATATACACCACAGAGGATATTCATTATTTGTTAAAAAAAATTCTTCTTAAACAAAAAGGAAGTTCTATTATATACGTCCCTACAAGAGCCCAAACACTAACCTGGTCGACTTATTTAAAAGAAGAAGGGTTTTCGGCACTTCCCTACCATGGAGGGATGGACAGTAGTACAAAGCAACAACATTTTGAAGCTTGGAAAACTAATAAGACACGTATTATCATTGCCACGAATGCATTTGGTATGGGAATTGACAAAGCTGATGTACGTACGGTAATACATACTTTTATTCCTAATAGTATTGAAAGCTATTTTCAAGAAGCGGGTCGTGCTGGTAGAGACGGAAAACAAGCCTATGCCCTATTGTTACAAACCCCCAATGCTATTCAAAGCTTAAAAGACAAACAAGAAAGTACGACTCCCGAAGTTAAATTCATCAAAAAAGTATATCGCAAACTAACTACCTACCTTCAAATCGCCTACGGAGAAGGACATGAAAAATATTTCCCTATAGATTTTATTCGCTTTTGTGAACGGTACAAATTTTCAAAACCTAAAACATATAATGCGTTAAAACTATTAAGTAATCAAGGAGTGTTTTCTTTATTAGAAAAACACAATACGCAATGGTTCGCAAAAATTGATGTGAGCTCGAATCACTTTTCTCAACAAACGAATTACAATACTATTTCCCAAAAAATAGGACAACAACTTCAAAGGGATTATACTGGTATTTTTACTACTAGAACAAAGATTGATCTTGGAAAAATTGCTTCAAAAGCATCACTATCTCAAAATGCTGTTTCAGAACATTTAAAACAATGGGAACAAAAAGGACTTATAACTTATGAAGAGCAAAATTGCGATCTAGAAATTACTTTTCTAGTGCCTCGAGAAGATGATATTACAATTAATAAAATCTCGAAAAACATAAAAAATGCCGTACGTCATCAAAAAAGACGTGTGGAAGACATGGTTCAATACATTTCAAACAAAGAAACTTGCAGACAACAGCTACTACTAAGTTACTTTGGAGAAACGCTAACGAATGATTGTAACAATTGCTCTAATTGTATCAAAAGAAAGAAGAGCACCCGTTTAAATAAGTCTATTTCCGAAAAAATGATTGACACTCTTAAAAATGGCCCCTTAAATTCTAGAGCTCTTTTTCATCATTTTTCAGAATCGGAAGACCAGTTAATTAGTATCTTGCAGCAATTATTAGCTCAACAAAGAGTTACCATTTTACCTAATAATACGTATAGCCTTACAGAGCAACACGATTAAATACAACTTTATGCGAATCGTTTTTATGGGAACCCCTGAGTTCGCCGTAACCACTTTAAAACACCTTGTCGAACATAATTATAATGTAGTTGGAGTTATTACCGCTCCTGATCGACCAGCAGGACGAGGACAACAACTAAGACAATCTGCAGTAAAACAATATGCAATAGCTAATGATCTAGAGGTCTTACAACCTACAAATCTAAAAAGTGAAGCATTCCTAGAAGATCTTAAAAAATGGCAAGCAGACGTGCAAATTGTTGTTGCCTTTAGAATGCTTCCTAAAGTCGTTTGGGATATGCCTAAACATGGAACATTTAATCTTCATGCTTCTTTACTTCCTCAATATCGCGGAGCAGCTCCTATCAACTGGGCCATTATCAATGGCGAAAAGAAAACGGGGAATACGACCTTTTTTATTGATGATAAAATAGATACAGGAAATATTATTCTGCAAGAAGAATTGGAAATTAAAGGCACCGAAATTGCTGGTGAATTGCATGACCGATTAATGCTTTCGGGAGCAGCTTTAGTTGCCCAAACTATCGACTTAATTGCATCTGGCAATATCGTAACTACCAAACAACCCGATTTTGAACCAAAAACTGCTTACAAATTAAATAAGGAGAATACTAAAATTGATTGGAAAGCTAGTGCCGAAGAAATATTTAACCTAATTAGAGGCTTAAGCCCCTACCCTTCTTCTTGGTGTTTTTTAACTAATAAAGGGAAGCGTGTAAATGTCAAAATACTAGAAGCAGAATTAATAGAGACTAACCATAACTTGCCTCAAGGAACAATTACAGTTGAGGAAAAAAACGTATTGGTAAGTGCAGAAAATGCTAGTATTTTAATAAAAAAGATGCAGCTACCTAATAAAAAGGCCATGTTTGTAAAAGATTTACTGAATGGATACGCTTTCGAGGAGGGCGCTTTTTTCGATTAAAGTTAAATAATTGGGGCTGAAATGTTAAGCTCGGGGGCACACTTATTAACAAATCTGTTAAATTATCAACAAAACCTCTTGAAAGGGTTGATTTTACTTGTACGGAAAAGAAAAGAGTCTAAATTTGTTACTGTAATCAACACCGGTTATTTAGTTTAAACTAATTAAAAAAAACATTATGAACAAAACAGAATTAATCGAGAGCATCGCAGAAAAAGCAGGAATTACTAAAGCTGCTGCTAAAGTTGCATTGGAAACTTTTTTAGGTGACGTAGAAGGAACTTTAAAAGAAGGTGGAAGAGTATCTTTAGTTGGATTCGGTTCATGGTCTGTATCTGAAAGAGCTGCTCGTGAAGGACGTAACCCTCAAACTGGACAAACAATCCAGATTGCAGCTAAGAAAGTTGTAAAATTCAAAGCAGGATCTGAATTGACTGCTGCGATCAACTAATACAGTCTTTAAAAGACTTAGTTTTGAACCCTAAGATTCTATAGAATCCTAGGGTTTTTCTTTATACATTTGTTAAATATAGATACAAATACTTAAGTATTTATTAAAGATTTATTTATATTATCTTGTTTTCACTAAGAATTTAACAATAAAGTCAATTATTTTTTTATATTTGATCAGGGTAATTAGATAAATTTTCACAAAATGATACTGACTAATATAAAAAATGGTGTTGTTTTGGTAGCGGAACCATCTCTGATTGGAGATATTTCATTTCAAAAATCAGTAATTTTAATAGCTAACCATAGCAATACAGGTACTGTAGGCTTTATAATGAATAAGCCAACAGCATCTACAATATCTGACTTTATACCAGACGTAACCGAAGAATACCGAATATATAACGGAGGGCCTGTAGAACAGGATAATCTTTATTTTATACATAGTATTCCCGATTTAATTCCTAACAGCGTTAAGATTGCCAAAAACCTATACTGGGGTGGTTCTTTCGAGGTTGTTAGTCAATTAATGATTGACCGAATAATAGAACCAGATGATATCAAGTTTTTTCTTGGATATTCGGGATGGTCTTTCAATCAACTAGAAGATGAGATACATGCAAATTCTTGGATTGTTTCTTTTGAAGAAAATCTTAGAAGTTTGATCAATGACCGTATAGATAGTTATTGGAAAAATCATATGCTAGGACTAGGAGATCGCTATTCTATATGGGCAAATGCTCCCGAAAATCCCGAGTTCAATTAATTAAACATTTATATGATTAAAAAATGATTTGATTTTCGAGTAGAGTTATGGATAGTAAATTCCCTTAAGGATTTATTATCATCAAAGAAAAACCTAAGTAGTCTAAAATATGATTACTTAGGTTTTTCTTTAACTTATACTAATACGGCGCATTCAGAAAATAGAACATTTTCGAAAATTGCCGATATAAAAATCCGAGATTTGATTAGATCCATCTCTCGG
>CANMML010000054.1 GCA_947499005.1 uncultured Aquimarina sp.
TAAGCCAAATATAATGTTTTGTGTTTATCTTCAATATTGAAACACCAAATTTTATATTTGGCGACATAGCGGATAAGCTCAAACTTTTCGAACACACTTAAACCGCCCTATGTTTTTTTATACAGTGTTAGACACTTTTTAATCATCACAATTTGTCTCTGTTTCCCAAACGACATTATTTCTAGATAGTACGGTAAATTCTAGGCTGTCAATATAATTAAGTTTTTTACGATTGATATTGTGGTATAAATTGTAAAGTTTTGAATTTAAATTATAAAATTCATTAGAAGAAATTTTACTCATTAAGATCTTATCAAGCAAAGAATCAGCTTTTCTTTGTTTTAAAAATATTAAATCTAAGTTTCTACAAATTGAGTTATTATCTCCATTCATAATCCATTCAGACAGGGATTCACAGAAAAAGAGTTTTTGTTCTCTATTTTGTATATGAGCTTTTTTAAGAGATTTAAACTCTTTAGGAATATCTAGGCCTTTCAATTTTTTTGTATCCCTTTTTATCTGTGCCAGTCTCTTATTAATAAATGATACATATTTAGATTCTGTTGCAATAATTCTTCGATCAGTTGGGAAGATATCTACGGATATATATTCGTTAAAATAACCTTTTTTTTCAGAGGGGATATTAACTAATACTGATGCTATTAATTCTAGCTTCTCATTAGTGAATTTTTTATCAACACTTTTTAGCTTCACTTTACACCCTATAGGATGAATAAAATCAATACTGTATTTTTTATTAATATCATTCTGAGAATATAAATTTTGATAAAAAACAAAAAATTGTAGCAGTATAAAAAATGTTATTATTCTCATTAATTGTGTCTAACGGTATCGGCTATGATTAGTACGGAAATAAATAAGCGATTAACTTTCGATTAAGCACTTAGCCAAAACTTTTTATTTTGTTTTAATTTTTTCGTTTTAAAGCCAAATCAAAAAGATTTGGCGGACATTATAAAAATACACTAACTTTTGGATTAAGCCCCAAAACCCGTATTAATTATAGCCATTGTTGTGCTTTCGTTATTTTATTTCTACTGTTTTAAATATTTTCTTCAATTCATTTTTGTCAAATTCCATATCTGACTTTATTCCAATTGACAATTCATTTTTTGAGTCTCCATAAATGGGTTCAAAATTTACACTAGAAATATTCGGATTTTCTTTGTTTTTCCAAAGAGCTATTGTCCTTTTAAAATTTCCAATTGTGTCAATAGTCAATTCGTAATTCTTAAATCTTTCTCGTTCTTCATCTGGTATACAGAAAGGAATTTTTAATTCAACATTTTCATATTCAAAAGTGTAATAATACTCACAATTATTTTTAAAACTATTTTGATTAGCGATATTATCAGTCATTTTATGTAAAGTCAAATTCTTTACTTTTTTGATGATTTCCCTTGGATTAACTCCGCCATTTTCATCTTCATAAGGTTTCAAGTCAATTTTGTTGAAGAACTTTTGGGTAGTTTCAAAGTCCATTCCTTTTTGGCTTTCTTCAATGTAACTTTTTTCGTCTAAAGGCGGTTTTGGTGAATACCAACCATAATCAAAAAAGAAAGTAGACTTTTTGTTTTTAATTTCTCCAACAAAAGAGTCAATTCCGTCAATCCTTTTGTATTTAAAGTCGGTTGGCAGAATAATACTGAATAAGTCAAAGTCAATTAAGTGACTTTTTCCGTCATTTTTAGAAATGTAATTCACTCCGTCATTACAGCTAATTATTAGCAAAAATGAAAATAATATGAGAATGTCTTTTTTCAGTTCGATTGTTTTTATAATGAAGCACAACGGTGAGTGTAAGAAACGTAGGGCAGAGGGTATGCTCTAACTTTACGTTTATAACTAAGCCAAATATAATGTTTTGTGTTTATCTTCAATATTGAAACACCAAATTTTATATTTGGCGGCATAGTAGAAAAGCCCAAACCTTTCGAATAATCTTAGACTACCCTATGTTTTTTTATACAGTGTTGTGTTTAGTTTTTTTACCACCACATTACAGGTTCATTTTTCCAAAGTATTAATCGAAATTCTTCATAGTGATTTCCATTACCTAAAGTGTGATTATCTCTATGACCTTTACCAAGGCTTAGTTTGTGAACCATTCCGGTACAAGAACCAATCCATAGAGTTTTTTCATCATCTGAAATAGCTAAACCTCCTATTGTTGATCCTAGATAGTGTCTCCAGACTTTTTCTCCTTTTTTATTGAACGCTCTAACGTATCCATAAGCATCACCAAGAATATATAAGTCTTTAGTAGTGATTCCTACATAGACTCTCATTTCTTCATCTAAGACTTTATATAAATCGCTTTCTTCGTAAGCTTCTACTTTTAATCCATTAATATTAGTAGTAGAAACACCAATTGAAATACCATTGTAAAAGTGACAAGAGTTGGTTAATAATTGTTCATCGTCATCAGAAAAAATACAAAAATGAGGATATGACGATTGAGGTCCGATTTCACCGATTTCTTTTCCATTTTGATCTAATATTCTATGATCAGAACATTGATCCCCAACAACAATGTATTCGTTATTATTCGATAATGTGGCATTTTCCATATCTATATATGAAGTCCACTCTTCATCTTCTAAATCTGGTACTGGGTGGATCATTTTTTCATCTTCTTCAGATAGTATGTAAATACCATCTGAAGAAATTAGAAGAACCTTTAATCCATCATTAAATGGGATAAGATTACTTATACCTAATCCTTTAGTTTCATCTAATTTTAATGATTTTATTATTTCTCCTTGCCAACCTTTGGTGGTGGTAACAATATTATTTGCGGCAATAGCGAATATGTTATTCTTTTTTGATTTACCAATTGCATCTATACTAGATTCTAAGCTAATTAAGTCCTTACCATCAAGTATATAAGCTTGACGTTTTTGATATGCAGTCCCTGTTAGAAAAATGATTTTATCATTATCAATAAAATTCAATTGTTCAATACTTTGCCCTTTTGATTCAAAAAATTTAATTAGAGGAGTGTGAGCAGGTGGGAAGTCCTTTCTAAATTGTTCTATGCTGTTATTTTCATTTGCATCCTTTAATAATTTAAAGATTTCATCAGCTAAGTGATCTCTATTGTCTTCTGGCTCCTTTCCATTCCATTTATCCCAGCCATTTGTTTCTCCAAAATTTACCATTTCATTTACCTCTGAAGCATATTTACTTCCAAGGCTATTCCATTCTTCTTTAATATTTATTGAGTTCTTTTTTTTGCTAAAAAAGCGGAATTTCATAAGTGTATTTTTTAATTAAACACAACGGTTAGTATAAGAAACGTAGGGCAGAGGGTAGGCTCTAACTCTAGGTTTATAACTAAGCCAAATATAATGTTTTGTGTTTATCTTCAATATTGAAACACCAAATTTTATATTTGGCGACATAGCGGATTAGCCCGAACCTTTCGAACAATCATAGACTGCCCTATGTTTTTTTATACAATGTTAGCATTAGTTTTTATCTGAAAAACTCTGTAATAATTTGTGATTTACTATTCATATCATAATAAGTTAAATATACTTTTCCATTATACTCAAAATGTGTGTCCATAATTAAATCTCCATTAACACCTTTGAGTATTTTTTTTAACGCTTTATCAGGAGTATTTCCAGCATAAGGATGAAGCTCCTCTTCTATCAATGTTGTTTGTACTGTTCCTAAAGAAATTTCACGTCCTGAAGAATGTATGATGCCTCCTGCTCCTGAAAAATCTGCACCTTGCTGCCAGACTTTCATCTCTATGAAAAGTGATAACTTATTATTAACCATGAAGCTTTCTAAATTAATTTTATCTGCTCCTTTAATTTTACTTAAAAAACTGTCAATACTTGATACATTTTTTTTTGAAAACCCATTTTTTCGTGCGTAATAATTAATATTCGATTCACTAATTTTAAAGTCTTTAAAAATTCTACTAGAAAGGTAATTGGGGTATATTCTAATATTCATATTATTAGGCTCTTTTATAACTTGAATAAGCTTTTTGTTGTAGATTTTACTTTCTAATAAGTTGTTGGGATTTCCATTGTTATAGAAATCGTAATAGAATGTTCTAGATTTAAAATTATTCAAGTCAACAACCGTTAAATTAGTTGTCTTCTCTGTATTATTGGATAAGACAAGTAGTTTTTTTGCCGAGTCATAAAATTCATTTTCAGATTCTGTATTATTCACTGATACATGTTGCCCAGAAACTTTCATGTTATCGAATTCAAATTTCCAAAAACTAATTTTGTTATTTTGCTTCTTGTTATGATAGGCTATTGAAAGGCAATCATTCATAGGAATGTATTCATAAACTGATTTAGTTTTTATACTAGTCTTAAATTTAATATTTTTTAGCTTTTGGGTTTTTAAATCAAAAACGGTTATGTGAATTTCTTTTCCATTATGATAAAGTATGAAAAAATTATCTTTATGTTTAACTAGTAATCTTGGTACTCCATTATAACCTAAACCTTTAATGCTATGTTTCTCTTTTAAATCCAGGTCTTCGTTAAGTACTAATATTTGAGCACCATCACTTTTTAATCCTTTAAGGTATAAGTAGCAATTGTTTTCATTTTTTAAAAATTTGGATTTGTAAGCCATTAAGCCTTCGTAATCATTTCTACTTACAATATTTGTTGAAATTTTATTTACTGTTGATGTTTGTGAAAAACATTTAATGATAATAAAAAACAAGATGACAGGTAAACCCTTCATATTCTATTAATTAATGCTAACGGTAAATATATGCATTCGTGCGAGCAGAAATTCAAGGAATTTCAGGTATTGCACGAGTGCATATCTTTTTGTTTGACGCTAACTTAATTCAAACCAGCGACTAATCAAAATTATATGCACGGCTTAGCAAAAAGAAACTATACATAAGCTCAAAAAGATTACTTCGCATGATGTATATATAGTGTTAGCCAATCGTTATTTTATTTAGTATCTTTTTGAATAGACCTTCTTTTTGTTTTTCAGGTCTTACCCTTTCCCAATAATTTTTATCATTTAGGTTATTACATCCTAAAGCCTCTAATTTTTCGTTCAACCAATTCTCATACCAATCAAAAAATGTCATTTCGCTGAAGACACCAGCAGGTAAAACCTCAAATTCATTAGTGTCTAAATTCCATATTTTTCCTTTTTGTTCTCCATTTACTATTATAAATGAATAATATGTACATCCTTGTGTTTGAATTGGTAGAATACCATTAACTGTTTTAAGTTCTTTATAAAAGAAGCCATCAGGATTATCAGTTTTTAAATCAATAAGTTCTTTAGAGTCTTTGTTTGTTAACTCAAAAGGTAAACTTAGCATAGAAATATTTTCCTTCCAATCATTCCATTCTTCAAATTCTGAAAACATTTTTGTAATATCATAAATTCCATAATCTGGTCCAGCTCCGAATCCTATTTCTGTTAAGAATAACTTTAATTCATTTGGTAAATCAATATCATGTTGCTTTTCAAAATCATCAATTACACTCGAATTAATTGTCTTAGAAATATAATTGTGAGATTGACTTCCAAAAACAGTTTTTTTTGGGTCAATTTTTTTCAATTCTCTAAGTTTATTTCTTAATACGATTATTCTTGTGTTGGATTCCATTTGCGCGGATTCAATGTTGGCTAACGCTAAATATATGAATCGGAGCAAGGCAAGCGCACCTATACCAATTGATCTATCTGCGCATTTTTATTTCTTGTTTAATTTATAAAAATCTAGCGCCATTGCAAAAAGGAAATGACCTTTCGATCCAGCACTAACTTTGCTCTGATTTCATATATGATGTTAGCTACTGGCCTTTCAACAATATAGTTCCATTCCATATTCACTGGCTGCATAAGATATTGCATTAATTCTATCCTCATATTTTTCTTCTTCACCAATCTCAGCTATTCCACTAATAGCGCTATCAAACATTTTTCCAATTGCCACATAATACTTGTCATCAAAGTATCCGAAATTTTGAATGATTTCAAGACAACATTCTATATAATATAATTCCAGTTCAACATTAAGTTCAGTTATTTTCATTTTACGAACAGTTCGTATTATTTTCCGCGCTTCTGATTCGCGTAAAACCATTTCTCTACCGCTAGGGTAAACATAACGTTCAATTTCTCTCTTATACTTTTTAACTAGAGTTTCAATTTTTACTCCAGAAAAAATATCGAGAAATTCTTTTGCAGATGGAATTTTGGAGTACATTTCTGAGATGAGTTTAATCATTTCAGTTTTCTCCATTTTATTAAGTTCCCTTTTTACATCTCTTAATCCCATTTAGATCAATCAATTTTTATTGCTGGTAGCTAACGATAAGTGTAAATTTAGCTTACGCGTCGTTATAAAACAAAAAGTTGAGCTTATTGAAGCGAAAGCTTTTTGTTT
>CANMML010000055.1 GCA_947499005.1 uncultured Aquimarina sp.
TCCGAGAGATGGATCTAATCAAATCTCGGATTTTTATATCGGCAATTTTCGAAAATGTTCTATTTTCTGAATGCGCCGAATTATTTCTTAAAGCCTAATATCTCTATGACAAACATTATAATCACGCTATGCAATATCGATACTTTGGGCAATATCCAATGTGTAATTTTCGTCTGTAAGCGTACTTATGAAATTCCATTGTGCATTTGCATTTCCTGGCGTTAAAACCACTTTTAGGAAACCTCTGTTTTTAGCATCGAAATATATTAAGTCATCAATTAAGGTTGTAAATGAAATCTCGAAACCTAAAATAGCTGATGGATCTGGTGGTAGAAAAGCTTCAAACCCTGAAGAACTGATAGAAGCTGTAGCTACTTCAGTAGCTACTTTATCTCCATTTAAATTCTTCACATCGCTATACCATGCATTATGGGTATCCCCAGCTAATGAAATAACTTTTTTATTAGCAAATGAAGCAAAAAGTCGTTCTCTTTCAACAGCATAGCCATCCCATGCATCTAAGTTGTATGGAAGTACTGTTGTAATTCGAGCGTTCTCTACAGGTGTTAAGGGCAAACCTGCAATCTGTTTTAACTTGATATCTAACAACTCAGTAGTACAATTATTATAAGTCAATAAGGTCTCTGGTCTTGGTTGCCCTAATAATTGAGTTTCTGCAATAATAGCCTGTAATTTCTGTAATAGCTCTGCCGGAATTAACATTTTGGCCATTAAAACCTGTTGCCCTAGTAGCTGCCATTCTGCATTACTTGACTGAATAGAATTACTAACCCAACCCAACTGTTGATCTCCTAACATTCTTCTTGTAGGATCTAGTAACGCTTGTCCAAAAGAGGCAGCATCGAAGCCTTGTAATGTAAAGAAGTTCGTTATATCTACTTGTCTATCTCTTCCTGTGATTCTAGTATCGAGCATATGCAAGCTCAATAAATTACCAAAATCGAAGGAACGGTAGATTAATGAAGGATCACTCGTTCTTATAGGAATAAATTCACTGTACACTCGAATTGCAGTTTGCTTTCGCTCTTCAAAACTTCCTTCTGCTCCTTCAGTATGATTTGCAGCACCGTCTTTATAAGCATCATTTGCTACTTCATGATCATCCCACACACATATGAAGGGCTTTTTTTGATGTGCCAATTGCAAGCTTTTATCTAACCTGTATTGCTTATACCTTCCTCTGTAATCGTTTAAAGTTATGATCTCATTGGCTGGATCATGAAAACGATCCAACTCGGCTGTGCTGGCATTAGTCCCAAACTCACCAGGAGCTGTTTCATAAATATAATCTCCTAAATGAACAATTACATCGGCATCTGATTTTGCCATGGCATCATACACATTAAATAACCCTGCTTGATAATTAGCACATGATGCTACTGCAAGGGTAACTTTATTTACAGCCTCGCCCGCTTTAGGCAATGTAATAGTTTCCCCAACTACAGAAGAAAATTTTCGTTCTTCATTAAAAAATCTGTAGTACAGTTTTTGATTTGAAGGCAGTTCTTGTACATCTACGGCAATCGTAAAATCAGTATCCGAAGTAGGAGTTAAAACTTCTGTTCTTAAAATAGTTGAAAATTGCGAATCTGAAGCGACTTCCAATGTTACATTTTCTGCAAAAGGAAAACGTGTCCATAAAATTATACTGCTTTCAGTAGGGTCGAAACTAGCAACTCCATGATCAAAACCCTCGATAGTAAAACCTTCAAGAATTGCAGGTGCTGGATCTGGTGATACTGTATCGTCATCATTGTTACAACTAACATAAAGTGGAGCTAACACTAAACCTCCCCCTGCCATAAGGGTTTGTTTAAAAAACTTTCTTCTATTCATTTATTCGTTTATGTTTAATTCGAATATCAAAACTCAATGATATCCAATATATTCTATGCTCCTCGTCTTACAAGGAATCTTATCGTATTTACTTTTAAAAATTTTGATGCTATCTAAACCAAAGTTGTAAATGTATACATATTAATGGACTTAAACCAAGAGTTATCTTAATTCTATAACAGCTTTTTCCTTAATAATTTCGGCTATTGGACGTTCTTCGATATTACTTTGCAGCCATGATAATATATCTAAATACAAAAAAGCCCTTTTTTCATATGGGTGATTTTCATATCGCTTCAAACGATCATAAAGCTTTTTAAACTCTGCTTTAATCTTTAACGGATTGATATCCTGCAAATTCCTTAAAAATTTAATCATCTCCTTTTGTACCGCATAAAGATCATCCATCTTAATCAAGAACTTATAGGTGTTTTTCAGTTGCGATTCTAAATGCAAATCTAAACGTGCTTCATAATGTGCTACAAGACTTAAAACCCTAGCAAAACACATTAAATCTTCACGCATTTTTAGTGACTTGTTATTTATAATGCGCGCGAGATATTCGATACACTTATCATGCTCTTCCATTCCAAAATACAGACAAGCAATTTTATAATAAAAAACCATCTCGTGATGCGCATCTATATGGTTTTGATGTTCCTTGAGCCCTTCTTCTATTTTTCCAATTAGAGGCACCCCTTCTTTAAAAGATCCTGCTAGAAAATGAAGATTTAATTTATTAGTATTTAAATATAAAAAGCTAAGTGCATTCGTATTCTCATGTTGTGGAAAACCATCGGAAAGCACCATGCGTTCGAGACGTTCTATTTTGAATTTAAGCTTGGAGTGGTCTTTAATTAAAAACAGGGTTTCCATAAGGTAATTATTCCCCTTTAAAAAGAACACGGGGTTGACTTCTATCATTTTTGGGTCTTCTAAAAAGAGATCTACCCATTTAGAAGCATATTTATAGGCTCCTAAAAAATCTTGAGTCATAAAACTATACCACAAATGCGATTTATATAGCCATAGCTTCTCTCTAAACCCTAATAATTCCCAATCAAAACTGGGCAATCTTCCTTCGAAATAATTCTTTAGATATTCGTGTTCTTTTTCATTTTTCGCATAACCTGTTTTCAGCATTAACCCATATAGCTGCAATGATAAATTAGACAATCGACTAGCGATTACATTTTTCATACTAAGCTCTTTGGCCTGAACTGCTAATTGATCTGCACGACTAGAAATACTTCGTGTTATGTACTGTGTTTCGATCAATTTTTCAAATTCCACGATTTCATATGCCATATTATTTTCTTCATTAGAAATCGCTATCAGTTTGGCCTTATCTAAAATTTTAAGGCTCTGTTTATAAAGTCCTTTATGATATAATATAGCTGCAAAATCAATTTGCTCACGAATTTTAATGCGTACGTTTTTGTGTACAGGATTTAAACGTAAACTTGTTAAAATCTGTTTATATAGATGTGCCTTGAGGTTCGATAATTGTTGTTTTGTCACAATCCCTTTTTGTACTACGGCAACTTCATCAAACTTTTCGGCCTTATCCATATAATTGAATAATGCTAAAAATTTCGAATCATTATTTCCCCCTAATCTTCCCACATATACTTTAAACTGACGCTTTTCTGACTTTGTCAGCGATTTTACCAGTATAAAAAGTGGGTCTTTTACCTCATTAGTCATTGTAAGAAAAAAACTTTAAATCCCTTTGTTTACAAGGGGTTCGGATGATTATAAAAAAACTAACCGTTGTAACAATCTAATGACACAAGGTAGCTTTAAGACTATAAAAATATACATTTGATACTACTATTAAAAGTCAACACAAGTAATGAGCGATAATAAAGTCCAAATATTTGATACTACATTAAGAGACGGAGAGCAAGTCCCTGGATGTAAATTGAACACTGAGCAAAAATTAATTATTGCAGAACGCTTAGATCTTTTAGGCGTTGACATTATCGAAGCTGGTTTCCCTGTTTCGAGTCCTGGAGACTTTAACTCGGTAACTGAGATTACAAAAATTGTAAAAAATGCAACGGTTTGTGGTTTAACTAGAGCTGTTGAAAATGATATTAAAGTTGCTGCCGAAGCTTTAAAATATGCCATAAGACCTCGTATTCATACTGGTATTGGTACCTCGGATTCTCATATACAACATAAATTTAAAACAACTCGTGAGAAAATTATCGAACGAGGAGTTGCTGCTGTAAAATATGCAAAAAGCTTTGTAGAAGATATAGAGTTTTATGCAGAAGATGCAGGGCGTACAGATAACGTATTCTTAGCACAAGTTTGCGAAGCTATGATTGCTGCAGGTGCTACGGTATTAAATATTCCTGATACTACAGGATATTGTCTACCTGAAGAGTACGGAGCTAAAATTAAATACTTAAAGGAAAATGTAAAAGGAATCCATAATGTAATTTTATCTTGTCATTGTCACAATGATCTTGGTTTGGCTACAGCAAATTCTATTTCTGGTGTAATTAATGGTGCTAGACAAATTGAGTGTACTATCAATGGAATCGGTGAACGTGCAGGAAATACTTCTCTTGAAGAGGTAGTTATGATATTGAAACAACACCCATATTTAAACTTGAATACTGATATCAATACGAAATTATTATACGATACTAGTCGTATGGTTTCGGAAAGTATGGGAATGCCTGTACAGCCCAACAAAGCCATTGTAGGATCTAATGCTTTTGCACATAGCTCGGGAATTCACCAAGATGGAGTGATTAAAAATCGTGAAACTTACGAAATTATCGACCCTGCTGAAGTTGGTGTTACCGAGTCTGCAATCGTACTAACGGCTCGTAGTGGTCGTGCAGCTTTGGCATATCGTGCTAAAAAGGTGGGTTATGAGTTAACAAAATTACAATTAGACGACGTCTACAAAGAATTTTTAAACTATGCTGATCGTAAAAAAGAAGTAATCGATGAAGACATTCATGAAATCATGAAAAATTACGCTTAGTATTTGATATCATTATAAATAAAGACTTTTAAAAGCATAGATGAATAATCTATGCTTTTTTCTTTTGGGTTTTGTAGGAAAAAACTAATTTCATGATAGGTAAAGAATTGTATTATGAAGTTAGATATCGCTGTATTGTCAGGTGATGGAATTGGACCAGAAGTTACAGAACAATCTGTGAAGGCACTAAAGGCTGTAGCAGAATTTTATAACCACGACTTTTATTTTCATGAAGCTTTAGTAGGAGCTACTGCCATCGAAAAAGAAGGTACTCCCCTACCACAAGCTACCATTGACACTTGTAAAAAATGTGACACCGTATTATTTGGTGCTATTGGAGATCCAAAATTTGATAATGATCCGCATACAAATGTTTACCCAGAACAAGGTTTATTAGGGATTCGTAAAGAGCTAGAGCTTTATGCCAATATTAGACCTGTTATTGTCTATAATTATCTTTTAAATAACTCTCCTTTAAAGCCTGAAAATGCTAGAGGTACTAATATTTTAATTTTCAGAGAACTCACCGCTGGTCTATTTTATGGTGAAAAAGGAACAAAAGAAGATGGAAAAGTCGCTTTTGATGAATGCATCTATCATATTGATGAAATAAAGCGAATCGCACATCTTGCTTTTAAAGCTGCAGAAAAACGTAAAAAGAAGCTTACCCTTATCGATAAGTCGAATGTACTGGAAACCTCTCGCCTATGGAAGCGTACCGTCATCGAAATGTCCGAAGAATACCCTTCGGTGAATGTCGAATTGATGTATGTAGATCAAGCAGCTGCAAAGGTGATCCTAAACCCTAAGAGTTTTGATGTGATTCTAACCGCCAATCTTATTGGAGATTTTATCTCGGAAGAAGCGAGTGCTTTAGTAGGATCTAAAGGAATTATGGCTTCGGCTTCTTTGGGTAAAAAGTATAGTTTGTTTGAACCTATTCATGGTTCTTATCCTGTGGCTACGAATAAAGGAATTGCCAATCCTGTAGGTGCCATACTTTCTGCTGTAATGTTATTGGAACACTTCAACCTTCAAGAAGAAGCTAATGCTATAAAACGCTCTGTAACCAAAGCCATGGAACTAGATCTTACAACAGAGGATTTGAACAAAGAGAAACCTTTGAGTACAGAAAAAGTAGGTGACTTTATCGCAGATTATATTCTGAACCCCGATATGACGAATTTTAATATTCAGAATATTTACTTGGGACAGTCTACGATTATATAATTTATAATGGGAATAACACACATTAATGTGTGTTATTCGATTGTTAAAGGTAATCCGCCCTGTGTCGCTACAAAGGTAAGGGCATAAATCTTAAGGAGTTTTGCAAGTTTAAAATCGTT
>CANMML010000056.1 GCA_947499005.1 uncultured Aquimarina sp.
TGTAACTCAGATGCATATTTTTTCGATGCTGCTTTTCCTGCTTGATCACCGTCCATCCACAAGGTAATCTCCTGAAGGTTTTTTAATTCTTTGATGGCTGCAGTATGTTCTGAGGTTAGACCATTAGTCCCATACAAGGCTAGTACAGCTGCTTTGCCTGCACTGAGAGAAGCCGAAGTGTCTAATGAAAAAACAAAATGTTGTTTTAACGTTTCTGCATCAATAATACATTCAGTTAAAATCAGTTGTTGGGTTTCTGTAGGAGGATAACAAGGATACAATCCTTTTCGATTTGTAGTGTAAAAGTGTTTCGCTTTCGCTTGGGGCAAAATGCTGCGACCGTAAAAACTTACGATCTCGTCTTTCTCATTCTTAAGGGGGAACACTACGCAGTACTTCAATTTATCGAAGCTCTTACCAGGATTATATCCTGCTTCCATTTTACTGTGATCTAGGTATCTGTACTCTAAATAGCCTTTGGCTTTCGTACTTCTTTTTAACTTTTGAGATAAGGTTTCGAAGATTTCAGGATAGTTAATTGCTGTAGGTTGGATCTGTGTTTTAGGAGCTTCTACAATATTTGCATATTGATTTAACCATTCAACTGCTTTAGTAAGATCCCAACTGTAGAACTTTTTTACTAGATCAATCACGTCCATTGTACCAGCATCGCAGTTCGCACTAAAGCACGTTGCGATCTGTTTTTCCTCACTAAACTGTAAACTTGCCGTCTTTTCTTTATGGAATGGACACAGACATTTCTTATTTCGATCTAGTTGTAGACCTAATTCTCTAGCAATATCGATGATGTTTACACTTGATTTTAGCTGTTGGAGATCCATTTTGTAAAAAAGTTTAAAATTTTTATTTGTCAAAGGTTCTTGACAAATGTACACTTTCCTTTTCAATACACAACCAAAGTAGTATTTCTTTTGCCAAAATAAATTGACTAATATTGCTTAATAATGATGTAAATGATTGATTTTAGATAACTATGTTGGACATCGGAAGTAAGATTATTAGCCTTAGAAAGAAGCTTAACTTGTCTCAAAGTGAGTTAGCTAAAAAAGTAAGTGTTTCTCGAACGATCATTGGTAATTATGAGCGTAATGAGAATACACCTTCAGTAGATATTTTATTGAAGATTGCTAATACATTTAATGTTTCTATTGACTTCTTGGTAGGAGAAGGACAACTTTCGTCATATAACAAAGAGGTTTTAAAACGTATCGATGATATTGAACATTTACCTCAAAAAGATCAAGAACATATTTTTTATTTGATTGATAATCTCGTAAAAGCAGCTAAACTTAAAAGCATTTAAAACAAAAAACCACTTCTAACATCATAAATGCTAGAAATGGCTATACTTTCTTTTAGTGAAGCAAATGCAAAGTCAGAAGACATTTGTAAAGCTTTTATTTTTAGTTACTCTTTGCGGAGCTGGGATAAAATTTGAATTCAATATCGCTTATGTCCGATATAACAAATGAAACTAGTTTTTCACTACCTATTAATGAAAATAAAAATTTAAACTGACTTGATCTTAAACCATAAGCTAAATTTAGATTATCTCGTTTCTCTTTCATAAAATCACCAAAATTACTTGCAGGAGAATAAATACCATTACTTACCTTAAGGATATTTTTAAGTTCTAAAAGCTCAAAAAAGCAAGTTCTATAAGGAATTTCGGTACTCTCAGGAATATTTAAAAATAAGTGATTTGTGTTTATAGACAATTCAACTAACTTATCTATTTCATCCAAATTAACTCTTAATAAGACTCTGTTATCTTTATAGATACATGACTCTAAATATGAGTCACTACTCTTCTGTATTATTTCGTTAAAAGTTTTCATAGACCAAAATATGAATTAAAAGATTTCATCATACCTCTATTTTGAATTTTATTTTCAAGAAAAAGATGTCCTTTTGTTTTTCCAAAATTATAATTTAAATGAGGGAAAGTACTTGATCCTAAACCTTTGCCCCAATCTCCATGTCCCCAATAGACAGAGCTTCCCTTTCCGTTTTTTAAACCGATTAACTTACCTGAACTATCATACATTTTTGTAGTATTGTGTCCAAGTTGTTGTCTGACCCAATTCATAGCTTGCCCTCTGTCTGAAAATAGGAAATCTGTTTTTGTTAATCCTTTTTTTGTTGCTGATTTTATAACTTTAGCTCCAGATCTAGTAGCTTTAAGTTGAGAAAGGCCTATAGGTAGTAATCCACCAACACTTAATCCAACACCCCACCAGTCTCCTTTATAGACAGACATTCCTGCACTAGCAATATCTGCTACTTGAGAAACTACAGGTATTTCAGAAGCACCAATACCATCCATTGCTAATTGTACCTGACCAAATGATAAACCTTTACCACTTCTAATCCCTTCCTTTTTCCTTAATGCACGATTATTAATCGACATTGCACTAATTTTTGCTCGAATACTTGCTTGAAAATCTCTTTGTTCTTTAATAAAGGAATCTTTAATAGGTGGCTTTCCTTGATCGCTAGGAGACCCAGCAGAGTCAAATTGCCCTCCACTAAAACTTGCTACTCCCCCCGAAGATCCATAAGAACTATTATCAGTTCCTGTACCTGTTGTTGCCCCAAAGAAATACATCGGCGCCATTCCATCGGGATCTGTAAACGCTATTGGATTATCAAAAGCATAATTATACGGAGAGTGTCTACGCATTTGATCTGCTAGTGGATCTATATTCATCCATCTACCTAACGCAGGATCATAATTACGAGCAGAGAAGTCCAACCACTCTAAGCCGAGTTCGTCATTTTCCTCTTTTCCGCTGTATCCGTAGTTATGTTTTCTACCTCGTATTGTGGAGTTATACCCTTTATGAGTAAGTCCAAAAGGATAATAGTTTTTCTCCTCCCTAATCTCACTAACAGCTACCTGACCATCACCGTTAGCATCACTGTACGAGAGCCTTATGTTCCCTAAATGATCCTTATACTGGTAAACATAATCAAATACGTTTACGTAAAAAAATCACATCGGTTACCTTTTTTTTGATGGTGTACCTTCCTCTAAAAATAAAAATGAACGTTCTTTCTATCACCTATCGTTTCCGTTTATAAATGTAGTAAAAAAGCCCTTGCCCTCCCAGCCGCATCACCAAAGCTATGTTAACATAACGCATAGTTATAGCGCTCTTATCAGGCACTATAACTGACGTTATGCAAAATAGCCCCGCCCCAACGCTTTTTGTTAGATTATGGAAAAATACAGGAAAAAAGAATTTGTAATAATTGATAGATTTTTGATAATAAAATGTTTAGTGTTTTAAGTTCGATTCCCATTTAGAATCGAACAAATATTGCGGTGAAAGAGGGATTCGAACCCCCGGAGAGACCTCGGCAGGATTCAAACTTGCGACCGTCTACTTAGAAGACAGATACTTTATGTAGCGAGAACGGGAATTGAACCCGTGACCTCTGGGTTATGAATCCAGAGGGTATAGGATTTTAAGTCCAACGTGTCGTGGAGACTGGATTCGAACCAACGATCCTAAATTTAAAGATATTTAATTTAACTGGATTAAGCTACATCCCGAACACCCAAGAAGATCTACTGACTGTGGTTCAGGATGTCTTGTAGAGTCGGAGGGAATCAAACTAAAGACACATATTTATTGAGCCCCTAGGTTCGACTCCCATTCCGAGCATAGACCTACCGCCTTACAGTTGGTGCAATTCAAAAAGCAAAACAACCCAGCTGCTGCAGCCACCTACTTAGTTCTTTTACTTTTTGAACTGTTCCGGATTCGTTTTGTAGCTAAGGTCTGGGCTATTGATCTATGGCTTTAGGATGCGCGTTTTGTGGGTGTGGTGGCTGTCGTAGACGCCGCACCCATAAAATGCAAGCCTTATACTGGCGTATGAAGTATAATTCAATAAGCCGCTTTTTAGCGGAACAGCGGAGCGACACCACAGCGTAATACGATCGAAGCCGTGGATGCATTTGCCCGACTCAGGGCATGCATACACGTGAGTAGCAAAGGTTTTTTCTTTTTTCAACTGAATGATAAAAATCTTTGATACGTCTGAGTGAGTCCAGCGGTGGAGCCCATGAAGTGTGTAGGGATTGTACTTTGGCGCGTATTGTTGATTCAACCAATCGTGACAAAGGTCAAGACCGAGAACACGCCGAGGAGGAACTAGGCGGCTGGGTCAATATCTTTTTTTTAGTGACGATAGGAACGTAAAAAAGTATTGGCATTGGTGGGGTGACGACGAGACCTTTGATAGATGAATGACCGCTCGAACGATAGTGAGTAGGACATGATTATTAAATGCCGAGGCAATAGCCGAGACACTTGGTTATTTAATGTACTTTTCTAAATGAGCAGCAATTTCTTCAGAGGAAGGGAGTAATCCATGCATATCCTCTGGTAAATGATCTTTTAATGTATAACTAGCAACTCCCATAGGGCTGTTCATATCTTTTAAAGCGTATTCTACAGTAGTTCTATCCTTTCCTTTACAAATAATAATACCTATGGATGGGTTTTCTTCTTCTGTTTTGATAGTTTCATTTAATGCTGTTAGATAAAATTGAAGCTTTCCAGCATATTCAGGTTTAAATTTTGTGGTTTTCAACTCTATAGCAACTAACGACTTTAATCGCCTATGATATAATAAGATGTCTATATAAAATTCTTCTTTTCCAACAATGAGTTTATATTGATTACCAATAAAAGCAAAGTCTGCTCCCATCTCCATTAGAAAAGACCTTATATTTTTAATGAGTTCGAGTTCCATCTCGCGTTCTCCATAATCTTCACTCATCTCTAAAAAATCAAAGCTATAACTATCTTTTACAGCTAACTTGGCTTGATGCCTATATTTTTCTTCTAAAGCACGATCAAAGTTGGTTTGGTTCAACAAAAAACGTTCATAAGCTCTCCCTTCTATTTGGTGGATTAACACATTTTTTGTCCAGCCATACTTCCTTGTCATTCGAATATAAAATTCACGTTCTAAATCGTCTTTACATTTCTCTAATATCAAGATATTATGACTCCATCCTATTTCTTGCACCATTGGTGCAAGTTTTTCGTTTTCTTTATAACCCAAGTAAAATTTGCGCATACGCCATAGATTATCTACAGAAAAACCTTTAACTCCAACAAACTCTTTTTGTAAATCATTAGATAAAGATTCAACTACAGATTTTCCCCAGCCAAATTGTTCTTGACGATTAACAATAGCTTTTCCTACACCCCAGTATAAAGTAATAAGCTCTTGATTTACCTGCTTTAAAGCTTTATACTGTGATTGATACACTTGATCTTTAATCTCTGTAAAGAAACTTAAGTACTCTTCGTTTTTGGTAATGCTCATAACACAAAGGTATTGGTTTATTATAAATGTTAAATCAATTTATCGGATGGAACATATTAATAGCTTCCTGTAGATTTTCAATATTGTCTTGTTTGTATTTCTCGGTAGAACCAATGTATTTGTGTCCACACATTTCTTGCACTTTTCTTATGTTGTAGCGTTTGATCCAATTACTAATTACTGAGGTTCTAACATGACCAACATTCGTAACTTTTGCATTAATCGTTTTAAGTTCTCTATTGATTTTGAGTAAAATAGTTTTAAAATCTGCTTTGATTGGGAAGAGTTGATCATCATTGGTTCTTACACGTTTTTGGATCATAGGACGTACTTCATTGATGTACTCCAAGAGTTCTATCACTTGCCAGGGTTTTAATTCTAAAGTTCTACTGTTATTGTTTTTGGTAGATGGAATATAGATTTTCCCTTTATAAGGTTGTACGTGTTCTAAAAGTAATGCGGTTAAACTGGCTTTGTCTAATCCTTGATAAACAATAAGCCCTGTAATAACTTTATTTCTTTTTGCACAAGCTTTTACATATACGTCCCTGTGTACTTCTTCGGTTTCGTAACTATAATACAGATCTTCTAATTCATCTTCACTTAAAATATTAGCAAGTACTTTATGTTTGATACCTTTTACTTTTACATCTTCGAGTGGATTGTCATTACGTACTTGTATTTCCACTAAATAATCGAAGTAGGTTTTTATTCTTCGTAATTGATTGTTAATACTGGCTGCTTTATAGGATC
>CANMML010000057.1 GCA_947499005.1 uncultured Aquimarina sp.
GGATGGATGGACTTTTCTCTCAAATCAAAAATTTAAGCCCTCCTTTTACATATTCTAATGCATAATTCGGGTTTAAAATTTCATAATTCTTAAAGTCATTAATTCAATAGTTGTGTGTTATTTAAAAATGTGCTCGATATATAATTTTTCTAGCAAAGACTTTGATACATCTTAGCTTTAATTTAGATCTAAGACTTAATTGATTCCATATAAGTTCCTTTACATTCAATAGTTATTGAGTGTTCTTAAGGCTGTAATTGATCTCACAGTATACTTAATCCTATATTTAGCTAGAGATATTAGCTTTCTATTTTTTATAGACTTTTACCCAGTCTACTTGCATTTCTGCTTCATCTATATATTCATTAACATTCGTATTAGGAAAAAACATTCCTCCTACGGCAGTATTAAGAACAATTTTCATATCTCCTCCAAACATTTTATCTATTTTGTTTTTAAAGTCTGCTTTATATCTAATAACTCTTTTGCCATCTAGTAAAATTTCTAATCGGTCTTGTTCCCAAATAAGCTCGAACACATGAAAGTTATCTGTTAAGTCTTTAGAGCCTTTGTATACTTTTTTTGTAAAGCTCTCTTGTAGTACATTTTGCCCTGGATTTGGCCCATAAAAAAGGTTCGATTGAAAACTATTTTGTTCATTCCCCCTAGCCTCTAAAATGTCTATTTCTCCAAATGTTGGCCATGGATCAGCAAACAACCAAAATGCTGGCCACATCCCTAAACCTTTCGGCAATTTCATACGAGTAGCTATTTTGTAAACACGTTCTCCCTCTATATTTTTAGGGCCAAAATGTTGTTTCGATTCAATACGTCCTGAGACATACGAAAATTCTTTTGTTGTATTATCAAATGGAGTTTTTGGCCCCGAAATATCTTGTCTTTTCGTTTTTATAGTCAATATCCCTCCATGAACTGCTAATTGTTCCGAACGATATAATTGAATCTCTTCATTGAAAGCGCCTCCTTCCCAAATATTCCATTTAGATAGATTTTTATCAAAATTCTCTTCAAAAATTAATTGAAAACCTTTATCACTTTTGCCCTCTACATGTATTTCTTCTTTAGAAACTTTTGATGCTGCCGAATTACTTTTATTTCCACCTCCATTATTCTCATTACATCCCGAGAACATTATCGTATTCCCTAGTAAAGTAATCACCAAACTCATCAATTTTATCATTGTCTTATTTATTTTAAAATCTATTTATTGTGTATTTATTTTTATAAATCTTAAGAAGTCATTATTATTGGCAACCAACATATACCTCTTACCCTTTACTGTTATTTTAGCTAAATCCTTAACATCTCCATCAATGAATAAACCCGATGATCGTGGAGATTTAGCTGTAAACTTTCCCTCTTTATCTTTTTTAAGAAATACTCCTACACCTGCATCTGCTCGTGGAGTTTCTACCTCTGAAGCAAAAAGATTCCCCGCCAATACGATGTCTTGATAGCCATCTTTATCGAAATCATCGACGAGTATTTGATTTACAGGAGCAACCTGAGCTTCTATAGGCAAGTCTTTACGATTAAATTTGCCTTTCTCATTATAAAATATGGCACTCTTAAAAGAATTTACTTGGTAATGTATTGCCTTACTTAATTTCTTTTTGTCATATACATCTAAGAGTGTGGCTGTTGAAAAACTATCGTAATCCTTAAACTTCTTTTTGATGTTTGGCATTTGCTGCGATGTACATTCTCGACCTCGAACAGGAAACTGCTTGCCTTCGTTATAATAACTTAAGACAATGTCTTTTTTGTTATTTCCATCAAAGTCATTGAAATAAATATCAAACGTTGCTTTCTCGCTGGCTTTATATTTATAATTTTCACCTAGATTTCCTGCAATCAAATCTTGATCTCCATCTCCATCAATATCTTTTGCAACCAAACTAAACCACCATCCTGTAGTATGAGATAAACCAACCTCATCTGTTACTTCTTTTAGTGTCCCTTGGTTATTTTTAAACAACCTTAGATTCATCCATTCTCCTGTAATTGCTAGATCTTTCCATCCATCATTATCATAATCTAACCACTGCGCGGCAGTCACCATCCCTAATTTCTGAAAACTAGGTGCTACCTTTCGTGTACTATTTTGAAAAAATGGTTTCCCTGGTGTACTCTTGTTTTCTAATAAATAGCTATTGGCTGGTGCAGGATAATTTTGTGGTACTAACCGACCTCCAACAAATAAATCTTGATCACCATCATTATCAAAATCACAAGCATACACCCGTTGACCACTGGTTTTTATATTGGGTAATACATTGTTTCCTTTCACAAATTTTCCTTTCCCTGTATTAATGTACAAGCGATCCTGAAGCATTGGTGAATTAGGCTTGAACTCATTACCTCCGCTTACAATGTATAAATCATTATCTCCATCATTATCTGCATCGAAAATCAATGCCCCCATATCTTCATGATTTCGATCTTCGATCAGTATTTTCGTTTTTTGCTGATCGAAAGTTCCGTCACTATTTTGGAAGTACATGCCTCCTGGAAACCTTGTTGCAGCCCCTATATAAAAATCATCAAGACCGTCTCCATTTAAATCACCTACTGCTAAACCTGGCCCAAATCTAGAGGTCTTGTGAGGTAATAAGATTTCTTTTTTGAAATCGTCATATGGGTTTTCTTTATGCTTATAAATGGCAAGCGTATCTTTAAAGCTCTCAAATAGCGTACTTTTATTAGATACTACCTGTTGTTCTAAACTTCCATTCTCGATAGAAAAGATTAGTAACGAATTTGATTTTACATCAACTATTTTTTCAACTTTTTGGTTTGGCCATGTCACTAAAATACTATCTACCTCTTCCGCTTTTCCTACGCCAAAATGAAGTTTAGCTTCTACCGAAGACTGAAAACCACGACTTACCGTTAATTCTTGAAATTGTTGATGACCATTGGCATATACAGATACTTTTGTTCCTAATCCACTTCTGTTATTCTCCGTCCCTTTCAAAAGAATAGCAACATAATTATTTATATCAGCACTTTTATTTTCAAATACAGAAACAGGGCTATCTATATTATTTGTAATCACTTCCAAATCCCCATCATTGTCTAAATCGGCATAGATAGCTCCATTCGAAAATCCTTTTTCTTCTATACCCCAATCCTTATTGACTTTTGTAAATGTTAGATCGGCATTGTTTTTAAACATGTAATTATCAATAGGCTCTGAAGGAATACGCAATGTCTTGTTCAATAAGCTATCCTTATGCTTTTTTTCTCCTTTTAACCCTGCGAAATAATCTTTATTATTAATTTCTCTTCGAGTACCATTAGAGATAAATAAATCTTTGTATCCATCATTATCAAAATCTGCAAGCAATGGAGCCCAACTCCAATCGGTTGATGACACTCCTGAAAGACGAGAAATATCTTTCAACGTTGGAACTCCATCTTGTAATATTCCAGTATTTAACTGCAATGTGTTTTGCATATATTGATATTGAAATCCTACACGTTCAATATTTTCAAATAATTCGGGATTCATGCTCGCCATATTGGCTTTTGATCTTCGATTACTTGCAGCATCCATATCCATCTGAATGATATCTAACAAACCATCATTATTAAAATCTGCAATATCTACTCCCATACCATAGAATGAAGTATGTGCTGTAGCTTTCTTTACTTCATCTTTGAATGTTCCATCCTTTTGATTGATATATAAACAATCTGGTGTACTAAAATCATTAGAAACATAAAGATCTACCCAACCATCATTATTAAGATCCGATGCCGTAACACTCAGCGAAAGACTATATCTTTTAACACCTGCTTTATCTGTTATCTTAGTAAATCTGCCGTTATCATTTCTATACAAATGATCTGTTTGAGTATCAGTCACATGTTCCATTCGCATCTTGTACTGATAACTATTGTATTGAAAAGGAGTAATTGGGTAATTGGCTACATAAACATCTAAATCCCCATCATTATCAGCATCAAAAAAAGTCGCATCGACACTATTTCCTGCATCGTTTAGACCATATTCTTTAGCACTTTCTTTGAAAGTCCCATCCCCATTATTTATATAAAGCTCATTTTCCTTATTACCAAAAAGGCCAGATACCAAGCAATAAATATCTAACAATCCATCGCTATTAACATCTACCATAGTAGTACCTGTATACCAGCGCTGATCTCCCCCTACTTTTGCAGCAGTGGTAATATCTTCGAATTTTAGATTCCCTTTATTTATATATAATTTATTAGACACCATATTCCCTGTAAAGAAAAGATCTACCAAACCATCATTATTAAGATCTCCTGAAGCGATACCACCCCCCATATATATGTACGGGTAAGTAAAATAGTTGAGTGTATCGTTTTCAGCTAGTGTATTTTCAAATGTTAATCCTGTTTGATCACTTTCTAACTTTGAAAAAATACGATGCTCATATTGCGCTGTTTTTTCATCGATTGATTTCTTCTTACATGAAATCAAACAACATATCAGTACTATTAATGTTAGACAATTATTGTTCATATCTTACTCTCGTTTTTTCTTTCATAAAAAGATATGAATAACTACTGTAATCATCTCTTTTAAAAATGAGTGGAGAACGATTCCCCACTCATTTAGTAACAATTTATGAATGGAAAAAACTACATCTAATACCCAGGGTTCTGGTCATCGGATGATATAGCGCTATTACTATCTAATTCGTTTTGGGGTATTGGCATAACACGATGAATATCTGGATTATAATTTCTAGCTCTTCGTAAAGACAAATCCGTATTCTCGAAATTGACATCTGGAAAAACCGATAACTCTTGACCATCTCTATCCCAGCGAACTAAATCATCAAATCGGTGCTGTTCACCACATAATTCGACGAGGCGTTCGTGCCTAATGGCTTTAAATATTCCTTCTTCAGTAGCTACAGAAAACCCTCTACTATCCATCTCTGGAGTCCCGTATTGAGGTAATCTTACTCTATCTCTAATCTGGTTTAAGAAATTAATCGCATCTGCATCATTTCCTAAGAAAAGTTCTACCTCAGCTTGCATCAATACGACATCTGCATATCTTAAAAATCTCACATTGATCCCACTATTCTCTTCTACTTTTTCTTGCTCATATAATTGAGAAAACTTCAACCATTTAAGTCCATTAGTATGTACAAATTCATCGTTTGGACCATGCGTTTCTCCATCTTTGATATAAGCTATTTCTCTTCTTGGGTCGTCATTTTCGAACTCTTGTTCTAATTTAAATGAAGGCCTCAAATTTCCCCACCCCGTATAATCTTGTGCATGAAAAGTCTGTTCGGAAAGACCTATACCCGTTTGCGCCCAACGCTCTGTTTCTGTTCCAAATTCTCCTGTGTAGGCTACTTCAAATAAGGATTCGTCATTTAATTCTCCTCCTTCATTGAAATTATCTTCATATTCTTCCAAAGGCAATAAAGAATAATCTGTTACACTTGCTAAAGCTGCCTGCGCTTCATTGTACATTTCTCTATGTAAATATACTTTCCCTAGCATTGCATAAGCAGCCCCTCTTGTTGCTCTACCTGGCTCCGTTGTCCCTTTTGGATATAGTAACTGTGTTGCTCTTTGAAAGTCCTCAATTGTTTGCTCGTAGGTTTGATCAATTGTACTTCTAGGTTCATCAGTTTGGGCATCAGAAAAGCTAACCTTTAAAGGCACTCCTCCAAATCTTTTTACTAATAAATAGTAATACACACCTCTCAAAAATACTACCGTCTGGACACATCTTTAAAAAGCAACCAGCCTTGCATTATTGAGGCGAATTTTTGGAGTCCAATCCAGAA
>CANMML010000058.1 GCA_947499005.1 uncultured Aquimarina sp.
CTTTTTGTTTGACGCTAACTTAATTCAAACCAGCGACTAATCAAAATTATATGCACGGCTTAGCAAAAAGAAACCATGCATTAGCTCAAAAAGATTACGTCGCATGATGTATATATAATGTTACCACCTTTTTATTCGGTATTTTGCATTTCATCCACTATTACAGAGTCACTATTTTCTTTTCCTTTTTTATGTAGTTTCCATAACCAGTATATTCCTCCTAATGGTAGACCAAAAGACCATATTGAATTTAAGTATCCCATATATGAAAAGCTTATACCAAATAAAATTTGAAAGCTCAATAAACTTACGGAAAGACCATTAATTGCTGAAAAGCTAACAGCAGGTACATTAAGGAATATAACCGTTATATATTTTATCCATTTTTTTTGTAAGTCACTTTTCTTAATCTTTCTGATTACCCAAATATTAAAAATTGGAATAAACAAAGCTAAAATACCAAATGCCCAAAAAAGAGTCATATTAGGTATCTTTTCTTTAATATCAAGTGTTCTTATGTATAGTATCTTATTGTTACTATCATCAAACGTAATTTCTAGTACACCAAATTCTTGATTATTTGAAAATTCAACTTGTGCCTTAGTGGTATTGGGTGCAGTACTTTCACCCTCTACTGTTGAAAAAGTTTTATTGGCTGTAATGAATTTATAGTTTAATTCATCTCCAAAATTACTATCAATAATTTTGCGAAATGTAGCTAATCCTAATTTTAAAGAATCAACATTACTCTTGTTGAATGCTTCGTTTTCCAAAGACATAAACTCAAGACTTTTATCATATTCTTCTTTTAATAAAGTATCAATAAAACTCTGAGTCGTATTCTCATAAGTTAAGGTGTTACTTATAAAATCACAGCTAATTAAAATAGATAGAGAAAATACAATGGCTAATATTTTTTTCATTCAAATTGGTGGTAACGTTAAGTATAAGAAATCGTAGGGCAGGTGATAAGCAATACACTTCGATTTGATACTAAGCCAAATATAAATATTTTGCTTTTATCATTTTTTGTAAATGCCAAATTTTATATTTGGCGACCTAGAGAGAAAACTCAAGCTTTCGAAGAGCCATAAATCGCCCTATGTTTTTTATACCGTGTTGTGGTGTCGTTTTTTATTCTTTTAGTCGGTTTAATTTTATTTCGCCGTTTTCTATTTTAAATCTCAAATTTTTGTCTTTATTTTTTTTCTTCTCATTCCAACCGTCATAAAGATATATTTTGTCCTTATAATAATTTGCGATAGAAAAATTCATTTTATATAAGTCCTGCGTAACCCAATTAGCGAGTATCATTCCGTTACTTTCTTCAAAATCAATTTCATTGTCATTAAACAATTCCATAATATTTTGTTCTCCATTTACTCGGTCAGAATTACAGCGAACTATTTTTTCAAGATACAGTTTATTGTCTATTATTCTCCAAATTGCTCGATATCCTCTCCAACACGCTGTGCTTGGTGCTGTCGCTCTTGTATTTCCGAATGGTCGCTTTTCTAATTCTAATTTTTCTAAAGGAAACGTTTTTAGATAAATCGTATCGTTTTCAATTATTAATAAGTCTGTTTCTTGTCCAGTCGCAAATGCTGAAAAAGTCAGACTTACTAAAAATATAAATGTTAATATTCGTTTCATTTTCGAGTTTTTGTTAAATGCACCACAACGGTGAGTATAAGAAACGTAGGGCAGAGGGTTAGCACTAACTCCACGTTTATAACTAAGCTAAATATAATGTTTTGTGTTTATCTTCAATATTGAAACACCAAATTTTATATTTGGCGACATAGCGGATTAGTCCCAACCTTTCAAAGAATCTTAGACCGCTCTATGTTTTTTATACAGTGTTGCAAAACGTTTTGATTATCATTTAACTTTTTGACTAAAATTGGATCTAAGTGACTTTTTTGCAAACTTCAAGTATTCGGAGTGATCGTAAATTCTTATTTGTTCAACAATAGTACTCATATTATTCTTTAAACACTTTATTTCATCAGGAAGTTCGTTATCATCAAAAGTGTCAATTATAAAAATATAATTGTCTTTTTTGTAGAAGAAGTGTTTGTGAACAAGAGCTTCTTCATTCCATTCTGTAGTATCCAATAATTTAAAGTTATTATCAAATTGGATTTTATTTAGAAAAGGAGAGCATTTTTCAAAAGTGATATATATTGGGTTGTCATTTTTTTCAATCATTATATTGTATGTATTAAATAAGTTGATCGAGTCTTTAGTTTTGTTTATGAATCTTATATGCTTTCCAAATATTTTTTGAACAATTATTTGTGGACTTAAACCTTCTAAATTAGGTTGATTAGATTGCGAATTTAAAACTATCTCTCCTTTTTGATTAGATTGCCTTTCTTTGCAACAGGTTATAAATCCGATAATCGAGATTAATAACAAAGTTTTCATGTTTTTTATTTTTACCATGCTAAATGTACATGTGTTTGGTTTGAAGCTCCACAGGTGACTTGTGTTGCATTATGCTCACAGATTCCATTAACACCATCTATTTGTTCAGCTGCATCATTTAGCAAAATCCATTTTTGACTAGTCCTAATACCTAAAATTTTGACATCCATTGCATGTCCTCTAGTATGATTACTGTTTATTAATACACTACCTACAGCTCTATTTCTTTGAGGGTTTCTATAACAACTATTAACATTTAAATCTGTATCGGTAATTCCAGCTTCCGTACATAATGCTTCATAGTTTTCTACCAATTCATCCCAAATTTCTTGAAATCTATTATTTCCTTGAGCTGCAATATATCCTGAGTTATATTGGTAATTTCTCCAATTGGTATTGAAACCCTCATTTGGACTGTAATTTCCAGTATTCCATATCCCATTATCTGCAAAAATTTCCAACCTTGATGGTTGCCAATTGGTCCCATAATCAATGTACTCTTGTCTAAGTACATCTTTGCCATCTTGTTCTAATTCAAAAACTTTCTTTAATCCTAATATTTGAGTTTCTATTACATATTTAATAGGAATATTAGGTTGTCTAGAACCATTAATTGGTCTATTAATTGGATTAGGTATAAACATACAAACGGAATTATTACAATCAAAATTAGAAGTAGGATTACCATCGTTGACAGCTACTCCTCTTACTTTCCAATGAATGTCTTCAAACGAATTTCCGTCAGACTCTAAATTACAACCATTAAGTTGATTGAATTCAATTTTTATTTGATCAGTTGATACAAATGTTTCAGCTAAATTTTCTGTATTTGTATTATTGATTTGATTGTTCTCGTCGTCTATTCTTATTAACTCATAATCAAACTCAATTTTATTAAAAATGATTTTATAATAAGAATCTGCAATTTCAATGGTTTCATTTATTAACCCTTCACTATTTGTATGTATTTCTATATCATATTTTCCTGATTGTAAATCAAAATCACTTAAGTCTTTCCTATTGTCTTCAACATTTGTACTAAAACCACTATTAGTATCACAGCTTGTAATTGTCATACCTACAACATCATCATAAACATCAAAAATAATTTCATCATTTATTATTTCAGGAAATACGATATCTAGGAATTTGCTAGGGTCTTCATCAAAATATAGTCTAGCCATTTTAGTTTTGTTTTTTAGCTTTTAGTTTTATTTTCATTGTATCCGTAGAAATTCTCAGATTACTTAAAATATCATTTTTAAGCATCTTGCCTTGATATTCATAATCAAGCCTGTTATCATCTAAGTCTAGTGTAATTGTTTTGCCTTCTGCATTTTGGGATAAAATTACAAGGTAAACTTCTTGCTCATATTTTATTGTATTTTGCTCAACCTTGGTGCCATTGATATCCTCAAAATAATACTCAGTAAAATTATACTCATAATCTTCTTGTTCTGTGTAAGTAGAGGTATTTACAGCTAAAGGCTCTCGTGCCCAATTTTCACGAAATACTGCTGTCGAAGTATTTGTTTCGTAACGTCCGCAAGTTATTTTACAATGATATGTTGTTTGTTCTTTACTTTGGTGATGGTAGTCGGTTTCGAATTCTACTAAAAAAGCTTCGAAACATCTGATAATTCTAGTTCTACCACTACCCAAAATAGTAGGGATGATATGAATTTCGAAGTCCTTCTTCATGAAATTTGCATATGCCCAAGCCTCAAATAATTCGTCTCGAATCATATCTAAGCTAAGATAAAGCATCTTTTGCCTTATTTTGTTTGAAGGATTACCGTCATAGTTAGTTCCCTGCGAAAATCCCCATCTAAATTTTTTTAAAGGGAATATATATCCATCTATATGGAGTTCAGCTCGTGCACTCATTTTTTGTAATTAGCTAAAATCTAAACTACTAAATACTTCAAATATTGTAACTGTATGTGAGTAATTCTTTTTTGTAGGAATTTTCTGCAATGTTTTGCAACGTCTCGTATAAGAAACGTAGGGCGGGTGATAAGCGATACGTTTCGGATTTGTACTAAGCCAAATATAAATATTTTGCTTTTATCTTTTTTCTCATAAACCCCAAATTTTATATTTGGCGACTTCGTAAATAAATGCAGACCTTTCAATTAATTCACAAAAGCCCTATGTTTTCTTATACATTGTTAGCCACTTTGCTTTTTAAGTATTATGATTAATTTTCACCATTATTTTTCTGTTTGGGCAAATGATATAAAAGTCAATGTCTCCAACTAATTCTCTGTCTCCGAAGTTATGTATGTAATATTCGTATCCGTAATAATTTCCTTCTTCATTTAGTAAGTCTTCTAATTCAAAGTCCAAAGTATCTAATGAACTATGGGCAAAATCTAAAAACTTCTTTTCTTTTTTATCAAATGGTGTTTTTTTCCAAAATTCAGTTTGCCAATGATTTCGTAAATCAGTTGTTGGGTATTCTTTAAAAAAGCTAGGATTTGGGTTTTTAAAATAGTCAGCAGTTTTCTCGTCAAGTTCATAAATCCAAATAGAATATCCATCTCCATTAAAGAATCGTTCAGTTTCGTATTCATAAATTAATTTTCCGTCATTGAATTCGAATCCAGTTAATTCCTCGTTATAGTTTTTTTCTTGAATCTTTTCTACTGGTTGCCAAAAGAAATCAGAACCAGGTAAAATTTTGAAAAAAAAACCCGGAATCAAAACCAGGATTAATAATAGCGTAGAAAGTCGATAAAATTTCCGCTTATCTTTTTTTCTAAAAGCTTTAAATATCTTATAACAGATAATTGGATAAGAAATTAATAAGACTAGAATTAAAAATAAAATTATTAATATCATTTAGGGTGTCGTTTTTTGCATTGTGGCTAACGTCTCGTATAAGAAACGTAGGGCAGGTGATAAGCGATACATTTCGGATTGGTATTAAGCCAAATATAAATATTTTGCTTTTATCTTTTTTGTCATAAACGCCAAATTTTATGGTTGGCGACTTTGCAAATAAACACAGACTTTTCGATTAAGCACCAAAACCCTATGT
>CANMML010000059.1 GCA_947499005.1 uncultured Aquimarina sp.
AATATTTATATTTGGCTTAGTACCAATCCGAAACGTATCGCTTATCACCTGCCCTACGTTTCTTATACGAGACGTTATCACCAATTAGTTGAATGATTGAAAAAAGAATCTTAGATCGAATAGAATACTGCTTAAAGAATGATAAGAAAATTTCTTTTCTTGTAGGAGCTGGAATTTCTGCAGAAAGTGGAATTCCAACTTTTCGCGGTGAAGACGGTTATTGGGTATCTGGTTCTAAAAACTACAAAGCCCAAGAAATTGGTACAAAAAGGTTCTTTAATATAGCTTCTCACGAAGTACTGAAATTCTATTTGTATAGAAAATCTATAACTAAATTTGCTAAACCCAACCAAAGTCATTTTATGCTCAAAGAGATAGAATCTTTGTTAAATGACAACTTTGCTTTGATTTCCCAAAATGTAGACAGCTTGCATAAAAAAGCAGGGAATTCTGATAAAAGAACATATCTAATTCACGGTGATCACGATTTTATGAGATGTGGAGATGAATGTTCCAATGAACTATATCCTTTTCCAGATGGAATTAAATTAAAAGGTAGGCAAAAAGATCAACTGACCGAATCTGAAATTGAATTTTTAAAATGTCCGAAATGCGGTGAAGATTTAAGACCTCACGTACTGTGGTTTGATGAATATTACAATGAGAAGTTTTTCAAAAAAGATAGTGTACTAAGGATTTCAAAAGAAACAGGGATATTATTTGTTTTAGGAACATCTGGTGAGACTACTCTTCCACAAGTAATTGCTAAAAATGTGTTGGCTAAGAGTGGAACTGTGGTAGAAATAAATATTAATGAGAGTTATTTTTCGGAACTTTTAAGTAACAAAGCAAATGGAATCGTAATTAACTCTAAAAGCACTCCATTTCTTACTGAATTAAAAACTGAAATAGAAAAAAAGGTGATAACACTATATAACAAAACATAGTTGCCCTTCGGGACAACAACGTTTGTTATATTTACCGTTAGCAAATATTATAAAAAAAGCTTCATGAAAATTACAATTAAAAATCTTCCACACTTTATTTTAATATTGTTTTATGGTATAGTTAACTCACAATCCATAATAAATAGTATTCAAGGGCTGGAAAACTATCAAGGAAATGAATTTGTATTCCTAAAGACAGGAGATGAAAGAAGTGGTTCTTTTGAATTAAGAACAACAAATTTACCTGCTAATGGTGGTACGATTTTTAATTCACTTGACATCTCTAAAAAATGGTTTAGAGTTCGCGAAAATGATATTATTAATGTCAAGTGGTTTGGTGCTAAAGGTGACGGTTCACTTGGTGATGCTTCTTTGATTCAAAATGCCATAAATTCTGTTTTTTCTAATAGTCAAAAACAGATATACTTTCCTAAAGGTACGTATTTCATAGACTCCACAATCTTAATACCTGATAATACAAAATTATTTGGTAAAGGAATCTTATTATCTAAACCACTCAACCCTACATTAGATGTAGTCGTGGATAATAATCTTGGAACTATTGAAAACAGAGCTACGCTTCATCCAACAACAATTTTTACAAATAGCTCAATAACCAACAATTGTAATGATTTTTGCAATAGTAATATAGAAATTGAGGGATTAAGTTTTGATGGAAATTGGTTAGGAAATGGTCAATCGTTCGGAACGGACCATGAACATGTATCAAATTTAATTAGATTTGAAAAGGTTAGCAATTTATCCATAAAAAATGTAAGTGTTTATAACAACTCCAGTAATTGGATTGGCAATGGTAACGACAGTAATCTTGGCGATTTTGGAGCTGTTAGTATTTTAGATTCTGAAGATATTTTATTTGAGAATGTAGAATTTAAGAAATCAAGAGTTGAGGGGATTGAGTTTGTCAGATGTAATAGAATAAAAATAGATAATCTTAAAACGAGTAATGAATCTGTTTGGACTCCACTTCATGCATGGTACTGCTCAGATGTGACTCTATTAAATAGTGTAATCAGAGAAGATTCTGATTTTAATGATAGAGGTAGTACTATCAATTTTGCTGTTAATAATTGCTTAATAGATAATTGTAAATTCATAGCTGGAGCAGGTTTAGATTTTGGTGATGAAGCTCAAAAATTACCTGACTTTAAGATTCAAAATATTAAAATAGAAAATTGCTTTATTGAAAATCATTACGACGGTATTTATACAGATGCTCATTCTTATCGTAATAATTTATCTATTGTAGGAAATACGTTTAGTGTTAGAAACCGAGGAATTTCCTTATACAATACCGATCAAGTTACAATATCAAATAACATAATAAACCTTGATGAGAATCAAAACTCATCGGGTATATATCTAAGTCATAATGTATCCAATTTCATTATTGATAAAAATAAAATTAAAGCTGATTGCGGAATACATCTTAGAGTTGACGGTTCTGATCAAAAAATTGATAACTTTAAAATTATTGATAATGTTTTAAAAACCTTTAAATTAGATGGAAGGGATTCTTATCAAGCTTTTAGTTCTGGTATCTATATTCGAGAATACGGAAGTCACACAAATACAGAAATAAAAGACTTAACAATAAGAGACAATAAGATTGATGCCGAAGGAAGCTGGGTTTTTACTCCCGAACCCTTAGATACACAAAGAAAATTCACTATCGAAAATAATCTTTTTACATCCTCTGAAATAGGTTGTGAAAGAGGGCTAGGGCTTAAAAACATTAATAATCTAGATATAAATTCCAATAGTATCAATAATAGCCTTTCCAACATTTTAAATTCTAATAGTAATGTTTTAATTTGGAAAAACGAGATTAATGCTATAAATCAAGGACTTACATTATACAATACTAATATTGCATCAGTGTCAAACAATATTATAAACCTTAATGGAGAAAATGGCTCCTATGGAATATTTATAAATCGCAATATCTTTAATGCGAGTATTGATAAAAATAAGATACAGGCAGATTGTGCAATACATGTTAGAGCCGACGGATCAAATCAAAAAATTAATAATTTAAAAATTCTTGACAATCTTTTAGAGGCCTACAAATTAAAAGGGAGAGACTCTTGGCAAGCCTTAAGTTCAGGTATTTATATTCGAGAATTCGGAGGTCGCACGAATACAGAAATAAAAAACCTAACAATAAGGGATAACAATATCAATGCTGAAGGAAGCTGGATTTTTACCCCTATTGCTTTTGATATGCAGGAGAATTTCATAATCGAAAACAATATTTTCACATCTTCTGAAATTGGTTGTGAAAGAGGATTGAGTCTAAATAGCATCAATAATTTAAATATAAAATCGAATAATATTAACGACAGTCATTTTAACATACTAAATTCAAATAACAACATTTTCGTCTTAAATAATAAGATTGATTATAAAAATTATAATTCTAATAATAATGGTTTAGGTTTTTATGTTGAAACAAATTCCGGCATTGGTAATTTTATAAATAATCGTATGTTTAATAATTCTGGGAGCTTAAGTATTTTCTCTACTAGAAGTTCAAATGAAAATAATTTCACTATTGAAGCCTTTACATCTAATTACTCCTTGTAAACATTTGCTAACACCATATAAAAAAACATAGGGCGGTCTAAGTTTGTTCGAAAGGTTTGGGCTTATCCGCTGTGTCGCCAAATATAAAATTTGGTGTTTCAATACCGAAGATAAACACAAAACATTATATTTGGCTTAGTTATAAACGTAAAGTTAGAGCTTACCCTCTGCCCTACGTTTCTTATACTCACCGTTGTAATGCATTTACGTACGAAACTTAAATTTACACTTGATTTTAGAAAATTAATATGATAACTAAAATTTTAAATGCTATTATTCTACTTGGAAAACTACATAAACACGAGTGTGCAAAAACAAGAAATGATAGTTTAGAATTATATAACCAAGTTAATCGAATTATTTTAAAGGTCACAAATGAAGAGAAAATTCAAGTGAAATATAATATTTTTGATGAAAACATAATTGTTGAATTGTCGAACTTTACTATTTATGATTTTTTAGAAAAGTTATTATTACGTATTGATAATAGTATAGAAATTAAACCTAAAATTGGAGCATTAGTTGAAATCCCAAAATGGAAAAACCAATTAAAACAAGACTTAATAAAACTTGAGGCAGAGAAAAATTACAATCATTATTTAAAACATTCAAAAATGAACTCTATTAGATTCGAAATAGAATATTTTGATAATATCGTTATAATTCGAGATAAAGAAAATATATTATTGACTAACGTTTTGACATTAAAAAACGCATTACAACACTATATATAGCAAATAGGGCGGTTTAAGTTGATTCGAAAAGACTGTGTTTGTTTGCTGTGTCGCCAAATCTTTTGATTTGGCTTTATAATAAAAAAGATAAATCAAAATGCAAAAGTTTGGCTTAGTGCCTAATCGAAAATAATCGCTTGTCCTCTGCCCTAAATGCCATATATTTAACGTTGGCAATAATTGTATTATATAATTGACGGAATTAATGAATCGAACTGATATTAATGTTCTAAAGTCTAAATTCAAAAGACATAAAATAAAGCACCAAATTAATGGATATAAAATAATTATTGGAGAGGCTAAACTTAATTATCCTATTCTTATTGGATTTGTTCTTTTACCTCTTTTAATTTTTGTTGGATGTACTTATTATGTTTTCGTGGAGAATAGTGAAATTTTCAATAAGATGCCTACAAAAATAATACTCCTTATAATATCCTCACTCGGAATTTCAATATTCTACGCTCAAAGATTAATATCGAACAGAAATGTCAATAATAGCATTAAAACCTTTTATAACAAGTCTTTAAAAATTGAACATAAAAACTTCTCTGGTAGTTTTGACAAAAGAAATACAAAAGCTATTGGATATTCGACCAATTATCTTGAGGATGATGTTTATGAAGGAACGCTATTCCTGTTAGATGATCAAGAAAACATCTACCCATTACTTGGTTTTGATGACGAACATGAAAGATATGTGGTTAGTGACCTAAAATGGTTTTCCGAATACTTCTCTAATTATCTAGAATTGGAAGACCTAAATTTGATGAAAAATTAAAACTATTGCCAACACGATATATGATGTCATAGCAGCAAAGTGATCAATCGATTGGTTTGTGTATATTTATAAAGGCGCAATGCTTGCAAAAAGTAAAAGTTAGCAACCAATGCGAAGAAAAATCGAAAAGCAAGGTAACAATTTGCCCTGCTACGACACATATATTAAACGTTAAAGGTAATCCGCCCTGTGTCGCTACAAAGGTAAGGGCATAAATCTTAAGGAGTTTTGCAAGTTTAAAATCGT
>CANMML010000060.1 GCA_947499005.1 uncultured Aquimarina sp.
AATTAGAATAGAAATTAACAATATCAGAAGTAAGTTTTTCATTTAGTTATGATGTTTTTTTCAAATGGTGTAGAACGTTTAGCTATGCGTAGTGCGGGAGCAAAAAATCACTGGTTTTCGAACTAGTATTAAGCCAAAGTTTATATTTTGTTTTTATCTTTTCTAAAATACTAAATTTAATACTTTGGCGACAAACCAAATATAAAACGACCTTACGATTAAGCCAAAACTCGCATTACGTATAGGTGCTGTTATGCAAAGTTTATTTCCACTCTTTCTTTTTACAATACTTCAGAATCATATCCTCAATACTACTCCAACCAGTACCCGCATTAAGGGTTAAATCATATTTTGAAGGAACCTCAATAAGTGTTATTTCTTTACACTCCTCAATTGACATTGGAGAAAAAGCACCTCCGGGTTCATTATGATTAAAAAAATCACCTTGAAGTGCATTACAATTTTGACAATGATTTGCCCAATATTTTCCATTGATTGTTTTTGAATATCCATATTTGTAAAAAGGAAATCTTTCTTGTATCAAATCAATAATTTCTTTGTCTATATATTCTGGCGTACTAAAAAAGGTGAAGTAATCCTGTTTCAACCATTCTTTAGTCATATTATCGTTATCATCTTCATTTATGTAATCAAATTCATAAAAATTGTTAGAAGCTAATGCAACTACATCTGTTATTTCATTACATTTCCAGCATCCTCGTTTATTAAGAGCAATATGAAATGGTTTTTTTGCAATAATTGAGAATTTTTCATTGTCAATCCACTGGATAAAATCATTATAGTTTTTATGTTTTGGTACATACCAAGTTTTAGAATCCGTATCCCAAAAAGCTCCTTTAGATTTAGCTTCTTCTTTTTCACTATATGAAACATTTATTTTTAATGGCATTGATTTTAATTTTGCATAACGGTGAGTATAAGAAACGTAGGGCAGAGGGTTTGCTCTAACTTTACGTTTATAACTAAGCCAAATATAATGTTTTGTGTTTATCTTCAATATTGAAACACCAAATTTTATATTTGGCGACATAGCGGAAAAGCCCAAACCTTTAGAATAAAAACCTAACCTGACCTATGTTTTTTATATAGTGTTAGCCACTGGCTTTATTCTTCAATTATTCGTTTTATTCTTTCAAAGACAGTTCTTTCATAAGTGTCAAATTCATTTAAAATCTTTTTACTGTCAGTTGCATTGGTAGAGTCATAATAATCTACAATTTTTTGAGGAACACCAAAATCACTTGCAATTCTAGCTTCTTCACTAAAAGCATTGTATTCTAATTTAATTAATAATTTGTCAATTCCAGTAACTTCATCAATTGTAGTATCCAGTTTTTGAGATTCAATATATTTATACATTAAATTGAATATACCTAAGTATTTAACTAATTGATACTTGTATGTATTGAAAATTATACTAGAAGCTTGACGCATAGCACTGTTTACTGCATTTTTATTGTTTTTTCTCTTTTCATAATTTAAATAGTATTTATAAACTCCATTAAAGCCACCTCTTAAATAACTATTAAGTGAAGCGAAAATTATAGAATAACTATTTGGTGAATAGTTGTCTTTAAATTTATTTTCAATCATACTTTTGAGAGTTTCATTTTCAATGATATCGAAGCATAAATCAAGAATAACTTGAAACCCATCTTTATCAATTCCAATAGTTGGTAAATTTAATCGCCTAATTAATTTTTTGATTTTAAGATGTTGCACTGAATCAAGTTTAATGATTTCATCATATATTTTTATTTTATCTCTTTTACTGACTACTTTGAATTGTGATAAAATATTATTTGGAATACCTCTTTCTGATTGCATTTTACTTATCTCTTCAAGTCTTTCTTTGCTTCTATCATCTAAAAACTGATTCGGTGTCATCTCATCGTCAATTTCCTTTTTTGTTTGACTTGGGTCGTAATTCTTATGTTTTATTGGTTCTCCTTGTTGATTTAATTTATTTATAAATTCTGAGTCTAGAGAAATTACTCTGCCTGTATAATGTTCCATAAACCTGCCAGCCCGCCCTGCAATATTCTTAGCATCAAATGTTACTAATGGTTTAGCGTGTTTTCCTGAACCTTTAAGACTTTTATAAACAATCATATTTTTTGCAGTAGTATTAACACCCTCGGTAATTGTTGTTGTTGAACAAAGAATATCAAGACCAGAATCTGAATTGTTAAAAAGACTGACAATCTCTTTTTGAATATATTTAGGTACAACACCATGATGTACACCAATGCCTTTTTCTAGCGCATTAATTACCACCCATTCGTTGTCATATTTACTTTTAAGGTGATTTAGGAAAGTCGCAATATAGTCTGTGTTTATTTTACTTCTTTCATATCCTGAAGCTACATTTTCTGTAGTAGCTTTAGTATTACAGTAGACTATAGCATTTTCTTTCCGTACTAATATTCTATCTAAAAGTTCTTGAATTTTTTTCTTCTTTGTATTCTTGCCTTTTAAATTAAAATTTATACCATCTACCGTTATTTCTGTATTAACGTTTTCAATGTTTGTTTGGCTAACTTTTACTATCTCATACTCATTTCTAAGAAGCTTTGTTATACCCAAATCATTCAAGAATAAGTCGAAGGAAGGATTATAGAAATCTGAGTTTTCATTTAAAATTTCTATATATGGACCAGCTAATAATATGTCGATGTTTGGAAATCTGGAAAGACCATAAAAAATAGACATTCTATAGGCTACATCTCTTTCATTTTCTAGCGCTTCATCATCGATAATGTATCCATTATCTATTTTGTAAACTTCATCAACGAATATGAAATCTAGGTCTACACTTTCATTGTTTTTATCAAGGAATGAAAGGAATCTTTCAGGAGTAAAAATAAAAATATTATATTCTCCATAGTCGTTATCAATATCACTTAAAGTATGAATCTCATAGTCTATTGGAAAATTAATTTTCCCCTCTTTTATTTTTGCTAGATTTTCTGATAAAAGAGCAATGCTTGGAAATATTAATACAATATTTTTGTACTGAATTTTTTTAATAACTTCATATACTAAATGGGTTTTGCCAAATGAAGTTGATGCCGAAAGAAAAAAACGGTTTTGATTTCCAGAGACGAAAAGGTCTAATATTTCTTTTTGATACTGATGTAATTTTGAATTATCATCTGTGTAAAGAGTTGATTCATAAAGCAAAGATGATATTGTATTTAAACCAATATTTTCATCATCTATTTTTAAAGAATTCTCATTATTGAAATTTGTTAGAATATCGTAATAGTGAGGTATTCCTGCTTTATTAGATAGATAGAGTAGGAATCTTTTATCAGCATCATCAAGGTCTTCGTTTTTAATGAAATCAAAATATTCACAAACACTACTTAGAAGATTGTAATCTTCCAATTCTCCATTATTAAATGAATTTAGTGCTGTTACGACATTAAGGGTTCTTTCGTGTCTATCCATTTAATTATCGTTTCTTTCGTCGCTTTAACATTATCTATGGGTAAGAATATGAAGAATATTGAAAAGTCAATACTTATATCGTCAAAGCTAATATGACTGAATTTGTCTTTTATATGTTCGACTGCTAGTTTTATTGAATCACTATAAGTTTCGCTAATAGAATTATATGTAACTAATACTGGGTAAATTAAACTTATATTATTATCGTTCAATTCTTTTTCCAAAGAATCTATTATGCATTTGTCCCACTTATCTAGTATTGAATATAATTTTGAAGTTTTATCAACTATATCGCCTTTATGTTGGAGTATTGTAGTAAAGTTTGTATTTACTAAATAGTCATCAGAAATTGCTTTTTCAATACTTTTAAAAACACTATTAATTGCACTTTTACAATCTTCATAAAATTTTGTTTCGCCAAACCAAAGTTCAATTTCTTCTTTTCTTTGAATTAAATGAAACGCATCATAGCCAGTAACTTCGGTTTTCTTTTGAATGTCATAAAAGTAGCCTCTTGATATTAAGGTGTCAGTTTTATAAAAATATTTTAAGATACAATAGAGTAGAGATTCTCCGTAAATTCCCAGTTTCCTTTTTGCTAGGTCACTGGCAGAATAATTGTATTTAAACTTATTATTAAATGCTTTTAGAAACATTTTTTGGTGATTTGCATCACTTAACTGAAATTCATCATAAGCATAGTAAAGAATGCCTTCATAAATTATTTTTGCTAAATCAGAGTCATCATCTGACTTATAGCAGTTATCCTCGTTATTAGCCGAAGTAACACAAGTTTTGTCAATTTTCGTGGTCAAGTCAGGCAAACAGCATTCGAGAAGAATGGTTTTACCTATTAAATCTTTTAGACTTGATTTCATTTTACTGTCTTCGCTTAGAAATAGAGTTAAATTATTTTATTGATAATCAGTATTTTGAAATTTAAACATTTTTATGTAAAAACAGCTTCTTTTATTACTCTTTTATTGATAAGATAGTATTGAAATCGTTTTAAGTCTATTCTGTGCTTGTGGCTAACGGTGAGTATAAGAAACGTAGGGCAGTGGGTTAGCACTAACTCTAGGTTTATAACTAAGCCAAATATAATGTTTTGTGTTTATCTTCAATATTGAAACACCAAATTTTATATTTGGCGGCATAGCGGATAACCCCAAACTTTCAGAATAATCACAAACCAGCCCTATGTTTTTTATACAGTGTTAGACACAGGCTATTTTATTTCCAATAGCTTTAATCTTTTTTGCAATTCTAAGAGTTTTGAATTTATGATTATCAATTCTTCTTTCTCTTTTTTAATACTATCAATTTCTTTTTGTTGCTGAATAGTATAAAGAGTTAATTCTTCTATTTTTTGAAGTAATTTTATATTCATTTCAGCTAATTTAAGACCATCAACCTCCATTTCTTTAGCAGAAGCAATCTCTGGTAAATGTTTGTTTTCTTTTATGTAAGTTTCAACCTTTCTTAAAGAAGGAAGATTGTATCCATTTTCGAAAACAAAATCAGCTCCTCCACCAGCATTAATGGTAACTAAAACTTCTTGAGAATGTATTTTACCAGCAACAGTAAGTTTAGAGTCTGGGGTTAATGTTCCTATACCAACATTTCCTTTTTCATTAATTCTAATACCAAGAGTTGTTCCAACAATAAAATCCAAATTTTCTGAAACATTACCACTATTTGGAGCTACCGTCTGGACACAAATATTTTTTTAACTTTCAGTTAAAAATTGCAGACGAGATATTTTGAAGATTTAAAG
>CANMML010000061.1 GCA_947499005.1 uncultured Aquimarina sp.
TGGCAATACTATGCCGTAAACTATGTGGAGTAATTCCTTTATCGATCAGTTCGTTATTTTCTGTGGCTATAATTAAGGTCTTTAGATGTTTTGCAAAGTCTGCTACTTGTAATCGACCTCCTTTTTGATTGAGTAGTAAAGCTTCATTTCCCGTTACTCTATAATAAACTGGACGAACATCATATACATAGGTTTCTAGTAATTGTAGGTTGTAGTGATTAAGAGGAACTAAACGTTCTTTGTTGCCTTTTCCTTTTCTGACATACAATTGACCTACATCAAAATTAATATCACTAACATTAACTGCTGATGCTTCCGCTCTACGAAGTCCGCAACTGTAGAGTAATATTAAGAGTACTAGATCATGATACTGTTGTTTTTCTGTAAGCTGATTTTGTGCAGTAGTAAATAGTTCTTTGATCTCTTCAATAGTTACAATATTGAGTTTCTCCATGCGATCTATTTTTTCAGATCGTAGACCTAGCGTCAATTTTATAGCATTATGCTTTTCCAAGAACTCTTTAAATTTCTTAAGTACCATTTGGTGCTTGTTGAGATACGATTTACTAAGTCCGCCGCTTTGTTTTTCATTAGGTCGAGTTTTTAAGTAATCGTAATAGGATTTGATGTGATCAGCGTTTACAAGTCCAATATGATCTAGTCCATGTTGTTCTAACCAAAACAAAAACTCTTGTAGTATGATAGGCATGACATAGACTGATTTTTCTACGTGTCCTAAAATATCTAACCATTCTCTAAAGGAAACTACTAAAGCTTTATAGTTAGGATTTTCTAACTTTAATTTCTTCATGGTATATGTTTTTTAGACTTTTATGGAGAGGTTTAGATAATTACATGATTACCAACTGAATAACTTAGCCATTTCAGAGGTGGTTAACTACTAGTTAGGCGGATAGGTTGATTTGAGTCAAACAAGTATCTAAAGACTGATCTATTTGGGTTTTCAAGTCTTTGTATTCATTAATATCAATGATTTCATAATGATAGGTTTGCCCTTTCTTTCCTTTAGTTTTTCGAATATAGCCTTCCATTAATAACTGATTGTGATAGCGTTGTAAAGTAGTTTGTTTTACTCTAAGGTTTCTGCGGATTTCGCTATTTATAAAAGTCGTTTGATTGTGTGTAGATAAATACAGTTTCAGTTTTTCTAAGTAATTGCGGCAAGCTCCTGTTAGACTATCACTTTTACGAAGCAATACTTCTATAATCAGTTCATTCGCTTCTTTAATATCTTCGATGGTAGTTTCGATATAAGCTTCTCCTGTTTGCTCATTGTATTTTTCTTCTCGTTGGTATTGCTTATAAAAAGTTACCGCTTCGATAAACTGTAAGTAGTGAGCATTAGTTCTTCTAGGTTTAAAAACACTTTGGGGTAAATCTAAATACATCGCATAAGGGTTAACGACTTTAATCGGTTTTAATACTCTTTGTACATCTCGTAAAAATCTTGCTGCCATAAGCTCGTTATGTTTATCAATCTGCCCAGCAGATAATAATCGTTGATAGTCCATGATCTTTTTGTCTTGCTCGGCACTTTCATCGATGTACAATAAAAAGCTACGATTGCTATTATCCTCGTAAATACTTTCCTGAGTAGTACAACCTGCAACGCTTACAGGGCCTTCGACGGTTAGATGGATTGTTTTGGTAGATCCTTTTCGATCTTTATGAACTACTGTTTTTGTAATACGTTTTTTCGATTGTAATTCGCGAAGAGGATACAGTACACTTTCTGCGCCGTCTAAATCTTCAATGAGTATCAGTTTATGTTGTAACTCAGTACGATTGAAGTAATAAAAAGCATTCGCAGATAATACCGTGATTTCAACTTTATTTTCATGAGGTATTAACTCAGCAACTTTAGATTGCAAATGTGTTTTTCCAACGCCTGAACTTCCCAAGCTGATACAATGTAGAGGGTTGGATGTTTTTCTACTCGTGAAGATTAGATACATTAATAAGCGATTTACTTCTTCGCCAATCACACCACTTTTACCAATAAGTTCATTGGTCTTTTTTAATACATCTTTTGATTTTAAAAACTTCTCGACAGCTTGCTTTTCCTTGGTAGATAATATTTTGCCTGTAGGCGCTGCCTGCTCTAGCTTTTCTTTTTCTAGTTGTTCGATACGATAGTTTTCTAGATCACTGGTTAATTCTTGTAAGGTTTTTCGAACAACACTAGTACCAATCTCTAACCGCTCCGCTACTTTACGAACAAACTTTTCTATCATTGTATCGTTATACAAATCGACAGAGTGACGTAGTATATTTTCGTCTTTTATCTTTTTTAAACTCAAAGTCACCCGCATACTCTCCAACTTATTCATTTTGATACCCCCTAAAATGCCGATCTCTATGTGTCGTGTTGTAAAAGTGTAGTGATTGGGATTTGTTGTATCTAACATAATATGTATATATATGTCTACTAATATAATCAAAAATTGATATTAATATCAATTTTTGATTATAAAAATGTACTTTACTGTACAATTATGATTTGATTGTGTACTTTTACATTAATGAGTATAGGTAAAAAAATAGAAGAGGTTAGGAAAAGAAAAAATATGTCTCAAAGAGATTTAGCCACGATTCTAGAGATGAACCCCTCTCAATATTCTAAGATAGAAAGAGATTTAGTTGATCCTAGATTTTCAACAATTGAAAAGATTTGTTCAGGATTAAAAATTAGCGTTTCAGATTTTTTTTTGACATATAAAGCAAGTAAAAATCACAATTCCCCTTTGCTTGAAAAAGTAATGTTAATTGAAAAACTATCTCCTAAAGACCAATCTACAATTTTTAGCTTAGTTGATAGCTTACTCGACAAAAATGTTAAATCGTAATTTTTTTAGTAGCGACATATAAGTCGTATTTAATACTTATATGCGATCAATACCTCTTTATTATTTAGAATAAATACAAATTAATATTTTTTTGCTTGTTCTAAAATGTGTCTAATATGGTACATTTGGTAACAATAAGGCACAAAATCAAAAACCACCTCTAACATCATAAATGCTAGAAGTGGCTATACTTTCTTTTAGTGAAGCAAATGCAAAGTCAGGAGACATTTGCAAAGCTTTTATTTTTAGTTACTCTTTGCGGAGCTGGGTGTTAAAAAAATACCTTTTGTAGATAGTTCAATCTGTTTTACAGCATCTTGATTTATAAACTCAATGTAAAAGGTAATATCTTCTTCTTTCCAATATCTCTTTAAAAACTTCTTTTCCATTTTATTTAAAAACTAATTACAAAGTTTTCGTCCTTTCTTGAATAAGCTCTTTAGCTGCTTCAACGGCTTTGGGTTGGTAGCTTTTAGGATTACTAACTATATTTTTTAACTCGTCTGTAGTTTTTTGATTAAATTTCTCTTTAAAATTTTTCTCTCTATTTCCTGAATCTAATGCTTCTTGATAAGAAGCATTCTCCTTGTTCCAATTTTTATTAATCTCGATTTCATTATTTTGGACTAAAGGGAAAAACTTTCTTTTCATCAGAATTATATCTTTATCAAAATCCTCAAAAACAGTATCATAAAGCAAGCATGAAACGGTAATCACCTTATTATTGTGTAATATGAATTTGCAATAGTGGTAAGCGCCTATAAATAAATAATCTATATCTTTATTGTAGACAGCTGGTGTAACATAAACCTCTATACCTTTTACATCAATTTTAGTGAATTTAATTTCTTCAATTGAGTTTGTATATAGAAAATCACCATTTAGCTTTTTGAATACTACATCTTTCGATTTATTCTTATGATTAAAATATAATCTAAATAGAGAGAATCCATAAGTTGCTGACCACATAAAAAAACTATATGCGAATAACCTTCCAATTAATACAGGTGAATTAATTTTATTGTACAAGATATATGCAGTAACAGGTAAGACAAGTACAAATATCATTGCTTGTAACAGAATTTTGTAGAAATACTTAAACTTCACATCAAAATCAAACATATATCCTATTTTTTAAAAGTTAAACCTCGGTGGATACATAAGATGTTGCCCCATACCATTGTAATAGTGTCTTATTGATTCTAAAATACCCATCTTTTGGGCTGGAGGATCAATTTTGAATCTAGAATGTTCCGCCGCCTCTCTTTGTAATTGGTTTGAAATTTCTGACCCCTTGTAGACCATATTTCCAAAACCAAAAAGAGCACCTACCATTAATCCATGAGGAGAGCCTGACGCTAAAGCGTAGATTGATGCTCCTGTTCCTACTGTATTAAAAGCAAATCTTCCTGTTGACATATCCCCTGAATTAAATTGCGATACATTATTGGCAAAGCTAAGACCTATTGTAACTCCGCTCCCAAACTTTAAAGCTCCACTCAACCCCTTAAAATGACTAAAATAATTTATTCTTCCAACTACGATACCATTAGTATCATGAAGAGGAAATCTATTTGTTAAAATATTTCCGCTTAAAGCACTTACTGTTTTACGAGAAGCTCCTAGTGTTAAACTTACAGATGCTAGATTTATATCCATATCACTAGTAGTACCATTACCTAAGGCACTTCTTTTTCTATCGGCAATAGTTTCTCTTTTGTTACCTAAAATGTCAAATTGTTGAGCTTTTTTTATTCTTGCTAATGGTTCACTAAAAATATTACTTTCTTTTGGTCTTGGACCGTTATCAACAGGTGAATTTCCTGAATCAGATTGTGCTACTGATCCACTATAGCTTGCGGACCCTCCAGATGATGAGCTGTAAGCACTATTAGAAGTCCCTGTTCCTGTTGTTGCCCCAAAGAAGTATATTGGAGCCATTCCGTCAGGATCAATAAAATTAACAGGATTATTAAACGAATAATTATAAGGAGAGTGTCTACGCATCTGATCTGCTAGTGGATCAATATTCATCCACCTACCAAGTGCAGGATCATAATTACGAGCAGAGAAGTCCAACCACTCTAAGCCGAGTTCGTCATTTTCCTCTTTTCCGCTGTATCC
>CANMML010000062.1 GCA_947499005.1 uncultured Aquimarina sp.
TAAATTTTACCCAAATCACTCTCTAAAAATCGAGTGTAATACGTATCAAAATTTTCGCTAGAAGATAAAAACGAAAATTCATGCTGAAAGTCACTAATTCTTCGTAATTTCATAAATAAGAGAAAAAGAAAACCCTGTTTTTGAACCATATTGGTCATTTTCGGGGTTTTATGTTTCTTTAATTTACAAAAAAATATTAGTATTTACAAGGCTTAAGCTATTTTCTGACAGTGCCTAATGATAACGGAAACAAGATCTTTAACGAGGTCTTGTTTTTAGTTTTTATACGATTTACTGATAAGAATTTCGTATAAACAGGTTGAATTATTTTTCGCTAGTCAAAGGCAAAAAATTAAGGAATAGCCTTAGCTCAATGTCATTAAGTTAAGCTTTTTCTATATTGCATCTCTTTGATTTTTAGTTACTTTTAATTTGGTTGTAATTCTACGCCGTTTATTTCTTGGATTAGTTCTATCAGGTCTTATAGGAACTAAATTTTTTCTGAATAATATTTTTAACTCTGTGGTCATTCGATCAATATCTTTTTCTGAAAACAGAAGCGTTATAATTCGGTCTTTTAGAAATCCATAGCTTAAATTGTTATTTACTTTATATTCATACTTTCTGGATTGATTTTCGACGGCTATTTCTTCTTTTATATCATTGACGATTATAGATTGAATATTACTGACTAATATAGCAGCGTAAAAGTCTTGTAATATGGCTCTTTGTGAGTATCCTGTAAATAGTTTTACTTTTAATTTATTTTTCAATTCGTCATAAAACGTTTCTACTTTCCAACGTTTAAAATAAAGCTCTTTAAAAATTTTTGAAGGATATTTTCTAATGTTATGTAAAGAAGTAGCTAATATTTCTATCTCCCCTGAACTTAGTTCTACTCGTATTAACCATACTTTTAGAGGGGCTGGTTTTTGTTCTCCTTTCTTCTTATATACGTATTTACAACTATTTATTTCGACTATCTGAGATGCTTTATTTGTTTCGATGAAGTTTTTTACTGGATTTAGATCAGATTTTAAGCGCATTACAAAAGATATATTGCCTAAGGCTTTTAAAAAGTCATAAGAGAAGTAACCTCTATCAAAAATGACTAAATCATTAGTAGTACACTTTGATAAATGTTTCAATGCAGTAGCTCTTTCATAAGTACTTCTTGGATTGATATTAGCATCTATTACTAATCGATTTCTAACATCATATAAAACAGAGATTCTTGCCTGAATATTGGTATTTCCTGTCTGATTTCTAGCATAACCATATATTTTGGATAATTCTTTAGAAAAAGGAAGGTTTATGGTGGATCCATCTACAGCAAGTAGTCTGTAGTCTTTCCACAGAGTAACACCTAATTCATTATCAGTGTAAAACTCTTCTACCAAAGTTTCAGACAAAGATTCAAAAACTAGTGGGTTTATTTTCTGTCTAGATTGTGTATAAGCACTGCTTGTGAACAGCTTCAATGGATATGTTGAAACTTCCCCAACTTTTTCTATAAAATTATGAATCTCAATTGTTAGACTCTTTCTTAAAAAATTCAACATAAAAATCAGAGTATTCGGAAAAGTAAGTTTTCTATTTCGAATAAAGTCCTTTTCTGAAACTCTAAATTTAGCTTTCAGTTCTTCAGAGTATATTCTTCGAGATATAATTTTAAGAATTTCTTGGGAGTTTTTTTTCATAATAACTATCTGACTGATAGTATAATATACGGAAAATACACATAAAAAATAACAGCAAAGTTCTGAAAATCAATTAAATAACATGTTAACTTAATGACATTGAGCGACTACTATGCTTTAATTTTACGCCTTGAAAAAGCGAAAATTAATTTCTAAATATTTATGCCGCATTTTAGGGTTTAAATCGTATAAAAATCAAATTACAAAAAATATAGTGACATCTGCTTTTGTGATCAATAATAACTGATTGTGTATAATTTTTTTACAGAAAATACAATAACAATCATTTTTTAGAGTCCTTCAATTTATAGGTTAAATCATTTAAACTATAATTTTCATTTGAAATATCATGATCTACGTTTTTTTCTTTTACTCCAGAAACTAATCCTTTCTCTGATCGCTGCCAAATTACCCAACCTTTTTCCTTCCAAGTATGTGGAGTTTTAGGGTGTTTTACACCATACTCTGCAAGCCATAAATAATATTTAGCAAACTTCGGATCGGTTAGGTATTTATTTGCAAAGGGATTATTGGTATAGATCATTGGCTTAACACCTAAAGCTTTTTCTACGGTATGTAACCACAAAAAGATATCAGTCACTAACTTGTCTTTACTAATAGTTCCTTTGATGCTAGCTTGTTCTAGATCTAGCACAGGAAGCATATCAATATTAGTTTCTCCATCAAGGTTTTTTAGAAACCATTCAGCTTGCTTTTTGGCATCTTCATTAGAAACATAAAAATGATAAGCGCCATGAAGTAACTCAATTTTATGAGTGTTTTCTCGATTTTTATCAAACTTAGGATCTTTAAAACTAGTTCCTTGTGTTGCTTTCGAGTAACAAAAATCAATACCACTCTTTTTAACTTTAGACCAATCGATGTCTCCTTGATAGTGAGAGACATCGATGCCATAAAATATTCCTTTTTGATCGTTTTTATTACATGAAAAACATATAAGACTGATACTGAATATTAGCAATGCTATTTTTTTCATTTTGCCTTATGATATTTTATTATGAATCACTTCGTCTGTAGCATCGACCAATTCAATAGAATCATTCTCTAATAATTTTTTTCGTTGTTCAAACGATAGGTTATTTAAGATATCTTCTTCACTCATCCCATCCAAAATTTTACGATGTATATCAAGAGGTATGGTGTGGCGTTTTAACCTAACAGCAGAGACTCTATAACCTAAAACACCGCCTTTATCAGCATTTACATTATATCCTACTTGATTTTGCCATTTCAATGAAAAGTTAGCTTTAACATCTATTTCAGAAGAGTTTATTTCTCCATCAAGTTTAAATCCAACATTACCACCATTTTTACCACTATACTGCAAAGAATATTTATCAGCATAAATTAACCCTCTAACAATATAAATTTTAGAAGAAATATCGCCTTTGGTATATTGAGAGAGAATATGTTTTCTAAACTCTATGAAATTAGACATACTTCGTTGTCTTCCTCCTTGAATTTTAAGAAACATTTGATCTTCCCCACTAAAATGTACCGCTAGCCCCGCTTCATTCAATTTAAAATATTCGGAAAGTGTTGCTTCTCCTTTCAGTTTAGTAGATATGGAAACATCTGAACTAGAGGTAATATTTCGGTTGACTTTCTTTCCTTCTACAAATTTTACAATTTTAGGATCAAATTCTTTACTATCAACAACCGGAACGTAATCATCGCTATGCAATAGAATATCTCCTATGCTGATACTATTATCACCTGTAACATTTGGAATAAATTCCCTCCCATAAATTTTCCTAATTTGCTCTTTTAAAAGTCTAGCTTGTTTTCTTGTTATTCCTGACATTTTCTGTGAATTGTTTGTTTGATTTTTAAGTTAGTTACTTTATTTCCTCTGTTGCTTTATAATTACACTATATTGATGTTACAATGTGAAAATTAGTGATTGCGTATTGCCTTTACAATTAAAAGTACTTCTTTAACTATGATTGTTATTCCGAAAAAATAAAACAGAGGTAGTAGTACTACTAATAAAATAACCATACTGATCAATTTAACTAAATAAAGTAATAATTTTTCAGTATCTATAATAAATGTTTCTTTAATAATTTTGGCTTCCTTTTCTACTTTTAAAGCCGTGTTTTCTACAGAATTAACTATGGCATCTTCGGTACGTTTTATAAAGCCGATATCTTCTCTTCCTTTTGCCTTAGCTTTCGATAACTGTCTTTCTTTTACCTTCTTTTGATGTGCTTTTAGTTTATCCTGTTTTTCTTGAAATTCTTGTTCTATAGTTTTTAATTCAGTATGTAGATTTTTACCTAGAGATGCTTCGTTCATTATTTTTGGAACTTCATGAATGATTTGTGTAAAAATGGATAACCCAGGACAGATCAACAATGAATACATTAATAGCTTCAAGGATATAGTTTTAAATCGCTTTATGTAAAACCCTATCAAAAACAATAGAGGTAACAGTTTTACAATTAAAAGATTAGAGAATTTTAAAATCAATTCTTGAATTTCAAGTAGAATGTTGGCAACTGTCAAATAATCAGATACTTTATCAAGTTCATCAATAGTGACCTTTACAAAACCTTCCAAACCATTAACCTTACTAGAATAAAAGAACCCAATTCCTTTAGTCATAATTGAAATAGCCTTGGTGCTTTCCGATATTTTGTCCGAAGCTTCCGTGATCGTATTCAATACATTATTACTAAAATAATTACTAAAAGAAAGCAATACGAACAATACGGTTAAGACAGGGACTACTATTCGAGATACTTTTTTTGTTGCCATATTTATACTAGATTAAAGGATTGATAATCTACATATTTATTATAAAATACTATAGAGGTCGGTATTTAGTTACCTATCAATTTTGACTGATTTATGTTATCGGCTTCAACCATTCTAGATATTAGAT
>CANMML010000063.1 GCA_947499005.1 uncultured Aquimarina sp.
TTCTCAACGATATCTGTTAAGTTCAGATTCGTAGTGGATCCGTCCTCATCAACGTAATCGATGCTCTCATCATCTGCATTTAGTGCAATTGTTGTTAAGGTCTCTAAATCATTCACATCTAAAATAGTTGTAGAACCATCTTCATCTGTATATGTGATTTCTCCAGTAGTTGTATTGGCGGCAATCGTAGTTAACGTCTCTAAATTCTCAACGATATCTGTTAAGTTCAGATTCGTAGTCGATCCGTCCTCATCAACGTAATCGATGCTTTCATCATCTGCGTTTAGTGCAATTGTTGTTAAGGTCTCTAAATCATTTACATCTAAAATAGTTGTAGAACCATCTTCATCCGTATACGTAATTTCTCCAGTAGTTGTATTGGCTGCAATCGTAGTAAGCGTCTCTAAGTTCTCAACAATATCTGTGAAGTTCAGATTCGTAGTCGATCCATCCTCATCTACATAATCGATGCTCTCATCATCTGCGTTTAAAGCAATACTCGTTAAGGTCTCTAGATCATTTACATCTAAAATAGTCGTTGAACCATCCTCATCTGTATATGTGATTTCTCCTGTAGTTGTATTGGCAGCAATCGTAGTAAGCGTCTCTAAGTTCTCAACGATATCTGTTAAGTTCAGATTCGTAGTCGATCCATCCTCATCAACATAATCGATGCTCTCATCATCTGCGTTTAAAGCAATTGTAGTGAGCGTCTCTAGATCATTTACATCTAAAATAGTCGTAGAACCATCCTCATCTGTATACGTGATTTCTCCTGTAGTTGTATTGGCGGCAATCGTAGTTAACGTCTCTAAGTTCTCAACGATATCTGTTAAGTTCAGATTCGTAGTCGATCCGTCCTCATCAACGTAATCGATGCTTTCATCATCTGCATTTAAGGCAATACTCGTTAAGGTCTCTAAATCATTCACATCTAAAATAGTTGTAGAACCATCTTCATCTGTATAGGTGATTTCTCCTGTAGTTGTATTCGCTGCAATCGTAGTTAACGTCTCTAAGTTCTCAACAATATCTGTTAAATTCAGATTCGTAGTCGATCCGTCCTCATCAACGTAATCAATGCTCTCATCATCCGCATTTAGTGCAATTGTTGTTAAGGTCTCTAAATCATTCACATCTAAAATAGTCGTAGAACCATCTTCATCTGTATACGTAATTTCTCCTGTAGTTGTATTGGCGGCAATCGTAGTTAACGTCTCTAAGTTCTCAACGATATCTGTTAAGTTCAGATTCGTAGTCGATCCGTCCTCATCTACGTAATCGATGCTCTCATCATCTGCGTTTAAAGCAATTGTAGTGAGCGTCTCTAAATCATTCACATCTAAAATAGTTGTAGAACCATCTTCATCCGTATATGTGATTTCTCCTGTAGTTGTATTGGCTGCAATCGTAGTTAACGTCTCTAAGTTCTCAACGATATCTGTTAAGTTCAGATTCGTAGTCGATCCGTCCTCATCAACGTAATCGATGCTCTCATCATCTGCGTTTAAGGCAATACTCGTTAAAGTCTCTAGATCATTCACATCTAAAATAGTTGTAGAACCATCTTCATCCGTATACGTGATTTCTCCTGTAGTTGTATTGGCTGCAATCGTAGTAAGCGTCTCTAAGTTCTCAACGATATCTGTTAAGTTCAGATTCGTAGTGGATCCGTCCTCATCAACGTAATCGATGCTCTCATCATCTGCATTTAGTGCAATTGTTGTTAAGGTCTCTAAATCATTCACATCTAAAATAGTTGTAGAACCATCTTCATCTGTATAGGTGATTTCTCCTGTAGTTGTATTCGCTGCAATCGTAGTTAACGTCTCTAAGTTCTCAACAATATCTGTTAAATTCAGATTCGTAGTCGATCCGTCCTCATCAACATAATCGATGCTCTCATCATCCGCATTTAGTGCAATACTAGTCAACGTCTCTAGATCATTTACATCTAATACTGTTGTTGAACCGTCTTCATCCGTATAAGTGATTTCTCCAGTGGTAGTATTCGCAGCAATCGTAGTTAAGGTCTCTAAGTTCTCTACGATATCTGTTAAATTCAAATTCGTAGTCGAGCCATCCTCATCTACATAATCGATACTCTCATCATCTGCGTTTAAAGCAATTGTAGTGAGCGTCTCTAAATCATTCACATCTAAAATAGTTGTAGAACCATCTTCATCCGTATATGTGATTTCTCCTGTAGTTGTATTGGCTGCAATCGTAGTTAACGTCTCTAAGTTCTCAACGATATCTGTTAAGTTCAGATTCGTAGTCGATCCATCCTCATCAACGTAATCGATGCTCTCATCATCTGCGTTTAGTGCAATACTCGTTAAGGTCTCTAAATCATTTACATCTAAAATAGTCGTTGAACCATCTTCATCCGTATATGTGATTTCTCCTGTAGTTGTATTAGCGGCAATCGTAGTAAGCGTCTCTAAGTTCTCAACAATATCTGTGAAATTCAGATTCGTAGTCGATCCGTCTTCATCAACGTAATCGATGCTCTCATCATCTGCGTTTAAAGCAATACTCGTTAAAGTCTCTAGATCATTTACATCTAAAATAGTCGTAGAACCATCTTCATCCGTATACGTGATTTCTCCTGTAGTTGTATTGGCGGCAATCGTAGTTAACGTCTCTAAGTTCTCAACAATATCTGTTAAATTCAGATTCGTAGTCGATCCGTCCTCATCTACATAATCAATGCTCTCATCATCTGCGTTTAGTGCAATTGTTGTTAAGGTCTCTAGATCATTTACATCTAAAATAGTCGTAGAACCATCTTCATCCGTATACGTGATTTCTCCTGTAGTTGTATTGGCGGCAATCGTAGTTAACGTCTCTAAGTTCTCAACAATATCTGTTAAATTCAGATTCGTAGTTGATCCGTCCTCATCTACGTAATCGATGCTCTCATCATCTGCGTTTAAAGCAATACTCGTTAAAGTCTCTAAATCATTAACATCTAAAATAGTCGTAGAACCATCTTCATCTGTATACGTGATTTCTCCTGTAGTCGTATTCGCTGCAATCGTAGTAAGCGTCTCTAAGTTCTCAATGACATCTGTTAAGTTCAGATTCGTAGTGGATCCGTCCTCATCAACGTAATCGATGCTCTCATCATCTGCATTTAACGCAATACTCGTTAAGATCTCTAGATCATTTACATCTAAAATAGTCGTTGAACCATCTTCATCTGTATATGTGATTTCTCCTGTAGTTGTATTGGCGGCAATCGTAGTTAACGTCTCTAAGTTCTCAACAATATCCGTTAAGTTCAAATTCGTAGTGGATCCGTCCTCATCAACGTAATCGATGCTCTCATCATCTGCGTTTAAAGCAATTGTAGTGAGTGTTTCTAAAGCAGAAACACTAATAACAGTAGTACTTCCATCTTCATCTGTATAAGTAAAAGTACCATTAGAGTTATCAACTAAAGTAGAGATAGTCTCTAAATTCTCAACAATAGTTGTTAAGTTCAGATTCGTAGTCGATCCGTCCTCATCAACATAATCGATGCTCTCATCATCTGCGTTTAAAGCAATACTTGTTAAGGTCTCTAGATCATTAACATCTAAAATAGTTGTAGAACCATCTTCATCTGTATACGTAATTTCTCCAGTAGTTGTATTGGCGGCAATCGTAGTAAGCGTCTCTAAATTCTCAACGATATCTGTTAAGTTCAGATTCGTAGTCGATCCGTCCTCATCTACGTAATCGATGCTTTCATCATCTGCGTTTAGTGCAATTGTTGTTAAGGTCTCTAAATCATTTACATCTAAAATAGTTGTAGAACCATCTTCATCTGTATAGGTGATTTCTCCAGTAGTCGTATTCGCGGCAATCGTAGTAAGCGTCTCTAAGTTCTCAACGATATCTGTTAAATTCAGATTCGTAGTCGATCCGTCCTCATCTACGTAATCGATGCTTTCATCATCTGCGTTTAAAGCAATTGTTGTTAAGGTCTCTAAATCATTTACATCTAAAATAGTCGTAGAACCATCTTCATCTGTATACGTAATTTCTCCTGTAGTTGTATTCGCGGCAATCGTAGTAAGCGTCTCTAAATTCTCAACGATATCTGTTAAATTCAGATTCGTAGTTGATCCGTCCTCATCTACATAATCGATGCTCTCATCATCTGCGTTTAAAGCAATACTCGTTAAGGTCTCTAAATCATTTACATCTAAAATAGTTGTAGAACCATCTTCATCTGTATAGGTGATTTCTCCTGTAGTCGTATTCGCGGCAATCGTAGTCAACGTCTCTAAATTCTCAACGATATCTGTTAAGTTCAGATTCGTAGTCGATCCGTCCTCATCAACGTAATCGATGCTTTCATCATCTGCGTTTAGTGCAATTGTTGTTAAGGTCTCTAAATCATTTACACCTAAAATAGTTGTAGAACCATCTTCATCTGTATACGTGATTTCTCCTGTAGTTGTATTGGCGGCAATCGTAGTTAAC
>CANMML010000064.1 GCA_947499005.1 uncultured Aquimarina sp.
AACTTTAAAATCACCTAAAAGCTAGTAAATACTATAACTCAAACAAAATTTTTCAATCCTAATGCATAATTCAGGTTTAATTTCTCTGATTGCTCATAACGCCAAATATATGAATCGGAGCAAGGCTAAAAAAGCCTGAACCAATCGATCTATCTGCGCATTTTTATTTCTTAATCAATTTATAAAAATCTAGCGCCTCCGCAAAAAGAAAATGATCTTTCGGTCTAAAACTAAACTTTTGCTCTGATTTCATATATAATGTTACCAGTAGTACTTTTTTTATTCACGATTGTTTTGATGAAATCCGCTTATTGCTCCGATAGCCTCAAAAACTTCATCTTGGTCAGATTTTTTATTCCAACCTTTTTGTGCTAATTCAGCTCTAACTTCACTTTCGGACTTATCCATTTCAAAAAGATAAATTGCGTATTCAAGAACTTTCTCTGGAATCTTTTCAATCATATAGTTCATTGTAATACCAGCAACTTTGGCTTGAGCCAAGAAGAACGGAAAAACAATTTGAAAAACCCAACTCAAAGTAAGTCCTATCCAACCAGTATTTACGTTTTTTATAGTTAATCCACTTTCGAAACGCAATTTCATAAATTCAAAAAAACTAAGCTCTGAAATATTACTTTCTGTGATTATTAATTGATACTGTGTGAATAGGTTAGAGAGAAACATAACAATCATAATCCCTCCAATAATAAATTGGATTGATCTAAATTCAATATAGTTTGTTTTCTTTAAAACCTGACCAAATAAGTATCCAATTCCGAATCCAATTCCGAGTTCGTAAACTCCAATAAAATACGTGAATTTAACAGTTAAAAATGCAATTAATAGTCCGAATAGAATTGCGATAATTAAGCCGCCAATTATTGAAAGAACTAAATTCGGTTTTCCAAATTCTTTTGGTTTTGGTAATTCTGATGGAATTTCATAATCAGCCCAACTATTTTCTTTTTCAAATTCAGTTTCTAATTCAATAAGTTTTCCACTTTCTTGATATTCAGATGATAACTTTTGAAAAAGAGCAATGAACAGTCCTGTCCTTTTAGAGTTTTTCCCAAAATCAATGAAATTGCCTTCTATAGTTTTACTATGAACTTCAATTCGCCCAGAAGCCTTTTTAGTGATTGTTATTTTTTCAGTTAGCTTATTCCAATCACCTTTTCTTTTGGCTTCTACAGACTTATTGTCTCTAAATACAATTGGCCATTCTAATTTCTCAAAAACCTCAATTGTTAATGGGATTATTTGGTTATCTTCTATATCTGTTTTAAAAGATTCTGAAAATTCAGGTTTATATTTAAAACTGTATTTCCTTTTTATAGTGGATTGTAGGTTTTCTAATTCTAATTTCATTTTCGGTATTACTGGTAACGTTTAATATATGTGTCGGAGCAAGGCAAAATGTTACCTTGCTTTTCGGTTTTTCTGCGCATTGATTGCTAACTTTTCCTTTCTGTAAGCATTGCGCCTTACCAAATATACAAGAACCGTTCGATTAATCACCTAGCTGCTATGACATCATATATATTGTTGTAACCAGTTTTATTTTTTTATCAATTCAGATATTTCTTCTAGACTTAACTCCATCATTTTTTTATGAATAACTCCTATAAAAACCACAAATAGGCCAGTCAAAGCAAGTCCAAATAAGACTCCATTTTTATATATGAGTGTGACTGTCCATAAAATTAAAATCACTAACGTCAAAATCATAAGAGTTTTTTTAGGTTTAACCGTCAGTTTTACATTTGGAATATTTAGTTCGCAAGTAAAGTCATAGAAAGTTTTTCCAAGAACCAATATTCGGTCATTTTCTATTTCCATTTTTTTACCGTCAAACTTTTTAAGAGAATCTATTATTTCAGATTTAGTTTTTTGAGTTTTTATGAGTTTATTTATGTCAAGTTTATAAATATTCATTCGAATTGGTTACAACGGTGAGTATAAGAAACGTAGGGTAGAGGGTAAGATCTAACTTTACGTTTATAACTAAGCCAAATATAATGTTTTGTGTTTATCTTCAATATTGAAACACCAAATTTTATATTTGGCGACATAGTAGAAAAGCCCAAACTTTTCGAACTATGATAGACCGCCCTATGTTTTTTTATACAGTGTTACCTACAGTATTTCTAATTGTTTAGCGATTTCAATTTTCCACATCTCAACTTCTTTATATTTTTCGTTGTATTTTTCTAATGGAATATCTAAAAGTTTATACATAGGTTCAGCTTTGTCAAACCCTAGTTCTTTCCCAACCTTTTTAAATAGGTCTAAATTTAGTTTTTCATCTATATCATTTTCAAAATATTCAAATGGAATATCAAATAAAAGTAAATTCCAATTAGTTCCGTAATCTGAATATATTTTGTCATTTTCTAGTTCGAAATGAAATATTTTTTTGATTGATTTACTAAATCCAAAAACAGTAAAGGATTCTCCGTCACAGTATATAGGTATTATGTTAAGTCCTTTTAATATTTGATAGTCTGAAATTGTTGGTAAATAGAAATACGCTGAAGTTACGTTTTCAACACGATATTTCAATTCCTCAATTTTTCCAATATTATTAATGAAGGTTTCATTAGCTCCGAATTTTAATAACTGAGAGTGTCTATTCTCTATTGGAATTAGTTTTATCATACTATATTTTTTCTATTCTATTTCTATTGATACTATATAAATCAAAATCTTTATGATGGATAAACTCCTTAAGTCCTATTTTATGAAAAGTATCTATTTCAGAAGAATACATTGGATATATGCCAGAAATATTAATTTTATACTCAAGACCAATGTCAATATTTAATGAATCATCATTATCCAATATAGATGGAGAGAATACGAAAAAAGCATCCATTTCCGAATTATTTGATATTTGCTCTCCAAATCTAAGAGTATCTCCGTAACAAAATGGGCATTTCTCTCTAAATTGGTTAGCTAAAAAACCAGCAACCATTCCCCAGTCAATACTAGGAGAGTCCACCGTGATCATTATTTCTCCTCTAACATTATCTAGCCAGTCTGGATGTTTAAATAGTGACAAACCATACGTGATACCAGTTGTCATCCCTTTTTCAGGGATATCTTGATAAATAATGCTGGTGACTCCGTTTAATTCAGGGTTTTTAGAATCAAACATTTGAAATTTAGGCTCAACAATAAATATATCATCAAGATGTTTCAAATATCTTTCTAGAGGAGATAATTTACTTTTTCTTTTGAAGAGCTTTGACAGCATGAGTTTGATATTGTAGGTAACGGACTTGTGTATGAAATGTAGCGTGCAAAAAGACACTATCTTTTCGAATTAACACAGAGCCGAATTTTTATATTTTGTTTTAATTTATCAATTTTAAAAGCCAAATTAAAAATTTGGCGGTCTTTGCAAATAAAACTAAACCTTTCATTTTAGCACTTATTAGCTATGTTTTATACACCATGTTAGCACCAGTTTTATAGTTTTCCAGTCAACTTAAAATACATATTTCCAATTACAGATAAGAGGACAAGTATTAGCCACCACATTCCATTTTTAGTTTTCTTGTCAATGTTTTTATTTCTCCGAACTTCATAAAATGAATACCCTAAAAATAAAATCAATATTGTTCCAGTTATACCTACGATTATTTTGTCTTTCGAGATATAAACGGTAGCCATTAAACCAAGCATCAAAAGAATTAGTACTCCTTTATATTTTTCTGCCAGAGGTTTTTTGTCAGAATCGGTTATGGGTTTAATTTCAGATAATATTCGTTCGAGTTTTTCTGAATTATTTATTTGTGAAGGAACTCCAATAATCTCAGTATTTGAATTTCCAATAATTGTTAATATCCCTTTAGGATTCCTAATTATAGATTTTATTTCATTCCGAGGAATAGAAACAGTTTGAGTATTGTTTTGTTCTCTTACTATTTCATTCTCATTTATAATCAACTTGTAGCTTTCAAATAATCCTTTTTGCCTATTGATTCCTTTAAATAATCCAAAAGCTAATGCTCCAATAATTATTGGAATTACAAACGGTAATACATTCACATCACTTGATTGTCCGTTTGTATTAAAATGGCTAATAGCTAATCCTGTTCCTGCCGCTAAAATTGCAATTGGAATAGTTTTAACAATCATTGCTTTTTTTATTTCAGCAAATCCATTTTCCTTTATTTGAAATTCGGTATTCATTTTTTTCTAATTGGTGCTAACGTTGCATGTATAAATCGTTATGGCGAAGCCATTAATGATTTATACATCTTGTGTGTGCCTTGAATGGTAAATATAGTTCATTTACAGAATGTCCCAAAGGGTGTGAGTCCCCGATACGAGGAAGTAACGGTCCTAAGTAAAGCAAGTGGCAAGGTTGATTGGGGTGACCCAATGACTGAAGTAAGCCAG
>CANMML010000065.1 GCA_947499005.1 uncultured Aquimarina sp.
TCGTATAGTGATGCTAACGAAGATGGTCAGGTTGATGTTAGTGAGATTAGGGAGGAGAAGAACTATTATCCTTTTGGCTTAACACATAAAGGGTACAATAACACTGTTCGAGGTAGAAAACACAACTACGGGTACAATGGCGTCGAAGAAGAGGAAGAACTCGGACTTGATCTTCTTAGTATGGATGTTAGGAAATATGATCCTACAATAGGAAGATTTTTAGGTATTGATCCAGTAACCCATTACTCTATGGGTACTTCAGTTGCTTTTGATAATAATCCAGTATTTTGGGCTGACCCTTCTGGCGCTGACGCAACCGCTTTTGTAAATCAATATATTGGCAGAGCAAATACAAGTGGGAATGAATATTCATATTTTGGTAGTGACGGTAGCAAACACTTTGAAAATGATGTAAGTAAAATCGCTGGTGGTGGCCCTGATGATATTATTAATGTAAATACGAAAACGAAAAGAGCAGATGTCACTAAGACCGATGATAATTTTGATATGGTCAGTACCGATGGTGGCGAAAGAGTAAAGGTTGAAAAAGGCGTTACGGAGAAAAAATTGAAAGAAGAAGGTTTTTCAATTTGGCATCCAAAAGCTGCTGGAATGACAGTGACTGACTTTGGACTTTCTTTTGCAGGAGGTGAAATGTTATTTGCTAAATTTGCCCCACGTTTAGCTGCTTGGTGGGCAGCTAGAGGTGCTTCTGGCTTATCTACTTTTTCTAGAGCAGCAGAATTTGGAATCGGCCCTTACAAGGAATTAATTAAATTAACTAAAGGGAGTGGTTTACAAGTTCATCATTTGATAGAACAACGATTTGCTAGTATATTGGGCGTTGAAGCAAGAGAAATGGCCTCTATCGCATTAACCAAGGCAGAGCATCAGATATTTACAAATGCATGGAGAACAAGAATAGGTTATAATGGTTCTAATTCTGCTATAACTACTTCTACTGCTACAAGAGAACAAATATTAAGTGCTGCTGGTGAGATATATAAGAATTACCCTACAATATTAAAGGCAATAGGACCATGAAAATAAAGTATCAAATTGTTCAAGATTGGAATAAGACTCAAATAACTTTTTTAGATAACAATGGAATAAAACAAAGTGAAGGGCTTTCTCAATTACACATTGAGGAAAAAAAATATCTTGATTTAAAAGATTTTTTTGATTCTCTAAACACAATGGCTATAAGGTATCCAGAATTTACAAAAAAAGAATTGACGGAATCTTTATTGTCTGCTAAAAGTGGAGGTCATACACATGGTTATCCAATGCCAGATATGGACGGGGGGTATTTAGATCTTACATATGATTTAAGTGATTACAGCAAAAGTAGTGGAATTGGTAAAAAACAAAAAGACGCCTTTAGGCTAAAAAATGTGCCAAAAACAGGCAAAAAGAGAATGTTTGGTTTAGGCTGGATATTCGATGAATATTTTGTGGACATTGAACTTTATAATGAGGTTTTTAAGCCTTTAGGGATTAAAAGTCGACCAGTATTAAAGTATAAAAAAGATGAGCCTTTCGATACTCATGTACAATTAGTTCTTGAAGAGACAGATGAAGATTTGAACTTAGAAGGGAATCCTATAGAAAAATGTGAAGAATCAGGAAGATGGAAATATCAGCCAATGCCTCAAGGATTCTATCCACAATACCAAAATATTATTGCCCCCATTTTTAAAAGTAAAGAGTGGTTTGGTACAGGAGCTGAAGCACGGAAGCGTATATTTTTAACTAAAGAATTAAGAGAAAAGCTTATAGAAATCAAAATAGAAAGGCCACAATGGTATATACCAACTAGATAATAATCCCAGCTCCGCAAAGAGTACTGGAAAATAACAAATAAAAGCTTTGCAAATGTCTCCTGACTTTGCATTTGCTTCACTAAAAGAAAGTATAGCCACTTCTAGCATTTATGATGTTAGAGGTGGTTTTTGATTTTGTGCCTTATTGTTACCAAATGTACCATATTAGACACATTTTAGAACAAGCAAAAAAATATTAATTTATACTTATTCTAAATAATAAAGAGGTGTTGATCGCATATAAGTATTAAATACGACTTATATGTCGCTACTAAAAAAATTACGATTTAACATTTTTGTCGAGTAAGCTATCAACTAAGCTAAAAATTGTAGATTGGTCTTTAGGAGATAGTTTTTCAATTAACATTACTTTTTCAAGCAAAGTGGAATTGTGATTTTTACTTGCTTTATATGTCAAAAAAAAATCTGAAACACTGATTTTTAATCCTGAGCAAATCTTTTCAATTGTTGATATTCTTGGATCGACAATACCTCTCTCAATTTTAGAATACTGAGATTGATTCATTGAAATTAAAGCCGCTAGTGCTCTTTGCGAAATACCTTTAGCTTCTCTTAATTCTTTTATTTTATCTCCAATTTCCACGTAACAAATGTAATCTTTTAAGCCAATAGTATTTTTAAGTACTTAAAATTTGATTAATAAGTTTTAAATATCTTCGAATTTTATATATTTGAGTACTTTTAAATACTTAAATATGCTAAATACTACCAATCCCAATCACTACACTTTTACAACCCGACACATAGAGATCGGTATTTTAGGAGGTATCAAAATGAATAAGTTGGAGAGTATGCGAGTGACCTTAAGTTTAAAAAAGGTAAAAGGAGAAAGTATACTACGTCACTCTGTCGATTTGTATAACGATACAATGATAGAAAAGTTTGTTCGTAAAGTAGCGGAGCGGTTAGAGATTGGTACTAGTGTTGTTCGCAAAACCTTACAAGAATTAACCAGTGACCTAGAAAACTATCGTATCGAACAACTAGAAAAAGAAAAGGTGAAACTGGCAACACCTGTAGGCAAGATACTATCTACTAAAGAGAAGCGAGCAGCAGAGAAGTTTTTGAAATCCAAAGATGTATTAAAAATGACTAATGAACTTATTGGTAAAAGTGGTGTGATTGGTGAAGAAGTAAACCGCTTACTCATGTATCTGATCTTTACTAGTAGAAAAACTTCTAATCCTTTACACTGTATTAGCTTGGGAAGTTCAGGAGTTGGAAAAACACATTTACAATCTAAAGTAGCAGAATTAATACCTCATGAAAATAAAGTAGAAATCACGGTACTATCTGCTAATGCTTTTTATTACTTCAATCGTACAGAGTTACAACATAAACTGATATTGATTGAAGATTTAGACGGCGCAGAAAGTGTACTCTACCCTCTTCGTGAATTACAATCGAAAAAACGAATTACTAAAACGGTAGTCCATAAAGATCGTAAAGGATCTACCAAAACAATCCACCTAACTGTCGAAGGTCCTGTAAGTGTTGCAGGTTGTACCACTCAGGAAAGTATTTACGAGGATAATAGCAATCGTAGCTTTTTACTCTACATCGATGAAAGCGTCGAACAAGACAAAAAGATCATGCATTACCAGCGGTTACTATCTGCGGGACAGATTAATAAAAACAACGAGCTTATGGCAGCTCGATTTTTACGAGATGTACAACGCGTATTAAAACCGATCAAAGTGGTAAATCCTTATGCGATGTATTTAGATTTACCCCAAAGTGTTTTTAAACCTAGAAGAACTAATGCTCACTATTTACAATTTATTGAAGCAGTAACTTTTTATAAGCAATACCAACGAGAAGAAAAATACAACGAGCAAACAGGAGAAGCTTATATCGAAACTACCATCGAAGATATCAAAGAAGCGAATGAACTGATTGTAGAGGTGTTACTTCGTAAAAGTGATGAAATTACGGGAGCTTGTAGAAACTATTTAGAGTATCTGAAAACCTATTTAGAGCAGGTGCATCAAACTCGATTTACTGCATTAGAAGTTCGTAGAGCTTTAAAAGTGAAGAAAACCACTCAATGGCGTTACCATAAACAATTGACTGAAAGTTACTACATCCGAAAATGTAAAAAACAAAAAGGAGAAACTACTACCTATTACGAAGTTACGAACCCCAATGAGTACAAGGAACTAGAAAATACAATCAGTAAAGCATTAGAAGAAAGTATCTTAAAAATCAATCGCTTATTGGACTCCAATCGTTCCAGTGTTCCAAAGCGTTCCACTGCTAAAATGGAACGGTTAAAAGAAACAAAAACAGCTAGTTAAGGCAACTGTTCCTAAAACTCTAAAAAAACACATACCATGAAGAAATTAAAGTTAGAAAATCCTAACTATAAAGCTTTAGTAGTTGCCTTTAGAGAATGGTTAGATATTTTAGGACACGTAGAAAAATCAGTCTATGTCATGCCTATCATACTACAAGAGTTT
>CANMML010000066.1 GCA_947499005.1 uncultured Aquimarina sp.
ACTGGAAGGTATGCCAGCAAAAAAGGGTAGCCAATGTAATTTTTACGCGTAAACGTATTTGACTATGTTTACCAGTACAAGGATCATTTAGGTAATATAAGGCTCTCGTATAGTGATGCTAACGAAGATGGTCAGGTTGATGTTAGTGAGATTAGGGAGGAGAAGAACTATTATCCTTTTGGACTCACACATAAAGGATATAACTTCACAGTTCGGGGGAGAAAACATAATTACGGATATGGTGGCAAAGAAGAAAATGACGAGCTTGGACTTGAGTGGTTGGACTTTTCTGCACGAAACTATGATCCTGCATTAGGAAGATGGATGAATATTGACCCTTTAGCTGATCAAATGCGCAGACATTCACCTTATAATTATGCTTTTGATAATCCAATAGTATTTACAGACCCCGATGGAATGGCACCGATGTACTTCTTTGGTGCTGGCGTAGGTACAGGTACTTCTAATAGTTCTTATAGCTCTTCGTCTGGAGGATCAAGTAGTGTGAGTGTTAGTGGTTCGACTAACTCTGGATCAGCAGATGGCCCTAGACCAACAGAAAAGAATGTTTTTAGTGAATCACTTGCAAGAATAAAAAGAGCTCAAAAATTTGATCTATTAGGTAACAAAAGGGAAACAATTTCTGATAGAAAAAGGAATTCTATGAACCCTAGCAGTACAACTGGAAAAATTAATACTGATTTAGCTTTGTTAGGTCTTGGTCTTAGCGTTTCAAAGAATTTTGTAGATTCTAGCTTAAGTGGAAGTATATTGACATCAAGAACATCTATTTTCGATACCCAAGGTGCTTTAGTAGGGCGATTTAATCATTATAGTAAATTTACTGGGTTAAGTACAGGGTTAAAGTATACTGGTAGACTTCTAGTTGGATTAAGTTTAATAAACAATACTAATCAACTTGCCAACGGAGAATTATCACAAGCTCGTTTCAATATCAAAACCACAGGTATGGCTGCATCTATATATGCAAATTCTGCCTGGGGAGGGTTAGCCGGAGTTGGAGCAGCTTCTTTGTTTTATGGTATTGACAAAACATATAAGGCTTTTGAAGAAATTCATGAAGCAAAAATTAATAGTCCTGATTGGCGTGTAAGAACAATGAAATGGTACGAGTTTGATAAAACATTTAAAAGTGTTCAATCGCAAATGAGACAAGCTATATGGAAATTTTAAAATATAAGTATGATTTCATCTAATTCTAAAAAAAAATATTTTTATAGTATTATATTAAAAACTTTAGGTTTGATATTATTAATCTATTTTATTTCCACGTTTTTTCAGGAAGGAAATAAAATAGAGGCAATAATTACTAGTCTTATCAATATACTTTGGGGGTGGTTTTTAATATTTGGCTTTCCTTTATTTTTACTTTATAGTAATCACTATTTTAGATCCAAAGGAATAAGTTTTTCTAAAGATGATGATATTTTTAACTATAAATCTATTAAAGACTCTTTTTCTTTTGGTATTAATGATGTAGAAAAAATAGAATTGTATTTGACCACTATTAAATATAAAAAAAACATTGATATACAAGGTTTTGGAGAGTATCATTTTCAGTTATTCATCTTAAAGAATAATAAAAAAATTGCTGTTTCTTGTTTATTATATGACACTGTTGAAGATGACTTTCCTAAAGAATTAATTTCAATCAAAAAAAAATTCTTCCCCTTGTTAAAAAACAATTATGATAATATAAATTTAGAACTACACGAAGAAAAAGAAACTCAAATAATAATCCCTAAAAGGATTAAAACCTCTTCAAAGGTTGTAGAACATTTTCTTGAAAAATTTAGCACAAAGAACAAATTTGAATTAGAAAACATCATAGAAAATCCCAAAAGTTATCAGCCTGAAGCTGTCGAAGCCGCTGAATTATTAATTGAGCAGCATACAAAATCCAGCTCCGCAAAGAGTAACTAAAAATAAAAGCTTTGCAAATGTCACTAGCTCCGCAAAGAGTAACTAAAAATAAAAGCTTTGCAAATGTCTCCTGACTTTACATTTGCTTCACTAAAGAGTAAGTATAGCCACTTCTAGCATTTATGATGTTAGAGGTGGTTTTATTTTGGGTACTTGTCAGGATGTTGATGCGTCTCAAAAACAGCTCTTACCAGCTCCGCAAAGAGTAACTAAAAATAAAAGCTTTGCAAATGTCTTCGGACTTTGCATTTGCTTCACTAAAAGAAAGTATAGCCACTTCTAACATTTATGATGTTAGAGGTGGTTTTTTGTTTTTAGTAGGCAGAAATATCTTGTATTCTTTTTTGAGTGATAAAAGCATCGATCAATCGAGTAACGATGTTTTTATCTTCTTGGTTCATTTTTTCTACAGCTTTAAACTGTCTTAAAAGAAGGTTGTCATTGATAGTATCTTGTGCTTTATTTTCAATTGATCCATTGACAATATAATCGATCGAAACTCCAAATACTTCACTTAGTTTACTGAGCACATTAGCTGGAGGTTGTACACCTTTAGTCTCATAACGCACTAACTGTGGCACAGAAACCTGTATCTCCTCAGCTAATTTGTTCTGAGTTAAGTTATGCTGTTTTCTTAAACTTTGTATACGTTCTCCTAATGACATAAGTATCAATATTGATAATTTATTATCTGTTATTATCTACAAAGATACCTTATTAACTATTTTAATACTCACATATGTTAATAAGTTAAACTTTAAGATAGTTTATTAATTATCGTTTATGATTAGATTTGCTCATATATGATAATTTTAAAATATCAACAATGGATCTCCAACAGCTAAAATCAAGCGTAAACATCATCGATATTGCTCATGAATTAGGTCTACAACTAGATCGAAATAAAAAATGTCTGTGTCCGTTCCATAAAGAAAAGACGGCAAGTTTACAGTTTAGCGAGGACAAACAGATCGCTACATGTTTTAGTGCGAACTGCGATGCAGGCACAATGGACGTGATTGATCTGGTGAAAAAGTTCTACAGTTGGGATTTACCAAAAACTATAGAATGGCTAAAGTCCCATGCTAAAATTGTTGATGTTCCTAAAACTCCGATCCAACCTAAAACAATCAACTATCCTGAAATCTTCAAAACCCTATCTCAAAAGCTAAAAAGAAGTACGAAAGTCAAAGGATATCTAGAATATAGATATCTGGATCACAATAAAATGGAAGCAGGATATAATCCTGGTAAGGACTTCGAGAAATTGAAGTACTGCGTAGTGTTCCCTCTAAAAAATAAGAAAGACGAGATTGTAAGTTTTTACGGTCGCAGCATTTTGCCCCAAGCTAAAGCGAAACACTTTTACACTACGAACCGAAAAGGATTATATCCTTGCTATCCAAGTCAACAAACCCGACAGCTGATACTTACCGAATGTATTATCGATGCTGAAACGTTGAAACAGCATTTTATTTTTTCATTAGACACTTCGGCTTCTCTCAGTGCAGGCAAAGCAGCTGTACTAGCATTATACGGCACAAATGGTCTAACCCCAGAACATACTGCAGCCATCAAAGAATTGAAAAATCTTCAGGAGATTACCTTGTGGATGGACGGTGACCAAGCAGGAAAAGCAGCATCGAAAAAATATGCATCTGAGTTACAGCAATTGCTACCAAATGTTAAGATCAGTACTGTTGAAATGCTCGAGGGCGAAGACATCAATAGTTCACTAGAATCTCACGAGCCTAGCATTTACAAACACTTGTTCGAGAAACGTAAGGCATACAATCCAATTAATGGAGCTGCAGTAATGAAAGAAGTTCCAACAAAAGCACCATCCAAACAGCCAAAACTAGAGATCAAAACCAACTATGCGATCTACG
>CANMML010000067.1 GCA_947499005.1 uncultured Aquimarina sp.
CAGAAAATCTAAGTGTAAAACTTCTTTTAAACGTCTATAAAAATTAGTGGGTGGTATCCGATCACTCATTTGAAAGTGATTGAATAATTTTTCTTGATAAACCTTGACTCCTTACATACATTAAGTTACGAAATAATACTATCTTGAACAAGGGTTGTGCAACAGGCACACCATGTAAATTTCATTATAAAACAAAAAGCTTTCGCTTCAATAAGCTCAACTTTTTGTTTTATAACGATGCGTAAGCTAAATTTACACTTATCGTTAGGCTTAATTTTGACTGAAAATACAACAGCTTAGGAATAATTATACCTTATCATAGAAAGAATTTTTCATTTTTATCATAAAAGTATATATGAATTCACTATAAAATTCTTAATAATCCAACTATATCATAATAAAGAGTTGAAAGAATAGGAATTTCTTATATTAAAAAAATTATATTTATTCATAAAATAGACTCTAAAATAGCGAACTACTGAACATAAGTATCCGTTTTTCTTTTTAGAGGCTGTTGGAAACGTATCTCAAACAATATTTTTGACTAATATACCTAAGACTAATTACAGATGCATGATAAATTAAAAAGACGTTATTTTCTTAAAAACTCATTTGCCTTTCTTGTCTTATCTACAATTGCACCTTTTGAATTGTTAAGTCAACTTTCAGAAGAAGATCTTGATATTATATCGATGCCTATTAACGCTTCGGAGGAAAACGACTTTAATGATGAGCTATACATACAAGCAGGGAAATTTCAACTATTAAAAGACCCAGAAAAATATAATGATAAATTGATTCGCAGTAGTATCGCTCAATCTTATCTTGCAGAATATTCTTCGCTGAACAATCCAAGTAGGCGTACAAGAAGAGAATACCACCGATTGATCAAGGATACGCTTAATTTGGATAAAAAACTTCAATTAGATGTCAATAGGTTTAATAAAGGCCTAGGAGAACTGTTACAATTAGAGAAACCGAGTTTTTCAAGTCCAGCCCAAAGAGAAGATTTTGAGAGATACAATAGAAACTTAGGGTTGGGAACAATGATTGTAGGAGGAGCTTTAACTCTTTTTCCTCTCACATCTCCTTTAGGTTTGGCCATAACTTTTTCGGGAGCTATTGCTGCTACGGTACCAGAGCTATCCCCATTTAGAATAAGTTATACTTCGCAAGAAGAAAATACAAGGAGTAATAATATTTTATTACGTTCTTCCCTAACAATGGAAAGGGAGGGAAGAATGGACGAATCCATAGATAGATATCGGAATGGAATAGGAATTCCAAGCAAAGATCAAGTGGAAGAAGTTGTTAATCAATTTCCCGAAGACCTAAGAAATTTTATACAGAGCGAATTAGACGATATAAGAAACGTACAGCAACAAAATTTTGAAGCTCTTTCCTTAAAACTTCAAAATTATTTTGATAAAAAAATTGATGCTGCTATAAAAAAGTCATTTGCCGAGATCAGGTTAAGGGAAACCAATGAACGTATACGATTTGAGAGGCAACGAAGGGAACGAATGATTTTGGATCAAGAGATCCAATCGGGCATTTATTTAACTGGAGTACTCCTAAAAACTATTGGATTGGGAAAGGAAGCTCATTTTATAACAAATTTGGCAAGTAACTTTTATAAGGCATATAAGCTAACATCCAGCTTAGCTTCTATCGGAACACTCGCCGCTACAGCGGGATATGTAGGTATTGCGTTATCTATTTATAGTCTATTTTCAAGTAGTGGGTCTAATGGTATTGGAAAAGCGCTACAACAAATATCTAAGCAAATTAATGCCCTTAGAAAAGAACTTAATGAGTTTAGAAATGAAGCCCATCTTAGATTTGATGCGCTTGAAACCAATCAACGATTAATACTAGAGTCCATCAATAAGCTTGCTTTGCAGACCCAATTATCTAGTAATCAGATTAAGTCTCAGCTTAATGAGATCATCACAAGATCTAACTTCGGTAGAATTATAGAATATGATATAAATCACAATAATAAAGTAAATGAACTGCTACAGTTCGAGAATCAGCTATACACTCAGTTTGGATACAATCAAAGTCAGAATAACGAATACAATAGAGCAATTGTAGATGTAAACCTTACCAATCTGTATGATTATGCGATCAATGTTTCTGACGATAACATTTTTACAAGTGCTAGTTATCAGGATTATGATCAGATAGTAGCAGATAATGCGTTACGCACCATGCATCTGGAAAGCAGTATGAATCTTACCAAATTAATTCAGGCAAAATATGAACTTCCTATAGCTAATGAAACTCCAAGAAATCCTATTGAATTCAGCAGAGGAACACTATCTTTTATAACCAATCGATTACTTTTTTCAGAATTGGATAATGCTGCTTTCAATACGTATTTTAACACTCTTCTCAAAGAGGGTACTAAGCTAAGAAATTTAATGATAGCCCCTTTACTTGAAGACTTTGTAAAAACAGTGTCGAATGCATTTTACAGAGAGCTAAGTTCTTTTTTAAGGTTAGAATTATCTAAGAGAATAAAGCAAGTGATTCAAAACGAACTTCAACTAAATCACTTATTCACTTCACTACCTACAATAAATACGGAAATTAATACAGAAACGAACTTATTGCATCAGTGCAAAGACAGGATTCCTGATAATACATACCTCAGAAAGGAAAGAACAGATAAGTATTTTGGGTCATTTTTTACATTAAAAGAATCGGAGAATCATAACCATCCTATGAAACTCGCTCAAAAAATGGGAATTATCTCAGTAGAGGGCGCAGGTAATTATTGGAGGACATATGACTATGCTTCGTGGAAAGAATACTATAAGCTGAACAAGATAACATTCCATCATGGTAGAATGAAGAATAAGGTTTTTGAAAAAGGATGGCATGAATCTAGAGTAGAATACCAAGCTATAAATAGACCTGGATGGGTATGTCCTTCAAGAAGTACAACCTATAATGTTTCATACCTTGCTAAAACAGGTTATTTTTCTAATTCAGGCACTACGATAGATGATACGCACAAGTTTTTTACATTTTTAAAAGAGGAAATTCAAACCGTATATCAGCAAAAAAAATCGGAATTTAATAATAGGCTTATTTCGTTGTACAATTCTGATGAACTCTATAAGGCCATACCAAGCATTATGGCCCTACGATATATTGCTTCATTAGGGTATTGGTATCAGACAGGTGATCTAGTAGGTGGTACAAAAATACTTAGAGACGACAATTACTTTCTTTCTAAAAGCATAATTGACCAAAAGATCAGGGAAGTAATAAAAAGTCAGGAATCTAAACCTGCATACATTTATGGAGTAGAAATTCCAGATAATCGACCACCACATTATAGCTATACCATAGTAGAGGCTATTGCAGATGAAACAGAAGCTCTTTTATTAAAAGATATAAAACCTTTTATAGATAATCTCCTTGCTTTTAGCAAAATAGTGGAAAAGAATATTCAAGAAAGAGAACATGGTTTTGTTTTTATAGAAGAGACATTAAGGCGTATTCTAGGAGCCGCTCTGATACAGGGTGTAAAACTTGAGCCTTAAAAATAAACTCTTTAATGAAAGTAAATGAATTTCTGGATTCAATTTATTCCGTAAAATATAATAAGAATTTTACCTCTAAATGAATTGTTAAAACAAATTGAATAGACAAAAAATGAGAAAATCCAATAAAAAAATATAACTAAGCCTAACATTGGTAACCGTTGCACAACCCATTAAATTCACTAAAAACCTATTTCAAAAATGGCTTTCTAAGGAAGAATAATGGGTTGA
>CANMML010000068.1 GCA_947499005.1 uncultured Aquimarina sp.
ATGGAATAGATTAGCAAGTGGTAGTTACTATCCAAGTCCAGTTCTGGAAAAACGCATACCCAAGTCCAATGGTAAGGGTTAAATGACTATATTTGCTAGTATTAACTTAGACTAGTTAATTTTCTTCACTCTTCTTTTGGGTCGAAAAAAGACAAAATCTTTTAAAAAGGCCCAATGAAAAACACTACGCTAGTAGCGTGTCTGTTGTTTGCTACACAATTAATTTATTCACAAGAAACCATTTCCGTATCAGGAGGTGAAGCCGCAGGAAGTGGTGGTTCTTCTAGTTATTCTGTTGGTCAAATGGTGTATACTACCAGCGTAGGCAATGGTACAGTTAACCAAGGAGTTCAACAAGTAGAGATAGTTTTGCTTACACTAAGTAATCCAGAACTTACCGCAGTAAATTTAACGGCTGTTACTTATCCTAATCCCACTTCAGATTATGTAGTATTAGCCATAAGCGATGCTAATTTGACGGATTTAAGTTATACTCTTTATGATTTAAAAGGCAGAGCTATTGGTAAAGGTCTAACAAAGCAAGCCAAAACTCAAATAGGTATGAAAAACTTGGCAGGAGGTACTTATGTGCTAAAAGTAAACAAAAACAATCAAGAGTTAAAAGCTTTCAAAATTATTAAAAAATAAGAATGAAAAAAATATACACAGTATTAGCGACAGTATTAATATCTGTAGCAACATTCGCCCAAATACCAGAAAAAATGAGTTATCAAGCTGTTGTAAGATACAATAGTGATGTCTTAGTAACCAACCAAGCAGTTGGGATTCAGATTAGCATTTTACAAACTACAGCTATAGGAACAGCGGTTTATGTAGAAACGCAAACACAAACCACCAATGTCAATGGTTTAGTGACCTTAGAAATAGGAACAGGTACTGTTGTAAGTGGAGATTTTATTGCCATAGATTGGTCTGCAGCTACTTATTTTATTAAAACAGAAACCGACCCATCAGGAGGAAATAATTACACCATAACTGTAACTAACCAATTATTAAGTGTGCCTTATGCTTTGTATGCCAAAACAACCAGTAATGGATTACCAAGTGGAGGCATAGAAGGGGCAGTATTAACGATAGATAATGGCGTAGCCGTTTGGAAATAATAAAAGCAATGAAAAATAAGATATACATGTTCATGGTTGCAGTTTTACTAATTGTGACCAGTACTTTTGCCCAAGCACCAGAAAAAATGAGTTACCAGGCCATTATAAGAGATAGTGGTAGTAGTTTAGTAAGTAACCAAGCAATAGGTATACAAATAAGCATCTTACAAGGAAGCACAGCCCTTTATGTAGAAAGGCAAACGCCTACAAGTAATGGAAATGGTTTGATAAGTCTAGAAATTGGTACAGGAACTATTATAACAGGTAATTTTTCTAGCATAGACTGGGCTGCAGCGACTTCTTTTATAAAAACAGAAGTAGACCCAACAGGAAGCACAAATTATACTATAACTGGTACTAGCGAGTTGTTAAGTGTCCCCTATGCTATGCATACGAAAACAGCAGGTAATGGACTGCCTCTAGGAGGTTTGGATGGCCAAGTTTTAAAAATTGTGAATGGCACTGCTGTTTGGTCAGATGCAGAAAATGGCATAGCTTATTATAGAGATGCAGATGGAGATGGTTCTGGAGATAATTCTGATGAAATTATAGTATCAAGTGGTGTGCCCAGTAGTGATTATGTTTTAGATAACACGGATTGCGATGATACAAATGATAAAGAAAAACCCAATCAAACCTGGTATATAGATACCGATGGCGATCGTTATGGAGATTTTAGCATAGTTCAGTGTACAAGGCCTACCAATGGCTTTTTGATAGCTGAATTGTTTGGTACAGGAACAGATGATTGCGATGATACAGATAATAAAGAAAAACCGAATCAAACCTGGTATATAGATACTGATGGCGATGGTTATGGCGTTTCCAGTATAGTGCAGTGTTTAAGGCCTGCCAATGGCTTTTTGATAGCTGAATTGTCAGGTACAGGAACAGATGATTGCGATGATACAGATAATAAAGAAAGACCGAATCAAACCTGGTATATAGATGCCGATGGCGACCGTTATGGAGGTTCTAGTATAGTGCAATGTACAAGGCCTGCAAATGGATATGTATTAACTGAATTGTCTGGTACAGGAACAGATGATTGTGATGATACAGATGGAAATGAAAAACCGAACCAAAAATGGTATGAAGATCGAGATCGTGATGGTTATGGAGTTTTTAGTGTAGTACAGTGTGAACGACCAAGTGGAGATAGATATTACGTATTATCTGAATTGAATAGTCTCGAAGATTGTGATGATTTTGACGATGAGTTAAACCCAAGTACTAAATGGTATAAAGATCAAGATCGAGATGGTTATCATGATTCAGTTTATATAAATCAATGTGAAAACCCTTCTAGTTCGTTTTATTTATTATCTCGCTTATCAGGTGGGGGTGATTGCGATGATCGTGATGACGCAATCAATCCAGCGACTATTTGGTATACAGATGGAGATGGCGATGGTTATGGAGTTCCTGGTATAATACAATGTGAAAGACCATCAGGTAGTTTCTTATTATCTGAATTGCCTGGTGTAGATTGTAATGATTTAGACCCAGCAATTAATCCGGCTGCCATTGAGGTTTTCGGTGATGGGATTGATAATAATTGTAATGATACTATAGATACTGATGCTATATTAGAAATAGGACAATTTAGAGGAGGTGGTATTGTATTTTGGGTGAACCCTGTAGACAATAAAAGCGGTTTGGTCTGCGCTGTAGAAGATCAGAATAATGGTGCGGGTGTAGCATGGTCTAAATTTGCAAGTGGTTTTGTCATAGGTACTTCTTTTGGTATAGGTTGTGGTAGTGCAGATACACAAAATATTTTTGCTAATCATGGCAGTAATAATGGTGATTTTGCAGCTGGTGTGGCAAATAGTTATCAAGGTGGTGGTTATAATGATTGGTTCTTACCTAGTAAACAAACCTTAAACGAAATGTATGTTCATAAAGCTCAAATAAATGCAACGGCATTAGTTAATAGTGGGACCGCATTTGCAGATAATTGTTATTGGAGTTCTTCTGAGGATGATGTTTTTCCTGACGATAACGCATGGTATCAGTGTTTAGATTCGGGTAATGACGGAAACCAAGATAAAAGTTTAACCAGTTTAGTACGTGCAGTTCGCGCTTTTGGATCAGCAAATAAAGTAACGCTTTACCGCGATAAGGATGAAGATTTTTATGGGAACAATAATGAACCACGAGACTTTATAATCTGTGATAATAATCCACGTGGTTATGTTTCTGACAATTCGGATTGCAATGATGATGATCCTAATATTAACCCAGGTGGTGGTATCGATAGCAATTGTAATAATTAGTAGACTGATGCGATTGCAAAAATAGAGGGCTTTAAATCTGGAGGTATTGTATTTTGGGTAGACCCCACAGACAATAAGCAATAACTAGAATCGCGTCATCCTGATTTGTTTCAGGATCTCATTAAGGTATTTAAAAGCTTACCGTACCCTAATGTGCTACAACGGCAGTCTGTCTAAAAACCACCGAATTTTGAATTTATTAAGCTAATATAAGCCGATTTACAGAAAGGTTATAATCGAGAGATTTAGTTTTCAAAGTAAAATTTAGT
>CANMML010000069.1 GCA_947499005.1 uncultured Aquimarina sp.
TACGTAAACGTATTTGATTATGTTTACCAGTATAAGGATCATTTAGGGAACATAAGGCTCTCGTACAGTGATGCTAATGGAGACGGTCAGGTCGCTGTTAGTGAGATTAGGGAGGAGAAGAACTATTATCCCTTTGGACTCACGCATAAAGGATATAATAACACCGTTCGAGGGAGGAAACATAACTATGGATACAACGGGAAAGAAGAGAATAATGAACTTGGTCTTGAATGGTTGGACTTCTCTGCTCGAAACTATGATCCTGCTCTTGGTAGATGGATGAATATTGATCCACTTGCAGATCTAATGCGTAGACACTCACCATACAATTATGCTTTTGATAATCCAATATACTTTATTGATCCTGATGGGATGTCGCCTCTTGGTGCTAATGGTCCAACATTAGACTTTTTTGATCTTAGCGGAAATAAAATAGGAACAGATGGTGTTGACGATGGAAGAAAAGCAGTTGTTAAAGATCGAAGTGAAGTTCGAAGCGTTAAAAGAACAGATCGTGGAGGAGGAACAACTCAGCTATCTGATGTTAGTTCAGCAAAAGTATTGCCAAGTGATGCGACTCTTAAAGAAGCTGTAGACGTTCTTGATCGTCAAATAGATAATGGTGGATTGAAAGAAGAAAGTTCAATTGTTATGAAAGATGGCTCTGTAGTTAAAGGAAAAACAGGTTCAACTCCAACTATTGAAAACGGAGTTCAAACTGCTAAAGCGACTTTACCTGCTTTACCTGAAGGAAAGACACATGCAGATGCGGAAGCATCCATTCATTCACATCCAACTGCTGTGCAAGAGGTTGGTGGAGTTATATACCCTCAATCAGCTAACAATCCTTCTACGGGTCCAGATAGCGATCAAACGACTTTTGCTAACTACGGTACAAACATAATAGTCGGCCCACTTGGTGAAGTCAGAAATGCAACACAGAATCCAGATGGATCAAATAACATACCTAATAGAAGTAATGGTGTAGTAATCTATAATAGTCAATCTCAACAACAAGTAGAATTAAAGAGAAGAGCTGTACAAAAAATAATCAATTCACAATAAACAGAATTATGAAAGGTAGTTTATTAAAAATAGTGTTAATGTTATTTTATATCTCATCTATGTCACAGAACATTGATACTCTAAATAACATAATTATAATTGATGAAACGATAATAAAAAAGCCCTTATCAATAAAGTTTACATTTGAATTAGAAGGAAAGAGATTATTTGTTTATGGAAATTATTTGCCTGGAAACATTACAATTGATTCTGATGATCTAAAAAAGTTAAAATCTAAACTTACAGAAAAAATTGAGATAGAGTTTAGTTATCAAACTTACAAGAAAGAGAAGCCTTATTTTTATAAATATAATATCGATTACAAGAAATTATGGTTGACCGATAAATACACAATCATAAAACTTTTTAATCTTGATAAGAGAAAATACTCAAAAAAATATAGAACAAGTTCTCTATCTAAAAATTATGCGATAGGAATAGAAGGATATAGTAGCTCTATACCAATACTAGCCAAATAGGAATTCTCTGCTCGTAATTATGACCAGCCAGCTCCGCAAAGAGTAACAAAAAATAAAAGCTTTGCAAATGTCTCCTGACTTTGCATTTGCTTCACTAAAGAGTAAGTATAGCCACTTCTAGCATTTATGATGTTAGAGGTGGTTTTTTGTTTTAAATGCTTTTAAGTTTAGCTGCTTTTACGAGATTATCAATCAAATAAAAAATATGTTCTTGGTCTTTTTGAGGTAAATGTTCAATATCATCGATACGTTTTAAAACCTCTTTGTTGTATGACGAAAGTTGTCCTTCTCCTACCAAGAAGTCAATAGAGACATTAAATGTATTAGCAATCTTCAATAAAATATCTACTGAAGGTGTATTCTCATTACGCTCGTAATTACCAATGATCGTTCGAGAAACACTTACTTTTTTAGCTAACTCACTTTGAGACAAGTTAAGCTTCTTTCTAAGGCTAATAATCTTACTTCCGATGTCCAACATAGTTATCTAAAATCAATCATTTACATCATTATTAAGCAATATTAGTCAATTTATTTTGGCAAAAGAAATACTACTTTGGTTGTGTATTGAAAAGGAAAGTGTACATTTGTCAAGAATCTTTGACAAATAAAAATTTTAAACTTTTTTACGAAATGGATCTTCAGCAGCTAAAAAGTAGCGTCAACATCATAGATATTGCTAGAGAATTAGGATTAAAACTAGATCGAAATAAGAAATGTCTGTGTCCATTCCATAAAGAAAAGACGGCAAGTTTACAGTTTAGCGAGGAAAAACAGATTGCAACGTGCTTTAGTGCGAACTGTGATGCTGGTACAATGGACGTGATTGATCTAGTAAAAAAGTTCTACAGTTGGGAATTACCAAAAACCATCGAATGGTTAAAGTCACATGCTAATATTATTGAAACCCCCAAAGCTTCGATCCAACCTAAAACAATCAACTATCCTGAAATCTTCAAAGCCCTATCTCAAAAACTAAAAAGAAGTACGAAAGTCAAAGGATATCTAGAATATAGATATCTGGATCACAATAAAATGGAAGCAGGATATAATCCTGGTAAGGACTTCGAGAAATTGAAGTACTGTGTAGTGTTCCCCTTAAAGAATAAGAAAGACGAGATTGTAAGTTTTTACGGTCGCAGCATTTTGCCCCAAGCGAAAGCGAAACACTTTTACACTACCAACCGGAAAGGATTATATCCTTGCTATCCAAGTCAACAAACCCGACAGCTGATACTGACCGAATGCATTATTGATGCCGAAACCTTAAAGCAGCATTTTATTTTTTCATTAGATCAAGCTGCTGTACTAGCATTATACGGCACAAATGGTCTAACCCCAGAACATACTGCAGCCATCAAAGAATTAAAAAACCTTCAGGAGATTACCCTCTGGATGGACGGTGACCAAGCAGGGAAAGCAGCATCGAAAAAATATGTATCTGAGTTACAACAGCTGCTACCAAGTATTAAGATCAGTACCGTTGAAATGCTCGAAGACGAAGACATCAATAGTTTACTAGAATCTCACGAGCCTAATATCTATAAACATTTGTTCGAGAAACGAAAGGCTTACCAACCAATTAATGGAGCTGCAGTAATGAAAGAAGTTCCAACAAAAGCACCATCCAAACAGCCAAAACTAGAGATCAAAACCAACTATGCGATCTACGAAACCGATCAAATTAAGATTGAGCTGATGGGTAAGATTGATCTAAAAGACTTTAGTAAACTTAGGGTTACCATCATCATACAAAATACAGCCATCAATGAATACTCTCCTAGCCGAAATAATGTAGACTTATATAATGATGAGCGAGTCGAAAAGCTCATTAGAAGAGTTTGCGAAAAAATACAACTCGGTCGTAGTTTAGTCATAAAAGCTTTAGACAACGTCACTAAAGACTTAGAAGAATACCGACTAAAACACCAGGATAATATCCCTGACAAAAAAGTACGTTACCCCCTTCGAGATATCTCACAATCAGCTAAACAAAAAGCATTAGAAATATTACAAGATCCTAGCTTAAGTGATATACTGCGCAAAAAGCTTCATCAAACAGGAGTTATAGGAGAAGAACTCAATGCCATGTTTTTACTGATCATTTTAATGAGTAG
>CANMML010000070.1 GCA_947499005.1 uncultured Aquimarina sp.
AATGCAAAAGTTTGGCTTAGGACTTAATCGAAAATAATCACTTATCTTCTGCCCTAAATGCCATATATTTAACGTTGTAAGCAATTAATTACACTTAAATATAGTGTTATTCTTATATTTAAATCAAAAACTATAAAATGAAAAAGATCAATATAATTTTACTTTTAGCATTAAGCCAAATAATATACTCTCAGGAGTGGAATACATCGTCAAACAACTACACAACAGGCAATATAGGAATTGGCTTACAAAATATAAGTAATAATTTCGATCTCAATATTTCCAATGGTATCTCAAGCTCTAGATTAGCTTTCATAAATTCAAATTATAAAGAAAACGCTGTAATCGAATATAATGCAGGAGCCAAACAATTGCGCTTTCAACATTGGGACAACAAAACTACTTGGAAAAAAACAATGTTCAATATTGATATACTTTCAGGGAAAGTTGGTATTGGAACAACGTTACCAGATGAACTTCTTACCGTTAACGGAAATATATCTTTTAATGGAAAGTTAGTTAATAATGGTAGTTCAACATTCTTAAGTTTTGAAAAAAATGATTCTTACAATCCTGCTATTGAATTTTTTAATAAAGATTCTTCTATTACACCTGGAGCCATGTTAATATCTATGGGAGAAAATAGTGAAGCCTACATGTCATTTGGAAGAGAAGGTGGAGGAATTGCCTTTGATGAAAAAATGAGAATAAACCCGAATGGAAACATTGGTATTGGCACAAATAATCCAAATGCTAAATTGGAAATTATGAATGGAGACATACATGTAAATAAATCAAGTTCAACAGGTAACTATAAAATTAGATTTAGAAACAATAGTGCTTCCTTTGGGTATGATTCAGACGGTTCTTCTATTGGTCAATATGGTGCTTATATTGCAACATCTGATACATCTAAAAGTTTCTATATTGCACCGGCAGGAATTACGAAATTTGCATTCAAGTCTAATGGAAATATGGGAGTTGGAAGTATTTCTCCCCAGGAGAAACTTGACGTAAATGGAAATTTGGTTATTAATGGACAATTATTGAATAAAAAGACATCTACATTTTTGAGCTTCAATAGATCTGACTCTTACAACCCTACTATAGAATTTTTCAACAAGGATTCTTCTAAAACCCCAGGAGCTATGATGATTTCAATGGGAGAAAATAGTGACGCTTTTATGTCTTTTGGAAGAGAAGGAGGAGGATTTTCTTTTGATGAAAAAATGAGAATTAATTCTAATGGAAATATTGGAATTGGGACTTCTGATCCAAAAAATAAGTTATCCGTAAATGGTCACATTTGGGCCAAGGAGATAAAAGTGCAACTTACCGATGGTGCAGATTGGGTTTTTAATGATGACTATAATTTACCTCCTCTTTCTCAAGTCGAAAATTATATTAAAGAAAATAAACATTTACCAGAAATTCCTTCTGCAAATGAGTTTAGAGAAAATGATATGAAAGTCTCTGAAATGATGAATAAACTATTGCAAAAAATAGAAGAATTGACTCTTTATACAATAGAGCAACAAAAAGAGATTGAGAAACTTAAACTAGAAAACAAAAATCATAAAAACTAAAAAGCTTACAACATTATATAAAAAACATAGGGCGCTTTGTGCTCGTTCAAAAGTTTTGGGCTAATCCGCAATGTCGCCAAATATAAAATTTGGTATTTCAATATTCAAGATAAATACAAAACATTATATTTGGCTTAGTTATAAACGTGGAGTTAGTGCTAATCCACTGCCCTACGTTTCTTATACTCACCGTTGTAAAGCATAAAACCCCAATAAAGAATTTGAAATTAAATTTACTTGTAATAAGAACTGAAAACCCTAAATTACTTAAGTCCCAATATGAGCTTTTAGGGTTTGATTTTGATTATCATAGGCATGGTAATGGACCTTTTCATTATGCATGTGAACAAAATGGATTTGTTTTTGAAATTTATCCCTTCACAAAATCGATGACTAAAGCTGATAACTCTTTAAGGTTAGGTTTTGAAATAAAAGATTTGAAAACAAAAATCTTAGAACTAAGTAATACAGATTGGAAAATACTTTCTGAGCCAAAACAAACTGAATCGGGACTCAATGCTATTATACAGGATCTTGATGGCAGAAAGATTGAACTTAAAAACATTTAACTCGAAGAAACTTGTACGATTTCTTAAACTTTATTTCGTTCTTTTTAAGACTTGAGTTATTCGCAGGGTTTGGCTTCTATTCCATACTATATTTTATTATTAAGCCATTCTTAAAAAAGAAAAGAAATTTAATTGAATTTGATAAAAGTGGTTTAAAACTAGTTATCAATTTTGGTATAATTTGGTTTATTTTATGGTTGATAATAACTACCACTTTCTATTTTTCATTACATGGTATTGAGAGACAAGAATATTCTGAGCAACTATTTGGTAAATATGCTATATACTTTTGGGGGCAAGCACTTTTTTGGTTTTTACTTACTCAAACATATAGATTTAATACTTGGAGTAGATTTTTGATATTTAGATTAATAACTAGTATTCTCTTAGTAGTAAATTTTGAGAAAATAATCATAATGATAACATCAATACACAGAGATTATTTACCAAGTAACTGGACTATGGATTCAAGCTATATTACTTGCTATAGTAGTAGCTACTTGATTCTAAACTTGATATTAAAAACAATAACTGTAACCCTATTCATTGCAGCTTATCACTATTGTAGAAAAAAATTACGCTTTACAACACTGTATAAAAAAACATAGGGCGGATTAAGTTTGATCCAAAAGTTTGAGCTAATCCGCTATGTCGCCAAATATAAAATTTGATGTTTCAATATTGAAGATAAACACAAAACATTATATTTGGCTTAGTTATAAACCTAGAGTTAGAGCTTATCCTCTGCCCTACGTTTCTTATACTCACCGTTATATGCAATAAGGAAGAGTGAATATTCTAAATAAAATATCAAAATGGATTAAATCTGATTCTCAAAAAGATACCGATAATAAAGAATTAATCGGAATTGATAATAGAGAATTTGAATGGTGTATTGTTGGAAATATTGTTGATAAGCACTCATATGGAATGGAAAAAGAGATTAGACGCGGAACAAAACAGTTTAGACCTGGAGCAAAAGTTTATTGTATGCCTGAATTTGGAGGAGTGGCACACGAAGAAATTCGGGTAATCGGAAAACCCCGAAAACAGAGTAGGCTGATTAATATCATAATGAAATCTAATAAAATAAAGAACTTCAGAGTTCAAAAAGTATATAATCCAAAAATTCAGTTCGACGTGGGCAGTCACATATATTACTGGAAAAATAGACGATCTGAAAATGAAATAGAGAATCTAAATGAAATGGTAAAATACTTGAACACTCTAACGGAAGAAATAAATAAAAAAAGCATATAATCGAGTAGGCGGTTCTCCTCATAAATGAGGAGAGTGCGCCTCTCACACCACCAAGCGTACGGGTCGCGTACTTGGCGGTTCGCTAATGATGCTTAATTTTATGGTAGTATTCCTCTAAACTGATGTA
>CANMML010000071.1 GCA_947499005.1 uncultured Aquimarina sp.
AAAAGGAAAAAGAACTGGGGCTAACAACATGTATATTTCATGCGGAGCAATCTACCAAATCGAGGTCTGATTTTTATAATCGTTGTCGCACATATCATTTTGATTAGTCGCTACTTTGAGCTAAGTTAGCAACTAACAAAAAGTATGTGCTTGTGTTAGCTCTGAAATTCTCTGAATTTCTGCAACGCACGAAAACATACATACACGTTGTGGGTAATGCCAATCCTCTGTTCCAAATTCAGTGTTTTATCCTCAATTTCTGCTTCAAAAGCTTATTGTAAATAATAATTTGACACACTATTTCTGATCTGACTCTTGTTGTTTTGACGAGATAAAAACTAAATATTTTAAGACGGAACGTACTGGTTTTTGAGCAAATAATTATGACTGACATTTCTGAACTGACTCTTGACATAGTAAACTAAAAAACTGAAGATTGACGCTCGTTGTTTTGATGGAGCAACAAACCAAATAATCAAGATGGAAAGCTCTAAATTTTCAAAAAATAAATAGCGATGATAAGCTGAATCTGACAAGCTCAATCTGACAAGCTGAATAAATAGAAAAAAATAGCACACACCCACAACAATATGTAAATGCAATGCTTGGGGATTGGTGCGGCGCGAAGGTGGTTCTTCTATACCGAGTCACAAATACTTTTTTATTAAGCACTTAAACATTAAATTTACACTTAAACAAAAGTATTTGCTTGTGCTACGGGCGAAGTGCAACGCACTTCTACTCGCACAGACATTTACATCAAGCGTTACCAACTATTACTCACTCGAAACTGTGGACTCAAGAACTTAATACAACAGATCTAAAAAATAGATGCCAATATGAAAAAAATATTATTAATAGTAATATCAGTTTGCTTTATCAATTGTTCTTCTCAAATTGAACAAAACATTGACGGAAAATGGTATTTAATAAATAAAAGTGGTTTCGCTGAATTTACTATTACAAAAGACAGCCTTATAAATCAAAAAGTATTTCACAACTTTGATAAGAAATATAAGAGTAGAAGAGCTGCCAAAATATCCAAAAAAGTATTTTTAAAAGATAGAATATTGTTACTTGGTGAAAACCCTAAAAATTCCGCAGAATATTATACATTAATGACCTTAGTTCCATCTAAAAACAAAAATTATGTGGAATATATTTGGAATGGTATTGACTCTATTTCTTCAATTAAGACTTTAACCAAAATAAATCAAAATGATAGTCGAAAACTATTAGGTTATAATTTATACACAAAAGAATATCTTGATACATTGAAAACAAAAAAATCTATTGAGGATATGACAATAAAGGATTTTAAAAAATATTTAAAACTCTTTTCCAAAAATCTTAAAATAGCAATGACCGAATATAAAAAGAACATAAAGGGTTATTATGGAGAAGCATCAAGTTTTAATTTTCAAATTAGTTTGCAAACACTTTTGGAATTAGACTATAACCCAATTCAAGATTCAAATACTATAAATTCAATGTTTTCAAAGTTTATAAAAAACGAGGAGATTAAAGAGTTTATGAAAACCCTGAAAGAAAAATAACAGTTGGTAACACTATATATAGCAAATAGGGCGGTTTAAGACAATTCGAAAGACCTGTGTTTGTTTGTTATGTCGCCAAATCTTTTGATTTGGCTTTACAATTAAAAAGATAAATCAAAATGCAAAAGTTTGGCTTAGTGCTTAACCGAAAATAACTGTTTATTTTCAGCCCTAAATGCCATATATTTAACGTTGTAACACATTAAAATGATAAATAAAATAAAAAATATAGGTAGCTGGATATTCACTGGAATAACAATATTAGGGCTACTAATTCTTTCAAATGGGATTGGATTTGAAACAAAATATATCCGATTTGGCACTCCAAATATTTGGTTTGTTATAATTGGTAGTTTAATGTGTTTACCAGCAATAATATATTTCATTAAACTTAAACTTGATGTTAAGCAAATAGAGAATGAAGATTCTTTAAGAATTGAAAAATTAAAAAAAGAGGGTAATAAAGTTAAAATTGACCTAGACGAAATAGAAATCCAAAGCAATAATTATCAACAAGAAGTTATTGTTGGAAGTGGCTATAAACAAAGTATTGATTATGTTGATGTTAATCACAATGTAATTCTATTAGATGTAAACATTAATAAAGAGAAAATAAAATACCGAGTTGACATAAATATGGAGTTAACTAAGTTAAAAATGCACTTAGCAATTAAAAAGTTTACATACTTATATGTTGATAATTTGAATACTGATAATCATTACTTGGATTTAGAATTTCTGGACTAGCAAAAAACGTGTTACAACAATACCTATAATTAATGCGGGAGCAAGTGCCAGCCGAAATGTTGGCTGATTTGCATTGTCGCAAAAGCTTTTTCCCTATTTTTACCCTAACAAACTAAAAAACAGCTCAAAGCTTTTGCTTGTGCTGGCTTGAAATTCCCTGAATTTCCGCGCCTCACTAATCATAGCCTGAGCGTTGTGTGCAATATGACAAACTCAAAGATGAATAATGAAATTTGGATAAGTTGGAATCAAAAATGGGAATGGATTCTAAGTATTGCAATTAAACGAAATTGGAACTATGAATCTCTAAAAATAATTCCACCAGTAGATTTAAATACAATTCAAAAAACAGAAGAACTATTTAAAATAAAATTTCCTGTTGAATTTCGTGATGTTATAACGCAATATGCTTCTGGAATCAAATTTGGATGGCAAATAGAAGGCGAAGCAGATCCTTCTGGCGAACTCAATGGAATATTTTGTGGCTGTGGTGGTGTAACTGAATACAGAACGAATGCTTACTTGTGGGACTTTAATAATTTTTCTGAGCTTTATAAAACATATCAAGGCTGGATAACGGATTGTTATAATGACCCAACTGATTCTTATGGAAAACACTATTATGACAAAATCCCTCTAATTGACGTTCCAAATGGTGATTTAATAGTGTTTGACAATCTTGGACAAGTTATATATTTAAGCCACGATGACGGACCTTTACACGGTGAGAGACTATCAGAAAATTTTATTGAATTTATAACTATCTGGTCTAATTTAGGTTGCGTAGGTACTGAAAGCGAACAATTCTCTGTTTTTTATGATAATGGTAAAAAGAGAATTATGAATTCTGGAGATAAAATTGAAAAATGGAAAAAGTGGCTTCAAAAATAATACTGCACACAACAAGGTATAAAAAACATAGGGCGTTTGTGCTAAACCGAAAGGTCTGTGAATATTAATAAAGTCCGCTAAATATAAAATTTGGCGTTTATAGAACAAAAGATAAAAGCAAAATATTTATATTTAGCTAAGTAATAAACCGAAACGAAAGTGCTTATCACCTGCCCTACGTTTCTTATACGAGACGTTAAGCCCCCATAAAATCGAGTTTTGAATAAAGGCTAATTACAACCATCAATCTCCTCTCCCAACCCAACGATCA
>CANMML010000072.1 GCA_947499005.1 uncultured Aquimarina sp.
AATTCAAACCAGCGACTAATCAAAATTATATGCACGGCTTAGCAAAAAGAAACCATGCATTAGCTCAAAAAGATTACTTCGCATGATGCATATATAGTGTTAGGCATCTTTTCTTTTTTGAAGTAATATTAGTAGAATCAATAATTCTATAATTAATATTAATTTGATTGTTAAATCTATAAAATAGTCGATTTCTCTCCAGCTTTCTATTTTGACCTTTGGATTCCAAGAATCATAACTACTTACTCTATCTTTTCCAATAACTTTACCTTTTATCATATACAAGTCAGAACCCATAGGATCATAATTTGTAGAGGGCTTTTCTGTTACATATATTTCGGAGTAGTCTAAATCATATTTTTTAAGGCTATCAGGAGTTATTGACCTTAAATACGTTTGACCATTAATAACGCTCTCATCTGGGCAAGTACAACTAAGCCCTTTTACCTTAATTTGACCCCATTGAAGAGGGAAGATATAATCACTAAGAAAAATAGTTTGAATAATTATTATTAAGGAAAGGATTAGGGGTATTTTATATTGTCTAATTAGTTTGATTTGAGTATTCATTTATTTTACTAGTGAATAAGGAGACTCATTAATAAACATTTCTATAAACTCAAAGATATCGTCCGTAATTTTGGACTCAGTATCCATTTCAATAATACTTTCATTTAGTCCATCTTTTGATAGAATCATTGCCCATTGATGAGAATTAATCATAATATCTCCAATAATATAGAAGTTTCTATACTGCTCTGTTTTGTATAAGTCATCTTCTTCAAACCAAAAGTGTTTTGAAATATGAGTGATTTCATCCAAGCAGTAAAGATTGGTTATCCATTCGGCATCATTGACTCCATTAATTATTTTAAAATAATCTCTTAAACCATTGGGAAGAATAACATCATGTTGTTTCTCAAACTTTAGTACTTCTTCTTCTCCAATTTGGATATTAGTTGAGGCATCAAGATTTAGTATTTTTCTAGCAGCTTTTAAAAAGTCTTGATTATTTTCAAAATCAGTTCTATCAATTAACACTCTTCTATATTTAGGTATTTCTCCTTGCATTTTATGTTTATTTCGAAATAAGCTTAATATAGATTGCCACATGTAATTTATTTAATTGTGCCTAACGTTGAATGTATGTTTTCGTGCGTTGCAGAAATTCAGAGAATTTCGAGTTTAGCACGAGTACATACTTTTTGTTAGTTGCTAACTTAATTCAAAGTAGCGACTAATCAAAATGATATGTGCGACTACCATGATAAAAATCAGATCTCGATTGGGTAGACTGCTCCGCATGAAATATACATATTGTTAGCCCCCGTTCTTTTAATTATTCGGGAATCCTGATTTTTATCACAGCAAGTATACCAATACAAAGGCGTACCACGATAAAAATACAGTTGATGAAATATAGAGCCTTTGTATCCTGGGTTTGGTAAACTGCATTAGGAGATAGTCACCGCTAGAATCCACTGATCTCAGATAAAGTATTTATGAAGCTTTAAAACCAAACGATGCAGTGATAACTCTGACCTCAAAAGCTTAGTATAGTGACTCAGAATTTTAAAGCAAGTATACCTATCAAAAGCGTACCACGATAAAAACAAAATTGATGTTTTCTGGAGCTTTTGATCGTAGGGTTGGGAGAGGAGGTTGATGGCTATAATTCCCCTTTGTTCAAAACTCGATTTTATGGGGGCTTAACGTTGAGTATAAGAAACGTAGGGCAGAGAATTAGCTATAACTCTTAGTTTATAACTAAGCCAAATATAATGTTTTGTGTTTATCTTCAATATTGAAACACTAAATTTTATATTTGGCGGCATAGCGGATATGCACAAACCTTGCGAACAACCTTAAACCGCCCTATGTTTTTTTATACAGTGTTAGGTGCTTTTTTATACATAAAACTTCTATCGTATTTCACTAATTTCAATTCTTGATTAGATTTTAAATACGGAATTAACTTATCTATGTTCATCCTTAGTGTATCTAACTTTAATTTAAAGTCATTAATTTTTTCAAAATTCCCTTTTTCAATTATCTCAGATTGAGCATCTTTAAACAACTCTAGTTGAGCTACTGTATGCCAATAGATATCATCATTTATCCAGAATCGCATACTATTTAATTCGAATCCTATTTTCTTTGATATTTTATTTGCTTCTTCAGTTGCTATTTTAAATTCTTGTTCGGTTAAGTATAATTCATTTTTTTCTTTTTGATAATAGAAATGATTCATTATACGGTTGACCCAATGTTCTTGTTCAGAGAACATATCATAAAACTTTGTAATTCTTTCTATTCTTACTTTAGTTATTTCGTTTTTGAAAGATTCATTTTGTTTGATTCTTTCAATTGAACGAGTTATCAAATATCCAGTTGCTAAAACAGCAATAGCTAGGATTCCTTTTTCAAAGAAAATTAAGATCAATTTTTGAGTAAATTCAGCGTCCATTCATTTTTGATTATTATTAATTATTTTTTGCATTTTTCATTTTTGCTAATGTTTCCTCAGTTGTCTCCTTTTGCTTAAATACTTGGAATAAGTTATTACCTTCTATTTTTTTTAATTCACTCTCAGTAAACTCTCCCATTGCTATTCTAAAGTCTAAATAGAAGCTCTCAATTTGTTTTTCGATACTATTCATAAAAAATAATGAAGGTGTTGCTAATTCACTAGTCAAGTGTTTCTGAATTGCTTTTTTCCATATTCTTTCTAGATTTTCAATAACTCTATCATTAATATGTTTCCTTATATCTTTTTCTAGTCCTCTTGTGTATTCAATTTCTGTAACAAGTAGTTTCCCTGCGCAACGTTTAAAAATCTCACTAAAAATTAGTTTTAATTTATCCTCTCGTGTTCCTTGTTTATCGATTCCTTCTATTTCTTGATTTTCAAGATATTTATTTATTTGAGGATTTATTTGGTCCAGTGACTCAAAGGAAATAGCATTTGGATTATGCGCAAATTGATTCCTAATTTCCATCATTTTTAATAGATGTTTATATTCCGTTTTATCAATTTCTTCTAAGTCATATAACAAATCTATCTTTGATTTAAAAGATAAGGCACTAGATTGGTTTCCAAGAGTTTTAGGATTTTCTTTAAACATTCTTAATATAGCTCTCATAAGACTGCTCGAAGTCTGTTCTAATCTCAATACTTGACTAATAACCCAACTTCTTAATTCCATATTTAAGGGTTCCCATTTTTCCATTCAAGTCTATTTGTTGTATTGTAATTGCACCTAACGCCAAATATATGAATCGGAGCAAGGCAAGCAAGCCTAAACCAATTGATCTATCCGCGCATTTTTATTTCTTT
>CANMML010000073.1 GCA_947499005.1 uncultured Aquimarina sp.
GGGTTTTATGTTTCTTTAAGTTACAAAGAAATATCAGTATTTACAAGGGGTAAGCTATTTTCTGAATGCGCCTACTTTAGAAAGCAGATTTAAAAATAATACAAAAGATGTTTAGGAATTTATACCAAATTTTGTTTATTGAATATTGTAAAAAAATAGGTAATTTTATATTAATCTGTTATTTGTAGCACACATAATAGCTTCGGATATATTTGATACTTCTAGTTTGTCAAAAAGTTTTTTTCTGTGAAATTTAACAGTATCGGGAGAAATAAAAATAGCTTTTGCGATTTCATTAATTGTATAACCCCGAATAGAATATTGAAGAATTTCTTTTTCTCGTTCGGTAAGTACTATTTTATCTGAAGTTTTCCAAAAATCACCTTCTAAATCGTAAGTGAATATTTTATTGTCTCCCTTTTTGTAAATTTTTATATTTCCAGGTTTCTTTTCTGTAGAAAGAGATATTATACATATAGCTTTCCATATTTTTCCATCATTTGTTAAAAAGATAGGAGTCAATTTTTGATTGATTAAAATTGATTTTCCGTCTTGACTTTTTAATCTAAAATCATAAGAAATCGTGTGCCTTTTTCGTTCATCGAGAGCTGCGCTTTCATAAAAATTAAAACCAATAGTGTTTATTTTTAATAATAAATCTAGATCTTCTGGTACGACATTCTTAAAATAAAATGCGTAACCCATTTGTTTTACTTCTTGGGCAGAGTGTCCACAAAGGAATAATGGATTATCTGAAACGTATTCAAAGCCCTTAGCCATGTAATCAATAACGTAGATACTTTTGTATGTCGTTCTTGCAAAGGCCATTATAGGATCTAGGTAATTGAATACTTGTTGGGTTTCAGAATCAGATATGTTTTTAACTGTATTTGTGTTAGAAAAGAATTGATTGATTTCAGACATAGTATGAAAACGTTTTTTGTTAGCGGCGTTACTCAAACTTACAATTTTTTTTGGTGTTAGAATAAGGTTAAATGAAAATTTAATTTCTAGACAGAAAGTTAGGGCTAGCCTAAAGTGTAAGATGCGGCTACCCTTTAGTGTAAATAGCTGCTACCCTAAAGGGTAAGAGGTAGCTACACTAAAAGGTAGAATGTTATGTAAGTAGCTGTTTACTACACTTTAGGGTAACAATAACCTTCTGTTGTGAAGATAGATTTGAGAGTAAATCAAGCAATATGATACTCTCAAAAAACAACTTTCAAATATTAAATTCAAACGAAATTTTCAATTTATCAACCTTTATAGTTGAAGAAAATTTTAAGCACCATTCTAATATAACTTCTAAAGAAGCATTTCAAAAAGATATAGAAGAAATAACCAAAGAGGAAACTGATTTTTATAAAGATTCTAATTTAATTGTTTCAAGAGATAAAGAAGAAAATATAAAAGGGGCTATTAGAGTGTTACGTTGGAACTATGTAGATAAATTACCACTTGAAAAAATTTTTGGGATTCATCCTTTTTCTGTGGTCAAGGAGACATCATTAAACAATATATATCATATCGGGCGATTTGCTATTCGTAAAGATGTAAAAGATCTTAATATGTTTAAAAGATTAATGGTATGCGCTATTGCTCCAATATGTACTAATGTATCTAATGTGGCTTTTGCTGAATGTGATAGTAAGTTACTAAGAGTAATCTCATTATTAGGTATGAAAGCTAAAGTCATAGGGAAATCGATTCACTATTTGGGGTCTGAAACTATCCCTGTAATGCTTGATTATGATGGTTTAATAGAGTTTTATGAAGCAAACAAGCATCTAGTAGAGGATACCTCTTTTTTAGAATATTGTACTGACCGTTTGTCTTCAAAAACATCAAATAGAAACAATGCAGCTTAAGCAGCTAAGTATAAAATTAAAAATCATTAAAAACTATTTGCAATGAAAAAAGTAAACTTATTTAAAAGCAATTTGTCTCTTGTTTCTGAAGAGGATGAGATTGAAAAAGTGATGTCAGATGTTGAAGCCTATTCTTCCGAATTTGATATTGATTTTAATGATTTGTTGGAGCTAGTCGAAAAAGAATATAAAGTTCAATTGATTCAGAATAAAAAAAGAAGAAATGCACATACTTATTAAGCAAATACAGTTAATTGAGCGCATCGATCAATTGATCCGGTTACAAGCAACAGGTACTGCAATAGATTTATCAAAGCGTTTGGGCATCTCTAAGGCTACTCTATATAGGACAATAGAGCTAATGAAAGACTTTAAAGCTCCTATAGAATATGATATTACATTACAAAGTTTCATTTATGAAGAAGAAGTGGGGTTTAGTTTTGGGTTTTATGCAAAGGACTCTACTCATACAAACCAACAAATGCTAGAAAATAAAGTTTGGGCTTAAAAAAATGAGCTAGTCTCACCAGATGAGACAACCGCCAAGTAATATTGTAATGTGAAAGGGAAATAACAATATTAAAACCTTAATGGAATTAAAAAAAGATGTAATAAAAATGTCAGTCTCATCGAATGAGACACCTCTAAAGTATCATTGTTGTATGAAAAAGAGGAAGTGATATTAAAAGAAAAGTAAATAACATTAGAAAACATATATGTGACGTTGCACGATGAGCTTGGCCAGGCGAGGTTAATTTTTGACACCTATTAGAAAGTTTAAATATTAATAATTAAAATCAATACAATTATGAGTAATCATTTTGAAAAAATAGAAATAAAAAAAGCAGAGTCTACTAAAGGAGGGTTTAGTTGGTGTGTACTTATAGGACCATATATATTAATAGCAGCAGGTTCTTTAGGAGGATAATAAAAATAAAATTATGAGTAATCAATTTAAAACATTGAAGGCGAAAGAGTCTTCTTCTGTAAAAGGTGGGTGCTTTTATCTTCCATGCCCATTCCCGTTTCCTTTCCCAGGAGGACCGTTTGGCGGATAATTTCATTAAAAATATGGATAGTGAGTTTAAAAAAATAGAAGCAAGAGAATCTTTTTTAGTAAAAGGAGGTTTTTCTCCAGGGGATACATGGTTTGAGATCTGTGTATACTTTCTAGGACATTCATCAGGTTACGGAGGGTAATTAAAAACTAAATATTAACAATTAAAATCAATCAATTATGAGTAATCAATTTGAAGCTTTAAAAGTAGAGCAGGCAGAATCAGTA
>CANMML010000074.1 GCA_947499005.1 uncultured Aquimarina sp.
GATGGTACTGCATTTGTGGGAGAGTAAGTCGCCGCCTTTTTTGAAACCTCTATCGTTTATTCGATAGAGGTTTTTTTTGTTTTTATACTTTTTTCAATTGTAGTGAAATATAGCCTAATAATCATTGATGAAGATTATTGTCTATTACTGAACTGATCTTATACACTTCTAGGCTCTCATCAAATTTTAGTATACCATCTTGATTAATAGAATATAAAAAACTAGATGATAGATCGTAATCTGTGTAAATAAACAATCCAAGTTTTTGCCAAAGAAAATGGCATAGTTAGATTCTGAAAATTTATCAGCCTCTAATGCAAGCGCTTTATTTTCTATTGGCTCAACCATTTTTTCTGAAATTTGATTTTAGGTTGCGTACAATTTATAATAATAGGAACAAAGGTCTTGTTATCTTCAGCTTAGTATATTAATTACTGATTAACAGCTCGCTTAGTGACATAGTATCTCCAACCAATAATTGCTAACTGAAATTTGTTAGCTTCTGAGATGGAAAGCCTTTTTTTGCTATAACTCGGTAGTATAGCTTTATTAATTTTGGCTAGTAATTTGAATATCATTTTTGAATGGTTGTAGCTATAATAGCTCCGTCTTTAGCTTTTTTTCCATATAGACTCATTGCTGTAGCTGGCTTAAGGTTATCAACGGTATCTAGCTTGTTATTTTGTGCTAAGGTATTCAAAGTTTTGAAATCCGATTCTTTTCCATCGATAATGATGACTTTATCAATATCGGGTCTATCGATGAAATTAAACTTAGGAATAGAATGATTAACTATTGAATTATTTGGAGAAACAGAATCAGACTTACTATGCTTTATATTACCTCGCATTTGTTCGATTAATTCGTCGAGGTCTCCAAAAGAATTTTGAAAGAAATGGCTTAGACCTCCAAATTGACGTTCCATATTTTCATTATTAAAAAAACTATTAAGATCAAAAGAGCTCAATCCTTTTTGATTAAACTGTTCCATTAGGCTACTGATGTCATTATTGCCAAACCCTATATGCGATCCTTTAGGTGCAACAAATAATTGATCATTTTTATACCCCAGTTCAATTTCTTGAATAGGTATGTTAGTATTCATCGAATAATGGCTTTGCTGACCATCTTTTTCTAATCGGATACTAATTCCTATGATTTCATTATTGGTATTGTATTTAATTTTATTAAAGTCAACAGAGATTCCATTTTCTTTAAAATAGGTAAAGAGTTCTTCGAATTGTTGTTCGGTAGTATCTTTGTTTATTGTTGCTGTTACACTATCTGGGGAAGGAGTTTGAATGGAAACTATGGCTGTTTTATTAGCGGACGTATTAGTAAATGCCAATAATGAATTGAAGGTAAATATTGAGGTAGCGATAAGAGCAATCTTTTTCATCTTTTTGATTTTTGTACGTCTAAAAAAACGAGATTGATATTTTGGTGTTGCATATAGGGAATGTTGAAATAACTATATTTGAGCGCTAAAAAATAATAATGAGTGTACTTTATATCATTTTGGGTTTAGGACTATTAGTTTTAGGAGGAGAATATTTAGTGAGGGCTTCTGTAGGACTGTCATTTAAGTTGAATATTTCTAAAATGGTTATTGGTTTGACCGTAGTTTCTTTTGCTACTTCAGCTCCCGAGCTACTAGTGAGTTTGCAAGCAGCTTTAAATGGGTTATCATCTATTTCTTTAGGGAATGTTATAGGTTCTAATATTGCTAATATTGGACTAGTTTTAGGGATTACAGCAATGATTGCCCCTCTTTATATATCTAAAGATTTTTATAAGATCCATTGGCCTTTTATGGGAGTATTTTCAGTGGTGCTGTATTATTTTTTATGGAATGATAAACAGTTATCCTTTATAGAAGGAGCTATATTATTTGTTGGTATTATATTGTTTATAGCGGTACTAATTCTTAATGCAAAAAGAAAGGCTTCGTCAGGAGAAGCTTTAGAAGTTGAAGATGTTGATGATAAATTAGCGGTAGCGAGTTATGTGAAAATTTTTATTTGGTTAACTATTGGTGGAGTAGCGTTATATTTTGGGTCAGAATTGTTAGTAAAAGGTGCTGTCGAATTAGCTACTCATCTAGGAGTAAGTGAACGTATTATTGCAGTAACAATGATTGCAGTTGGGACTTCGGTTCCAGAGTTAGCAGCTTCTGTTATTGCTGCATTAAAGCAAGAAGAATCTATTTCTATTGGGAATTTAATAGGCTCTAATATATTCAATATAGGTTCGGTACTTGGTATTACGGCTCTTATTCAGCCTATAACGGTAACTAGTCCCGAAATTTTATCGAGTGATATTTTTTGGATGTTAGGATTTGCAGGATTGTTATTATTGATTTCTGTATTACCACAAAAAAAAGTGATTAATAGGTTTAAGGGTTTCTTGATTTTTACGACTTATCTAGTGTTTATCATCACTACATTTATTTAATACTATGAATTCAATTAGACTTGCACTGCTACTAATATGCTATAGTGTGAGTTTGAATGCACAGGATTGGAGGCAAGTGAAGTCCAGTAATTCGTCAATTGAATTGGCTATAGATTTAGATAGTCAGGGTGATTCTTACCGTATTAAAGCAAGTAGTATATTGTCATTACCTATTTCTCAAATAGAGGCTCTTATAGAGTCTCCAGAGTCTTATCCTAAATGGTTGTATCGATATGAGGAGGCAGAGTTGCTTTTAAAAGAAAAAAACAATTTTGTGTTTAAAGCGATTATAGGGGCTCCGATCCCTTTAAAGGACAGGAAAATTAAAGTTAAAGTAACTAAAACAGCTAATTTTTCTGATACAGTTCTTTTTTCGCTCGAAAACCAAAGTTTTTCGAAGGATTCAGAGTATTGTAAGAGGTGTATAGCCGTAGAATCATTAACCGGGTCATGGGAGTTATTTGCAATAGCAAGCGACAAGACGAAAGTTGTTCATGAGATGGAGATGCAATTGAAAGTTCCTTTGCCACGTAATATTATATATCGTTTAATGCTAAAAGGGCCTACTAAGTCTTTTGAAAATTTACAGGCATTAACAAAAAAAGCCCCTTGAAAAGGCTACCGTCTGGACACATCTTTAAAAAGCAACCAGCCTTGCATTATTGAGGCGAATTTTTGGAGTCCAATCCA
>CANMML010000075.1 GCA_947499005.1 uncultured Aquimarina sp.
ATTTTGCCCCTTGAAAATGTCCATGTTTCAACATATTTATTAATACTAAAGATAGGTATTTAAATAGTGACCTCTATCAAAGTATATGTTATTGGTAGGTAGCACAGCTAATTCAGAGATTATATCTCCATTTACCTCATTTAGCTCTATTATCTTCTTAGGAGAAACACCATTATCAAAACCAAATAAATTAGTTGAAATATTTGGTTGAATTTCATCAATATTTATTCTTCCAATATTTTTAATGTTACCATCAAATATTAATGTTAGATTTCCTGATGTTGCATTTTCAGGGATCTCAAATGTTAATTGAGTATCTGTTTTCTCAACAATTTTAACATTTAATTCATTTATCTTAATTTTAATTGTTTTGAAGGAATTAAAGTTTTGACCTTCAATTATGACAGTTTCATTATTTTTAAAGTCCTTGCTTAAATCTATAGGTTCAATATTAATTTCTTTTTCAGGAATAGTTGTATCATTGATAGAATCTTCGCTCGAACAATTAGACAGTAGAAAGCCAATAAATATAATTATGAGTACCTTTTGTATTTTCATTTTAACGGTTTGTTTGTATTGTGTTGTAAACTTACAATTTTTTTCTTTTTAATCTTCGCTGTATTAGAATTAATATTTTCAGATAGCTTTTGTAAATAATTTGAAATAAGACCTTGAATTTGAGGTTTTTTAGCTATTGACATTACTCATAGATGTACGCAATATGTTACAGAAAGCAAAGATCATTATCTATGCCCTAATGGCTCCATAGTTCCCTTTAAGAAAGACTTTTTAGATCACCGCACCCAAACGAAGAAGAAAGAATATCGCATATCAAGTAAAATCTGTTCACAGTGTTCACTACGTGAAAAGTGCCTAGGAAAAGCAGTAAAAGAAAAGCGTATTACAGTGACTTATTATAGAGCAGAATACGAGCAAAATATAGCTCGATTGAATACTCCTAAGGGGAAATTTATGAAATCCAAGAGACAGAGTACAGTAGAACCAGTTTTTGGTACGCATACCCAAAAATTGGGTATGCGAAAAGTAAATACACTAGGTATTTCTCAGGCGAACAAAGTCATGCATTTATCAGCCATGGCCTACAACTTGAAAAAGCATCTAAAATTCACTACAAAACATGTAAAAATAGGGGTAGGAGTACTTGACATATCAAAAGTACTTAAAAACATCATTGAGGGTTTAAATAAAAGCTTTTTAGGCCTTATAAATATTTCAACAACTTACTCAACTCAATCCATTATTCTTCCTTAGAAAGCCATTTTTGAAATAGGTTTTTAGTGAATTTAATGGGTTGTGCAACGGTTACTAGTGTTGTGCCTAGCTGTGTGTCCTGCGTTACTTGGGGATACAGAATATGATTAAGTTCATTGAAAAACAAGTAACATAACTGTAATTGAGATGAAAGGGCATCAAATTTCTAACCGCCAATCTTTAGAAATTTAAAGATGTGGTCTTTCGGTAGGGACTGACTGGCAGACCTATCAAACCGCCTTATGGGGCTTACCTTTCACGGGTTGGTCTTGAGCGATAAGGTCAAATACACTACCGCATTTGTATTGTGAGTATGTTGTTATGGTGGGAGTAAAGAAGCTGAAAGAGATGAGATTGAACCTTTGTAGAAGTGTCGTAAACAACTTTAGTATTGTCAAAATCGAAGGGTTGGCGGCTCTGAGAGACAAAGTTTAGCGGACGGTAATCAGTATGGTTGGCTATTCGGCAATCGGCATATAGAGGGCAGGAGCTTTACTTACTGCTCAGTTACGGAACAGGAGAAACTTATTTTGTGGTGTAAAGGGAGAACGGAGTAATCCCGAAGGGCAATCCAAAGAGTACCAATACACAAAATGAGTGGCGGACTAACCCGTAGTAGCGATTCGTATCTAAGAGATGTCTTTTGAAAATTAGACGTAGCGAAGGGGTTAGCAAGACCAATAATGGTTTGATTCTTACAACTCTTCGGAGGATGATTTGGTTAAATCAGCGAAGCATCGAGGGATATGTAGGTGCTTCGGTCTTGAAGAGCCGTATGATGCGAGAGTATCACGTACGGTTCTGTGAGAGGTTTAGGGGTGAGATTCCCCTTTACCTACTCGACATTTTTTAATAACTCAATTTTATTAGGGTCTTGTCTAGTATCAAATACTCTAATTATCTCAATACTATTTTCTTTTTCTCTATAGAATAGAGTGTTTTGCTTGGTTATTACACATTTCCTAACTCCCAAATCTTTATTTATAAAAGGAAATACCGTTGGATTATCAATAATTAATCCAATAGAATCATCTACTTTATTTATAAATCTTGATACAATTCTTTTACTCCACTGTAACTCTAAATATTCTAGTATTTTGTTAAGATCTTCTTCAGATGCAGGAGACCAAATAATTGTTTTATGCATCTAAAAACTTTTTTCTTAGATCACTAATTACATCATTATGTACTCTGCCTTTTCCTTCATCAAGCTGTTTGATTCCAAAAAGTATAGCATTTTGTTGAGCATTTGTTAAATCTCCCCACTCATTAATATCCTTTTTACTATTTATAAGATTAATTAATAACCCATAAGCTTCTTCAAGCGTATTCCCTTTTAGATTATCAAGTTTTCTAAATAAATCAAGTTTTATCTCTGCAGCATTCATAAACTCACTTTTTGATAAAATTAGTAAAATGATATCAAATCAAAGATTAAGTACTGATTATTTTTAGTTAGGAACAACGGGCGCGTGTATGAAAAGTAGGGAACAAATATGCTCAATACTTTTCGATTAAGCACTAAGCCAAACTTTTGCATTTTGATTTATTTTTTCTTTATAAAGCCAAATCAAAAGATTTGGCGACCTCGTAAACAAACACAACCTTTTCGAACTAACACTAACCAGCCCTATTTGCTATATATAGTGTGCCTGTTGCACAACCCTTGTTCAAGATAGTATTATTTCGTAACTTAATGTATGCAAGGAGTCAAGGTTTATC
>CANMML010000076.1 GCA_947499005.1 uncultured Aquimarina sp.
AAATGGTATGTGCGACTACCATGATAAAAATCAGATCTCGATTCGGTAGACTGCTGCGCATGAAATATACATATTGTTAGCCCCCGTTCTTTTAATTATTCGGAAATCCTGATTTTTATCACAGCAAGTATTCCAATACAAAGGCGTACTACGGTAAAAGCACAGTTGATGAAATATTGAGCCTTTGTATCCTGGGTTTGGTAAGCTGCATTAGGAGATAGTCACCGCTAGAATCCACTGATCTCAGATAAAGTATTTATGAAGCTTTAAAACCAAACGATGCAGTGATAACTCTGACCTCAAAAGCTTAGTATGGTGACTCAGAATTTTAAAGCAAGTATACCTATCAAAAGCATACCACGATAAAAACAAATTTGATGTTTTCTTGAGCTTTTGATCGTTGGGTTGGGAGAGGAGATTGATGGTTGTAATTAGCCTTTATTCAAAACTCGATTTTATGGGGGCTTAACGGTGAGTATAAGAAACGTAGGGCAGAGGATTGACTCTAACTCCACGTTTATAACTAAGCCAAATATAATGTTTTGTGTTTATCTTCAATATTGAAACACCAAATTTTATATTTGGCGACATAGCGGATAAGTCAAAACCTTTCGAACAAACTCAAAACCGCCTTATGTTTTTTATATGGTGTTAGCCAATGTTTTTCATCATGTCGTGTATTCTCTTCTCAGCCTCTTCTTTTTTTATCCCGTTATAATAATCTCTAACAAATTCATGATCAAAATCTTCGTGAGGTATTATTTCCGGTCTATTATCTCCTCTTTTTGTAATAACAGTAGTCGGTATTTGTGTTGTGTCATTATAATTCTGTAAACAACAACTTAGCCAACTAAAATATGTGGTTTCATGTTCTTCATTGTTGTAATTATCTTTATAATGATTGAAGCTTTTTTCGCTTAATGAAACCCAAAATCCATACTCTAAAGCTTCATAATATCCTATAATCTTCTGAGAAAGAACTACTCTAATGAATCTATCTGTTTGATCTTTATATCTTATCTCACAAAAATTAGAATCTATATTTGCTATGGATTGTTTTTCTTCTTCGGTTAGGTTATAATAATGTACAGGTGTGTTATAGGTTAAGGCAGGTCACTCATCGTGAATTTCACCACAACAAGAACATTTAAATTGAGCCTTTTCTTTCTTTTTTCTCCAGAACAAACTTTTGATATTATAAGCTTAGCTTTTTGTCAATCAGTTTCACTATGAGCATACGCTTTTTGTAGAATTCCTTTGGGAAGTCCAATTCGGGGTCAGTTGATCGTTTTAAATTTTTGTCAAAATATCTTCTGATTCTCATTAGATTATTTCTGTTTCTAGCATAAAGTGTTCGATTTTCAACATCAATTTTATAGTAGTAATCAGTGTTAGAAAAACTATGATTTTTTATTAATCCACAATTGACACATTTAATTATCCCTTCGTTTTTAGGTTTTGAAATATACTCATTAGTCCACCCAGAAGCATAATAGAAAGCTTTTTTTGAACATTTCGGACAAATTATTTCTATATCGGGCTCTTTCATTTTAAATATTGGCTAACGTTAAATATATGGCAAGTGGGGCAGAAAACAAACTATTATTTTCGGTTTAGCCACAAGTCAAATCTTTTGTATTTTGATTTATCTTTTTTATTATAAAGCCAAATCAAAAGATTTGGCGACTTCGCAAATAGACAACGACCTTTCTGTTAAACACTAATCGCCCAATTTGCTATATATAGTGTTATAAACTTTTTAAATTTCATTATCAAACATTTTATTCATCTGCCATTCAGCTACTTTATGAATCCTTAGAACTCTATTTGTTAATTCAGGATTATATGAGCACCTTTCACTATCAAATCCGATCCAGTCTGGGAAGTGAATTTTTGCAAGTTTAAACATTAGTTTATTAAAATATTTTGGTCCGTAACTTTCTATTTTATCTTTGTCTCCAACGATCAAGCAAGTCCTATAATGGATTACATAGACAAAGGCACGAGTCAAATTATATGACGGATTTGGTATACCTTCATCCTCCCAATAAACTGCCCAAGACATACCTTCAGTCTCCATTTTGGGATTTGAAATAAAAGTTTCCTTTGGCAATGAGTTCTTATAGTAAATCATTGCTATCCAAAATCGAAAGAAAAGGTATATGTGGATTATGTATTCGATATGCTTTATTGTTTATAACGCCAAATATATGAATCGGAGCAAGGCAAACATACCTAAACCAATTGATTTATCTGCTCATTTTTATTTCTTGTTAATTTATAAAAATGTAGGGCCACTGCAAAAAGGAAATGACCTTTGGATTTGACACTAAACTTTGCTCTGATTTCATATATAATGTTATGAGCTTTTAGTTCTTATATTCTACACATAATTCATTACTCCAGTATTCGATAAGAGATTTCCCGTAAACAATGATGTCATTTCCCCAAATAGAAAGAACAGGAGACTTTGTTTTATCTTTTAAAACGACTAATGCTCGGTGACCATATAAAGGGACAAAACCTTCTATTTCAATAGAGTCAAATCCTGATTCATTTAAAGCTTCAATTGCGTATTTTATATTTTCATTTACTTCATCTATTAAATATTTGGTTTTTTCCAAATCAATCGGGTATTGATAACATCTTCTGTCAAATTTATCTGGGTTTTTCCCGTCAGGATCGATCGAGATTTGCAAAGTTCGAAAACCATTAAACGCTTTTAACATTTCAACATAATCATTAGGGAACTTAATTCCAAAGTAATTTTCAAGTTCTTCTATTTCACTTATAGTTAATCCGTCATTCCATTTCGTATCTTTTTGAATTTGAAACCCCCAGCATTTTTGAAGAATTTCTGTTTTGAATTTTTCTTCCGAAATAGTTTTAAACTTTAACCAATCTTTTTCTTTCATTTAACCCGAATTATGCATTAGAATATGTAAAAGGAGGGCTTAAATTTTTGATTTGAGAGAAAAGTCCATCCATCCA
>CANMML010000077.1 GCA_947499005.1 uncultured Aquimarina sp.
AAACAAAAAGCTTTCGCTTCAATAAGCTCAACTTTTTGTTTTATAACGACGCGTAAGCTAAATTTACACTTATCGTTGTGCGTCATTTGAGAAAATCTAAATGCTAAAGATATTTAAGAAAAAATTGAACTCTGAATATAAGGAAAGACTTATGAAATCTTTTCCTAAAAAACTGCATTCAGATTTAAATGAGGTTCTGAAAATCTTACCATTTGAAAATAATAAAGTGAAATTATGTGACGGAACAATTCATCAAGTTGACAATCTGATTCACGAAAACGAATTGAATTTAATACTTGATAATGAAAGTCTGATAATACCATATAGACTTTACTTTGACGAACCCAATCCTGATTTAGAAAAAACTCTGACAGATAAACAAAAGGATATCTTACATTGTATTTATTTGAGACATCATAACGGACATTTAAGAGAAAAAAGACTGAGTTTATTATCGCAAAATTCGGAAAAATGGACAACCCCATTCATTATTCAATTAATTGGAGAATACGTTTATGAATTACTACCAATTATTGACAAAAAAGTAAATGAAACCACATTAGACTTTTACGCTGAATTTAGAGATGAAAACCCAAAATATTGGCAACAGACCGAAAGTAGGATGATAAGTTATTGGAATGAATACTACAGATATAAATTTCCGAAACTGAAAGAATATTTAGGATTTGAAATTGTGAACCGAATAAAAAAACGAACGCACAACAACGTGTAAAAAACATAGGGCGGTTTAGGTTTAATTTAAAGGTTTGAGCTTCTTTATTATGTCGCCAAATTTCCAATTTGGCATTTAGAGAAAAATAAAAGCAAAATATGTAAATTTGGCTTAGTGAGAATTCGAAAGACAGTGCTTATCCTCTGCCCTACGTTCCTTACACCAAGCGTTAGCAAACATATGAAGAAAATTATTTCATTTACTATCGTATTACTTTCTTTCAGTACTAACATTGCCCAAGATTTTAATTACAATACTGACTTTAAAAAGTTAGTAGAAGATTCAAAAGGTATTGACAGTCCAAATAACTATGAAAAGCTAAAAGATGAATTCATTAAAAATGGTGAAAACTTTACAAAGCAAAAAGTAATTGCATTAATGGCAGGACAAACTGCATCTAAATATTATGATGCATATGGTATGATTGATATGGAACGCTCTTATCAAATAGCTGATAAGTTCTCTTCTGACACAATTCATAAATATTCTTCTGAATTTTTAAAAATCTACCCAGTAAACTTTTCTTTGAATTATGGTCTTTGGAAAACTTACAAAAAGGATAAAGACAAAATAAATGCTGCAAAATATAAGAAGAGATTTGAGTTAATCGCAGAATCAATACTATCAACTGGAGACGGATCAAATGAAAAACCATACTTTGTTATATCTCCAATTGATGGACAAGTTTTAATTCGTTTATATTACAAAAATGGAATTGGAACAATGGGATCTGGTAGAGACCCTTATGGAAATTTTATTGACATATTACAAATGGTCAGTAAAAAAGAAAGCAAACCTTTGAGCTTCGTAATTAACCATTCAATGAGCCGTTTTAGGAAACAATTAAAAGCTGCTGAGAATAAAAAATCTGAGGCTAAATATGAAATTGACGAAAATGGTAGAGTAATACCTAAAAAGAAAAAATAGAATTAAAATACGTTTGCTAACACCATATAAGAAAACATAGGGCGGCTTAAGATTGTACGAAAGGTTTGGGCTTATCCGCCCTGTCGCCAAATATAAAATTTGGTGTTTCAATATTGAAGATAAACACAAAACATTATATTTGGCTTAGTTATAAACGTGAGGTCAGTGATAACCCTCTGCCCTACGTTTCTTATACTCACCGTTAGCAACAATAAAATCTGAATGGCAGTCTGGATGCAAATAATAGGGTTTCGTCAATCTAATTCTTTTGAAAAAGAAAAGGAACGGATCTCCAATATCCTAAACTCTGAAAATCTAAATTGGAGCCTAAAAAAGCTGAATAAAATTGAGTTCTTTGAATTTACTTTTATTGATCAACAATTAAAAATATACTTTGACAATCCAAATTTTATAGAGTTTTCAGGAACATCAGGTATTTTTGCAGCCTGGTTTAAATTCGTAGACAAAGAAAATACGGAATTGACTAATAAGGTTAAGAAAGTATTCTCCCAAATCGCCAATAAATACGGAATTCAAAAATTATACTATTTCTCGGAATGGTTTTTCTCTTTAGATGAGATAAGGTTGGAAGAGGAAACTTTTGAACAGTTAATAGAGAGGATTGAAAAATATCCTGATCTCAAAAAAACGGAATTACTTGGACTGCAAGCGAATGAATATTACGCGGAAAAAATATAAAGTTGCTAACATTATATATGAAATCAGAGCAAAGTTTAGTGCTAGATCGAAAGGTCATTTCCTTTTTGCAGTGGCGCTAGATTTTTATAAATTAAACAAGAAATAAAAATGCGCAGATAGATCAATTGGTTCTGGGATACTTGCCTTGCTCCGATTCATATATTTAGCGTTAGCCCCAATAAAATTCGAGTTTTGAGTAAAAGCATATTCTAGCCATCAATCTCCTGCCCCAACCCAAAGATCA
>CANMML010000078.1 GCA_947499005.1 uncultured Aquimarina sp.
GGAGCTTCTACAATATTTGCATATTGATTTAACCATTCAACTGCTTTAGTAAGATCCCAACTGTAGAACTTTTTTACCAAGTCGATAACATCCATCGTACCCGCACTACAATTTCCACTAAAACACGTAGCAATCTGTTTTTGCTCACTAAACTGTAAACTGGCAACTTTATCATTATGGAATGGACATAAACATTTTTTGTTCTTATCTAGTTTTAATCCTAATTCTTTAGCAATATCGATGATGTTCACGCTTGCTTTTAGTTGTTTTAGATCCATTGTTGATATTTTATAAATCGTCTTTTAAGTTCAAAATAAACCATAAAGGACGATTTAAACAAACTCAATAAGGTTAAAGTTTTCAACAATAAGACTTACAATATTGCAATCATTGAACTTATAAGGTATTTTTGTGTTAATAAATAATCTTTAAAGAGGTATATTATGACACTTGGAGAGCGCATACAGAAGCATAGAAAGGAGCTTGGATTTACTCAATCAGAATTAGCTGCTAAAGTTGATATTTCACACACTCAAATGGCTAGATATGAGATTAAAGGGGTACAACCTCCTGCTAATGTGCTTAAAAAGTTAGCTGACCTATTTGGAACTTCTATTGATTATTTAGTATGTGGTGATGCTAATGACAAGATCAGTAATGATATACAAGATGCTGGCATCATTAATGAATTTAAGAAAATCACTAATCTTCCCACTGAAGAAAAGAATACTATACTAAAAGTTATATCTGCATACTTAAGAGACTTTCAAGCAAAACAAGCCTACGCATCCTAAAAACTAAAAACCACTCCTAACAACAAAAATGCTAGAAGTGGTTATACTGTGTAACGCAAAGTCAGGAGACGTTTGCGTAGCTTTCCCCTTTTATTTTTTAGTTACTCTTTGTGGAGCTGATTTCAAAGCAATGAAGATTTTTTAACTCTTTACTGTTCTTATTTTTATCAATTAATTTCAAAAATTTGACTCTATCTGTAGTTTTAAGTTCGTTTAACCAATTTGAAAAACCTCCATAATTTTTAAAACATTTTTCTTTATCAAGGTTTTTAGTATTTTTTTCTATTTCATTAAGAATCAGATTTGCTTTGTTACTAGATATGTATAAAGCTAAATAATAACGAACCTCCCAAACTTCAGGTAGTCGTATTCTAGACTTCAAATTAGAATCAGATAAAATTGAATTTAACCAATTAAAAAAACTTTCTGCTAAAATATTTTTTCCAATCTCAAAGGGTAAAAAATTATTTAATGAGTCTTTAACTTCATCAATTTCCTCATTGATATCTAATGAATATTGAAGATTTTTTGAATTAAAGAATTCAAACATAAGAACTGGATAACTCATACAATCCTTTAAAGTATTACCAAGGGGAAGTCCATAAAGAGAATAAATTACTAAATGAGGTCTATATTTATTTATTCTAGGTAATTTGATTAATTCTATTCCTAAAATAAATGGACCAGTAATACAATAAAGCTTGTCTTTTTTATGTTTTACTAAACCCGAATATTCATTAAGCCATTTATCAGTCATAAGTTTATTTTTTGCAAAAAATAATTAAATTATCTAATTTTTCCTAAACCGTTCCCAAAACCATCAATAATCATTATTGGCATATTCCAATGTCTTGAATACTTATTGAATTGTCTTGTTCTCATGTTTAATTTTCCAAATTTAAAATCATAAATAACACCATTAGTATTATCCAAAACATCTAAAAAACCTTTTCCGTTACGCCCGTTAAAGAATACATTAGTCTGAATTCCTCTATTCCCATATATTCCTTGATACCTATCAAGTAAACTAGTTGCATATGTATGCTTTGATGTACCTGCAAACCTTCCTGTTCCTCCTATTGCATTTTCTGCTCTTATTCCTGCTTGTACGATTAAATCATAGTTTGACAAACTTTGACCTCCTCGCAATACAGCACTTCCAATTTTACTTCCTAACTTAGCCTGAGAAGCTCCCCATATGAACATTCCTGTCAAACTGAGACCTGCAGCCACATATTCTCCTTGATAGGCAGACATTCCAGCACTTATTAAATCCGCTACTTGGGAAGCTATTGGGATTTCGGATGAACCCAAGACATCCATCCCTATCTGGAACTGACTTGCAGTAATCTCATAAGTTCCCATTCCAATATTTTCTTTTTTCTTTTGTCCTAATGTTTTGTTTATAGAAAAAGCACTAATTTTTGCTCGAATACTTGCTTGAAAATCTCTTTGTTCTTGAATAAAGGAATCTTTAATAGGTGGTTTTCCTTGATCATTAGGAGACCCAGCAGAGTCAAATTGCCCTCCACTAAAACTTGCTACTCCCCCCGAAGATCCATAAGAACTATTATCA
>CANMML010000079.1 GCA_947499005.1 uncultured Aquimarina sp.
TTACGGTTGCTTTTTTTAACGAAAGAATAGTGAAAAAGAAACGGCAGATATGCGAAATTTTTGTTAGTAAATCGTATGACCTCTATAGAAGAATTTATTACTTCATTATATGCTGAATAACTGAGATTATTATACCTTATAGAGTGTAGTTGTTATCTTCCCTTTTTTACTTCCCAAATCAATAGAGGTCATCTCTATTTTCTCTTTATATTTAAAATTAAATGGAGCCGCAGTAATGTCCAATCCACTTTTTTTCTTTAATCGAATTCCTTGTCCCGAAATGATATCTTTATTAGGTGTAAAATCTCCTAAAGGAATATGTTCAGTAAGAATTATATATTTAAAAGAACCTATTTTATGAAGAATTTGTTGCACCTCTACATTAGAAAGATGTTGCAAGACTTGCCTTAGAATAATACAGTCACCAGGGGGTAATTGATCACTAACGATATTTAAACAATGAAACTCTAGATGATCCAATTTAAACTGCTTTTTATTGCGTTTAATGAGCTTTTCGACAATATCTATGGCAATATACCTTTCAGTATGGGGAACTAATTCTTTTCCAATATTAAAGTCTCCACAACCTAAGTCACAAACTGTCATTTTTGAAGGGAATGAAGATAAAAAGGCAATAACAGATTCAATATAAGGAATAATGATTTCATCTTTATGAGATCCTTCCCCAGAGTAAAAGTCAAGCTGATCGCCTCCCCATAATTTCATTTCATAAACCTGTTCCATAGCATCTTTGGTTGGCCAGGGTTTTTTGTCTTTTTTCATGTAATCTGTTTCATCATTCATTGCATCATAATTAATAAATGATATTCAAAATTTCAAATTTACTTATGTTTATTGGGCTTATTTGTTAATACCTCAGTTAACAAATAAGAAAGAGGGTTTTGTTTTATCACTAATAAATCAATATATTGTCCGAAGAACTTGTCGATTATGTCAGAAAAAATCAAATTCGAATTAGAATTCGTGATACATGCTTCGCCGCAGATGCTTTATAATTACATATCTACACCATCGGGCTTGTCTGAATGGTTTGCTGATAATGTAAATTCTAGAGGTGAGAAATTTACTTTTATTTGGGATGATAGCGAAGAAGAAGCTATACTATTGAATAAAAAATCAAATGAAAAAGTAAGATTTCAATGGGTGGAAGATGAAGATGACGATTACTATTTTGAAATTCGTATTCAGGTAGATGAAATAACCAAAGATGTATCTCTAATCATTACAGATCATTCCGAAGAGGATGAGTTGGAAGAGAACAAAATGCTTTGGGAAAACACCATCTCCAATTTAAAGCACATTTTAGGATCTGCATAAATCATTGCGATTTATGGTGTCTCTAAAATAGAACACTATGTATATTTGCATGCAATAGTGAAATTGTATGATAAATTTGAATAGTGAGTTTGTAAGTAACAAACAAGCCAATCTAAATATTACAAATAGGGCAATAGCTTACGGTGATGCCCTATTTGAAACCATCCGAGTTGTTAAAGGGGAAATACTATTCTGGGAAGATCATTACTTTAGGTTAATGTCTTCTATGAGAATCCTTCGTATGGAAATCCCTATGAACTTCACTTTGGAGTATCTTGAAAATGAGATACTCACTACGATAAAAAGTAATGGGCTTAAAGAAGATGTATCTGTTAGAGTAAAATTTACTGTATACAGAGATAGTGAAGGTTTATATACTCCGACAACCAATGATATTGGTTATTTTATTCAAGTTAAAAGGCTGGATACTCCTTCTTTTGTATTGAATGATATCAGTACTACGCCATATGTAGTAGAGCTATTTAAGGATCATTATGTCAATTCGGGATTACTATCGAATTTAAAATCTACGAATAGAATTGTCAATACATTAGCTGGTATTTTTGCAAAAGAAAATCGCTTTCAAAATTTACTACTACTAAATCAAGACAAGAAAGTCATTGAAGCCATTAATGGTAATATTTTCTTAGTGAAAGGAGATAATATCATTACACCACCTCTTACCGATGGGTGTATTAACGGAGTTTTTAGAAAGCAATTGATGGATGTTATAAAGAAAAAGACCGATTTTTCAATAGAAGAGAAATCCATATCCCCTTTCGAACTTCAAAAAGCAGATGAAATTTTTATTACAAATGCTATCTTAGGAATACAATCTATTTCTAAGTATAGGAAAAAAACATATAGTCAAGAAAAAGCACAATACTTACTAGACATATTTAACTAATACCAATTAAGTTTTAAAAACGATATTTTAAAACTTAATTGGTATTAGGCGCATTCAGAAAATAGCTTACCCCTTGTAAATACTGATATTTCTTTGTAACTTAAAGAAACATAAAACCCCGA
>CANMML010000080.1 GCA_947499005.1 uncultured Aquimarina sp.
TAGCTACCATTTGCTAAAGTATCTGTACTTGGCTCTCCTGCATCTTCAACGCCATTGCCATTTAAATCTGCAAATACCGTTACATTCTCAATACCGTCTTCACCTGCATCTTGAACGCCATCTCCATTATCATCGCTATAAACAACTCCGGTTACCGTTCCTGTTGTTGGTGCTGGCTCAAATCCATTGTTCTCCTCTACAACACTTCCGCCTGCAATTGGAGTAATATCTGTTGGGTTTGTACCCTCTGTTTGTGTTACACCTGCTGGTAAGTCCGCTATATCGATAACTATAGATACTGGATTTCCGGCTGGAACTCCTACTATAGCATAACTTCCGTCTGCAGCTGTATCTGCATTTGGCTCGCCTGCATCTTGAATACCATTACCATCTAAATCTGCAAACACCGTAACATTTCCTATACCATTCTCGATAGGATCTTGAACGCCATCGCCATTATCATCGCTATAAACAACTCCGGTTACCGCTCCTGTTGTTGGTGCTGGCTCAAATCCATTGTTCTCCTCTACAACACTTCCGCCTGCAATTGGAGTAACATCTGTTGGGTTTGTACCCTCTCTTTGTGTTACACCTGCTGGTAAGTCCGCTATATCGATAACTATAGATATTGGCCTTCCGGCTGGAACTCCTACTATAGCATAACTTCCGTCTGCAGCTGTATCTGTATTCGGCTCGCCTGCATCTTGAACTCCATTGCCATCTAAATCTACAAACACTGTAACATTGTCTATACCATTCTCAATAGGATCTTGAACTCCATCTCCATTATCATCACTATAAACAACTCCTGTTACTTCTCCTGTTGTTGGGTCAACAGCGATATCTAACGTAGACTCATCGGTATCACTTGGATCGTTATCATCTACAAGATCGTAAGTAACCGTTGGAACATCGCCATTGAAGTTATCCGCTGGATCGAATACAAATGTACCATCATCATTTACCGTGATTGTTCCGATTGGATCGCCTGCGGCATCTTCGATCAACGTCGGTGTGTTTAATGGCAAGGTATCATCTACACCATCGCCATCTAAATCAACCTCCGCGCCGGTGATCGTATGATCTGTACTATCGGCATCTGTTAAATTATCAAATAAGTCGCCCGTAAGATCTGTATCCTCTGGGGTAGTCTCATCCTCATTTAAATCTGCAATGTCATCCGTAACTGGAGTAACCTCGATATCTAACGTAGACTCATCGGTATCCGTAGCATCGTTATCATCTACAAGATCGTAAGTAACCGTTGGAACATCGCCATTGAAGTTATCCGCTGGATCAAATACAAATGTACCATCATCATTTACCGTGATTGTTCCGATTGGATCGCCTGCGGCATCTTCGATCAACGTCGGGGTGTTTAATGGCAAGGTATCATCTACACCATCGCCATCTAAATCAACCTCCGCACCGGTGATCGTATGATCTGTACTATCGGCATCTGTTAAATTATCAAATAAGTCGCCCGTAAGATCTGTATCCTCTGGGGTAGTCTCATCCTCATTTAAATCTGCAATGTCATCCGTAACTGGAGTAACCTCGATATCTAACGTAGACTCATCGGTATCACTTGGATCGTTATCATCTACAAGATCGTAAGTAACCGTTGGAACATCGCCATTGAAGTTATCCGCTGGATCAAATACAAATGTACCATCATCATTTACCGTGATTGTTCCGATTGGATCGCCTGCGGCATCTTCGATCAACGTCGGTGTGTTTAATGGCAAGGTATCATCTACGCCATCGCCATCTAAATCAACCTCCGCGCCGGTGATCGTATGATCTGTACTATCGGCATCTGTTAAATTATCAAATAAGTCACCCGTAAGATCTGTATCCTCTGGGGTAGTCTCATCCTCATTTAAATCTGCAATGTCATCCGTAACTGGAGTAACCTCGATATCTAACGTAGACTCATCGGTATCACTTGGATCGTTATCATCTACAAGATCGTAAGTAACCGTTGGAACATCGCCATTGAAGTTATCCGCTGGATCGAATACAAATGTACCATCGTCATTTACCGTGATTGTTCCGATTGGATCGCCTGCGGCATCTTCGATCAACGTCGGTGTGTTTAATGGCAAGGTATCATCTACGCCATCGCCATCTAAATCAACCTCCGCACCGGTGATCGTATGATCTGTACTATCGGCATCTGTTAAATTATCAAATAAGTCGCCCGTAAGATCTGTATCCTCTGGGGTAGTCTCATCCTCATTTAAATCTGCAATGTCATCCGTAACTGGAGTAACCTCGATATCTAACGTAGACTCATCGGTATCACTTGGATC
>CANMML010000081.1 GCA_947499005.1 uncultured Aquimarina sp.
TACAGTGATGCTAATGGAGACGGTCAGGTCGCTGTTAGTGAGATTAGGGAGGAGAAGAACTATTATCCCTTTGGACTTACGCATAAAGGCTACAATAACACCGTTCGAGGTAGAAAACATAACTACGGATACGGTGGAAAAGAAGAAAACGACGAGCTTGGGTTAGAATGGTTGGACTTCTCTGCTCGTAACTACGATCCTGCAATTGGTAGATGGATGAATATTGATCCACTAGCAGATCAAATGCGTCGCCACTCTCCTTATAATTACGGCTTTGACAATCCTGTTTACTTTATTGATCCAGATGGAATGAGTCCATTTGGTGCTAATTGTTGTGGTGATTATTCAAATGGAGGTGTTGATTCGTCATTGCCTGCATTAGTTACTATTACTGCAATATATGATCTAAAACATGCAATTGTTAATATGGTATTGCGTGCTGTAACTAGTGATACTCGAGTACGATATGCAAAGAATTCTGAAGGTAAAGAAGTTTTTCAGTCAGAATATTACGATGCTTCCGAAGAAAGCTTATTAAATGATTTTAAAGGAATAGCCTTAGACGCAATTACTTTATCAGGAGGGGCTAGTCCTTCATCTGTATTAACATCGCGCACAAGCTCAAGTCAAACTTCTAGAGCTGTGAAAGAAGGTATGGAAGCGGCTAGTGATGCTACAAAAACCTATCAAACATACACCAAAGTTCATCGCAAGACTGGTGATGTATATTCAGGACGGACAAGTGGAACAGGAACTCCACAAAAGAATATAGAAGCTCGAGATGCAAATCATCATATGAATAAAGAAGATTATGGACCAGCTACAATAGATAAATCTTCCACAAATAAAGATGCAATAAGGGGAAGGGAACAACAACTCATAAATGCAAACGGAGGTGCAAAATCTACAGGAGGTACGTCAGGAAATAAAATTAATGGTGTTGGACCTAATAATAAAAAAGCACAACAATATAACGATGCAGCAAACCAAGAATTTAATACTTTTATCAAGTTACCTGGACAATCATAATTATAGCTATGGCAAATAAACAACGAAGAGTTAAAGGATCGATACTTGAAATTAAATTAGGAAATGGAAAGTACTGTTATGCTCAAGATTTAGATGTAGATATTATGTTTATTGACATCTGTTTAGATACCCCATTAGAGCAACTTGATATTTTAACAAGCAAAGAACCTTTATTCTTTGTTGGAGTATATAATGATGTAATAACACAAGGTAGGTGGAATAAAGTAGGAAAATTGCCTATAAAATCTGAATATCAAATTGTACCAATGAAGTTTATACAAGATGCATTAGACCCAAATAGTTTTGAATTATATAATCCCAATACTGGTGAAATCACAAAATCTACTAGGGGGGAATGTGAAGGTTTAGAGCGTGCAGCTGTATGGGAAGGTAGTCATGTTGAAGATCGATTAAAGGATCATTTTGATGGTATATCAAATGTCTGGGTCGAGCAACTAAAAATAAAGTAACTGTTGTGCTCCCGCTGTGGTATAGTATGTAAAAATAAATACAACGGCTAGTGCTAGTTTGCAACTAGTACCTAGCACTGACTATTTAAAACTACAATAAACAGTGACCAACATTAGTCTTTTTATTGTAAATGAGGTAGTTAATCTTAAACGAAACGTAGTGTTTTAAAATGTAAAGAGAAGTCATTTTTTATATTTGGCTTCTTTTATTTTTTAGATTTCAGTGCTAAAACTTGCCTTGTAAAAAGGCTTGTTTATATTGAAGTTTTAAGTTCTTTGAATTGTTGATTGGAATTTAATATGCTTTTTAAGCCTTATTTACTTACCAAATGAATTGGACAGTCATTAAACTGTTGGTTTTTCGAAATACGATCTTTTCGAGCTTGTTGTATTTGTTCTCGATAAAGGTATTTGTTAGGACTTTTTCCTTCAATAACTTCTTGTGGGGTTAAACCATAAAGTTCGGTAGGATATCGATGCTCGTTATATTGAGTTATAAATTTGGATAGGTTTTCTAGATGTTCGATCTCATTTTTACTGAGTTGTTTTTTCATAAACTCCGTTTTGTAAATACTATGCGTACTTTCGGACATAGAGTTTGAATAGGGGAATTCTTCGCTACGAGCGGTAATCTTACTCACTATGAGAGGTGCTTTAATTCGATTTACCCAAGAAAGAAGCTCACCTTTATTTTCCGATCCTCCATCAGAAAGAATGTTTAGAGGTCGGCATTTAGTTACCTATCAATTTTGACTGATTTATGTTATCGGCTTCAACCATTCTAGATATTAGAT
>CANMML010000082.1 GCA_947499005.1 uncultured Aquimarina sp.
TTGATCCTAGGGTTGGGAGAGGAGATTGATGGTTATAATTTCCCTTTGTTCAAAACTGGATTTTATGGGGCTTAACGTCTCGGCTATGGTTAGTGCGGGAATTAAAAGTAGTGAACTTTCGATTAAGCACTTAGCCAAAACTTTTTATTTTGGTTTATCTTTTCATTTTTAAAGCCAAATCAAAAAGATTTGGCGGACTTCGTAAATATACCTGATTTTTGGGTTAAGCACCAAAACCCGTATTAATTATAGCCATTGTTAGGCATCTGGCTTTTATTTATTTCTCCCAAATTTTCCGAACAAGTTTAATTAAAGGAAATTGAAACTTTTCTTTTTCTACAATTTCAGATTTCTCTTTAACTGGTTCAGGTTGTTCAGTTATACTTTTGTTTTCTTTCTCCGCTTTTTCTCTTTCAGCCATTTCAATTTCCCATAGTTCGTCTTCGTCAGGTGGTTGAACTAAATCAGCACCACCATTATGCGCAAACTGAACATAGTTTTTAGGTGGTTTCGGCAAATCCGCTTCACATTCTTTAGAGCATAGATTTGCGAGCATAGGAATAGTGTCAGTTCCAATATGTGCAGTAATCCACATTTGGTTTGTCGTTTCGTCTGTTAGTTTTTTATCGCATACACTACATTTTAGATTACCTCCAAAATATTTCACAGGATTATGGTCAAGTTTCGGAAATCCCATTCGGTTTTTATAATTGCCATAAAGTGCTCTCGTACTAATTCGGCTGTCTTTTAGTTTTTTACATCTAGAAATCTCGAATGGAAACCAATTCAAATCATAAGAAGTGTATGGGTCAAAGTATTCGAGTGATTCCATTTCACCAATTTCAGGCGGAATTCTCTTTAAATTACTTCCGTAAAGTCCAACTTTCTTTACTTTTTTAAGTTTGGAAATAGATTCGGGCAGAGTATAAATTTGCGAAAACAATTCATCTCCTATAGCTTCTCTCGGTACAAACTCATCAGTTCCATTTTCCGCAACTGTATCAATATATTCACACAGTTTTTTCCAAGCAACAGAATTCCTGTCTTGTACATCATTTGGTATTTTAGAAATTCGTTTATTCATTTGAGTGATTTCAGCTTGTGCCTAACGGTGAGTATAAGAAACGTAGGGCAGAAGATTAGCTCTAACTCCACGTTTATAACTAAGCCAAATATAAATATTTTGTATTTATCTTCTCAACCGTAAATGCCAAATTTTATATTTGGCGACAAAGCAGAAAAGTCAAAATTTTCGAACAATCTTAACCCGTCCTATGTTTTTTATACAGTGTTGTAAAATGTTTTTTATTCGGTTCTAATTACTAAAGGAATTTGTGATTTAACTGCTTGCTCATTTACACAAGCTGGGTACCATTCTGTAAAATCAATCAATACTTTCTTAATTTCAAGTTTTTCGTTGTGCCCCAAATACTTCAAATCTCCAATTAAATTAAATGGTTCTTTCTCTATTTTGCCATTCTCATTTATTACAACTATAGCTGTAAATCGTTTAGGAGTATATCCTCTTATTTGATTTATTTTTTTAGTAATTTGTTTAAATTCTGTTTTTAAATGAGCTATTTTATCTGGTCTTAAATAAACATCTTCTTTGTTGATTATTCCATTAAATATTTTGTTTTGCCTCAAAGCCCATTGATAATCATTAGAATTTTTATCCAACCCTTTAAAGGACTTAAATTTACCTTTAAAAGTTTCGGTTCTGTTTAAAGAATCATTTTGAAAATGTTGAATTTCTAAAGTATAATTACCTCTCAATCCATCTATTTCTTTAAAAGGGTTTTTATTTAATGTGAGTGTTACATTCTTTACTCTATAAGATCTTTTGTTATTAATATCAATCATATCAGACCAATGAAGATATTGTACATTTAATATTTCTAACTGTTGATTAATTTCAAAGTAGATATCATTACCTGTAAAGCCTGAACTGGAGCTATTTTTGATTTTTAGATTTGATTTAAACTCAAATTTTAAGGGCTCTAAATCATTTTTTAGATTCTTAATATCATCAAATCGATTATAACTATCCTCAACTTCATATTTAATAGTATTTCTATCAATAAAAACCTTTTTCTGTCCAAAAACAAGATTTGATATAGATAATAGTATTACAATTTGAACCTTCAATGCTTACGTTAAATATTTTACAACGTTGAATGTATATTTTCGTGCGTTGCAGAAATTCAGAGAATTTCAAGGTTAGCACAAGTACATACTTTTTG
>CANMML010000083.1 GCA_947499005.1 uncultured Aquimarina sp.
AACAAAAAGTATGTGCTCGTGCTAAACTCGAAATTCTCTGAATTTCTGCAACGCACGAAAATATACATTCAACGTTAGGCACAATTATTACTCACAAAAAACTTAATCCACTATTTAATGTCTGATGAAACTCAAGATAAAAAAGAAGTAAGCGAGGACAAGCCTTCTAGATTTATTGTATGGCTACAATACCAACATAATTATATACGTATTCCATTATTGATTTTATTATCATTGATATTTGTCAGTATAGGCATTGGTCTTTTATATATTTTTTATGTTCTAATAACAAAACTTTGGAGCTGGGGATTTACAGATGGTGGATTTTGGAGTGGAGTTTTTGCTATTATTGGAGCCTTTATTCTGATTACAATACCTACTATGTCAATAATATTTGTCGGTATTTGGTTTGAAAATGTATTTGATGTATTTGCTAATGATGCACAAAAGGAGTTTAAAAACAAACTTAAAGAAATAGAAACTGAAAGGATTTCATATGAAGAAAAACTTGAAAAAACGGATTCAGAATTACTAATTCCACTTATAACATACAGTAAACTTGAACTAGAGACTTATTACAACATAGGACTTAATCAAACACAAAAAAGTTATAAGCATTATATAATAGCAATGTGGACTGGTTTTGTCATAATTATGTTTGGAATTTTGATGTTCATATTACCTATCAAAACATTTTTTCCAAAATTTGAGATAATTCCTAATGAGATTAAAATTATGACAGTATCTAGTGGTATTATAGTACAACTTATCTCGGTACTATTTCTTGGGATCTATAAAAACTCAATGAAACAGCTGACTTATTTTTATAATAGGCAGATTTTTATTCATAACTCCTTATTTGCTTTTAGAATAGCACAAACTATGGAAAACTCAGATGATGCAAAAAAAGAAATTGTTAGTAGAATACTTGACTTTAATGCAAATATGAAAACTGTGCCTAACACTGTATAAAAAACATAGGCCGGTCTATAATTGTTCGAAAGGCTTGGGCTTTTCTGCTGGGTCGCCAAATATAAATTTGTAGTTTCAATCTTAAAGATAAAAGCAAAATATTATATTTGGCTTAGTGTCAAATCGAAATGTAGTGTCAATCATCTGCCCTACGATTTCTTATACTAACCGTTAGCAACAAGCATATCAGCTTCAATGAGAAAACTAATCCAAATTCTATCTTTATTTTTAATTTATAATTGCTTCTCTCAAACTCAGTCAGAGATGAATAAAGAGGCCTACGATTTATTTAAAGAAGCTGACAAAAAGCTTAATAGCACTTATCAGAATATCTTAGAAGACTATAAATCTGACACACTATTTATCACAAACTTAAAGAAAGCTCAGCGAATATGGATTGATTTTAGAGATGCCGAACTTGAAATGAAGTACCCTAATTATAGTGATTTTTATTATGGATCTTCACACCCTATGTGCAGAGCTTATTACTTAAGAGATTTAACTCTGGAGAGAGTTAATAAACTGGAAATATGGGTAAAGGGTATTGAAGAAGGAGATATGTGTTCTGGATCAATTAAATCAGTAGAAGAGCCTGATTTGACTGACAATAAACAAGCTTTTATAGAAAAAGATAAAACAATTTGGGTGCCACAAGATATCAATGGCGATTATAAAATATTTGGATACAAAAAACCTAATACTGATTCAGAAAAGTTAATTTTAATTTCTGTGTTTACAAATGATGTAGAAGACAACCCATATAATTGTAAATATGGATCATATTATGACACTCAATTTATGGATGATTTAAAAATTAAATACTTGGAAAGCATAAATGAGTTTATTAAAGTTGAGATCATAAAGAATGATCAAATTATTGATACTGCTTATATGATAAAAAAATGGTTTCATTTCGAAACAGATTAAAAGCCAGTTGCTAACACTATATATACATCATGCGAAGGAGGTGGTTTAAGTCTGAGGGCGGGAATGTCTCCAATAACGCACTGTTTGCATTGCGTGATTACGAGAAAGTGATATATTCGTAATGACGAATACAAACAGTGCTCGTGCTCTACCCGAAATTCATTGAATTTCTGCTCGCACGAATGCATATATTCACCGTCAGACTGTCTAAAAACCTTTGATATTGGAGTTAGTTTTCGTACTTTAAGTAT
>CANMML010000084.1 GCA_947499005.1 uncultured Aquimarina sp.
GACGAATGGTGACCTAAATCAATAGATCCTCCTCGTTGTGGAGAATACCGGAGTCGAACCGGTGACCCCTTGCGTGCAAGGCAAGTGCTCTAGCCAGCTGAGCTAATTCCCCGTATTTAGTTGTTAGTTATTAGTTAATAGTTTTTAGTAACTATAACTACCTTCTACTATTATACGTAATCGCTAACTTCTAGAATTTCCTTTCAGTATTTTATGAACTTAAAATATATATTATAAACCTCTCAACCTACAATAAATACCTTTAAAAGTAGTCTCAGGCAGACTCGAACTGCCGACCTCTACATTATCAGTGTAGCGCTCTAACCAGCTGAGCTATGAGACTCTGAATTTTTTAGAGGATAGAGATTAGATTATAGAGGATAGATATTTCAACATCTACATTCTATTCTCTTTTATCTATTTTCTCTAAAAAAAATTAATTGACAGTTAGAATTAAAACCAGAACATTCTAAAAACATTCATTCTAGTCTCCATCGTAAATAATCTATTGTTTTGCTTATAGCAAAATCTCTAGAAAGGAGGTGTTCCAGCCGCACCTTCCGGTACGGCTACCTTGTTACGACTTAGCCCCAGTTACCAGTTTTACCCTAGGCCGCTCCTTGCGGTAACGGACTTCAGGTACCCCCAGCTTCCATGGCTTGACGGGCGGTGTGTACAAGGCCCGGGAACGTATTCACCGGATCATGGCTGATATCCGATTACTAGCGATTCCAGCTTCACGGAGTCGAGTTGCAGACTCCGATCCGAACTGAGATAGGCTTTATAGATTCGCTCGTGGTCACCCACTGGCTGCTCTCTGTACCTACCATTGTAGCACGTGTGTGGCCCAGGACGTAAGGGCCGTGATGATTTGACGTCATCCCCACCTTCCTCACAGTTTGCACTGGCAGTCTTGCTAGAGTTCCCGACATGACTCGCTGGCAACTAACAACAGGGGTTGCGCTCGTTATAGGACTTAACCTGACACCTCACGGCACGAGCTGACGACAACCATGCAGCACCTTGTAATATGTCCGAAGAAAAGTCTATCTCTAAACCTGTCATACTACATTTAAGCCCTGGTAAGGTTCCTCGCGTATCATCGAATTAAACCACATGCTCCACCGCTTGTGCGGGCCCCCGTCAATTCCTTTGAGTTTCATTCTTGCGAACGTACTCCCCAGGTGGGTCACTTATCACTTTCGCTTAGCCACTCAGCATATGCCGAACAGCTAGTGACCATCGTTTACGGCGTGGACTACCGGGGTATCTAATCCCGTTCGCTACCCACGCTTTCGTCCCTCAGCGTCAATAAATTGTTAGTGATCTGCCTTCGCAATCGGTATTCTAAGTAATATCTATGCATTTCACCGCTACACTACTTATTCTAACCACTTCACAATTATTCAAGTCTAACAGTATCAATGGCAATTTTACGGTTAAGCCGCAAACTTTCACCACTGACTTATTAAACCGCCTACGGACCCTTTAAACCCAATGATTCCGGATAACGCTTGGATCCTCCGTATTACCGCGGCTGCTGGCACGGAGTTAGCCGATCCTTATTCTTATAGTACCGTCAAAATATTACACGTAATATCAGTTCTTCCTATACAAAAGTAGTTTACAACCCATAGGGCAGTCTTCCTACACGCGGCATGGCTGGATCAGAGTTGCCTCCATTGTCCAATATTCCTCACTGCTGCCTCCCGTAGGAGTCTGGTCCGTGTCTCAGTACCAGTGTGGGGGATCTCCCTCTCAGGACCCCTACATATCGTTGCCTTGGTAAGCCGTTACCTTACCAACTAGCTAATATGACGCATAGCCATCTTTAACCGATAAATCTTTAATTATCAAAATATGCAATCCGATAATACTATAAGGTATTAATCCAAATTTCTCTGGGCTATCCCTTTGTTAAAGGTAGGTTCTATACGCGTTACGCACCCGTGCGCCGGTCGTCATCTGATGCAAGCACCAATGTTACCCCTCGACTTGCATGTGTTAAGCCTGCCGCTAGCGTTCATCCTGAGCCAGGATCAAACTCTTCATCGTTAATTCTTAAATATTTTTATAAATTATCTAAAATCTCAACAACTAGAATTGAATTCGGTTCTCAAAACT
>CANMML010000085.1 GCA_947499005.1 uncultured Aquimarina sp.
ACAAAAAGTATGTGCTTGTGTTAGCTCTGAAATTCTCTGAATTTCTGCAACGCACGAAAACATACATACACGTTGTGTACAATTGCAAAATATTGTACGTACCCTAGATTTAAACTAATAATATCTGATAATTACGATTAATGAAAGTCGTTGAATATAATAGACATTGGTCATTAAATAGTTTGGAAAAAGTAAAAAAGGGAATTGATATGCTATTAATTGATTATCCCTATTCATTTCCTTATGCAAATAAGGATAATGACACTAGACTTATTCCTCCTTTAAATTATATAAATGATTTATTGTCAAGTGGAGGGGATAGTGGCGGAATGTCGCCTGGAAACACTTGGAAAAGTTTTAATATCTCAATCGAGGAATACAACGACCTAGTAAAAAAATTATTAAAAAATGATTACAGTAAATTAAAAGATAACCATCCATACGCTCCTAATAAATTAATTTTAGATAAAGAGTTGAATGAAAAATATCCTGATAAAGAAAAGTGGGAAAAACACCAAATATTAAAATATAACGGAGTACATCAATTTATTGAGTTTTATGGAGATTTTGAGCCAATGTTATATGTTAATAATATAGCTATTGGAAGAATTGAAATACTTGGTACTGCTAATGGACCTAGATATTTTGGAAAATTGAAAACAGATAAAAATATTTCTTCTTTTTTTAATAGTAAAGCTATAGATGCTAAAAAGATAGAGATAATAAACGAATGGATCGAATATGAAGATAGTTTTGATAAAATAAATTGGTATTTTTTTGATAATACAAATAGCTTTCATGTGAGTGATAGCTGGGATAGAAAGCCTGAAGTAAATAAAATCTACCTATCCGAAAATAATTTTGTTTCATTTATAACTGACTTTAAAGAAATTAAATCGGATAAATAAGAACTGTACACAACACTATATATAGCAAATAGGGCGATTTAAGCTAGTTCGAAAAGGTGTGGTTTGTTTGTGAAGTCGCCAAATCTTTTGATTTGGCTTTAAAGAGAAAAATTAAATCAAAATGCAAAAGTTTGGCTTAGTGCTTAATCGAAACTAATTGTTTATTCCCTGCCCTAAATGCCATATATTTAACGTTAGCAAACATTCAAATGACAATAACAGAACTAAATATTCCGAATTACGATTTGGCTTGTAATATGAATGCAATTGAGCTTAAAAAGTTTATTTTAAAATTAGAAAACTCGATTAACAGTATTCTAGAAGCAAATGAAGATTTTGAAAACACTCTTAAAGTAATTCTGGACAAATTGGCTAGTAATGGACATAAATTATTTAGTCTGGATTATGACAATGACACTAACCGAATGCACGAAACTTGGGGAATGAATTACTCTAATACTGGAGTAAACGGACTAGAAATTGATTTTTGGAAACCTGGAAGAACGAAAGTTATGTGGGTAATTTCAAACAATAAAAACGAGAATTTTGATTAAAAAAGCATTAACTTTTATTGCTTCTTTTTTACTCCTATTTGGTTGTACTAACAATAGTAAATTAGAAAAATTTGATAAGGAAAAATGGCAAACTGCTACTCAAATTGAACGCGGAAATATGTCAACCGACTTAGTAGAAAGCAAAATACTAATTGGAAAAAGTAAGTCGAAAATAATTGAATATCTCGGATATCCTAAGGATAGTACAAAAACGAACTTTCATTATCTAGTTGACTTTGGATATATGAATTCATTTAACTTAGACGTTAATTTTGATTTAACAGGTCTAAAAGTTACTGAAGTAACATTAATCGACTGATTTAAAGAAAGAACGATTTGCTAACACTATATATAGCAAATTGGGCGATTAGTGTTTATTAGAAGGTCATTACCTATTTACAAAGTCGCCAAATCTTTTGATTTGGTATTAAAAGAGAAAAATTAAAACAAAATACAAAAGTTTTGGCTTGTGGCTTAACCGAAAATAATTTCTTGTTTTCTGCCCAACTTGCCATATATTTAACGTTAGACACAATTATAACAAACCTTTGATAAAGACAAATTACAAATCAAAAACTGGAAGTGGATTTACGCACTCT
>CANMML010000086.1 GCA_947499005.1 uncultured Aquimarina sp.
TAACAAAAAGTATGTACTTGTGCTAACCTTGAAATTCTCTGAATTTCTGCAACGCACGAAAATATACATTCAACGTTAGGCTTAATTTGACCAAAATCCAGAATGAACGAAAAATTGATAAGTATAGTTCGAATTATTGGACAATTGATTTCCACTTCTATTTTTGGACTTGCTGGTGGATTATTATTTCATTTTAGAATACCAGGAAACCGAACCTTTACTGATAATGATTCAGGACCATTAGCTTTAGTGTATGGAGTATTCCTCATTATTGGAATTGGACTAATAATAAACTCTTTGATTTTTAAACAAAAGAAACATTGGGAAAAATACCGAATTGGACTTCTGGTTTTTGTAATTGGATTTGGATTTGCTGTTTTCCTACCTCGAGATATAATAAAATGGACTTATTTTGGCAAAAAAGAAATAGAATTTACAAGCATTGAAAATACTGATTTTATTTGGGTGCGACTTGAACTTTATAAAAATAATGACTTTTTATGTTCCACTTCACACGGCGGAGAAATGACAGAAGAAACATTAGGAGAATACAAGTTAAAAAACGACGTTCTTGAATTGCATTTAAAAAATGAAATATCTGAACACACAAAAAAAGGATACCAAACTTTGTATAAAAATATCGGAACAAAATATCGAATATCAAATGACTCTTTATTGTGTTTAGATTGCGAAAAGGAAATAAAACTGAAAAAAAACTAAGCCTAACATGGTGTATAAAACATAGCTAAGAAATGCTTAATCGAAAGGTTTGTGTATATTTATGTAGTCCGCCAAATTTTTAATTTGGCTTTTAAAAAAAGAGAAATTAAAAACAAAATATAAAAATTCGGCTCTGTGTTAATCCGAAAAGATAGTGTCTTTTTACACGCTACGTTTCATACACAAGTCCGTTGTACACAAGCACAGATAAACTCTTTAAACATCAATAATATTTTAAAACACATGAAAAAAACTCTATTCACCTTTTTCTCTCTTAGTTTTTGTTGTTTCACATTGGGTTTTTCCCAAAATAAAACAACTGATAAATATGTTATTCTAAAAAAAGGCGATTCAATCCCTATTCCTTTGTACACTAGAAGCTCTTACAAAGAAAAGAAAGATATCTATGTTTTAAAACACTATAATATAAATACTAAAGAGAGAACTATTGAAGAAATACCAGTAAATCAAATAGAAAAGATATTTACACCTTTCAGTTTAAAGTACACTAGGGAGAAAAATGCAGTATTTGAATTTAATACCCTAAAATTCATTAATTTAAAAAAAGGTAAAAAACTCTTAATAGAAGTACTTAATGGTGATTATTGCAGTATTTATCTAGAGAATAAAGCTGAAGGATACTTGTTTTACGCACAAAAAAAACATGATAACTATGCTACTCCAGTACATGGTATGCATGGTACAGATAAAAAGATAGGTAAAGCGGGGGCGAAGTATTTTAGTGATTGCCCAGAGTTAGTAGAAATGATAAAAAATAGTAATAATAAAAACCGATTTGACAACATACTTAATCAAATCAAGAAATATGGTAATTTTTACAATAATTATATGTCAAAATAGTTCTATAAGAAAGAAGAAATGAATTCTTAAAAACAATATAGCCAGTGTACAACACCATATAAAAAACATAGGGCGGATTAAGATTATTCGAAAGAAATGGGCTTATCTTCTATGTCGCCAAATATAAAATTTGGTGTTTCAATATTGAAGGTAAACACAAAATATTATATTTGGCTTAGTTATAAACGTGGAGTTAGTGCTAACCCTCTACCCTACGTTTCTTATACTTAACGTTAGCCCCAATAAAATTCGAGTTTTGAGTAAAAGCATATTCTAGCCATCAATCTCCTGCCCCAACCCAAAGATCA
>CANMML010000087.1 GCA_947499005.1 uncultured Aquimarina sp.
GGTTTCAAAAAAGGCGGCGACTTACTCTCCCACAAATGCAGTACCATCAGCGCGATTGGGCTTAACTTCTCTGTTCGGAATGGGAAGAGGTGAGCCCCAATGCTATAACCACCTTAAGTTTTTATAGTATTGAGTAGTTAGATATGAGTATTGAGACTCATATTACTAAACAAACTTTATATGTTAACATATTTGAAGAGATATTCTGTATCTTGAATTGTAAATTATAAATATATAATAAGCAAGTATCGACGCATAAGCCTATGGGTTATTAGTACTACTCGGCTATGACATTACTGCCTTTACACCTGTAGCCTATCAACGTAGTCGTCTCCTACGACCCTTTAAAGAAATCTCATCTTGTGGTGGGTTTCGCGCTTATATGCTTTCAGCGCTTATCCCTTCCCAACGTAGCTACTCTGCAATGCTCCTGGCGGAACAACAGATACACCAGAGGTTAGTCCATCCCGGTCCTCTCGTACTAAGGACAGATCCACTCAAATTTCTAACGCCCACTGTAGATAGAGACCGAACTGTCTCACGACGTTCTGAACCCAGCTCGCGTGCCACTTTAATGGGCGAACAGCCCAACCCTTGGGACCTTCTCCAGCCCCAGGATGTGACGAGCCGACATCGAGGTGCCAAACCCCCCCGTCGATGTGAGCTCTTGGGGGAGATCAGCCTGTTATCCCCGGCGTACCTTTTATCCTTTGAGCGATAGCCCTTCCATGCGGAACTACCGGATCACTATGCTCTACTTTCGTACCTGATCGACTTGTAGGTCTCTCAGTCAAGCTTGCTTATGCCATTGCACTCTACGCACGATTACCAACCGTACTGAGCAAACCTTTAGAAGCCTCCGTTACTCTTTTGGAGGCGACCACCCCAGTCAAACTACCCACCAAGCACTGTTCGAATTCCTTCGTTAGGCTTTAGACAAGCAAAGGGTGGTATTTCAACAATGACTCACCAACGCCTGGCGACGCTGGATCGAAGTCTCCCACCTATCCTACACATTACTTATCCAAAACCAATACTAAGCTATAGTAAAGGTGCACGGGGTCTTTTCGTCCCACAGCGGGTAACCGGCATCTTCACCGATACTACAATTTCACCGAGATCATGGTTGAGACAGTGTCCAGATCGTTGCACCATTCGTGCAGGTCGGAACTTACCCGACAAGGAATTTCGCTACCTTAGGACCGTTATAGTTACGGCCGCCGTTTACTGGGGCTTCAATTCAGACCTTCGATAAATCTAAGCCCTCCTCTTAACCTTCCAGCACCGGGCAGGTGTCAGGCCATATACATCGTCGTTAAACTTAGCATAGCCCTGTGTTTTTGATAAACAGTCGCCTGGACCTTTTCACTGCGACCGGCATTGCTGCCGGTGACCCTTCTCCCGAAGTTACGGGTCGATTTTGCCTAATTCCTTAACCATGAATCGCTCGAGCGCCTTAGAATACTCATCCCAACTACCTGTGTCGGTTTACGGTACGGGGTGCTTCTCTCGCTTTTCTTGGAACCTCTTACTTTCTTTCGCTTCGACCGAAGTCTAGGCTCAGCGTACTATTCCGTCAGTACGCAAGAATCTGGGAGATCCGTCACTTTTATTGAGAGCACGTACAGGAATATTAACCTGTTGTCCATCCACTTCCCCTTTCGGGTGCGCGTTAGGCCCCGACTAACCCTCAGCTGATTAGCATAGCTGAGGAAACCTTAGTCTTTCGGCGGGTGGGTTTCTCGCCCACCTTATCGTTACTTATGCCTACATTTTCTTTTGTAGATACTCCAGCATAACTTACGTTACACCTTCTGTGT
>CANMML010000088.1 GCA_947499005.1 uncultured Aquimarina sp.
CCAAAAATTTTACTTTTGGTTACAAAACCAAAATAAAAAATTTGTCTTAGTGTAACAGAAAGATTTGGGAGTATTTCTCCCCTACTTTTCATACACGCGGGCGTTAGCAATAATTAGAGACTCTCATTTTGAATATAATAATTGATACTATAGCTATATTTTTTCCAATAGTGATTTTTATCATTTTTGGAGTTTTAAATAAATCAAAAATAAAGTGGGTAAATCAAATCAATGACTCAAATTTTATATTTTGGATTTTAATTAGTTGGATAATATTTGGATTTTTTGCAAAACTCGATTACACGAATCAATGGGGGTGTTTTGCTATACATGAACCTGTTTTTTCTAGAGAAAATATTCTTTTTAGCTCTATTTCTTTATTTCTATTATTCTTAGGAGTCTACTTAATACCAAAAAAACTTGGATATGTAATTCTAATATTTGAAGTTTTTATATGGCTTTTTAAACTTTTTTTAATTAAAGGAGGATATATAATAGGAGTAACTGGAGGTCCTGATATTATAATTTTATGGTATGATTTTTCAGCATTGATTCTAAGGTTATTATTAATAAAAAGCCTATTCGAACTAAACTTGAAAAACATATATATATTTATTTTAGTAATACTAATAATGATATTGAAAATCGGTATATAAACTATTGCTAACACGATGTAAACGCAATGCTTTTTAGTGTTTTGAGCAAAGGGAATTTTGTATTTGTGAGGTCGGCGTCACAAATTTTATTATTTTAACTGATAATTTAAAAATACTAAAAGTGTAACGCCTTGTGCCAATTCCAAAAGACAGTTTCTTTTAACACGCACAGCCGTTTACATTTACCGTTACCATACATTTAAATGAATTTTACTCAAAAACATACTGACTTTGAGAAAAAAGCTCAAAAAATTATTGGTTTGACTTTATTAGGAGTTGAATATCTTGAAATAAATTATAGTCCAAAGAATCCGAAACCATATTATGAAACAAAATATGACGAAATTGATACTATAGATTTCTCTTTAATTTTAAATACAAATAAACAAAACATAGAACTCAATTGGGATGGAGAGTTCCACGAGTATGGAATTGGAATAAATTTTAAAGAAATAAAAGATACTAATGATAGATGTAAATGGAATGTCTCTCAAAGAAAAATATGGAAAGACTTTATTGGAAAAGCTATAATAGATGTAAAACTTAAATGGGATGAAATTAAATCTATCCACCAAAAGACAGGAAAAATAGATTACTACATTTACCCTCAAGATATGAGAATAGATTTTAATAATGGTAAATCTATTTTTGTTAGTGCTGCTGGTTTCCTTAATGAGGAAGACAATACTGTTATGGGAATGTTAGATAATTTAGTTATTAGTAATAATGAGAGTTTAGCTCGAAAAGTAAAGATGATTGATTAAAAAACGATATGGTAACACTATGTAAACGCAATGCTTTTTTCAGTGTTTTGAACAAAGGTCGTTTTCCTTTTGTGAGGTCGGCGCCACAAATTTTATTATTTTTAATCTGAAACAATTTAAAAAACTAAAAAGTGTAACGCCTTGTGCTAGTTTCGAAGGTCTTTGCCTTTATACACGCACAGACGTTTACATTTTACGTTAGCCCCAATAAAATTCGAGTTTTGAGTAAAAGCATATTCTAGCCATCAATCTCCTGCCCCAACCCAAAGATC
>CANMML010000089.1 GCA_947499005.1 uncultured Aquimarina sp.
TCGCACGAATGCATATATTCACCGTCAGACTGTCTAAAAACCTTTGATATTGGAGTTAGTTTTCGTACTTTAAGTATATGAAATTTATAGAAGGAACCGATAGAACTCAAGCCTTACTTTTCCCTTTATCACTCGAATTAGCCATTGACGAAAACAGCGAAGTACGTCTTATAGATCTTTTTGTTGATAGTTTAGATTTAAAGGATTATGGATTTAACACTTCCTTTAAAGAAAATGGACGGCCGGCTTATCATCCTAGTGATTTACTAAAGCTATATATCTATGGATATATGAATAAAACTAGATCATCACGAGGTTTAGAGAAATCCTGCAAGCTAAATATTGAAGTGATGTGGCTTATAAGAGAATTACAACCCGATCACAATACGATTTCGAATTTTAGAAGAGATAACAATCTAGCTATACGAAAAGTATTCAATGCCACTGTATCGATTGCCAAGCACTTCGATCTTATAGGAGGTAGTTTGATAGCAGGGGATAGTACAAAATTAAGAGCCCAAAACAGTAAGAAAAATAATTACAATCAAAAGAAAATCGATCGTCATGTTGCCTATATCGATAATAAACTTTTGGAACATGAAGAGGAGCTAAAAAAGAACGATGGAGATGCTACAGTAATCAAGGATGAGATTAATAAACATCAAGCGCGTAAAATTCAATATAAGCAGTTAGAAAAGCAACTCCAAGAAAGCGCAGAAGCCCAAATTTCCACTAGTGATCCAGATAGTAGGCAAATGATCACGCGCAATAACATTACTGAAGTAGCCTACAATGTACAGACTAGCGTAGATGATAAACATAAAATCCCTATAGATTTTAAAGTCACGAATACCAATGATGGCAAAGCTATGGGGGATATGTTGGAGAGAGCTTCTAAGGTATTATCAAACAACAATTTTACAGCACTTTATGATAAAGGTTATCATACAGGAAGTGAATTTGGAAGAGCATCAGAATTAGGGATTGATGTGCTTGTAGCCATTCCTAATCCTCCTAGTAAAGCCCCAGACCCCAAGTATAATGTATCCAATTTTGAGTATGACATTAAAGAAGATAGGTATACCTGCCCTGAAGGAGAGTGGTTAACGACAACAGGTAAATGGCATCAGGCAAAGACTTATAAATTTAAACGCTATACCACTAAAAAATGTATAGGATGTCCTGCTAAATCAAAGTGTACAAAAGCCAAATATGGAAAAGGTATACAAAGAAGTGAGTACCAAGATCTAATAGACAAAAACAAAAATTGTGTTGAAAACGATAAAGCAACCTACCGAAAAAGGCAAGCAATAGTAGAGCATCCGTATGGCACTATAAAACGACAGTGGGGTTTTTCATACATTTCCACAAAAAAACATATTGATAGAGCAAGCGCAGAAGTGGGTTTGATATTTACGTGTTATAACATTAGACGAATATTCAATATCCTGGATAAAAATATCTTAAAATCGTACTTCAAAAGTAAAAGGAAGCACGTTTTTCTTGTAATCTACTGTATTAACCTTAAAAGAGCTCTTTTGATAGCACTAAATTTTACTTTGAAAACTAAATCTCTCGATTATAACCTTTCTGTAAATCGGCTTATATTAGCTTAATAAATTC
>CANMML010000090.1 GCA_947499005.1 uncultured Aquimarina sp.
CGTAGGGTTGGGAGAGGAGATTGATGGTTGTAATTAGCCTTTATTCAAAACTCGATTTTATGGGGGCTTAACGGTGAATATATGCATTCGTGCGAGCGGAAATTCAAGGAATTTCGGGTAGAGTACGAGTGCATATCTTTTTGTTTGACGCTAACTTAATTAAAACCAGCGACTAATCAAAATTATATGCACGGCTTAGCAAACAGAAACCATACATTAGCTCAAAAAGATTACCGCGCATGATGTTATATATAGTGTTAGGCGATGTTTATACAAATTTTTCAATTGATTTAGTTGCATTGCTTTTTATGAAGGAGTGATTTCTAGGATGGGGAAATCCATAAATTATATTATTACTTGGAGAGTATAGTTCGACTATTGAACTATATTTTTTCGCCTCATTACCCCAGAGTAGCCATTCTTTTTTATTCCTATTATCCGCAATTTCTTCAATAATTCTTTTCGTAAAACAACTCCAAAATTGAGAATGACTATTTGATTTATCAATTTTACAGGTCAAAGAGGTATTCATTAGGAAAACACCGTTGTTTTCAAGATTTGTAAAAAATACATTGGGTTTTCGAATTTCAAATTTGTTGTTTTCTATTTCGTTTTTAATGAAGTAAATATTTTTGTTCTGTCTATTCCTTTCAAAATATATTCCTTTAATAATGTTAATTAAAGAGATATTATTTTTTAAGTCATTCCAGTTTTTCAAGTTTGAGACTTCAAACGCTCTACCTGTTGGTATATTTCTTTGAGGGTACGGATCTTGACCTAAGATAATAATAGAAATATTATTTAAAGGTTTCTCGAAAATTTTAAAAATATCACTTTTGTTTGATGAGATTGAATCATTAGTTATTGCCTTTTCAATTTTTAAAAGTTCGGGTTTTAATTCGTCAAATACTTTTTTCCATGAAATATCAATAGTATAAGTGTTATTTAAAAAATTAAAAGTATAATTATTCATATTTTAACGATTAAGAACTTTTGTTTTACTTAGTGTAATTTTTTATGGATCAAGCATAATATTGCCTAACGGACCAGGTGTATGAAAAGTAGGGAGCAATTTTGCTACTACTTTCAGATTCATAACCAAGCCAAACTTTTTATTTTGTTTTAGGTTTTTGAAACCAAAATATAATTTTTGGCGTCACCCAAATATACCCAAACTGTTTGAAATAAAACCAGTCTCCCTATTTTTACATACATCGTGTTGTACACCGCTTGATCAAATTAGCCCAAACAATGCAAAAGTACTGTACTATTCGCCGTCCGTAAATATCCCCGAACGCATGCCGTTATATGCAACGAACTATAATTATCAGAATATTCCAGACACTTTGATTTAAAAATTAATTGGGTGATTAGAAAAATCTTTGGTGATCTTCATCTTTTCTTATGCCGCTGCGATCTGGCACCTACACCAATCAAAAGGGATTATAAACCATACTATTCGATACGAAAACTGCGGAAGGATTCCTGAAATTTAGTGGTGTACAACGATAAGTGTAAATTTAGCTTACGCGTCGTTATAAAACAAAAAGTTGAGCTTATTGAAGCGAAAGCTTTTT
>CANMML010000091.1 GCA_947499005.1 uncultured Aquimarina sp.
TTCTGGATTGGACTCCAAAAATTCGCCTCAATAATGCAAGGCTGGTTGCTTTTTAAAGATGTGTCCAGACGGTAGCTATTTGGAGTGGTTTTAATAATGGATCCCCACTGACCATCAGATAATCTTAAAGAAGCCCCATTAATTGCTGAAGGGTTAAATATATTTAAGATGTTTTTTGTTGTGCCATCTCCTTTTATATATAATTTGTTAGTTGGGTTGTTGCTCCCAATCCCTACATTTCCATTATATGAAATTCTCATTTTTTCGGATAATAAGTTGTATCCATTAGATGTATTGAATACTATATTTGAATAATTAAATGGAGTTGTTCCATTTTTTGTTTTGACACCAATTGATGCTCCAACTATACTGTTAGAAGTCCATCTATTATAAAATTTTATAGCTCCAAAGTAACCATTAGAGTTGCCTTGAGACCTAGTTATTGCTATATCACCATCGTAAATGTGTAACTTTTCATTTGGTTCATCTATTCCAATTCCTAATTTACCATTTGTTTTAAAAGTAGTGCCATTAATTATCTGATCTTGTGACTGAATGCTAAGAATGAATCCAAATATAGTAATTGGTAATAATATTTTTTTCATGTTTATTGATATTGTAAAGCTTGTGTCTAACGTTAAATATATGGCAAGTTGGGCGGAAAACAAGCGATTATTTTCGGTTTAGCCACAAGCCAAATCTTTTGCATTTTGTTTTAATTTTTTCTTTTAATACCAAATCAAAAGATTTGGCGACACAGCAACAAGCACAGGTTTTTCGAACTGACTTAAATTGCCCTATTTGCTATATATAGTGTTGTACTTAGTGCTTTTTTAGCAAAGCAGTTGGATTCGGACTAATAATTTGTTCAAATCTCTCCATTTAATCCAACCATTTTTCTGTTTAGAATCTTTTTTGGGATAAGGCTCACAATCAGTCGAAAATGAGATTGCTATCCAAAATTCACCTTTTCGTTCAATTACATCTGTCACCTTTAACGTTTCATATTGGCAATCGTTAGTAATAATTTGGTTATCCAATTCAGTTGGATTTGATCTGATTAGATTCTGCTTTTTAATTCGTTCAACTGAGGCATTCATCAAAATAGTTTCCCAACTTTTAAAAATATAGTTTTGATTATTAGGAATAAATCCTATTTCCGTGTCGTTGATTAGAATTTTGTAATATTTCTCATTTTTTTCAAGACAGATAAAATGATAAAGTCCATAATCAGGTTTATAAAAGAAAGGAAATACTTTGTCCGTCCCAATTTTGGTTGTTAATCCGCTATTTGAAAAAATGTCTTTTGGATGAGACATATCTTCATATAGATAGGGATTATTAGCAATAGCGAATCCAATTCCTAATTCTTTCGGTTGTCTATTTTGTCCATAAACCCCAGAAATAAACAAACTCAAAAATAATATTATCCAAATTTTCATTCTGTTTTCAGTTTTTCCTGCATTAAGTACAACGATAAGTGTAAATTTAGCTTACGCGTCGTTATAAAACAAAAAGTTGAGCTTATTGAAGCGAAAGCTTTTTGT
>CANMML010000092.1 GCA_947499005.1 uncultured Aquimarina sp.
TCTACAATGCTCCCCTACCACTTTTATAAAGTCCATAGCTTCGGTAATATGTTTATGCCCGATTATTATCCATGCCAAACCGCTCGACTAGTGAGCTGTTACGCACTCTTTAAATGAATGGCTGCTTCCAAGCCAACATCCTAGCTGTCAATGCAGTTCAACCGCGTTTTTTCAACTTAACATATATTTAGGGACCTTAGCTGATGGTCTGGGTTCTTTCCCTCTCGGACATGGACCTTAGCACCCATGCCCTCACTGCTGTAAAACATTTAATAGCATTCGGAGTTTGTCAGGAATTGGTAGGCGGTGAAGCCCCCGCATCCAATCAGTAGCTCTACCTCTATTAAACTATTACAACGCTGCACCTAAATGCATTTCGGGGAGTACGAGCTATTTCCGAGTTTGATTGGCCTTTCACCCCTACCCACAGGTCATCCCAAGACTTTTCAACGTCAACGGGTTCGGTCCTCCACTTTGGGTTAACAAAGCTTCAACCTGCCCATGGGTAGATCACACGGTTTCGCGTCTACTCAATCTAACTAGAGCGCCCTATTCAGACTCGCTTTCGCTACGGCTGCGATCCTGAAGATCTTAACCTTGCTAGATAAAGTAACTCGTAGGCTCATTATGCAAAAGGCACGCCGTCACTTATCGCTCCGACCGCTTGTAGGCGTATGGTTTCAGGTTCTTTTTCACTCCCTTATTCAGGGTTCTTTTCACCTTTCCCTCACGGTACTGGTTCACTATCGGTCTCTCAAGAGTATTTAGCCTTATGGGATGGTCCCCACAGATTCACACAGGGTTACACGTGCCCCGCGCTACTCAGGATACCACTATCAATTAAATTATTACCTATACAGGGCTATCACCTATATCGCTTAGCTTTCCAACTAATTCTAGTTACATTTAATATCATATTGTGGTCCTACAACCCCAAAATTGCCGAAACAACTCTGGTTTGGGCTAGTCCGCGTTCGCTCGCCACTACTAACGGAATCACTATTGTTTTCTTCTCCTCCGGGTACTTAGATGTTTCAGTTCTCCGGGTTTACCTCCTTGCGGATACTATACCTTCAGTATAGTGGGTTGCCCCATTCGGAAATCTTCGGGTAAGCGTATGTGCCACTAACCGAAGCTTATCGCAGCTTATCACGTCCTTCATCGTCTTTGAGAGCCTAGGCATTCCCCATACGCCCTTATTTAGCTTATGCGCCTTGCTTATTATTATATTTAATATTTTAATATAGTATCAAGAATAAACAGTATAAATATTAAAATATAAATCTCAATACTATATACATACATCTTAATACTGTAATTTCTACAATTTCAATGTTTTCTCTTCAATATGTCAATGAACTTTTATCTTATTGTCAGTAAGTAATACAACAATAGCTAAACGAATTTTGGAATCCTGTGTTTAAACTATCTATTATA
>CANMML010000093.1 GCA_947499005.1 uncultured Aquimarina sp.
ACGATTTTAAACTTGCAAAACTCCTTAAGATTTATGCCCTTACCTTTGTAGCGACACAGGGCGGATTACCTTTAACGGTTAGTATAAGAAATGTAGGGCAGGTGAGAAGCACTATCGTTTCAGTTTATTACTTAGCTAAATGTAAATATTTTGCTTTTATCTTTTGTTCTATAAAAATCAAATTTTATATTTAGCGGACTTTGTATATAAACACAGACCTTTCGATTTAGTACAAACGCCCTATGTTTTTTATATAGTGTTGTGCGTTCGTTTTATTTTGTTTCCTTAGATTTTGATATCGCAAATTCGGGGATTATAATTCCCTTCCTTTTAATAGAATCAATGTGAAGTCCAATAACTTCGTTTGTAGAAATTAACTCATTTGACTCGAAATTTATCATATTTTGTTTAAAATATATTTTTTTGCTTTTTATGTTAGTAATTTCAGATTCAACAATTATATTATCCCCTGCAATAACTTCTTTCAAGTAATTTATTTTTTGTTCCAGAACTACCATTCCTGTTTTAGACTCTTTTAAATATTTAGAAGAGAAACCTAAAAAGGAAAGTAAGTTCCACGTTGCTTGATCAAATTTATCTACATAAAATCTAACATTCATATGATTCATATGATCGCAGTTCCAAGGGTATACAGTTCCTTGATATGTTTTTATCATTTTTTTCTGTTTTTAATTATTATTTATAAGCAAATCATCTAAAATTATTTCGATAATTCCGTCAATAGAATTATTTTGATATTCAATTCTTGACAGTTGAACTAAGGACATTAAATTGGTAATTAGTAATTTAGCTCTTAATTCACTATCAGTTAAAGTTTTAAATATTAATAGATCTTGCCCCTCATTTAAAATAGAAGTTACCCAATCTATAAGTTTTTTTGTGAAATTTAATAATTCAATTCGTAGAGGTTCATTTAAAGTATTTAGTCCAGAAGTTAACGCTCCTACAATACAAACCATTTGATTTGCACAAAGTCGTTTGTAGTAAATAAATAACTTTTCTATTTTTTCAAGAGGTGTTTTATCTTTTGTTTTTATTATGGTTTGTTCTAATGTATCAAGATGCTTTTTAATAATAGCAATGCCTAAGTCGGTTTTTGTTGGGAAGTGGTAATGGATAGAAGATGTTTTTATATCAATTATTTTCGATATGTCTTTATAACTAAAAGCATTAAATCCTTTTTCTATTAAAAGGTTGTCTGCAATATTTATTATTTGTTCTTTCTTATTCAAAACAGTCTATCTACTTATAGGTAGATAAATATATAAAAAAAATCACAAATTCTAAACTCATTTACTTCATTTCAGTTTTTTGTCTAATGACGCACAACGATAAGTGTAAATTTAGCTTACGCGTCGTTATAAAACAAAAAGTTGAGCTTATTGAAGCGAAAG
>CANMML010000094.1 GCA_947499005.1 uncultured Aquimarina sp.
CCAAGCGTACGGGTCGCGTACTTGGCGGTTCGCTAATGATGCTTAATTTTATGGTAGTATTCCTCTAAACTGATGTAGCCTTTCTGTTTTAATCGATTTAGCGTTATTGTTGTTCCTAAAATTGGACTTTGAGCTACTGCCCAACCTCCCATATTAGTACGACTCCATGCATATGCCTGACCTGGTTTTACCCCTAAACGTATCAAATTCTTTCTTTTACGTTCTGGCTTTTTCCAGTGATGCCATATACAATAACGCAGTCGGTTTCTTAGCCATTCATCTAACTTTTTGAGTTTAGCTTGAATGGAACCTAGTTTAAAGTAATTTACCCAACCTCTGATCAACCAGTTTAATCGCGTTATCCGTTCACTAAAATTAATAGGGCTTGTCTTTTTGGTGAGCTTTTTGAGTTTGCTCTTCAAGCTTTTCCAATTTGACTGACCAACTATTAATTGATAACGTCCTTTTTCTCCTTTCTTGTAGGTCGGTGTAAAACCATAACCCAGACAAGTAAAACTCAAAGGTCGACGGATACCACTCTTTTTACGATTTACAGGTAGGCGGAGTTTATTTCGCAAAAACTTGTAAATACTATTACCTACGCGTTTTGCGGATTTCTTACTCTTTACATAAATACTAAAATCATCGGCGTAACGAACATAACGATGTCCTCGTTTTTCCAATTCTTTATCCAACTCATTAAGCAGAATATTGGAAAGCAGTGGACTTAAAGGGGAACCTTGCGGAACTCCTTTTCTGCGTTTGACCAACTTTCCGTTGATTTGTATTGGGGCTCTAAGAAACTGACGTAGCAGTTTCAAGGTTTCACTACACTTTACCCGCTTATAAATCAATCCTAGTAAGATATGGTGTTCCACTTCATCAAAAAATGATTTTAAATCAATGTCAACTATATCCTGTTTACCCGAATTGATATTTTGCAAGCTTTGTGTAATCGCCTGTTGTGCATTACGATTGGGTCGAAAACCATAACTGTAGCTTTGAAAGTCTTGTTCAAAGATAGGATGCAATACTTGATGTAGTGCTTGTTGAAAAACCCTATCTATAGCTGTAGGAATACCCAATAATCGGTATGCTCCATTACTTTTAGGGATTTCAATACCCAAAATTGGTGAAACTTTATAACTCCTATTCTGTATCGATTTTATATAGCTCGATTTATGTAGGCTTAAGTGGCTTTTAAGTGCTTCGACTTTCATGCCATCAACCCCTGACGAACCTTTATTACGGTACACTTTTAGGTAAGCTTGATTCAGGTTTTCTGAACTAATCAATTTTGTAATCATACTACTAATTCATCCTATTAAGTGGTCTGCTTTAATCATAGGCTATAACAGTACTAGAAAACTATCCTTAACGTACCGCTACTCCTATGTTCATCAAAAACACATT
>CANMML010000095.1 GCA_947499005.1 uncultured Aquimarina sp.
CCTGAATTATGCATTAGGATTTAAAAATTTTGATTGAGTTCTAGTATTTCTTAGCTTTTGGTTGATTTTAAGATTTCACCCTTATGGTTAACCTTCCGATAGAATATTCAGACAAGAAAGTTACTCCTTTTGGAGGTATGAGTTTAATGAAAAGATTTCTAGACCAGACAGGTATTAGACCTTATATGTCCGAATTACCTTTACCACAACCAGGATCAAATCGCGGATATTCTCCAGAACACATCATCGAGTCTTTTTGGCTAGGAATTTGGACAGGAGCTTCTCGCTATATTCATTGTGATTGGTTACGTTACGATACTACTTTGCATTCGATATTTGGTTGGGATAAAATGCCTTCACAGAGTACTTACAGTAGATTTTTTGGTAAGTTTTCACAGTCTTTGAATACAGAAGTTTTTCCTAAATGGAATCATTGGTTTTTTGATCAAATAGGACTAGATAATTTAACCATTGATTTTGACAGTACTGTAATTACTAGATATGGAGATCAACAAGGTAGCGCAAAGGGATATAATCCAAACAAAAAAGGTCGCAATTCTCATCATCCCTTAATGGCTTTTGTTAGTCAAACGAGAATGGTAGCTAATGCTTGGCTTAGGCCAGGAAATACAGCTGATAGTAGTAGCTGTAAAGAATTTATGGAAGAAACCTTTAATGACGTTTTAAAAGATAAGCGCATAGGTTTGGTAAGAGCTGATAGTGGTTTTTATACCCAAGAATTATTAGAATATTTAGAAACACAGCACCTTAATTATGTAATAGCTACTCGTATGTACTCTAATGTTAAAAATACTATTGGAGGATTAGATGATTGGATGCCACTGACTAAAGGAATCGATCTTAATGAAATGATTTTCAATCATAATGATGGAAAGCCAAGACGTTACATTATAGTGCGTAAAAAAATAGAGGATCGACCAAAAGCGAGTGGTAAAATATTATTCGAAGACTTGCCAGGATACAGATATAGCTGTTATGTCACTAATCTAGATTTACCTCTAGACCAAATATGGAATATTTATAATACCAGAGCAGATTGCGAAAACAGAATTAAAGAATTGAAACAAGATTTTGGATTAGATAACTTCTGTTTGCAAGATTTTTGGGCAACAGAAGCCTCATTTAGATGCATTATGATCGCTTATAATCTAATGAGTTTATTTAGATATTTTGCTCTTAATGACAATAAAACGGCTACTCTGAAAACGCTAAAAGTCTATTGCTTTGCATTAGGAGCATGGAAAGTAAAACATGCCAATAGAAAGGTCTTGAAGATTGCTTTACCTATAGAAAAAAGGAATTGGATGGACGGACTCTTTTCTCAAATCAAGAATCTAAGTCCTCCTTTTATATATCCTAATGCATAAATTGGGTT
>CANMML010000096.1 GCA_947499005.1 uncultured Aquimarina sp.
ACTATAGAATTTGAACACCAAGAAGTATTTAATAGCTTCCATTTAAGTCTACTCAATACCTTGAAAATATTAAACGAGCATCCCGATAGAAAGTTGAGTCTGTATTGGCAAATCGTAATTTTAGAGCAAGTATTTTACACTCAAGAACGTATTAGTCTCGATATAATAGAATAGGACTCGCTTACCGCTCGGAATTTAATAATCATGTCCTACTCACTAGTCGTTCGAGCGGTCATTCATCTATCAAAGGTCTCGTCCTCACCCCACCAATGCCAATACTTTTTTACGTTCCTATCGTCACTAAAAAAAAGATATTGACCCAGCCGCCTAGTTCCTCCTCGGCGTGTTCTCGGTCTTGACCTTTGTCACGATTGGTTGAATCAACAATACGTGCCAAAGTCCAATCCCTACACACTTGCGTGGCTCCACCGCTGGACTCACTCAGACGTATCAAAGGTTTTTATCATTCAGTTGAAAAAAGAAAAAACCTTTGCTACTCACGTGTATGCATGCCCTGAGTCGGGCAAATGCATCCACGGCTTCGATCGTATTACGCTGTGGTGTCGCTTCGCTGTTCCGCTAAAAAGCGGCTTATTGAATTATACTTCATACGCCAGTATAAGGCTTGCATTTTATGGGTGCGGCGTCTACGACAGCCACCACACCCACAAAACGCGCATCCTAGAGCCATAGATCAATAGCCCAGACCTTAGCTACAAAACGAATCTGGAACAGTTCAAAAAGTAAAAGGACTAAGTAGGTGGCTGCAGCAGCTGGGTTGTTTTGCTTTTTGAATTGCACCAAATGAAATGCGGTAGATTTACATGTAAATGGATTATGGTTTTCCGTACTGTACAATTTATAGTATTTACTATTTTAGTCAAATACTGTCATACAAGTCTAATTATTAGACTCATAAGCTTAGAACAGTGATATAATTAATAAACTATTAAAATTTGTAGTAAAATGGAAATCGAAGCTATTAAACCTGGACCAAAACCTAAAAAGAAAGATGGTACTCTAGACAAAAGAAGAAGAGATAACAAAGATACACCAGGTAATAAACCATCATTAAAACCAAGTAAATCAACTAAGGAAAAATAACTAGTTGAAGTTCCAGCTTCTCTACATAGGAGCGTTGGGGCGGGGCTATTTTGCATAACGTCAGTTATAACGCCCTGATAAGAGGCTTATAACTATGCGTTATGTTAACATAGCTTTGGTTCATGCGGCTGGGAGGGCAAGGGCTTTTTTACTACATTTATAACGGAAACGATAGATGATAGAAAGAACGTTCATTTTTATTTTTTAGAGGAAGGTACACCATCAAAAAAAAGGTAACCGATGTGATTTTTTTACGTAAACGTATTTGATTATGTTTA
>CANMML010000097.1 GCA_947499005.1 uncultured Aquimarina sp.
TCTAATATCTAGAATGGTTGAAGCCGATAACATAAATCAGTCAAAATTGATAGGTAACTAAATACCGACCTCTAAATAAAAATTTTAAATTCAGACGATATTTACGGAATAATGCAAAAAATATTGCTCCGTGAAGATAAAATTGATCAGAACCGAGAACACTTTTGGGTAATTGGCTTAGAAAACAACAATCGTATTCTTTTTATTGAATTAATAAGCCTTGGTACAGTAAACCGAACCATTGCAGAACCTATGGAAGTATATAGTTTAGCTCTACAAAAACGAGCTGTAAAAATTATCCTATGTCATAACCATCCCAGTGGAGAACTGAAACCATCCGAAGGAGATAAAAATATTACAGACCGATTAACACAAGTGGGTATTATTGTTGACACACCTGTATCTGACCATTTAATTATTACTCCTAAAAGCTATTTAAGTTTTAAAAACATAGGTTTATTAGAGGAACTGGAAAAAAGCACTAAATATGTTCCTCAATATGTGCTGGAAGAGAAAATTAAAAAAGAAGCTTCTATTATTGCAAAACGTAATGAAAAAATAGAAATAGCAAAACAACTTAAACGTCAAGATTACAATATTGAATCTATAGCTTTAGCTACTGGATTAACTGTTCCAGAGATTGAGAAATTAAGAGTTAAAAAGCTTTAATATCATCTTCGTTTTACACCTCTTTTCTTTTTACGCTTTTTCTTTACATTATCATTGTCCATTTCCACTGGAATATCCATAGGTAACAAACTACCCAAAGATTCCATAATATTTACATTAGAAAAGTTTTGAGTTTCTACTATTGGCTCGTTTTCTATATGCTCTGTATAGTCTTCCGCTGAGTTTTGTATGGCAGAAATTGAAATTGGTAACTTTTCTTCGTTCCAAAGGCGGTGAAATGCATTTGCTGATACATCTTTACCTAAACGAGAGCCATTAAATATCGTTTTAGAAGTATGGTCTATAAAACTGATTCCGTAAATTCTGCCTTGCTTGTTTTCTCGGACAAATGTTGATATTTTATTATCTTGTAAATACTTTTTAAAATCCTCTTGGCTCTGATAATTTTGCATTGCATCACGCACCAATTCACGAACTCTTTTTTGAGGTTTATGGGTATCAATAAAAACTTTTGATTTTTTAAACTTTCGCTGTAAATCTATCAAACCAACAGACAGTGAAAAACAAGAAGATTTAAACCCGAATTATGCATTAGAATATGTAAAAGGAGGGCTTAAATTTTTGATTTGAGAGAAAAGTCCATCCATCCA
>CANMML010000098.1 GCA_947499005.1 uncultured Aquimarina sp.
CCATCCTTTAGATTAGCTTCATAATTATTTTATGATTAAATTTTAAAAAGAACGGAGTGAACTTTCGGCGCCATCTAGCTTAATCAAATAGCCATCCCCTGTATTAGTCTCCGTCCTTTTTTCAAGTTGCTTCAGAACCATATAGAATTTCAGTTTGTCCTTAATAAAGGTCTTAGTTAAAGCAACTCTTTTTAATCTCTAATTATTAAAGTTATGAATTTTGAAAATGTTATTGGGATTGATGTAAGTAAAAATACAATAGACGTATGCATCCATCTCAACCAATTAAGTAATCAGTTCAAAAATGACAAGAAAGGTTTATATCTGTTTTTTAAATGGGTTAACAGTCATTGCAATAATCTATCAAAAATCCTATTTGTTTTTGAGCATACAGGAATGTATTCACATTTAATAACTACTTTTTTTGATGATAAACAGTGCTGTTATTTTATTGCTCCAGCACTCGATATAAAAAGGTCAATGGGCATTGTTAGAGGTAAAGATGATAAAGTTGATGCAAGACGTATCGCTTTATATGGATATCGCTTAAAAGAAGAAATTAAACCTACGAAAAAACATAATAAATCAATAATTCAGCTGAAATCATTGATGAGCTTAAAGACTAAATTAACCAAACAACGAGCATCTTATAAAGCGACACTAGGTGAACAAAAGGGAATATACAAAGTGAAAGACTTTAAAGACATTTTTGAAGTACAAGAAAAAATGATTCATTATTTGAGTAAGCAAATAAAAAGTATCGAATCTGAAATAATAAAAATTATTAAAAGTGAAAATGAACTTTTAATAAATCTAAATCTTATTCTTTCTATAAAAGGTATAGGAATGCAAATGGCAACGACTATGCTTATTACAACTGAAAACTTTAAAAAATTTGAAAATTGGAGAAAGTTTGCTTCATATTGTGGCGTTGCTCCTTTCCCTTATCAATCAGGAACTAGTATAAAAGGAAGAAATAGAGTCTCTCAATTAGCTAATAAGAAAATTAAAGCCCTAATACATATGTGTGCTATTACTGCTATACAACACAACCCTGAAATGAAGAATTATTATGAAAAAAGAGTAGAAATAGGTAAAAGTAAAATGAGTACAATTAACATTATCAGGAACAAATTAATTGCGCGAATTTTTGCAGTTGTAAATAGGCAAACCCCATATGTTAACACAATGAAGTTTGCCTAAAAATATCTTATAAAAAACTTGTTTTAATCATAGAATAC
>CANMML010000099.1 GCA_947499005.1 uncultured Aquimarina sp.
TAACGTCTCGTATAAGAAACGTAGGGCAGGTGATAAGCGATACGTTTCGGATTGGTACTAAGCCAAATATAAATATTTTGCTTTTACCATTTTTCGTAAATGCCAAATTTTATAATTGGCGACTTTATAAATAAACACAGACCTTTTGATTAAGCCTAAAAGCCCTATGTTTTTTATACATTGTTCTACACCGTTTTTATTTCAGCGCAGGAATTTGAAATTCAGATTATTTCCGTCAATTAATAAAATTCCGTCCTTTTTTGTTTCTGCATCTTCAAAAGTCAATACTTGCTTTCCATTTTCTAATTGCTGATTTAATTGAGGATAGAATTTAAAGTCAAAAGTGTAGATTACTTTCATTTTTTTATTCTCAATATCAGCAATGTATGTTCCATTATCATCGTTGTAAATATGTAAAAGCTTGTCTTTAACTACAAAAGAAGTTGGAATGTAAAAATCCATTGTGTCAAGTACTTTTTCAATTCCTTTTTGGTTTTTACTTCCAAAACGTTTTTTAAAATTCCATTCCGATTTTTCAAGTTTTCTTGGGTCAGAAATTTTATTAATACTTGCAAACCCCATCATATGGCCCATATAATTCGTAACATAATATTCATTTCCAATTTTATTGACAACAGTTGGACAAGTTGATGAACCTTCAAATAGTTCATTTGTCTTTTTATCTTGGAAAAATATTGTTCCTCCCCATTCTCCTCGGCAAGTTGAATACACATTAAATTGTTGGTCTTCGTAAGTTTTAAAAGCTCTTGTTTCTGTTGGTTGAAAATCTGCAACATACTTACCTAAGACAAAGTTTTCCTCATCAAATTGTTTTCGTTGAAGAAATAGGCTGTCATTTTCTATTTCAAGTTTGTAATAATTCATATTCTGAATTAATTTGGGTAGGAAAACATCCTCAATAAAAGAACCATTCTTATCCAAGACTACCATTTTTTTGAAAGAGCGAGTAGTATTTTCTCGATTTGTTTGAAACATACAATAATACTTGTTGTTGAAGTATTCCACTTTTCTTAAATCGCCATTAATTGAAAAATCAAAAGTGTCTTTTTTTATTATAAACTCTGAACTTTCCTTAGAAATTTCTGTTTCATTAATCGCTAATGTTTTTTTATTTTGACTTTTTCCAAAAGATGAAATTAGAATAGAAATTAACAATATCAGAAGTAAGTTTTTCATTTAGTTATGATGTTTTTTTCAAATGGTGTAGAACG
>CANMML010000100.1 GCA_947499005.1 uncultured Aquimarina sp.
TTGGTGGGGTGAGGACGAGACCTTTGATAGATGAATGACCGCTCGAACGACTAGTGAGTAGGACATGATTATTAAATTCCGAGCGGCAGCGAGTCCTATTCTATTATAACAATCAAAAAATTCCAAGCGTTCAACTCAGAAGTTTTATTATAATACGGGTTTTTGTTTTGCTGCTCTAAAATATACAAGTTCAATAATCTTCTTACGAGGCTTTATTCTATAGATAAAATAGTTATGCTTATCTAATACTGCCTTTCTTGTATTTTTACGTTTTCCTGTAGGTGGATACATTTGAGGATATTTCTTAACCCGAGCTTTAAAGTCTTCTATTTTTTGTTCTAAAATTAAAATCTCTTTTTCTGTCCAATGAGTTTCTAAATACTCTAAAATTTCATCTAAGCCTTTTAAAGCTTGAGGAGTCCAAACAACGGTTAGTGCCATTTCTTAAATCGATTCATTGCCTCCTCATCAGAGATATACTGTCCTTTATCTGCTTGGGATAAACCAATATCAATGCCTTTTTGTTCTTCTACACTTAGGTTATCCCACCAATCTACACGTTCATCCTCAAAGACTTTTTTCAAACGAGTAAGTAATGATTCCTCTTGTGTTTGAAGCAATAAGTGCATCAACTCTAATTTAGTTGCTTCAATATTCATGGTATTCATATTTACATTCATAACAAAGATAGTTTTTATATTAATGTGTTGCATTTTCTAGCTTATCGGATGGAACTGTTGTATCGCTTCCTGTAAATTTTCAATATTATCTTGTTTGTATTTCTCGGTAGAACCAATGTATTTGTGCCCGCACATTTCTTGTACTTTTCTTATGTTGTAGCGTTTGATCCAATTGCTAATTACTGAGGTACGAACATGACCAACATTAGTAACTTTTGCATTAATCGTTTTAAGTTCTCTATTGATTTTGAGTAAAATAGTTTTAAAGTCTGCTTTGATTGGGAAGAGTTGATCATCATTGGTTTTTACACGTTTTTGGATCATAGGACGTACTTCATTGATGTACTCCAAGAGTTCTATTACTTGCCAGGGTTTTAATTCTAAAGTTCTACTATTATTGTTTCTTGTAGATGGGATATAGATTTTCCCTTTATAAGATTGTACGTGTTCTAAAAGTAATACGGTTAAACTGGCTTTGTCTAATCCTTGATAAACAATAAGCCCTGTAATAACTTTATTTCTTTTTGCACAAGCTTTT
>CANMML010000101.1 GCA_947499005.1 uncultured Aquimarina sp.
AAAAATTTTGTTTGAGTTATAGTATTTACTAGCTTTTAGGTGATTTTAAAGTTTCACCCATATGGTTAACCTTCCTATAGAGTATTCAGACAAAAAAGTAACACCTTTTGGAGGTATGAGTTTGATGAAAAGATTTATTGATCAAACGGGTATTCGTGATTATATGTCCGAACTTCCCTTGCCTCAACCAGGTTCGAATCGTGGCTATTCTCCTGAGCATATTTTAGAGTCCTTTTGGTTAGGGATTTGGACAGGAGCCTCACGTTATATTCATTGTGATTGGTTACGATATGATACGACTTTACACTCGATATTTGGTTGGGATAAAATGCCCTCACAAAGCACCTATAGTAGGTTTTTTGGGAAGTTTTCACAGGCATTAAATACAAAAGTTTTTCCCCAATGGAATCATTGGTTCTTTGATCAAATAGGTATAGATAATTTGACTATCGATTTTGATAGTACAGTAATTACCAGATATGGAGATCAACAAGGTAGTGCTAAGGGTTACAACCCTAATAAAAAAGGGCGTAATTCACACCATCCATTAATGGCTTTTGTGAGCCAAACACGAATGGTTGCTAATGCTTGGTTAAGACCAGGTAACACTGCTGATAGTAGCAGTTGTAAAGAATTTATGGAGGAAACCTTCAATGAAGTTTTAAAAGATAAGCGTATTGGGTTAGTTAGAGCAGATAGTGGATTTTATACACAAGAATTATTAGAGTATTTAGAATCAAAAGCTCTCAATTATGTGATAGCTACTCGTATGTATCCTAATGTTAAAAATGCTATTGGTGGATTAGATGATTGGCTGCCTTTATCTAAAGGAATTGATCTTAATGAAATGATTTTTAATCATAAAGAAGGTAAAGCAAGACGCTATATTATAGTACGTAAGAAAATAGAGGATCGTCCCAAAGCAAGTGGAAAAATACTATTTGAAGACTTACCTGGATATAGGTATAGCTGCTATGTTACCAATCTAGATTTACCGCTAGATCAAATATGGAATATCTATAACACAAGAGCTGATTGTGAAAATAGAATAAAAGAACTCAAGCAAGACTTTGGATTAGACAACTTCTGTTTACAAGACTTTTGGGCAACTGAAGCCTCTTTTAGATCCATTATGATAGCTTATAATTTGATGAGTTTATTCAGATATTTTGCACTTAATGATAATAAAACAGCAACGTTAAGAACCTTAAAAGT
>CANMML010000102.1 GCA_947499005.1 uncultured Aquimarina sp.
TTTATAACTAAGCCAAATATAATGTTTTGTGTTTATCTTCAATATTGAAACACCAAATTTTATATTTGGCGACATAGAGGATAAGCCCAAACCTCTCGATTAATCTTAACCCGCCCTATGTTTTTTATACATTGTTGTACCTAGTGTTATATTTTTATTTTACCCAAAAGTGCTAAATGATCTGAACTTGAATTTTTAAGAACTTCCGAATTTACACCTCTAACATTTTTATTATATAGTATATAATCTAGTGTTAAAAATGGATATTTAATATTATGTGTATTAGGGAATGTCCAACTAAATCCATCTCCATTTTTAGAATGTAAATCAGCCCATTTTAGTCTTATTTTTCTGTATAAGCTCTCTATTTTCATTGTATTTAAATCTCCAGCTATTATTATTGGAGTTTCTTCTTTTTCGTCTTTAAGTTGAGCTTCAATTTTTTCCCATTGGGAATTTCTCTCCTCAAAGTTAGATTTGAAATAATCTAAAAATTTATCAGGATTTTCAACAGCTATGGCAGGCGATGCTAAATGTGAATTCACAACTATTAAATTCTTATTTTTCACCTTAATCTTATTGATTTGACAATATGAATGTATTGTGCTTTTTGAAATAGGAAATTTAGAATATATACCAAGGCCTTTAGTTCCTTTTTTAGGGAATAACTTTCGGTATTTATATTTATTGCCGATAGTCTGTTCTAAGTTAGATACCCAGGAATTAGTCAATTCTTGAACAATTAATATGTCAGGATTCGTTTTTGAAATCTCATTAGTAATCTTTGTTTTGTATTTATTTTTAAAAAAGAGATTGTATGAAAGAATAGAGATTGCCTCAGAAGTTTTCTCTTTTCGGCTAATATCAATTCTTTGAATCATGTTGAATAGATAAAATGAACCAAAAATCAATGTAGAAAGAAATATAATACAGTATTTAAGATCATTTTTTTTGTTGTATTGGTATATCAAAAATATTATAGATATAGCTATAATCGGAAAATCAAGAAATCCATAAATACTACCTAAAATGAAATGAGAATTTCCAACTAGCAATATAATTTGAAAAGTTAATATCAAGTACAACAGTATAGTCGTCTTTCGTTTCATTGATTAGACAATTTTTTTGCTACATTAGGTACAACGCCCGCGTGTATGAAAAGTAGGGGTGAAATACTCCCAAATCTTTCTGTTACACTAAGACAAATTTTTTAT
>CANMML010000103.1 GCA_947499005.1 uncultured Aquimarina sp.
CTTTGGGTTGGGGCAGGAGATTGATGGCTAGAATATGCTTTTACTCAAAACTCGAATTTTATTGGGGCTAACGTTAAATATATGGCAAGTTGGGCGGAAAATAAGCGATTATTCTCGGTTTAGCCACAAGCCAAATCTTTTTATTTTGTTTTAATTTTTCTCATTTAATACCAAATCAAAAGATTTGGCGACTTTGCAAATAGACACGAACTTTTCGATTAAACACTAATCGCCCTATTTGCTATATATAGTGTTATATGCTTTTTTAATTTTCCCAATATTCATTTCCATCCATATCAATATAACCCCATTTAGCTGATTCAGGAATATAGTAATCAACTCCCCATCTAGAATGTATATGTGGGTTTTTATCTATTCTGCTTATCACTACTTTCGCTATGCCATCTTTAAAATTATTACAGAAGTAATACTTTTTATTAATTACTTGTTCTCCTTTTTCGTTTATAAAGAAAAACTCTCCTTCTTTAATAGCAACAGAACATAGTCCTTCCGTAAAATCTTGAGTCATATAGTATTTTGGTTGAATTACTATATCTCCTTGTCCATTTTTAAAACCGATATATCTACTGTCGTTTGTGAATTTTTGCAGTTCACTTGGTGACATTTTTTCTTTTCGTGTATCATAATGATATGGTCGTCCGATTTTTTCCCAAATCTTGTGATAATCAGTTTCCGTGAAAGGACGGATAATTTTGCCTAAGTAATCAATGACTCCATATTTTTTATCTTGATTCATTGCAATGCAGTACCCATTCTGATAACCATTTGAGGTAAGAAAGTCGTTATCGAACAATATTTCACCTTCCTTATTAACAAATAGACAATTTGGGTATTCTAAAACGGAATCAATTTCCTTATTTAAAACAATTACTGAAATCCCTTTATCCGTATATTGGTGAGTCATATCTGCAAAAGGTGTAATTTCAAAACCTCTATTATTTACCCAGCAAGTTTTTCCATTCTTTTGAACAAGTGCTAGGTCATAATTTCTTCCATTAAAGGGTATAATGATATCATCATAATTACATTCAATCACTATTTCCTTTTGAGAATTCGAGAATCCCCATTTATTACTTTTTCTATATGGAATCAGTTTAGTCATTATTGCATATAACGATAAGTGTAAATTTAGCTTACGCGTCGTTATAAAACAAAAAGTTGAGCTTATTGAAGCGAAAGCTTTTTGTT
>CANMML010000104.1 GCA_947499005.1 uncultured Aquimarina sp.
TATTAACATAGCGGTAATATAATTAGATTAAATGCGATATTATTCGTATCTTTTCCTTATGAAGGATATGGATTTTAGATCAGTAGATTCTGCAAGCAGAAAGGAAATACGCAAACGAGCGATCAAGCAAATTAATTCAGGTGTTCAAAAGAAAGAAGTAGCTATGATGTATGGAGTTAACCCAAACACAATTACTAATTGGGTTAAAAAACATAAAAAAGAAGGGATTAAAGGGTTGACAGATAATAAGCGCGGTGTTAGCTCTGAGGATAAAAAATTACTTAGTAGCACTCAAGAGTTAGAGATTCAACGCATGATTACAGATGTTATGCCAGATCAACTAAAATTGGATTTTGCTTTATGGACACGCAAAGCTGTAAAGGAATTAGTGGAACGTGAATTTGGTGTAAAATTAGCGATAAATACAATGGGGGATTATCTACGCTCTTGGGGATTTAGTCCTCAAAAACCAAAGAAACAAGCTTACGAACAATGTTCTAAAAAAGTGCAATTATGGTTAGATGAACAATATCCAGCCATTAAGAAACGTGCTAAAGAGGAAAATGCAGAAATACAATGGGGTGATGAAACAGGAGTAAGAAACACTAATCAACATGGTCGTTCTTATGCTCCCAAAGGAAAAACGCCTGTAAAGAAAAGTATGTCTAAACGTTTTTCTGTAAACATGATTTCTACAGTAACTAATCAAGGAAGTGTTCAATTTATGATTTACTCAGGAACCATGAATGCTGATAGATTCATTGAATTTCTAGAACAGCTTATCAAAGGTAAAACACAAAAAATATTTTTAATCCTTGATAATTTAAGAGTTCATCACAGTAAAATAGTTAAGAAATGGGTTGAAGAAAAACTGGAACATATTGAGTTATTCTTCTTGCCTTCTTATTCTCCAGAGAAAAACCCTGATGAGTATCTAAACTGTGATTTAAAATATGCTTTATCTGAAAAACCTGCTCCTAAAAACGAAAAACAGCTTGAAGAAAATGTCAAGAATCATATGAAAATGCTAACTAAAAATAACCAAAGAGTGGCTAAATATTTTAACCATAAGGATATAAAATACGCAGCATAAAAAATCTCTATTTATTGCCGTCGGGTTAATA
>CANMML010000105.1 GCA_947499005.1 uncultured Aquimarina sp.
TCATAAACGCCAAATTTTATGGTTGGCGACTTTGCAAATAAACACAGACTTTTCGATTAAGCACCAAAACCCTATGTTTTCTTATACCTTGTTAGCCACTGATTATTCTTTGTTAAACTTTTTTGTTTTGGGATTATAAGTAAATAAAGATTTTAGTTTTTGAGATTCACCATCCTCATTTGTTGCGAAAAATGTTAATTCCTCATTTTTATCTATTATGATATCGCTTTTCAAATTATCTCCAACATCTATTGTTATTGATCTAGCAATGTCATTTTCTTTTGAACCTTTTATAATTCTTCCACTTAAAATTGTAGCGTCTCGTTTTATAAATTTAACAAGCACACTTGATGTTAAACCAAAAAGTTTAATTTTTTCTTTCTCTGTTGGTTTTATGTAATAATCATTAAAGTCAAGTTTGAATTGAATAGGAAAAGATTCATCTTTCTTAGTTTCTTCCAACTTTAGCCATTCAATAATGGCGAGGTTCATGATGATTCTTTTATTATTATCAATGGCTTCATCTAAAATTGTTTCTATTTGAATTGGTTCATCAATAGTTTCTTTATAAACAACTTTATTAAAGTCTTTTGATATAGTCTCTAATACTTCCTGTGTAGCATCTAAATATAGTGTTGGCGCGATAAATTTTGATTCAATTCGAAGGCCCATTTGTTTTATCGAAAACCAATTCTGAACATCTTCTTTTTTGAATTTATTTGCAGTATGTAATTCAATTCCGTAATATTTTGCGGTATTTATTGCGTCAGCTTGATATCCGTTTGTACTAACAAAAACTTTCTTATTAATTTCTTTAATTCTATCACATTTTGATTGGAAAGCTTCAATTTCTTTAACAGGAACTTTTTTATTATAATCCTTACACTCAATAGCTATTTTGATATCGAAGTCATTTATTGATGAAACGATTAAAATGTCAATTTCTCGTTTTTGACCACTTTCATTTTCGATTTTATAATTATTGAAAATTTTTGTGTTCTCAGAATCTTTTAAAGTCTCTTGGATAAGTCGGATAGTTTTTTCTAACGATTTTCCATTATTCTTCATGGCTTCTGGTAATTTGTGGCTAACG
>CANMML010000106.1 GCA_947499005.1 uncultured Aquimarina sp.
CCAAAAATTTTACTTTTGGTTACAAAACCAAAATAAAAAATTTGTCTTAGTGTAACAGAAAGATTTGGGAGTATTTCACCCCTACTTTTCATACACGCGGGCGTTGTACACAAGCACAGAAATAAAACTGGATATAAATGAAAAAACGAACTATACTAATCATAATAATATCTGTATTGTTATGTTTATTCATAGCTTCTTTTAGTATGATTTTATCTAGCTTACCTCCTATCATTAACCTTATAATAAACTCTATGATGTTTATTATTTTGATAATAGGTTTGATTATTACTTTCAAAGAGAAATATTTAAAGAGGAAAATTATTTTATTCTCTATTTTACTTTTAGGTATAGCAATAGGAATCATTAGTTTAATGATATTGAGTAATTCCGATACATCTAATTATCCTAAAGCGTATAAAATTGAGAGCTTACAATAGTCGAAAAATCAATATAGCTAGATCCCATATAATTTGATTTTATTCTCTTTACACTAATTGATTCACTAGAAGTATTTTCCGATACAAAAAGATAGCTCATATTAAGTAAAGACAAAAGATGATGTGTCGGAGACTTTTAGGTTCTTTAATAAAATTAGAGTCAATTAGAAAGTCTATATATCTTTCTGATTTAACCAGTTTGCTGCATATAACTGCAAATGTTTGGGTGTGTTTACGGACGGCGAATAGTACAGTACTTTTTTAAAGTTTGCGCTAAAGAATCTTTATGGTTACTGGGTAGGATAGCCAGTGTACAACACTATATATACATCATGCGAAATAATCTTTTTGAGTTAATGTATGGTTTCTTTTTGCTAAGCCATGCATATAATTTTGATTAGTCGCTGGTTTGAATTAAGTTAGCGAATAACAAAAAGATATGCACTCGTGCTATATCAGAAATTCCCTGAATTTCCGTTCGCACGAATGCATATATTCACCGTCAGACTGTCTAAAAACCTTTGATATTGGAGTTAGTTTTCGTACTTTAAGTAT
>CANMML010000107.1 GCA_947499005.1 uncultured Aquimarina sp.
TTGATCCTAGGGTTGGGAGAGGAGATTGATGGTTATAATTTCCCTTTGTTCAAAACTGGATTTTATGGGGCTTAACGGTCAGTATAAGAAACGTAGGGCAGGTGATAAGCGGTACGTTTCGGGTTGGTACTAAGCCAAATATAAATATTTTGCTTTTATCATTTTTCGTAAACGCCAAATTTTATATTTGGCGACTTAGTAAACAAAGATAGACTTTTGGATTTAGCCCAAAAGCCCTATGTTTTCTTATACATTGTTACCATTTCGTTATTTTTCCGGAGTATTTTTCCAATTTATTTTTCAGATCACTTTTAACATTTTCAAACCACTCATCTTTTAAAATACTCAAAAAAATAGCATCAATTCTATTTCCATAATTGTCAAGGCAGTAATTCCTAAAAATTCCCTCAACTTTGCAACCTATGCTTTTCATAGCATTTATACTTCTTTCGTTTAGATTACTCGCTGCGAATCCTACTCGTTCCACTCCAATTTTCTCAAAAGCAAATTCTAACATTAAATATTTACAATTTTTATTTGTTCCATCTCCGTGCGTTTGTTTTCCGTACCAAGTATACCCCAAGTCAACTGTATTATTTAGTGTTTTGAATGCATAAAATCTAGTACTACCCACAAATTTCTTTTTTCGCTTATCAAATACTATGAAAGGATATTCCTTTTCCTCTTTGCGTTGCTTAACGGCATTAGCGATATATTTTTCAAGATTTTTTTCACCATTCGCTCCTCCAGAGTTAAATCTCCACAATTCAGGTTCATTTGTTGAGTATTCTAATAAATGTTCAAAATCAGATATTTGTAGAGGTCTTAACTTGACTAAATCATTTTCTAAGATGTAATTCTCTTCGAAGTCAATTTGCATTTTTAAAATTTTAAAGAGTTTTTTACTAATGAATGGTAACGATAAGTGTAAATTTAGCTTACGCGTCGTTATAAAACAAAAAGTTGAGCTTATTGAAGCGAAAGCTTTTTGTT
>CANMML010000108.1 GCA_947499005.1 uncultured Aquimarina sp.
TTTAAACTATTAGACACATCGTAACCCATTATTTTTTTAGAATATGCATCTGTAACTAAAGCTAAATAACAAGGGTTTTCTCGATTTCCTACGTAGGTGATATCACTTACCCAGACCTGCTCTGGTCTAGTAAATTCAACATCTCTAATCTGATTTTTATGCTTTCTAAATCTATGATGTGAATCGGTAGTTACATGATAACTTCTTTTAGGTTGAATCAATAAATTGTTCGCTCTTAGTATTCTAAATAATTTATCGCGACCAACTCCGAGTGCTTTTAATTCTGATTCTAGCAAATAATACAGTTTTCTTGTACCTAATCTAGGCATTGTTATACGAATAGAAAGAACTAAGTCAATTACCTTTTTACTAAGTATTAACTTATCCTTTGATGAACGAATAGCTCTATAATAAACCTGTCTATTCACCCCGAGTAAATCACAGGTAGCAGTTATGCTTTCTTGTTTTTGGTGACTATATTTTTTGATAACTCGGGTACGTGCTTTTTTCTAATAGGAATATTAAATTCTTCCTCAGCAATATCAATCATCATATCAAAAATAATAGCTTTTTTATCAGCTCGTTCAGCTAAAAATTCAGCTCTAGCCTTTTGCTTTTCTAAGAGTTTTACTTGCTGCTCTAATTCTAATATACGTTGTTCGGGTGTTTTAGACATGGTTTGATTTATGCTAAAGTCATAATCAAATTTACCATATTTCTTTAACCAAGTGCGAATCGTAGATCTCGCTTGAATACCATATTTATCCAAAGCTTGGGTTCTTGTTAAAAGACCTTGCTCGATTTCTTGAACAACCTGTAGTTTGAAGGACTGACTATAATCCTTTTGAGTACGCTTTACGTAATTTGAATGTGTTGATTCCATAAATAACATTTGACTGTAACGCTATTTTAGGACGGGACAAG
>CANMML010000109.1 GCA_947499005.1 uncultured Aquimarina sp.
ATCTAATATCTAGAATGGTTGAAGCCGATAACATAAATCAGTCAAAATTGATAGGTAACTAAATACCGACCTCTATATATTTATTTCGAATTATTTCAATTATCATTGGAAGTAATGACAAACCTATAATTCCGAAAATAACAGTTTCAAAATTCTTTTTCACAAAATCAAGATTTCCGAAAAAGTAACCAAGAAAAACTAAAATAAAAACCCACACAATTCCTCCAATCATATTATAACGAATAAATTTCCGATAAGTCATTTTTCCAATTCCCGCTACAAAAGGTGCAAAAGTTCTAACAATGGGTACAAAACGAGCAATGATTATTGTTTTCGGACCGTGATTTTCGTAAAATTTATTTGTTTTCTCTATATATTTCGGATTTACGATTTGTTTATCTTTAAATTTCCAATTGAGTAATTTAAGTCCAATATTTTTGCCAATATAATAATTCAATGCGTCTCCAACAATCGCAGCTAAAGTTAATAGAATAAGAATTGTTCCGAGATTTAATTCCGCAGTTTGTCCAATGTCATTTTGAACTCCTGCACAGAAAGCTCCAGCTGCGAATAATAATGAATCTCCTGGTAAAAATGGCATTACTACAAGTCCTGTTTCAATAAATATTATTAAAAATAGAATAGCGTAAATCCAAATTCCATAATCCAATATTAATTCAAAAAGATTATTGTCGAGATTTAATATGAAGTCTAATAAATAATTTAAAATTTCCAATATAGTTTGTTTTTTCAAATTGCTGGCAACGTTAAATATATGGCATTTAGGGCAGAAGATAAGTGATTATTTTCGATTAAGTCCTAAGCCAAACTTTTGCATT
>CANMML010000110.1 GCA_947499005.1 uncultured Aquimarina sp.
ACTAAATTTTACTTTGAAAACTAAATCTCTCGATTATAACCTTTCTGTAAATCGGCTTATATTAGCTTAATAAATTCGAAATTCGGTGGTTTTTAGACAGACTGCCGTTGTGTGTAATGTAAACCCAATATAATCTGAAAAAGAAAATAAGAAATATTATATATCTGATTTTAGGAATTGTAATTACCTATTCACTTTTTGCTATTCCTATTTCCAATGCACTTCCGAATGGATATAGTGCTAAATTAGATAACGAAAGATTTAAATTAGGAATAAAACCGATAACCAAAAATTGGACTCTTGATAGCGTTGTTTTACAATCACCAGTTCGAGGAACTTGGAATGTTATAATTCTTGACACAACTGATTACAGATTTTTAGAAAATAAATGGTATTGTCAATATTGGACAAATCAAAAAGGGGATAAGACTAAACCGTATCACAAGAGTAAAAAAATCTACTTTACTAAGAGCTTCTGGCTATGGGAAAATGAAATTAATTTTGAGTATGACACATTCATAAATCCAAACTCAAATATTGCTGATTATGAGGAATTAGAAACTACAACTCATTGGCAAAGTGGTGGAGAAATTTATGGACATCTCGCACATATAAAAAATGGAGAGGATTTATTAATTGATTTTGACCCTAATAAATCTATGCTCGGTTTTGAAAAATCAAAAGTTGACAGAATATTGACCGAATGGAATCTGAAATAAAAACACTACACACAACAAGGGTAACCGTTGCACAACCCATTAAATTCACTAAAAACCTATTTCAAAAATGGCTTTCTAAGGAAGAATAATGGATTGA
>CANMML010000111.1 GCA_947499005.1 uncultured Aquimarina sp.
AGACTAAGAATCGGTTACGGGTCGGAAAAGGTTCGGTTATGGTTCGCTCTTGGGTCGGTCAATCGAATATATACCAATGAATTACGGAATAATTGATCCAGTTGCCCAAGAGAAGAATAATTAAGAGAAAAAAATACTACTGCTCCACATGGGGCATTTTTTATACCCAAAAGTCACATATTATGAAGACAAAACGTTACATCAAAATTGAAAAGCTAGCCTATCGCAAGTATCACATTAAAGATCTCAATGTCATTATTAAGCTGCTGTACCCCTATCGCCAAACCATAAATAAGTTCAATTACTTGTTAGATCGAATGACGTTTACTGAAGTACAACAAGAACTTCTAAAAACTACGGTTCACAGTCTTACGATCATCAATGAAATGTATCGAGATAAAGACAAGTTCAATCGCATTTATACGACTCGTGAAGATGTTATTAACGCCATCTTTATGTTACAAAACGAACTAGATCTAAAAGATCAATCCATCATATTACCTCCACCTGTTCGATGGTTTTATAGTCAGTTGCAGCAACACTTCGGAGGATTAGAATTTACCAGTCGAGAAGTGGGTAGAAAGTTCAGAAAAAGTAAAAGCACTTGTTATCATCATTTAACCGAATTAGTAGATCGAGAGCTTGTAGAAATCACTAACAAAAAAGGTCAAGCATACGTGTATTACTTAACCGAAACCAAATTATAACATCATGGAAAAAATAACATTAACTATAGAATTTGAACACCAAGAAGTATTTAATAGCTTCCATTTAAGTCTACTCAATACCTTGAAAATATTAAACGA
>CANMML010000112.1 GCA_947499005.1 uncultured Aquimarina sp.
ATTGCTAGTGTGGTAGCTACTACTAATTTTAGGATTTACGAGGATAATGAAACTCGTGTTTTTGTAATTGCTATTGATGAGAGCGAAGCCCAAACCGAGCAAGTACTTGAGTATATGGCCAAGAAATCCAGTAAAGAAATCACTAGCGAACAAGAACAGCTGATACGAGAGCAAATACAAGACATGGTCTATATGCTAAAGCCATACCGAGTTCGAAATCCCTATCGATTAACCTTGTCTAAAACAACCCATCATCGAAGGCGACTGACTCAAATGTTACACGATTTTATAGAACAAGTTACCATCCTTTATCAATACCAAAGGAAGAAGGAAAACAATATGCTCATTACCGAATTACAAGATGTAGAATTAGCAGTTAAACTCATGTTCAATAGTATCGTGCTAAAGACTGATGAATTAGACGGCATCCTTCGGCAGTTCTATGAAGACTTAAAAGTATATGTTGAAAAACGAGGAAAAGAATACGAGTTTACCCAACGAGAAATACGTCAACATTTTAGAGTCAGTAAAACCCAAATGCAGCGTTACATCAAAGAATTAGAAGAGCTTGAATACATACAACGTAGTGGTATTGGTTCAAGAAATGTATATCGCTATAAAATCAGTTATTGGGATAATATAGAGAAACTTAGATCAAAACTACGAGAGTATTTATACAAGCAAATAGATATTTATAGAAGTGTTCCCAATAGCCCATGACCCTAGACTAAGAATCGGTTACGGGTCGGAAAAGGTTCGGTTATGGTTCGCTCTTGGGTCGGTCAATCGAATATATACCAA
>CANMML010000113.1 GCA_947499005.1 uncultured Aquimarina sp.
TGCTTATGGTAGCAACACGTTTAAAGTATCCTTCTATAAAAGAGAGCTGAGCATAGTTCTTTCGTAATGCTTCTTCAGTGGCTATAAACTTCTTTAACAATCGCAGCAGTCCTCTTGTAACACTTCGACGTTTCTTTCTTCGTTTAGAGCGGTCTTTACTATAACCAATGTAGCGACTTGCCCATTTGTTGAACTTGCTTCGAGGCATTTTTAAGCCTAAGGCAATACAACTAAGTTTTATTTCTTTATGCAGCCAGCTTACAGCTTCCCATAAAAGTTTAGCATCTGTAGGGTAACGAACTTCGCTCTCGTAGCAGGTAGCATCCATTGTTATCTGACTCTTTGATGACATATAGGGCAGCCAAGAAGAAGCCAAAGCTTTTTCTAGCCTATCTATCGATAATTTATCGGCTAACTCACATCTAATTTGGCTAACTATCTTATAATTAGTGATGCGTTCAAAACCTAAGTGAACATCACAAAAAAACTGATAATCAATGTTACTATTGAGTTGTTCGATTAATCGCTTATCGCTCTGACAGCAATAATGCTTTAAAAACATTAGAGCAATTCTTCCTCTAGGACTAAAAGACATCCGTGCCCCTTTCCTAGATTCTTGTAAACCGAACTCTTTGACTAGATCATCCCAAGGAATGCCTACATAAATTTTACCCAAATCACTCTCTAAAAATCGAGTGTAATACGTATCAAAATTTTCGCTAGAAGATAAAAACGAAAA
>CANMML010000114.1 GCA_947499005.1 uncultured Aquimarina sp.
CTAACGCCAAATATATGAATCGGAGCAAGGCAAGCAAGCCTAAACCAATTGATCTATCCGCGCATTTTTATTTCTTTATTAATTTATAAAAATTTGGCGCCACTTCAAAAAGGAAATAACCTTTCGATTGACACTAAACTTTGCTCTGATTTTATATATAATGTTAGACACAGTTGTTTTTTTGAATTCCTTTACTTACAACCAAATCATTTCTAGTTTCAAGAAAACAATATTCATTAAGTATTTCATTAATTCCAATTTGAAAATATCTATGTCCAGAATACCAAGTTTTGGATTTTTCTGATTCAAACCAATTCCGCAATAAGGGAATTCCAATTTCTATTAAAAATGGTTTTGCCATTTTATTTTCAGAGACTTTTACAGGTTTTAAGGTAATAATCCATTTATCAGAAGCTGATGAGTATATTCCACTTATAAGGGTTCTGAATTCGAGTAATTCCTTTGAATTCCCTTTTAAACTTCTCAATTTCCATCCAGGAACAAATAATCCCATTCGTTCTCCTTGAGATTTATCAAAAGAGATAGACAAATCATCATAGATTTTAATTCCAGATAGTAATTCAGAAATCTGTTTTGAACCTAAAGAGTGCGTAAATCCACTTCCAGTTTTTGATTTGTAATTTGTCTTTATCAAAGGTTTGTTATAATTGTGTCTAACGT
>CANMML010000115.1 GCA_947499005.1 uncultured Aquimarina sp.
AGAATTACGGCTTTATCGCCTAACGAAGTTGCCATAACTGGTGGAGGTTCGGGCAGCAGTATTACCATTCCTGAAACCGTTACTTTTAATATGGAATCGTATACGGTTGTAGCAATAGGAGATCGTGCTTTTGAGTTTATTCCTTTTTCAAACCCTGCCTTAGTAAATGTAGTTTTCCCTAATTCTATAAGAACTATTGGTAAAGAAGCTTTTTTTGAAAATAATTTATCAGGAACACTTGCTTTACCAACAAACCTAGAAATTATTGGTGAAGCAGCATTTAGGAGCAATAATTTGTCTGGAACACTTACTTTACCAGAGAGGTTAACAACAATACAAAGAGATGCTTTCTTCAATAATGCAAGTTTATCTGAAGTAATTTTTCCCGAAAGTCTTTTAACAATTAGTGAGGATGCTTTTCAATTTATCCCACTTACAACAATTACATTACGTAGCAACATTTCAATAGATCGAGGTACATTTGGTGGTAATGCATTGACTTCTATAATTTCTGAGATTATTAGTCCATCTAGTTTTCCGATAAATGTAAATGACATTACAAGATCGAATATAGATTTAACCTGAATTATGCATTAGGATTGAAAAATTTTGTTTGAGTTATAGTATTTACTAGCTTTTAGGTGATTTTAA
>CANMML010000116.1 GCA_947499005.1 uncultured Aquimarina sp.
GATAAGCGATTGTTGAATAGAGGAAATTCTATTCTCAATCGCTTATTTAGTTCTAGTGTACATTCGATACGTCAGTTAGCCAGGAATGATTCAGAGGCAAAAGCTATGTATCGCTTCTTTCAGAACGATAATGTCAAAGAGGAAGATATAATAAGAAACATGTCTATCAATTGTAAAAAAGCAGTTGGTAGTAAGTCTGTATTATGCATTCAAGATACTAGTGAAATAAACCTTTACAATCATCGAAATAGGATTAAGAAAGATGATAGTATTGGTACTACAAATGCAGAACATGGAGGATTAGGGTTTCATATTCACCCTAGTTTTGTAATAGATTCAGAAACCTTAATTCCCTATGGCTTTTCAGATGTTAAAATATGGAATCGTTCTCATGAAAAAGCCGTTAAAGATAAAAGTCATAAACGAAAATTAGTTCCTATTGAACAAAAGGAGTCTTATAAATGGATTGAATCCTCTTTAAAGAGTAAGGAAGCCCTACCCTTAGCTAAAGAGATCATTATAGTCCAGGATAGAGAAGGTGATATTTACGAACAATTCTGTAGAGTTCCAGATGATCGGACTCATTTATTGGTTAGGGCTAAATCTAACAGAACTTTAAATGAAGAGAAAAA
>CANMML010000117.1 GCA_947499005.1 uncultured Aquimarina sp.
CGTTAAGCCCCATAAAATCCAGTTTTGAACAAAGGGAAATTATAACCATCAATCTCCTCTCCCAACCCTAGGATCAAAAGCTCAAGAAAATATCAAATTTGTTTTTATCGTGGTACGCTTTTGATAGGTATACTTGCTTTAAAATTCTGAGTCACCATACTAAGCTTTTGAGGTCAGAGTTATCACTACATCGTTTGGTTTCTTAAAGCTTCATGAATACTTTATCTAAGATCAGCGGATTCTAGCGGTGACTTTTTTCAAATGCAGTTGACCAAAACGAAGATACAAAGGCTCAATATTTCACCAACTGTGTTTTTATCGTGGTACGCCTTTGTATTGGTATACTTGCTGTGATAAAAATCGGGATTTCCGAATAATTAAAAAGGGGCCTAACAATATGTATATTTCATGCGGAGCTGTCTACCCAATCGAAGTCTGATTTTTATCATCGTAGTCACACATATCATTTTGATTAGTCGCTACTTTGAATTAAGTTAGCAACTAACAAAAAGTATGTGCTCGTGCTAAACTCGAAATTCTCTGAATTTCTGCAACGCACGAAAATATACATTCAACGTT
>CANMML010000118.1 GCA_947499005.1 uncultured Aquimarina sp.
TAGCTAGCGGCTTCATTGCCATCTTGTTTATCTTTTAAACTAACGATAGGACTATCATCATATATTTGAAGCTTCCTCTCAGGATCATTAGTCCCAATACCAATATTACCTTTTGGAAAAAGGACATCTCCATTATCATTGTGTAAATACAAATTACTATTTCCTTGAGACCCATAACCAATAAACCCCATCCTAGAATTTATGTCTTTGAATTCGATGTAGCTAGCGGCTTCATTGCCATCTTGTTTATCTTTTAAACTAACGATAGGACTATCATCATATATTTGAAGCTTCCTCTCAGGATCATTAGTCCCAATACCAATATTACCTTTTGGAAAAAGGATATCTCCATTATCATTGTGTAAATACAAATTACTATTTCCTTGAGACCCATAACCAATAAACCCCATCCTAGAATTTATGTCTTTGAATTCGATGTAGCTAGCGGCTTCATTGCCATCTTGTTTATCTTTTAAACTAACGATAGGGCTATCATCATATATTTGAAGCTTCCTCTCAGGATCATTAGTCCCAATACCAATATTACCTTTTGGAAAAAGGATATCTCCATTATC
>CANMML010000119.1 GCA_947499005.1 uncultured Aquimarina sp.
CATTCAATTGGCTTTACTTCTTTTCCCCTTATAATAGGTCTGATGTAGTTTTTAGCAATACTTACAATACGGTTAGTTGGTTTTATGCCCTCATAAAACCAAAGATACTGCTGTTCATAAAGTTTGCTTATTGTATCAACACGTTTGAAGTATCCTTCTGTAAAAGATAGCTGAGCATAGTTCTTTCGTAATTCTTCTTCAATGGCTATAAACTTCTTTAGCAATCGCAGTAGTCCTCTTGTAACACTTCGACGTTTCTTTCTTCGTTTAGATCGGTCTTTACTATAACCAATATAGCGATTTGCCCATTTGTTGAACTTGCTTCGAGGCATTTTTAAGTCTAGGGCACTACAACTAAGTTTTACTTCTTTATGTAGCCAGCTTACAGCTTCCCATAATAGTTTAGCATCAGTAGGGTAACGAACTTCACTCTCGTAGCAAGTTGCATCCATCGTTATCTGACTCTTTGATGACATATAGGGCAGCCAAGAAGAAGCCAAAGCTTTTTCTAGCCTATCTATCGATAATTTATCGGCTAACTCACATCTAATTTGGCTAACTATCTTATAATTAG
>CANMML010000120.1 GCA_947499005.1 uncultured Aquimarina sp.
AGAAACTTAGATCAAAACTACGAGAGTATTTATACAAGCAAATAGATATTTATAGAAGTGTTCCCAATAGCCCATGATCCTAGACTAAGAATCGGTTACGGGTCGGAAAAGGTTCGGTTATGGTTCGCTCTTGGGTCGGTCAAAAGAATATATACCAACGAATTACGAGATAATCGATCCAGTTGCCCAAGAGAAGAATAATTAAGAGAAAAAATACTACTGCTCCACTTAGGGGCATTTTTTATACCCAAAAGTCACATATTATGAATACAAAACGTTACATCAAGATTGAAAAGCTAGCCTATCGCAAGTATCACATTAAAGATCTCAATGTTATTATTAAGCTGCTGTACCCCTATCGGCAAACCATAAATAAGTTCAATTACTTGTTAGATCGAATGACGTTTACTGAAGTACAACAAGAGCTTTTAAAAACTACGATTCACAGTCTTACGATCATCAATGAAATGTATCGAGATAAAGACAAGTTCAATAGAATTTATACGACTCGTGAAGATGTTATTAACGCCATCTTTATGTTACAAAACGAACTAGATCTAAAAGATCAATCCAT
>CANMML010000121.1 GCA_947499005.1 uncultured Aquimarina sp.
CGAGTCCTATTCTATTATATCGAGACTAATACGTTCTTGAGTGTAAAATACTTGCTCTAAAATTACGATTTGCCAATGCAGACTCAACTTTCTATCGGGATGTTCGTTTAATATTTTCAAGGTATTGAGAAGGCTTAAATGGAAGCTGTTAAATACTTCTTGATGTTCAAATTCTAGAGTTAATGTTATTTTCTTCATGGTGTTATATTTGGGTTTTGGTTAGATGATATATGTAGGCTTGCCCTTTTTGACTTGTGATTTTGATTAGATTTCGATCTACTAATTCAGTTAAGTGACGGTAGCAAGTGCTTTTACTTTTTCTAAACTTTCTGCTCACCTCTTTGTTGGTAAACTCTAATCCGCTGAAGTATTGATTTAATTGACTGTAAAACCACCGTACTGAAGGAGGTAGAATAATAGATGGGTCTTTTAAGTTTAATTCGTTTTGAAGCATGAAGATGGCGTTAATAATATCTTCACGAGTCGTATAAATGCGATTGAACTTGTCTTTATCTCGATACATTTCATTGAT
>CANMML010000122.1 GCA_947499005.1 uncultured Aquimarina sp.
GTTTAATCAGTGGTGCTATTTCCTTTAAGCGAAGTTCTTGTTTTAAAGATAGATTATCTAGAGTTCGCTCTTTTATGATTTTCTCTTTAGTATAGATGTCGGCAAATATTTTTAACACATATTTGGCTCTTTGAGGATCATTATCTTGAGCATCAAAAAACTTTCTGCGAGCATGCACTAAACACCCCACTAAAGTAATATCTTCTTGTAGGCCAAAATTATCATACACTTTATAACCATCACACTGTAAATATCCTTGATAATCTGCTAATATTTCTTTGGGTCCAGCTTGTCCACGCCCTTTTCGGTAATTAAAGAGCACGAGTTTATGCATAGGGCTATGGTATACCCATTGATATCCTTGATGTGTACTTCTTGGCTTGTCTTTATCTAATACTTTTATTGGTGATTCATCAGCTTGGATGTAATCGCTAGAGATAATTTTTTGCTTTAAGCTATTGTAAAGTGGTTCGAGTAAAGTGCAGCAAGCACTTACCCAATCACAAAAAGTGCTTTGAGCAGCCTGCCAA
>CANMML010000123.1 GCA_947499005.1 uncultured Aquimarina sp.
TTTACAGGTACTCCATTACCAACACCAAATACCGATACTACAGGAAGTCCAGACTTCTTAGATATCGATAGTGATGACGATGGTATTCCAGATAATGTAGAGGTACAAACTACGGCAGGTTATATCGCACCAACAGGAACAGATACAGATGGTGATGGTATTGATGATGCATATGATGTTGATGAGGCAGGTGTAAGCCCATTAGTTCCAGAAGATACCGACGCAGATACGACAGAGAACTTACCCGATTACTTGGATTTAGATAGTGATAATGATGGTTTGCCAGATACGAATGAGGCAGGCTTAACAGATGATGGTACGACAACAGATACAGATAATGATGGGTTGTTAGATACGTTCGAAGGCGCAGATAACAATGATGGATTTGATGTAAATAATGAGTTAAACAATGGAGCGGTAGATACACCGAATGTTGATAATCCAACGACACCAGAGGTTGACTTTAGAGAGATCATGGATACGGACATGGATGGTATCGCTGATGTTGTAGATTTAGATGATGA
>CANMML010000124.1 GCA_947499005.1 uncultured Aquimarina sp.
GTATCTTCTTCTCCATTTCCATCTGTAATAGTATAAGGGAAGCTGATTGGATTCAAATTACCATCTACTGGATCAACTGTCAACGTACCGTTCGGGTTCAACGTAACCTCTGTACCATCTGGCAAGGTTACCGTGTCTCCTGGTACAACTGGCTCTCCATTAATCTCTGTAATCGTTAATGAATCTCCATCTGGATCACTATCATTTCCTAAAACATTGATGTCTACTGGAACATCCTGTGGAATCGAAAGTGGATCATTAACAGCAACTGGTGGGTTGTTAACAAAGTAACCATTGTTCTCCTCTACAACCGTACTTCCTGCTACTGGTGTAACATCCGTTGGGTTAGTTCCCTCTGTTTGTGTCGCTCCTGTTGGCAAGTCACTCGCATCTATTAAAATCGATACTGGACTACCTGCGGGAACTCCTGTAAGAGTATAGCTACCATTTGCTAAAGTATCTGTACTTGGCTCTCCTGCATCTTCAACGCCATTGCCATTTAAATCTGCAAATAC
>CANMML010000125.1 GCA_947499005.1 uncultured Aquimarina sp.
AACGATAAGTGTAAATTTAGCTTACGCGTCGTTATAAAACAAAAAGTTGAGCTTATTGAAGCGAAAGCTTTTTGTTTTATAATGAAATTTACATGATGTTATGGGTAGTGCGTTCTGTGTCGCTATTACCTAATTGCTGAGTCTAAAAAGTCGTTTTAATGCTTTTTAGACTCAGCAATTAGGTAGGGTTTGACCATTTTCTATGGTTTATACATTTTGTATGAGACCGTTGAAAATAAAACCCGAAAAATTAAGTCCAAGGGCAATAAAAAACAATTGACGAACGTTTGCAAGTTTAACCAAGCACTACTTGGTAAGTCCGTTAAAGCACAATAGCTTTACAAAACTATCGTTTTGACACCTACTGCTTACTTTAACTGCCTTATCTAACGATTTTAAACTTGCAAAACTCCTTAAGATTTATGCCCTTACCTTTGTAGCGACACAGGGCGGATTACCTTTAAC
>CANMML010000126.1 GCA_947499005.1 uncultured Aquimarina sp.
GGATAATTAAACATTTCATTAGATGCATCATAAACCTCAGAAACCGAACCAGGTGTTATAACACTAGGAAGAATGACATTATCATCTACATCGTAGCCAATCACTACTGTTAAATCATCAAAACCTACTCCATCACCATCTACATCATAAAATCCAAAAGTGGCTCCAGCTATAGGTTTGGAAAAATCTAGATTCACTATCAATGGATCATCATTTCCTGCATCATTTGCATTGATATGAATTGCATTTCCTACAGAATTTGTTATAATACCTGGTGAAATACCTGAAGTACCTGTACCGCTACCTCCAAGCAACACATCAGAAACATCTCCAGAAACACTATATGTAATGTCTAATCCTTGTCCATCTATATTGATAAAAGTGTAAGGGCTTAATGTACCTCCAACAGTCGTATTAAAATCTGACTGAAATACTCCCAAATCATATGTATCGGGGGAGGTACA
>CANMML010000127.1 GCA_947499005.1 uncultured Aquimarina sp.
TGAAAGTGGTTAAAGAAAATTTAAACCCTAAAAAAACAATACAAATTGAGTTTACTCAAAATGTAAAAAATAGAGTGAGCAAATCAATGATACTAAAAATAGATAACCCTCTTAAAAAAGATTTAGAATATGAAGCATTAATGTATATAGTAGGGCATAAAAAATGGATTAAAACTAGCGTTATACCTGTTAGAGCCAATTTAAAAAGTTTTGAAACTTGGCCTGATGTTATAATAAGTCTAGTTTTACGAAATTGGAGATTAAAATAACGAAATGCCAACACTATATATAGCAAATAGGGCGATTTAAGTCGGTCCGAAAAGATTGTGCTTGTTTGCTATGTCGCCAAATCTTTTGATTTGGCTTTATAAGGAAAAGATAAATCAAAATGCAAAAGTTTGGCTTAGGACTTAATCGAAAATAATCACTTATCTTCTGCCCTAAATGCCATATATTTAACGTTG
>CANMML010000128.1 GCA_947499005.1 uncultured Aquimarina sp.
TCAATAGCAATTACAAAAACACGAGTTTCATTATCCTCGTAAATCCTAAAATTAGTAGTAGCTACCACACTAGCAATGGGGCCATAAACGTATTTCTCTCCAGTATTAATGTCGCCAGTCTGTTCATTTTTCACACTAACACTACTACTGAGCATGTCATTACTCTGCAGCTCTCGCCATGCTAATTCTGCTTCTTCTCCCAAGCCGTCGTAATCCTCTAAGATGATCGCACAGTTACATAAATCTCGCTCTCCATAATTGTAAAAACTCTTGTCTGTAACTCTTGTAAATCGCTTCACTTTGTTTTGATTGTACATACAATCAGCTACTTTTTTAATAAGGTGACTCTTACCACTTCCGCTAGTCCCTTGTACCATAGCATTAAGCGGTCTGTGTGTTTTTCTACTCATTAAAATGATCAGTAAAAACATGGCATTGAGTTCTTCTCCTATAACTCCTGTTTG
>CANMML010000129.1 GCA_947499005.1 uncultured Aquimarina sp.
ACGCTTGACTTTACCATCTTTTGTTAGCTGAACCGCTGTGACTGCTTTCTTTTTCCTACTATCATAACTTCTACCTGCCTTACCTTCTTCTTTTCCTCCAATAACAAATTCATCTACATGTACATTTCCGTCCATCGGGTGATTACCACTAGAGGACATAGCTTCTCTTACTTTATGCATAAAAAGTCGGGCTGTAGTTTCGGTGATCCCATAGCGTATTGCCATGTAACTAGCAGATAGACTCTTGGTGGTAGTTGACATTTCAAAACAAATGAAAAAAGCTTTTCGAACTCCAAATTTGACCTTATGAAATAGCGTATCTGCTGTAGCTGATTCAATATGACTACAAATATTACATTTTCTGCCAAAATCCTTTAGGGACTGATAAGCAGTATGGTTACAACGACTACATTTGTAGGCTGTTTTTGACTTTATTTCTGCTAAATATTCTTTACAATCTA
>CANMML010000130.1 GCA_947499005.1 uncultured Aquimarina sp.
TTAAATGTAGACGGATCATTAAGAGCTTTAGAAATGGCTATTTCTGGAAGAATATATAAAGATGAACCTATTATACATCACTCTGATAGAGGGTTGCAATATTGTTCGAATGAATATCAAAAGTTATTATTAAACAACAGTATTAGTACTAGTATGACTGAAAAATATGATCCCTACGAAAATGCCATTGCAGAAAGAATAAATGGCATACTTAAACAAGAATTTGCTATCGATAAATATGATACATCAATCAAAATTAGAAGAAAGTTAATTAAAAATGCTATTGAAATTTATAATGAAATTAGACCACATTTATCCAACTCAATGCTGACTCCTAATCAAATGCACCAGCAAAATAAGCTAACTAGGAAAAGCTATAAAAAAAGTAAGGTAGCAACTTAAAATTACTACCTTAACTGTATATTAATTTTTGTAACGATTATTCAGGACGTCACA
>CANMML010000131.1 GCA_947499005.1 uncultured Aquimarina sp.
ATAAAAATCAGACCTCGATTTGGTAGATTGCTCCGCATGAAATATACATGTTGTTAGCCCCAGTTCTTTTTCCTTTTTTATAAATCCTGATTTTTATCACACCAAGTATGCCTTACAAAGGCGCACCACGATAAACATAAAGTTGATGATTATTGAGCCTTTGTATCTTCGTTTAGGTCAATTGCATTAGAAAAAAGACACCGCTAGAATCGCAGGTCTTTGATTAAGTATTTATAAAGCTTTTGAGACCAAACGACGCAGTGATAACTCTGACCTCAAAAGTTTAGTTTGGTGACTCAGAATTTTATAGCAAGTATACCTATCAAAAGCGTACCACGATAAATACGAATTTGATGTTTTCTTGAGCTTTTGATCTTTGGGTTGGGGCAGGAGATTGATGGCTAGAATATGCTTTTACTCAAAACTCGAATTTTATTGGGGCTAACG
>CANMML010000132.1 GCA_947499005.1 uncultured Aquimarina sp.
GAAATACTCCCAAATCTTTCTGTTACACTAAGACAAATTTTTTATTTTGGTTTTGTAACCAAAAGTAAAATTTTTGGCGACATCCAAATATACCCAAACTGTTGGAATAAAACCAGCGCCCCTATTTTTGCATACATTGTGTTGTACACCGCTTTCTCATATTAGCCCAAGCGTTGCAAGAGTACTGTACTATTCGCCGTCCGTAAATACCGCCGAACGTTTGCCGTAATATGCAACAAGCTTTATTTTGAAAAAAAGAAAAACCCTTTTGGTCGAAACTTAATTTGGTTAGATAGTATCAAAATTTGCCGTCATTCATCATTCCTAACGCCGCTGCGATCTGACACCTACACCAATCAAAAGGATAGTAAACCATACTATTCGATACGGAAATTACGATTGGATTCCTGTACCTAGTGGTGTACAACG
>CANMML010000133.1 GCA_947499005.1 uncultured Aquimarina sp.
TTGTATTTCCACTAAATAATCGAAGTAGGTTTTTATTCTTCGTAATTGATTGTTAATACTGGCTGCTTTATAGGATCTTGTTTTTAGATACTTTACATATCGCATCAAGATTTTATAATCTAAAGTCTTAGGATCATCACCTCGTTTTTTACACCACTTTTGATAGTTTTCTAAACGATATAAAGTATCTGCAATGGTCGTTTTCTTTAGTCCCTTTTTAGTAAGGTAGTCGTTAAAGCTATTCATACTTTGTCGAGTAAATGAGTGTAGATTTCAGTAGTACTAAGATGGCTATGTCCTAAAAATTGCTGTATGTTTTCAATATCCATACCGCCGTGCAATAAGTGAGTGGCAATACTATGCCGTAAACTATGTGGAGTAATTCCTTTATCGATCAGTTCGTTATTTTCTGTGGCTATAATTAAG
>CANMML010000134.1 GCA_947499005.1 uncultured Aquimarina sp.
TATTGAGTAGACTTAAATGGAAGCTATTAAATACTTCTTGGTGTTCAAATTCTATAGTTAATGTTATTTTTTCCATGGTGTTATAGTTGGGTTTCGGTTAGATGATATACGTATGCTTGCCCTTTTTTGTTAGTAATTTTTACAAGCTCTCGATCTACTAATTCGGTTAAATGATGGTAACAAGTGCTTTTGCTTTTCCTGAACTTTCTACTTACTTCTCTACTCGTAAAATCTAACCCTCCAAAGTATTGTTGTAATTGACTATAAAACCATCGAACTGTTGGAGATAATATGATGGATTGGTCTTTTAGATCTAGTTCGTTTTGTAACATAACGATGGCGTTGATCACATCTTCACGAGTCGTATAAATGCGATTGAACTTGTCTTTATCTCGATACATTTCATTGATGATCGTAAGACTGTG
>CANMML010000135.1 GCA_947499005.1 uncultured Aquimarina sp.
TCGTTTTGGTCAACTGCATTTGAAAAAAGTCACCGCTAGAATCCGCTGATCTTAGATAAAGTATTCATGAAGCTTTAGAAACCAAACGATGTAGTGATAACTCTGACCTCAAAAGCTTAGTATGGTGACTCAGAATTTTAAAAACAAGTATACCTATCAAAAGCGTACCACGATAAAAACAAATTTGATATTTTCTTGAGCTTTTGATCCTAGGTTTGGGAGAGGAGATTGATGGTTATAATTTCCCTTTGTTCAAAACTGGATTTTATGGGGCTTAACGTTGAATGTATGTTTTCGTGCGTTGCAGAAATTCAGAGAATTTCAATATTCGCACAAGCACATACTTTTTGTTAGTTGCTAACTTAATTCAAAGTAGCGACTAATCAAAATGGTATGTGCGACTACCATGATA
>CANMML010000136.1 GCA_947499005.1 uncultured Aquimarina sp.
ACGGAAGAAACTCCAGGCAATGTAGATCCAAATGTTGATAGTGATAATGATGGTATTCCAGATTATTTAGATCCAGCGACACCAGGGGATGATGCGAATGGCGATGGCGTAGTTGATATTTTCGATAATGATGGAGACGGTGTTCCAAACCACTTAGATTTAGATAGTGATAACGATGGTCTTCCAGATGTAACGGAAGCTGGGGGAACAGATGTTGACGGCGATGGAATCATTGATGGTTTCACAGATACAGATGATGATGGATTAAGTGATAATGTAGATCCTACGGATGATGACTTAACGGATCCAGACAACTTTACAGGTACTCCATTACCAACACCAAATACCGATACTACAGGAAGTCCAGACTTCTTAGATATCGATAGTGATGA
>CANMML010000137.1 GCA_947499005.1 uncultured Aquimarina sp.
AGACTAAGAATCGGTTACGGGTCGGAAAAGGTTCGGTTATGGTTCGCTCTTGGGTCGGTCAATCGAATATATACCAACGAATTACGATATAATCGATCCAGTTGCCCAAGAGAAGAATAATTAGAGAAAAAAATACTACTGCTCCACTTAGGGGCATTTTTTATACCCAAAAGTCACATATTATGAAGACAAAACGTTACATCAAGATTGAAAAACTAGCCTATCGCAAGTATCACATTAAAGACCTCAATATTATTATTAAGCTGCTGTACCCTTATCGGCAAAGCATCAATAAGTTCAATTACTTGTTAGATCGAATGACGTTTACTGAAGTACAACAAGAGCTTCTAAAAACTACGATTCACAGTCTTACGATCATCAATGA
>CANMML010000138.1 GCA_947499005.1 uncultured Aquimarina sp.
CTTGAACCAATACCACTACGTTGTATGTATTCAAGCTCTTCTAATTCTTTGATGTAACGCTGCATTTGGGTTTTACTTACTCTAAAATGTTGACGTATTTCTCGTTGAGTAAACTCGTATTCTTTTCCTCGTTTTTCAACATATACTTTTAAGTCTTCATAGAACTGTCGAAGGATGCCGTCTAATTCATCAGTCTTTAGCACGATACTATTGAACATGAGTTTGACTGCTAATTCTACATCTTGTAATTCGGTAATGAGCATATTGTTTTCCTTCTTCCTTTGGTGTTGATAAAGGATGGTAACTTGTTCTATAAAATCGTGTAACATTTGAGTCAGTCGCCTTCGATGATGGGTTGTTTTAG
>CANMML010000139.1 GCA_947499005.1 uncultured Aquimarina sp.
TTGTTCAACTCATCATTAACATCGAAACCATCGTTATTATCTGCGCCTTCGAACGTATCTAACAACCCATCATTATCTGTATCGGTAGTTGTACCATCATCCGTTAAGCCTGCCTCATTTGTATCTGGAAGTCCATCATTATCACTATCTAAATCCAAGTAATCGGGTAAGTTCTCGGTAGCATCACCATCCGTATCTTCTGGAACTAATGGAGTTACGCCTGCCTCATCAACATCATATGCATCATCAATACCATCGCCATCTGTATCAACTCCTGTTGGTGCGATATAACCTGCCGTAGTTTGTACCTCTACATTATCTGGAATACCATCATCATCACTATCGATAT
>CANMML010000140.1 GCA_947499005.1 uncultured Aquimarina sp.
TCCTTTAAATCTTCAAAATATCTCGTCTGCAATTTTTAACTGAAAGTTAAAAAAATATTTGTGTCCAGACGGTAGCCTATTTAGGTGGTTTTAAGACAAAATCAACCCTGTTTTCAGGGTATATACCCCCAAGGGGGTAGTGTTATTTTTGATTCATAGCTGTTTTATGCAAGAATTATTCAACCTATAAATCAATTTGAATTATGCATCAAAGTATTGAAATTAACAAAATAGAATTTCTTCAACCCCAAAATTACAATTTTAGAGGTCACTATTTAAATACCTATCTTTAGTATTAATAAATATGTTGAAACATGGACATTTTCAAGGGGCAA
>CANMML010000141.1 GCA_947499005.1 uncultured Aquimarina sp.
CAAGGTATTGAGTAGACTTAAATGGAAGCTATTAAATACTTCTTGGTGTTCAAATTCTATAGTTAATGTTATTTTTTTCATGGTATCATAGTTTGGTTTCGGTTAAGTAATACACGTATGCTTGACCTTTTTTGTTAGTTATTTCTACAAGCTCTCGATCTACGAGTTCGGTTAAATGATGATAACAAGTGCTTTTACTTTTTCTGAACTTTCTACCTACTTCACGACTGGTAAATTCTAATCCTCCAAAGTGTTGCTGCAACTGACTATAAAACCATCGAACAGGTGGAGGTAATATGATGGATTGATCTTTTAGATCTAGTTC
>CANMML010000142.1 GCA_947499005.1 uncultured Aquimarina sp.
ACAAAAGCACCATCCAAACAGCCAAAACTAGAGATCAAAACCAACTATGCGATCTACGAAACCGATCAAATTAAGATCGAACTCATGGGAAAGATTGATCTAAAAGACTTTAGTAAACTTAGAGCTACTATCATCATCCAAAATACAGCCATTAATGAATACTCTCCTAGCCGAAATAATGTAGACTTGTATAATGATGAGCGAGTTGAAAAGCTCATTAGAAGAGTCTGCGAAAAAATACAACTCGGTCGTAGTTTAGTTATAAAAGCTTTAGATAAAATCACTAAAGACTTAGAAGAATACCGACT
>CANMML010000143.1 GCA_947499005.1 uncultured Aquimarina sp.
AGCCCAGACCTTAGCTACTAAACGAATCCGGAACAGTTCAAAAAGTAAAAGAACTAAGTAGGTGGCTGCAGCAGCTGGGTTGTTTTGCTTTTTGAATTGCACCAAATGAAATGCGGTAGGTCTGAATCTTACTAGGATTACAACCTGAAATCATAAATACTTATAAACGAAATATTTACATACTCAAAAATCAACTTAGGTAAAAAACTGGGGAAATAAATCTAACAAAAAGCGTTGGGGCGGGGCTATTTTGCATAACGTCAGTTATAGTGCCTGACAAGAGCTACTATAACTATGCGTTATGTTA
>CANMML010000144.1 GCA_947499005.1 uncultured Aquimarina sp.
TTTCTGGATTGGACTCCAAAAATTCGCCTCAATAATGCAAGGCTGGTTGCTTTTTAAAGATGTGTCCAGACGGTAGGTACGCTTGGTGGTGTGAGAGGCGCACTCTCCTCATTTATGAGGAGAACCGCCTACTCGATTGTAGCACGTTGTGTGTCCTGCGTTGCTTCGGGATACAATTTAATATAATAAAGGAGCAGCATAACTATAATTGAGATGAGAGGCTCATTTTTTTTTCGGAAACAACCTTGGCATTGGTTTCAAGTGGAAATACGGAAAAAAAAAGTGAGGATTGGTCTCTCGGCT
>CANMML010000145.1 GCA_947499005.1 uncultured Aquimarina sp.
TCCGTTAAGTTCAAATTCGTAGTCGATCCGTCCTCATCAACATAATCGATGCTCTCATCATCGGCATTTAACGCAATTGTTGTTAAAGTTTCTAGATCATTTACATCTAAAATAGTTGTAGAACCATCTTCATCTGTATACGTAATTTCTCCAGTAGTCGTATTCGCTGCAATCGTAGTCAACGTCTCTAAGTTCTCAACGATATCCGTTAAGTTCAAATTCGTAGTCGATCCGTCCTCATCAACATAATCGATGCTCTCATCATCTGCGTTTAGTGCAATACTCGTTAAGGTCT
>CANMML010000146.1 GCA_947499005.1 uncultured Aquimarina sp.
ATCAATGTAGGAGATTTAGAGACGTTAACCACTTTAGTTTTAAATGGTGATAACACGAATTTAGATTACGTTGATGAAGATGGTAATACAAATCAAATAGATTTAACGAGTGCAGTTCAAAATTTAGAGACATTAACTACGCTAGTTGAAAATACGACTACAGGTCAGATTACATATACCGATGAAGATGGAGGTACTACCGTCATCAATGTTGGAGATTTAGAGACGTTAACCACTTTAGTTTTAAATGGTGATAACACGAATTTAGATTACGTTGATGAAGATGGTAATAC
>CANMML010000147.1 GCA_947499005.1 uncultured Aquimarina sp.
CACAGACCACTTAATGCTATGGTACAAGGAACTAGCGGAAGTGGTAAGAGTCACCTCATTAAAAAAGTAGCTGATTGTATGTACAATCAAAACAAAGTGAAGCGATTTACCAGAGTTACCGATAAGAGTTTTTACAATTATGGTGAGCGAGATTTATGTAACTGTGCCATCATCTTAGAGGATTACGACGGCTTGGGAGAAGAAGCCGAATTAGCATGGCGAGAGCTGCAGAGTAATGACATGCTCAGTAGTAGTGTTAGTGTAAAAAATGAACAAACTGGCGACATC
>CANMML010000148.1 GCA_947499005.1 uncultured Aquimarina sp.
AGTTGCCCAAGAGAAGAATAATTAAGAGAAAAAAATACTACTGCTCCACATGGGGCATTTTTTATACCCAAAAGTCAAATATTATGAAGACAAAACGTTACATCAAGATTGAAAAACTAGCCTATCGCAAGTATCACATTAAAGACCTCAATGTTATTATTAAGCTGCTGTACCCCTATCGGCAAACCATAAATAAGTTCAATTACTTATTAGATCGAATGACGTTTACTGAAGTACAACAAGAGCTTCTAAAAACTACGATTCACAGTCTTACGATCATCAATGA
>CANMML010000149.1 GCA_947499005.1 uncultured Aquimarina sp.
GATGTCGCCAGTTTGTTCATTTTTTACACTAACACTACTACTGAGCATGTCATTACTCTGCAGCTCTCGCCATGCTAGTTCTGCTTCTTCTCCCAAGCCGTCGTAATCCTCTAAGATGATAGCACAGTTACATAAATCTCGCTCACCATAATTGTAAAAACTCTTATCGGTAACTCTTGTAAATCGCTTCACTTTGTTTTGGTTGTACATGCAATCAGCTACTTTTTTAATGAGGTGACTTTTACCACTTCCGCTAGTTCCTTGTACCATAGCATTAAGTGGTCT
>CANMML010000150.1 GCA_947499005.1 uncultured Aquimarina sp.
ATGCAATCAGCTACTTTTTTAATGAGGTGACTTTTACCACTTCCGCTAGTTCCTTGTACCATAGCATTAAGTGGTCTATGTGTTTTTCTACTCATTAAAATGATCAGTAAAAACATGGCATTGAGTTCTTCTCCTATAACTCCTGTTTGGTGAAGCTTTTTACGTAGTATATCACTTAGGTTAGGATCTTGTAATATTTCTAATGCCTTTTGTTTAGCTGATTGTGAGATATCTCGAAGGGGGTAACGTACTTTTTTGTCAGGGATATTATCCTGGTGTTTTAG
>CANMML010000151.1 GCA_947499005.1 uncultured Aquimarina sp.
ATATCGATAGTGATGATGATGGTATTCCAGATAATGTAGAGGTACAAACTACGGCAGGTTATATCGCACCAACAGGAAATGATACAGATGGCGATGGTATTGATGATGCTTATGATGTTGATGAGGCAGGCGTAAGCCCATTAGTTCCAGAAGATACGGATGGAGATACGACAGAGAACTTACCCGATTACTTGGATTTAGATTCAGATAACGATGGTCTTCCAGATACGAATGAAGCAGGCTTAAGTGATGATGGTACGACTACCGATACAGATAATGACGG
>CANMML010000152.1 GCA_947499005.1 uncultured Aquimarina sp.
ATGTCATGCCTATCATACTACAAGAGTTTTTGTTTTGGTTAGAACAACATGGACTAGATCATATTGGACTTGTAAACTCAGATCACATCAAATCCTATTACGATTACTTAAAAACTCGCCCAAATGAAAAACAAAGTGGCGGACTTAGTAAATCGTATCTCAACAAGCACCAAATGGTACTTAAGAAATTTAAAGAGTTCTTGGGAAAGCATAATGCTATAAAATTGACGCTAGGTCTACGATCTGAAAAAATAGATCGCATGGAGAAACTCAATATTGTAA
>CANMML010000153.1 GCA_947499005.1 uncultured Aquimarina sp.
TACGATTTACTAACAAAAATTTCGCATATCTGCCGTTTCTTTTTCACTATTCTTTCGTTAAAAAAAGCAACCGTAACATAGGCTACGATTGATTTTTTTGCCTTAGACTAGTAAAAAATAATTCAGCATATTAATACGAAATTCTTATCAGCAAATCGTATCAGCATTTAGTTACCTATCAATTTTGACTGATTTATGTTATCCGCTTCAACCATTCTAGATATTAGATTATTGAAAATGGTGTCCTTGCTTTGTGATCTATTGATCCTATAACAGAATTC
>CANMML010000154.1 GCA_947499005.1 uncultured Aquimarina sp.
GGCTATGGTGGTTTTGAAGAAAATGATGAACTAGGACTTGAATGGTTAGATTTTACTGCCAGAAATTATGATCCTGCACTTGGAAGGTGGATGAATATAGATCCACTTGCAGATCAAATGCGTAGACACTCTCCGTATAATTATGCTTTTGATAATCCAATAAGCTTTATAGATCCTGATGGAATGAAGCCTATGTATTTCTTTGGGGCAACAACAGGTACAGGAACTGATAATAGTTCTTATGGATCTTCGGGGGGAGTAGCAAGTTT
>CANMML010000155.1 GCA_947499005.1 uncultured Aquimarina sp.
TTTTTTTTAAAACGATAACCGAAGCAGTAGATTCAGCAGATATTGACCAAAGGGTATTTACCTTACCAAGGGAGGTCTCTATAGCTAGGAGTTAGCCTATTAGAGAAGTCAGCAGAAGCCATAGTACTTATGGGAAACGAGCATTGTGAAAATTGGAAAAGCAATGAGGACTCACAAATAAGGAAGGGCAGAACGTTAATGTGTTTTTGATGAACATAGGAGTAGCGGTACGTTAAGGATAGTTTTCTAGTACTGTTATAGCCTATG
>CANMML010000156.1 GCA_947499005.1 uncultured Aquimarina sp.
ATCAAACGATTATTGTCAGACTGAGCGAAGTCGAAGGCTAGACAAGGCCGATAATACATTTCGACTGCGCTCAATGTCATTTCGGATTCGCTCAATATGACATTGGTATCTCTGTTTGTGATAACCTAATCTCACTAAGAAGTATATCAAACGATTATTGTCAGACTGAGCGAAGTCGAAGGCTAGACAAGGCCGATAATACATTTCGACTGCGCTCAATGTGACCCTTGGTTGTCATTAATGTAGCTTTCGAGTGCG
>CANMML010000157.1 GCA_947499005.1 uncultured Aquimarina sp.
GTTGATGAGGACGGATCGACTACGAATTTGAACTTAACGGATATTGTTGAGAACTTAGAGACACTTACTACGATTGCTGCTAATACAACTACAGGAGAAATTACGTATACAGATGAGGATGGTTCTACGACTATTTTAGATGTAAATGATTTAGAGACGCTCACGACTATTGCGTTAAATGCCGATGATGAGAGCATCGATTATGTAGATGAGGACGGATCGACTACGAATCTGAACTTCACAGATATTGTTGAGAA
>CANMML010000158.1 GCA_947499005.1 uncultured Aquimarina sp.
GATGAGGACGGATCGACTACGAATTTGAACTTAACGGATATTGTTGAGAACTTAGAGACACTTACTACGATTGCAGCTAATACAACTACAGGAGAAATCACATATACAGATGAAGATGGTTCTACGACTATTTTAGATGTAAATGATTTAGAGACGCTCACGACTATTGCCTTAAATGCAGATGATGAGAGCATCGATTATGTAGATGAGGACGGATCGACTACGAATCTGAACTTCACAGATATTGTTGAGAACTT
>CANMML010000159.1 GCA_947499005.1 uncultured Aquimarina sp.
GATGGTGCTTTTGTTGGAACTTCTTTCATTACTGCAGCTCCATTAATTGGATTGTATGCCTTACGTTTCTCGAACAAATGTTTGTATATATTAGGCTCATGAGATTCTAGTAAGCTATTAATGTCTTCGCCCTCGAGCATTTCAACGGTACTGATCTTAACACTTGGTAGCAATTGCTGTAACTCAGATGCATATTTTTTCGATGCTGCTTTTCCTGCTTGATCACCGTCCATCCACAAGGTAATCTCCTGAAG
>CANMML010000160.1 GCA_947499005.1 uncultured Aquimarina sp.
ACATTATCACTCAATCCATCATCATCTGTATCTGTGAAACCATCAATGATTCCATCGCCGTCAACATCTGTTCCACCTGCTTCCGTTACATCTGGAAGACCATCGTTATCACTATCTAAATCTAAGTGGTTGGGAACACCGTCTCCGTCATTATCAAATGCATCAACTACTCCATCGCCATTCGCATCATCCCCTGGTGTTGCTGGATCTAAATAATCTGGAATACCATCATTATCACTATCAACATTTGGATC
>CANMML010000161.1 GCA_947499005.1 uncultured Aquimarina sp.
ATTGGTGGGGTGACGACGAGACCTTTGATAGATGAATGACCGCTCGAACGATAGTGAGTAGGACATGATTATTAAATTCCGAGCGACAGCGAGTCCTATTCTATTATATCGAGAGTAATACGTTCTTGAGTGTAAAATACTTGCTCTAAAATTACAATTTGCCAATATAGACTCAACTTTCTATCGGGATGTTCGTTTAATATTTTCAAGGTATTGAGTAGACTTAAATGGAAGCTATTAAATACTTCTTGGT
>CANMML010000162.1 GCA_947499005.1 uncultured Aquimarina sp.
TAAGTTCTATTTATTTTATAGTGAAAATAGTTTTGTGAAATATAGTTACACGAAGACAGGAGTCTTCGCGTAGCTGAATTGGAAATGAAAAGTACTCCCTGCTGTACTAGGGTATGCAAATACATTATCTAACTTAAAAAAATATCCCCCGCAGCACTGACTGAGGTAAATAAAGCCCCTGTATTCTATGATTAAAACAAGTTTTTTATAAGATATTTTTAGGCAAACTTCATTGTGTTAACATATGGGGTT
>CANMML010000163.1 GCA_947499005.1 uncultured Aquimarina sp.
TTTCTAGAGGTGATGGACTTTAATTCTTGGGCACTCGCTGTAAGTTGACGTTGTTCATCACTAGCTTTATTTTCCTTCGACTTTCTATAGGTTTCTCTATCTCCATAACTGATATGACGTATTGCGGCAAGGTGTGTTTCTAAATGTTCTGCAGGGACTTTTAACTCTAAACTGTCCATAGAAGCATTCGCCTTGACAGGAGCCGAATCTATCGCTTGAGTACTCCCTTTCACCATACCTTTGCGAACACA
>CANMML010000164.1 GCA_947499005.1 uncultured Aquimarina sp.
TACTGGTAAACATAGTCAAATACGTTTACGCGTAAAAATTACATTGGCTACCCTTTTTTGCTGGCATACCTTCCAGTAAAATTAAAAAAATGAACGTTCTTTCTATCACCTATCGTTTCCGTTTATAAATGTAGTAAAAAAGCCTTTGCCCTCCCAGCCGCATGAACCAAAGCTATGTTAACATAACGCATAGTTATAGTAGCTCTTGTCAGGCACTATAACTGACGTTATGCAAAATAGCCCCGCCC
>CANMML010000165.1 GCA_947499005.1 uncultured Aquimarina sp.
AAGTTCTCAACAATATCCGTTAAGTTCAAATTCGTAGTCGATCCGTCCTCATCAACATAATCGATGCTCTCATCATCTGCATTTAAAGCAATAGTCGTTAAGGTCTCTAAATCATTAACATCTAAAATAGTCGTAGAACCATCTTCATCTGTATATGTGATTTCTCCAGTAGTTGTATTGGCAGCAATCGTAGTAAGCGTCTCTAAGTTCTCAACGATATCTGTTAAGTTCAGATTCGTAGTCGA
>CANMML010000166.1 GCA_947499005.1 uncultured Aquimarina sp.
CCCGGCAAAGCAAGGAAACTCAATTATAGTAGTCAACTTAGTGTAGATACGTCTCATCATGTTATTACAGATATCAAGGCGTATCATGCCGATGGTAAGGATAGTCAATACTTATCGGATATTGTGGATCGTTTACATCAACGTTTATGGCGATCAGGTTTTAAGATAGAAAATGTATTAGCAGATACAGGTTATAGTAGTGGCGAAAATTATGCTTATTTAGAGCAAAAAGGTATTGTAGGT
>CANMML010000167.1 GCA_947499005.1 uncultured Aquimarina sp.
TAAATTTTACCCAAATCACTCTCTAAAAATCGAGTGTAATACGTATCAAAATTTTCGCTAGAAGATAAAAACGAAAACTCATGCTGAAAGTCACTAATTCTTCGTAATTTCATAAATAAGAGAAAAAGAAAAACCCCGTTTTTGAACCAAATTGGTCATATTCGGGGTTTTATGTTTCTTTAAGTTACAAAGAAATATCAGTATTTACAAGGGGTAAGCTATTTTCTGAATGCGCCTA
>CANMML010000168.1 GCA_947499005.1 uncultured Aquimarina sp.
GCATAAATGGCATCAGCTCCAACCACTTTGACTTTTGTTTTAGTGAGTTGTTGCGCTTTGTAAATAGTACTTTTTAACGAGTACCTTCATTAAAATTATCAAAACTTAAATGCTCAATAAAGCTAATTCCATCGATTTGTAGTTTATTGACTTTTGCTCCCCATTCAATTGGCTTTACTTCTTTTCCCCTTATAATAGGTCTGATGTAGTTTTTAGCAATACTTACAATACGGTTAGT
>CANMML010000169.1 GCA_947499005.1 uncultured Aquimarina sp.
TGTAACTCAGATGCATATTTTTTCGATGCTGCTTTTCCTGCTTGATCACCGTCCATCCACAAGGTAATCTCCTGAAGATTTTTCAATTCTTTGATGGCTGCAGTATGTTCTGGAGTCAAGCCATTTGTGCCGTATAATGCTAGTACAGCTGCTTGATCTAATGAAAAAATAAAATGCTGTTTCAACGTTTCAGCATCGATAATACATTCGGTAAGTATCAGCTGTCGGGTTTG
>CANMML010000170.1 GCA_947499005.1 uncultured Aquimarina sp.
TGGGTTATTTTGCTTTTTGAATTGCACCAAATGAAATGCGGTAGGTTTTAATAGCAAGGTATGTCAAAGTATATATTCGTGTACCTTTTTTAGAATCTGAGCGTTGGGGCGGGGCTATTTTGCATAACGTCAGTTATAGTGCCTGCTAAGAGCTACTATAACTATGCGTTATGTTAACATAGCTTTGGTTCATGCGGCTGGGAGGGCAAGGGCTTTTTTACTACATTTATAAC
>CANMML010000171.1 GCA_947499005.1 uncultured Aquimarina sp.
GTAGGATACAAAGATGAAAAGTTGCTCAAAAAGCAAATCACTAAAGAAAGAGCCACTAGATTAGAAGGAAGCTTCGGAAAAGAAAAGCAATACTATCATCTCAAAAAGGTAAAAGCCAAAACCAAAAAGAATGAAATGCTCTGGATCTTCTTCGGAATCCATACCGCCAATGCCCTAGAAATTGGAAGAAGAATGTTCAAATACAATATTGAAATAGCAGCCTAATTTTT
>CANMML010000172.1 GCA_947499005.1 uncultured Aquimarina sp.
CTTAGTTCTTTTACTTTTTGAACTGTTCCGGATTCGTCTATTTGCTAAGGCTCTAGGATGCGCGTTTTTGTTGGGGCGGCTTTGCGAAGCTGCACCAATAAAAATGCAAGGCTTATTGTGCCGTATGAACAATGTGTAAAAAAGCCGCTTTCTAGCGGAACAGCGGAGCGACACCACAGCGTAATACGATCGAAGCCGTGGATGCATTTGCCCGACTCAGGGCATGCAT
>CANMML010000173.1 GCA_947499005.1 uncultured Aquimarina sp.
TAAAGAACTTTTTAACTCCCTAAACCCTTACTATTGTTAGTGCTTAGCGGGCTGCAAAGATACAATGTTTTTTTCTTCTAAAACAAGAAAAATTTTAAATTATTTTTCTGCCGTTTTTCAAAATCATTCAAGGAACTTAAACCCTACTCGACACTTAATTACTCAAGCGTTTTGCGGGCTGCAAAAGTATATCTTTTTTATTTCTTAACAAGAATAAAATTTACTTT
>CANMML010000174.1 GCA_947499005.1 uncultured Aquimarina sp.
CGAGCTATATTTCGCTCGTATTCTGCTCTATAATAAGTCACTGTAATACGCTTTTCTTTTGCTGCTTTTCCTAGGCACTTTTCACGTAGTGAACACTGTGAACAGATTTTACTTGATATACGATATTCTTTCTTCTTCGTTTGGGTGCAGTGATCTAAAAAGTCTTTCTTAAATGGAACTATGGAGCCATTAGGGCATAGATAATGATCTTTGCTTTCTATATAAT
>CANMML010000175.1 GCA_947499005.1 uncultured Aquimarina sp.
TTTAGTGCAATTGTTGTTAAGGTCTCTAAATCATTCACATCTAAAATAGTCGTAGAACCATCTTCATCTGTATACGTAATTTCTCCTGTAGTTGTATTGGCGGCAATCGTGGTCAACGTCTCTAAGTTCTCAACGATATCTGTGAAGTTCAGATTCGTAGTGGATCCGTCCTCATCTACGTAATCGATGCTCTCATCATCCGCATTTAAGGCAATTGTAGT
>CANMML010000176.1 GCA_947499005.1 uncultured Aquimarina sp.
ACTACTGCACAAAATCAGCTTACAGAAAAACAACAGTATCATGATCTAGTACTCTTAATATTACTCTACAGTTGCGGGCTTCGTAGAGCGGAAGCATCAGCAGTTAATGTTAGTGATATTAATTTTGATGTAGGTCAATTGCATGTCAGAAAAGGAAAAGGCAACAAAGAACGTTTAGTTCCTCTTAATCACTACAACCTACAATTACTAGAAACCTAT
>CANMML010000177.1 GCA_947499005.1 uncultured Aquimarina sp.
CCGTCATTATCTGTATCGGTAGTCGTACCATCATCACTTAAGCCTGCTTCATTCGTATCTGGAAGACCATCGTTATCAGAGTCTAAATCCAAGTAATCTGGTAAGTCCTCTGTCAAATCGCCATCCGTATCTTCTGGAGAAGTAATTGGTGTACTTCCTGCCGCATCTGGATCGTAAGCATCATCGATACCATCGCCGTCTGCATCATTCATTGT
>CANMML010000178.1 GCA_947499005.1 uncultured Aquimarina sp.
ATGATTACTTTGTAATGAAGTAGGAGCAAAGGGACTGACTTAACAGTTTTAACTGGTATTACAACTAGATTTTTTTTAGGATGATTTTCAAGGAGAAACAAAAGTCACAGCCGATATTAAAGGAACAGGTTTGGAGTACCTTTAAAAAGGTGCGTAGTAACCGAGGGACATTTGGGGTTGATAAATTATCGATTCAAGATGTTTCTACTAATCCA
>CANMML010000179.1 GCA_947499005.1 uncultured Aquimarina sp.
GGTGAAAGGGAGTACTCAAGCGATAGATTCGGCTCCTGTCAAGGCGAATGCTTCTATGGATAGTTTAGAGTTAAAAGTCCCTGCAGAACATTTAGAAACACACCTTGCCGCAATACGTCATATCAGTTATGGAGACAGAGAAACCTATAGAAAGTCTAAGGAAAATAAAGCTAGTGATGAACAACGTCAACTTACAGCGAGTGCCCAAGAATT
>CANMML010000180.1 GCA_947499005.1 uncultured Aquimarina sp.
AAGGAGTAGATGGGTTCATTGAGAGTTAAAGAAATGTTTTTAGAGGTTGAGAAAAAAAGTAAATTTTATTCTTGTTAGGAAATAAAAAAGATATACTTTTGCAGCCCGCAAAACGCTTGAGTAATTAAGTGTTGAGCAGGGTTTAAGTTCCTTGAATGATTTTGAAAAACGGCAGAAAAATATTTTAAAATTTTTCTTGTTTTAAAAGAA
>CANMML010000181.1 GCA_947499005.1 uncultured Aquimarina sp.
TTCTCAACAATATCCGTTAAGTTCAAATTCGTAGTCGATCCGTCCTCATCAACATAATCGATGCTCTCATCATCGGCGTTTAAAGCAATTGTAGTGAGCGTCTCTAGATCATTTACATCTAAAATTGTCGTTGAACCATCTTCATCTGTATACGTGATTTCTCCTGTAGTTGTATTGGCTGCAATCGTAGTAAGTGTCTCTAAGTTCTC
>CANMML010000182.1 GCA_947499005.1 uncultured Aquimarina sp.
ATTACAACCATCAATCTCCTCTCCCAACCCAACGATCAAAAGCTCAAGAAAACATCAAATTTGTTTTTATCGTGGTACGCTTTTGACAGGTATACTTGCTATAAAATTCTGAGTCACCATACTAAGCTTTGGAGGTCAGAGTTATCACTGCATCGTTTGGTTTTAAAAGCTTCATAAATACTTTATCAGAGATCAGCGGATTCTAGCG
>CANMML010000183.1 GCA_947499005.1 uncultured Aquimarina sp.
ATCCCTACACACTTGCGTGGCTCCACCGCTGGACTCACTCAGACGTATCAAAGGTTTTTATCATTCAGTTGAAAAAAAGAAAAAACCTTTGCTACTCACGTGTATACATGCCCTGAGTCGGGCAAATGTATCCACGGCTTCGATCGTATTACGCTGTGGTGTCGCTTCGCTGTTCCGCTAAAAAGCGGCTTATTGAATTATACTTC
>CANMML010000184.1 GCA_947499005.1 uncultured Aquimarina sp.
TTGGATGGACGGACTCTTTTCTCAAATCAAGAATCTAAGTCCTCCTTTTATATATCCTAATGCATAAATTGGGTTTATAGAAAAAATCATAAAATCATCACCATGAAAAAATATCTACTATTCATTTTTACATTAGGTACGCTATCCCTGTTTTCTCAATCTGTAGGGACCACCTTCAATGATCAAGGCTTTAATTTTAGAATTAC
>CANMML010000185.1 GCA_947499005.1 uncultured Aquimarina sp.
CGATTTTAAACTTGCAAAACTCCTTAAGATTTATGCCCTTACCTTTGTAGCGACACAGGGCGGATTACCTTTAACGCTTAATGTATGTTTTCGTGCGTTGCAGAAATTCAGAGAATTTCCAGGTTAGCACAAGCACATACTTTTTGTTAGTTGCTAACTTAGCTCAAAGTAGCGACTAATCAAAATGATATGTGCGACAACGAT
>CANMML010000186.1 GCA_947499005.1 uncultured Aquimarina sp.
GAAATCACGTATACAGATGAAGATGGTTCTACGACTATTTTAGATGTGAATGATTTAGAGACCTTAACAACAATTGCTTTAAACGCCGATGATGAAAGCATCGATTACGTAGATGAGGACGGATCCACTACGAATCTGAACTTAACAGATATCGTTGAGAACTTAGAGACACTTACTACGATTGCAGCCAATACAACTACAGG
>CANMML010000187.1 GCA_947499005.1 uncultured Aquimarina sp.
AAGCCGTGCATATAATTTTGATTAGTCGCTGGTTTGAATTAAGTTAGCGTCAAACAAAAAGATATGCACTCGTGCTCAACCTGAAATTCCTTGAATTTCTGCTCGCACGAATGCATATATTCACCGTTCTACACCATTTGAAAAAAACATCATAACTAAATGAAAAACTTACTTCTGATATTGTTAATTTCTATTCTAATT
>CANMML010000188.1 GCA_947499005.1 uncultured Aquimarina sp.
TCATCATTTTCTTCAAAACCACCATAGCCGTAGTTGTGTTTTCTACCTCGGATTGTGGAGTTATATCCCTTATGCGTAAGTCCAAAAGGATAATAGTTCTTCTCCTCCCTGATCTCACTTACTCCAACCTGACCATCTCCATTATCATCTGCGTATGATAACCTGATATTCCCTAAATGATCCTTGTACTGGTAAACATA
>CANMML010000189.1 GCA_947499005.1 uncultured Aquimarina sp.
TTTTATCTTATTGTCAGTAAGTAATACAACAATAGCTAAACGAATTTTGGAATCCTGTGTTTAAACTATCTATTATATTACAACCTAAAGATCGTGGAGATACACCTTCCCGATAACTATCGGGACGAATGGTGACCTAAATCAATAGATCCTCCTCGTTGTGGAGAATACCGGAGTCGAACCGGTGACCCCTTGCGTGC
>CANMML010000190.1 GCA_947499005.1 uncultured Aquimarina sp.
AACTTAGAGACGTTAACTACGATTGCCGCCAATACAACTACAGGAGAAATCACGTATACGGATGAAGATGGTTCTACAACTATTTTAGATGTTAATGATTTAGAGACTTTAACAACAATTGCTTTAAACGCAGATGATGAGAGCATCGATTACGTTGATGAGGACGGATCGACTACGAATCTGAACTTAACAGATATCGT